>NZ_LT607547.1:0-209 GCF_900095235.1 Janthinobacterium sp. UMAB-60
CTCGAACTCTCGACCTCAACCTTGGCAAGGTTGCGCTCTACCAACTGAGCTACTCCCGCAGTGGACAACATTGTATCAGAAGCTCTATCACATCGCCAGTACTACTTTTTGCTGCATCTGCTGTTTTTACCTATGACACGATCCAGAAAACTGGAGCGGGAGAAGAGGCTCGAACTCTCGACCTCAACCTTGGCAAGGTTGCGCTCTAC
>NZ_LT607548.1:0-208 GCF_900095235.1 Janthinobacterium sp. UMAB-60
AACGACGACGCCATCGTGGATATCTTGCGCCGGCAGATACGCCTGCGCGAGGAAATAGCCGCGGTTCTGGTAATAGCTGGCAATCTTGCTGGCCATGGCGCGCAGCTCGCCCAGGGTCAGCTCGCTGCCGGGCACGAAACCCGTGGCCGCGAGCAGTTCGCTCTCGGCAAAGACGGGCGGCGCCGTCACCTGCAGGCGCTGCACCGTG
>NZ_LT607549.1:0-208 GCF_900095235.1 Janthinobacterium sp. UMAB-60
CACGGTGCAGCGCCTGCAGGTGACGGCGCCGCCCGTCTTTGCCGAGAGCGAACTGCTCGCCGCCACGGGTTTCGTGCCCGGTAGCGAGCTGACCCTGGGCGAGCTGCGCGCCATGGCCAGCAAGATTGCCAGCTATTACCAGCAGCGTGGCTATTTCCTCGCGCAGGCGTATCTGCCCGCGCAAGATATCCACGATGGCGTCGTCGTT
>NZ_LT607550.1:0-204 GCF_900095235.1 Janthinobacterium sp. UMAB-60
TGGGAGAGCGCTTGCATGGCATGCAAGAGGTCAGCGGTTCGATCCCGCTTACCTCCACCAGCAGCAAAATCGCAGTCAGGTTTTGTTAGTCGTTGAAGTGGTGCAGATGTTGTTTGGAAGTTCCGCGGTCCCCATCGTCTAGAGGCCTAGGACATCACCCTTTCACGGTGAGTACAGGGGTTCGAATCCCCTTGGGGACGCCAG
>NZ_LT607482.1:0-62988 GCF_900095235.1 Janthinobacterium sp. UMAB-60
CTTGTTATACGCAGTAAGAGAAAAACCCCGCCAGCGATGGTGGGGTTTTTTTTCGTCTGGCGGTTTCTCTTGCCAAGCAAACAGGCGTAAAAAAAGCAGCGCTACGCGCTGCCTTTTCATCTGCGCCACTCCATCAGAAATGGTACGCCACTTTCAGGTTCAGGAAGTTGACGCCTGTATTCGGCTTTTTGTAGCCACCATTCGAGAAATGCTGGATCTTGGCAGCGACTTCCCAGTTATTGTCGAAGACATAGCCGATGCCGACGTGGTCGCCGAACTGGAAGTGGGTCGACAGGCGGTAGTCGTCATTGTCATACAGCTTCGACAGCATGTGCACGCCAATGCCGCCTTCGGCATACAAACCTTTCTTGCTGATATTTTCAAAGCGGAACACCGGCGTGAAACCGACATCAACCAGACTTTGTGTTGCGCCGGGAACATTGCGGTAGCGATCGCCACGCCATGCGCCAAAGCTGGCATCCCAGTAACCGCTCAATTGCGTGCCGTTGGATTTGAACCAGGCTTTATCCCAGTCCGAAGTGGCACCCACACGTATCATTTGCGTGCTGGTGCCATTTGCGTATTCGGCGTAGGCGGAATCAATCAGTTTGCCGTCCGCAGCGAGTACCGATTGCATCGCGGCCAAGGCGGCAACGGCGGTGATGGATTTGAGGAGATTCTTCTTGAAGAACATAGGGGCTTTCATCGTAAAATTGGCCGATAGGCTTGTCTTGTTTGCGCAGGCACCTAGTTTTGCACACTACTCCCGCCACCTGTTTGATTTCAGAGGTTGAATTGATATTGTCTACAAAAATCGCATTTCTCGGTATCGGTCTGATGGGGGATCCGATGGTCCGGTGCCTGCTGCGCGCTGGATATTCTGTCACAATTTGGAATCGCACGCACAGCAAGGCCCAAGTTCTGCGTGCGGCAGGGGCGCAGCCGGCCGTTTCCATAGCTGAGGCGGTCAATGGCGCGGACGTCGTCATCTCGATGCTGGAAGCCGGTCCCATCGTGGCACAGGTGCTGCAAGAGGCGCTGCCGGCCTTGTCCGCAGGGGCGCTGTGGATCGACATGAGCTCCACCAAGCAATCGGAAGCCCTGCAATTTCATGCCATTTTGCACGCGGCAGGCCATGCCTTCATCGATGCGCCCGTGTCGGGCGGCGTCGGCGGGGCGCAGGCGGGTACCTTGGCCATCATGGCCGGCGCCAGCGTGGGCGATTATGCTCAGGTTGAAGCGATTTTATCGGCAATGGGTCGCCCGACCCTGGTAGGCCCGGCTGGCAGCGGCCAGGTCGCCAAGCTGTGCAATCAGCTGATCGTCGGCGCCACCTTGACCATCGTGGCCGAAGCGCTGTTGCTGGCCCAAGCGGCTGGCGCGGATGCGGCTGCCGTGCGCGCGGCCATCCGCGGCGGTTTTGCTGAGAGCAAGATTTTGGAGGTACATGGCCAGCGCATGCTGGAGCGCAATTTTGTTGCCGGTGGCCAGGTGAAGAGCCAGATCAAGGATATGCACAATATCCTCGCGGCGGCCGAGGCTGCCCACGTTACCTTGCCTGTGACGCAACTGGTGACGCAGCGCTATGAAACCATTGCCGAAACGTACCCGACGGCCGACCATGCGGCAGCATTGCTGGCCCTGGAAGCGTTGAATCCGGGCCAGCGCCTGGGCGCTGCTCCGGACAAGTTGAGCTGATTCAGGTGACGGGCAGGCTCGCTTCGGCCAGCTTGACCCAAAAACTGGCGCCGATCGGCAGCAGATGGTCGTTGAAGTCGTAGCTGCCATTGTGCAAGACGCACGGGCCCAGGCCGTGGCCGCCATCGCGGTGCTCGCCATCGCCATTACCGATGAAGATGTAGCAGCCGGCTTTTTCTTGCAGGAAAAAGGCAAAATCTTCCGCGCCCATGGTCGGTTCGACATTCGCGTTGACCTTGTCGGCCCCCACCACGCTTTTCATCACCTCGATGGCAAACGCCGTTTCTTTCGCGTGGTTGACCAGCGGCGGATAGTTGCGCTTGAAGTGGAACTCGACTTCGGCGCCAAAGGCGGCGGCCGTGTGCACGGCGATGTCGCGCATGCGTTCTTCGATCAGGTCCAGCACGGGCGTGGTGAAGGTGCGCACGGTGCCGACCAGGCTGGCATCGTCGGGAATCACGTTGGTGGCGCTGCCCGCATGGATTTGCGTAATCGACAGCACGGCCGTGTCGAGCGGACTCTTGTTGCGCGTGATGACGGTTTGCCAGCTTTGCGCGATTTGCACGGCCACCATCACGGGATCGATGCCTTTGTGGGGCTGGGCCGCGTGCGCGCCCTTGCCCTTGACGGTGACGTGGAATTCATTGCTCGACGCCATCATCGGCCCTTCCACCACGCTCAGGGTGCCTGTTTCGGCGCCGGGCCAGTTGTGCATGCCGTAAATGGCATCCATGGGAAACTTGCTAAACAAGCCGTCTGCTATCATTTCGCGCGCGCCGGCGCCGCCCTCTTCGGCCGGCTGGAAGATCAGGTAGACGGTGCCGTCGAAATGGCGGTGTTGCGCCAGGTAATGGGCGGCACCGAGCAACATGGCCGTGTGGCCGTCGTGGCCGCAGGCGTGCATCTTGCCCGGGTGGCGCGAAGCATGCTCGAAGGTATTCATTTCCTGCATCGGCAAGGCATCCATGTCGGCGCGCAAGCCGATGGCGCGTGTCGAGGTGCCATGCTGAATGATGCCGACCACGCCAGTGCGGCCCAGGCCGCGTACCACGGGAATGCCCCATTGCGTCAGTTTGGCGGCGACCACGTCCGAGGTGCGCTGTTCTTCGTAGCATAGCTCGGGGTGCGCATGCAGGTCGCGGCGGATACCTTGCAGCTCGGATTGAAACGCCAAGATGGGATCAACTAGTTTCATGGAACTCTCCTGTGGATGCTGGCACGCTGCAATGTATGGCGCGCCGGACCGTGGCTGTTTGATCAAAAACAGGCGCGGCTAATAGTGCATTGTAGCCCTTGTTTGCAGGGTAAATCCAGCGCACGGACCAGCTTGCCATGGCGCCAACAGCAAGCGGGCGGAATGGTTTACAGTATCGCCTTCCCCCAACGTTTTTGGATTGCACCATGACCACCACCCAAGTGCGCGCCGCCTGCCCGCTCGACTGCCCCGATACCTGCGCCCTCCTGGTCACCGTGACCGATGGCATGGCAACAGCCGTCAAGGGCGATCCTGATCACCCGACCACGGCTGGCGTGCTGTGCACCAAGGTGTCGCGCTTCACGGAACGCACCTACCATGCGGACCGGCTGCTGCATCCGCTGCGCCGCGTGGGCAAGAAGGGGGAGGGCAAGTTCGAGCGCATCAGCTGGGAAGAAGCATTGCAGACCATCGCGGCCCGCTTGAAACCGATCGCCGCGCGCGATCCGCAGGCGATCTTGCCGTACAGCTACTGCGGCACCATGGGCCTGGTGCAGGGCGAGTCGATGTCGTCGCGCTTTTTCAACCAGCTCGGTGCCTCCCTGCTGGACCGCACCATCTGCGCCTCGGCCGGCGCCACGGGCTACCGCTACACGGTGGGTGCCAGCATCGGCACGGACCTGGAACAGTTCCAGAATGCGAAATTGATCATCATCTGGGGTGGCAACCCGATCGCCTCGAACCTGCACTTCTGGATGCGCGCCCAGGAAGCCAAGCGCAATGGCGCCACCCTGATCGCCATCGACCCATATCGCTCGCTGACGGCCGAAAAATGCCACCAGCATATCGCCTTGCTGCCCGGCACCGATGCGGCCCTGGCGCTGGGCTTGATGCATGTCTTGATCACGGAAAACCTGGTTGACCAGGACTATATCGACCGCTACACCGTGGGCTATGCGGAACTCAAACAGCGGGCCCTGGAGTGGCCACCCGAGCGTGTGGCCGAGGTGTGCGGCATCACGGCCACGGAAGTGGTGGACTTGGCGCGCCTGTACGGCCGGGCGTGCCGTTCTGGCGAGGGCGCCGCCATCCGTACCAACTACGGCGTGCAGCGCGTGCATGGTGGCGGCATGGCGGTGCGCAATATCGCCTGCCTGCCGGCCCTGACGGGCGCCTGGCGCCATCCAGCGGGCGGCATGCAGCTGTCGAGCTCGGGTTCCTTTCCCGTCAACCGCAAGGCCCTGCAGCGCCCTGATTTGCTCAAAGGCACGCCGCGCACCATCAACATGAGCACCATCGGCGACGATTTGCTGAAAACCAGCTCGCCCGAGTTCGGCCCGCAAGTGGAAGCCGTCATCGTCTACAACTCGAACCCGCTGGCGGTGGCGCCCGATTCCTCGAAAGTGGCGCAGGGCTTTGCCCGCGAAGACTTGTTTACGGTCGTGCTCGAACACTTCCAGACGGATACCGTCGACTACGCCGACATCGTGCTGCCCGCCACCACGCAGCTGGAACACGTCGATGCGCATGCCACCTATGGCCATTTGTACATGATGGCGAACAATGCGGCCGTGGCGCCGCTGGGCGAAGCGAAGGCGAATACGGAAATCTTCCGCCTGCTGGCCCGATACATGGGCTTTGATGATCCGTGCTTCCAGGAAAGCGACGATGCGCTGGCGGCCAAGGCCTTCGATGCGACGGATGCGCGCGCCGTGCATTTCGACTGGGAATCGCTGAAACGCACGGGCTGGCAAAAGCTGGCCATGCCCGAGGCACCATTTGCCGCGGGCGGTTTCCCCACGCCATCGGGCAAGTGCGAGTTGTATTCGGAAGCCATGGCGCAGGCGGGACTCGATCCCTTGCCGACGTATATCGCACCGCACGAATCGCTGGCCAGCAATCCCGCGCTGGCGGCGCGCTACCCGCTGGCCATGATTTCGCCGCCGGCGCGCAATTTCCTCAATTCCACCTTTGTGAACGTGAAAAGCCTGCGCGCGGCAGAGGGCGAGCCGCACCTCGATATCCATCCCGATGATGGCGCCGCGCGCGGCATCGCGGGCGGCGACATGGTGCGCATCTTCAATGACCGTGGCAGCTTTGTGGCCAAGGCCAGGGTGACGGACAAGGCGAGAAAAGGCCTGGTGGTGGGCTTGTCCGTGTGGTGGAAGAAACTCGCCAGCGATGGCAAGAACGCCAATGAAGTGACGAGCCAGCGCCTGACGGACATGGGCCGCGCGCCGACCTTCTACGATACGCTGGTCGAAGTGGAAAAGGTTGCCTGACATGCTGCGCTGGCCAGCCCGCTTGCTTGTCGGCATGCTGTGCCTGTCGCTGGGCGGCTGCACGCAGCTGCGCTACTACACGCAGGCGGCGCAGGGGCAATATGCCTTGTGGTCCGGCGCGCGGCCCATCGGCGACTGGCTCGATGACCCGGCCACCGAACCGCGCCTGAAAGTACGCCTGGCCAGGGCGCAGCAGATCCGCCGCTTTGCCGTCAGCGAGCTGGACTTGCCCGACAATGGCAGCTACAAGAACTACGCGGCCCTGCGGCGCCCGTTCGTGCTGTGGAACGTGGTGGCCACGCCGGAACTGTCGCTGCAGCCGCTGCAATGGTGTTTTCCCATCGCCGGCTGTGTCAGCTATCGTGGCTATTACAGCAAGGAAGAAGCGCTCGCGTATGCCGACGAGTTGCGCGCGCAGCATTACGACGTGCAGGTGGGCGGCGTGCCCGCGTATTCCACCCTGGGCTGGTTCGACGATCCCTTGCTGTCGACCTTTATCAATTACAACGATGCGGAACTGGCGCGCCTGATCTTCCATGAACTGGCGCACCAGGTGGTCTACGTGCCCGGCGATTCGGCCTTCAACGAATCGTTTGCCGGTGCCGTGGAAGAGGCGGGCGTGCAGCGCTGGCTGGCGCGCGAGGGCAATGACGCCATGCGCGCGTCGTACGCCCAGTACGCGGGGCGGCGCCAGGATTTCCTGGCCTTGCTGCTGACATACCGGGGCAAGCTGGAGGCCGTGTATGCAAGCGACGCCAGCGAGGCGGAGAAGCGCGCGCGCAAGGCGCAGGTGTTTGCGGCATTGCAAGACGCGTATCAGGTGCTCAAGCAAAACTGGGGTGGTTTTGCCGGTTACGACCGCTGGTTCGAGCAGCCATTGAGCAATGCGCACCTCGCTTCCGTGTCGACCTACAATGAATTTTTGCCTGCCTTCAAAAAATTGCTGGAAGAAAAAAAGAACTTTCGTGCTTTTTATGCTGCAGTGCACACAATGGCCCAGATCAAGAAGCCTGAGCGCAGGCATGCGCTGGAACAATTGTCCAGCCCCTGACCCGTAAAGATTGTCCCGTACGGCGAGGCAAGCGATTCGGTAACAGTGTATTTATCATGCTGCAGTGCAGCATAAAAAGGCCCTAGAGTTGCTGCTCGAATACTGTTGAAAGCGCTTGCATGGAAGCGCGGCGCCCGATAGCATCGCATTAGTAGCATAGAGCAATTGCTCGTCAGAATGCTCAAACTGACTGCAGGACGACAGAATCCGCAGCGATGATCCGCGCCGGCAGGCTGCGCCGGCTCCCCCACGATTATTCGAGACAAGAGGCACAGGATGGAAAAAATTTGGCTGAAGTCGTATCCTCCCGGCGTTCCCGCCGACATCGATCCTGATCAATATCGTTCGCTGGTGCATTTGCTGGAAGAAGCGTTTCAAAAATATGCGGACCGTAATGCCTATGTCTGCATGGACAAATTTCTCACCTATGCCGAACTCGACACCTATTCGCGCCAGCTGGGTGGCTGGCTGCAAAGCCGTGGCTTGAAAAAGGGGGCCAGAGTCGCCCTGATGATGCCGAACGTGCTGCAGTATCCGGTGGCCATTGCCGCCGTGCTGCGCGCCGGTTACACGGTGGTCAACGTCAACCCGCTGTACACGCCGCGCGAACTCGAGCACCAGCTCAACGATTCGGGCAGCGAAGCGATTATCGTGCTGGAAAACTTCGCCCATACACTCGAACAAGTGTTGAGCAAGACGGCCATCAAGCACATCGTCGTCGCCAGCATGGGCGAGATGCTCGGTGGTTTGAAGGGCATGCTCGTCAATTTTGTCGTGCGCAACGTCAAGAAGATGGTGCCCGCGTATTCCTTGCCGAACGCCATGCGTTTCAAGCAGGCGCTGGCGTTGGGCAGCCGCATGAAACTCACGCCCGTCGAGCTGAGCATCCACGACGCTGCTTTCCTGCAATACACGGGTGGCACGACGGGCGTGTCAAAAGGTGCGACCTTGAGCCACCGCAATGTGATCGCCAATGTGCTGCAGAGCGAAGCGTGGTCGGGCGCGGCGCTCGATCCGAACAGCCGCGAGCAGCTGATCATCGTCTGCGCCTTGCCGCTGTACCACATCTTTGCCCTGACGGCGTGCGCCATGTGGGGCACGCGCGTGGGCGCCCTGAATATCCTGATCCCCAATCCGCGCGATATCCCGGGCCTGATCAAGGAACTGGGCAAGTACAAGTTCAATCTGCTGCCGGCGGTCAATACGCTGTATAACGCGCTGGTGAACCACCCCGATTTCGCCAGGCTCGATTTCTCGGGCTTGAAGATCGCCAATGGCGGCGGCATGGCGGTGCAGCAAGCCGTCAATGACAAATGGCTGCAAGCGACGGGCGTGTCCATCATCGAAGGCTATGGCTTGTCGGAAACGTCGCCCGTCGCCACCTGCAACCGCGCCGACAGCACGGTGTTTTCCGGCACCATCGGCTTGCCGATTCCGTCGACCGAGATTGCGATTCTCGACGATGACGGCAAGGAAGTGCCGCTGGGCCAGACGGGCGAGATCGCCATCCGTGGTCCGCAAGTGATGAGCGGCTACTGGAACCGTCCCGATGAAACAGCCAAGGTCATGACGCCGGATGGCTATTTCAAATCGGGCGACGTGGGCATCATGGATGAACGCGGCTACGTGAAGATCGTCGACCGCAAGAAAGACATGATTCTCGTCTCCGGCTTCAACGTGTATCCGAACGAAGTCGAAGCCGTTATCGCCGCCCATCCTGGCGTGCTCGAGTGCGCCTGCGTGGGCGTGCCCGATGAGCATTCGGGTGAAGCCGTGAAAGTGTTTGTCGTGCGCAAGGACCCGAACCTGACCCAGGCAGTGCTGGCCGCGTATTGCAAGGAACAATTCACGGGCTACAAGCGGCCGAAATACATCGAGTTCCGCGATGAACTGCCGAAGACCAACGTCGGCAAGATTTTGCGTCGCGCCCTGCGTGACGAAAAAAAGATAGCAGCATAAACAATGTGGATGCGCCAGGAGGCGCATCCCTTTTACAGATAAAGATGAGGCGAGATGGACAAGATTTGGTTGAAGTCGTACCCGGACGGCGTTCCCGCAGAGATTGATTGCACGCAATACCGTTCCGTGACGCATTTGTTGGAAGAGTCGTTCCAGAAATATGCGGACCGCAATGCTTTCGTGTGCATGGATAAATTCCTCACCTACCGCGAGCTCGATCAGCTGTCGCAGCAGATGGGCGCCTGGCTGCAAAGCAAGGGCCTGAAGACGGGCGCGCGCGTGGCGATCATGCTGCCGAACGTGCTGCAGTATCCGGTGGCCATGGCGGCGATTTTGCGCGCCGGCTACACGGTGGTGAACGTCAACCCGCTGTACACGCCGCGTGAATTGCAGCACCAGCTGATCGACTCGGGCAGCGAAGCGATCATCGTGCTGGAAAACTTCGCCACCACGGTGGAGCAGGTGTTGCCGCATACCCAGGTCAAGCACGTGATCGTTGCCACCATGGGCGATTTGCTGGGCGGTTTAAAAGGCACGATCGTCAACTTCGTCGTGCGCAAGATCAAGAAAATGGTGCCCGCATTTTCCTTGCCGGGCGCCATCAGTTTCAACAAGATGCTGGCCGAAGGTGCGCGCCTGACCTTGCAGCCCGTGCAGCAGGGGCATGACGATATCGTCTTCCTGCAATACACGGGAGGCACGACGGGCGTCTCAAAAGGCGCGATGCTGTTGCACCGTAACGTGATCGCCAACGTGCTGCAGAACGAGGCGTGGATGTCGCCCGTGATGACGCCTGAAATGCGCGCCACCTCGATGGGCTTCATGTGCGCCTTGCCCCTGTATCACATCTATTCGCTGACGGTCAGCGCCCTGATGGGCATGCGCCTGGGCGGCATGTGCGTGCTGATTCCGAATCCGCGCGATATTCCCGGTTTCGTCAAGGAATTGTCCAAGCACAAGATCGTCGTTTTCCCGGCCGTCAACACTTTATATAACGCGCTGCTGAACAATGCCGACTTCGCCAAGCTCGATTTCTCCAGCTACAAGGTGTGCAATGGCGGCGGCATGGCCCTGCAGCGCAACGTGGCCGAACGCTGGCTGAAACTGACGGGCTGCCCGCTGATCGAAGGCTATGGCATGTCGGAAACATCGCCCGTGGTGACGGGCAACCGTGTCGATATCACGGAATTCACGGGCACCATCGGCTTGCCTTTCCCATCGACGGAAGTGGCGATCCTGAACGACGACGGCGTGGAAGTGCCGCTGGGCGAGCCGGGCGAAATCGCCGTGCGCGGCCCGCAAGTGATGGCCGGCTACTGGCAGCGTCCGGACGAAACGGCCAAGTCGATGACGGCCGATGGCTACTTCAAGACGGGCGACGTGGGCGTCATGGACGAGCGCGGCTATGTAAAAATCGTGGACCGCAAGAAAGACATGATTATCGTCTCCGGCTTCAACGTGTATCCGAATGAAGTGGAAGACGTTGTGTCATCGTGCCCGGGCGTGCTCGAATGCGCGTGCATCGGCGTGCCGGACGCCAACGCGGGCGAAGCCGTGAAAGTGTTTGTCGTGCGCAAGGATCCGAACCTGACGGTGGAACAGATCCGCGAGCATTGCAAGCATGAATTGACGGCCTACAAGAAACCGAAATACATCGAGTTCCGCGATGAATTGCCGAAAACCAACGTCGGCAAGATCTTGCGCCGTCAATTGCGCGACGAGAAGAAGGTGGCTTAGTTCGCCGCCATGGCTGTGTCCGCCGCCAGGTTCCGCCCTGGGCGGGCGGGCAAGCCGAAGCAGGGACGCAGCCAGTTCACCTTGCTGATCAGCAGCGAGGTCCCCAGCCAGCAAGTCGCCACTGTGCCGGCCAGTATCAGCAGCGGCTCCAGGAGGGGCCCCAGCTTTAACGGCACCAGCCAGTAGGCCAGCAGCACGATCGCGCTCTGGTGCAATATGTACCAAGGAAAGACGGCCTGGCGCGCCCATGGCAGCCAGGCAAACGGTTTATTCAGCAAGGTGTGCGACCAGCCCAGGATGGCGCAGATGGCCAGCCACATGTACAGGTTGCGCATGGGCCAGGAGCCGGCCGAGGCCCAGGTCAGCAGGTTTTCCGAATACATCTGGTCAAATACCATGTACACGGCAAACGCGCCCAGACCCAGCCATAGCGTCTGCCAGCGCAGGCGCGACAGTTCTGCCCACAATCCCTTGTCATTACCCAGCCACCAGCCATACACGAACATGGTGAAATAGATGCTGTGCGCATACCAGTCGTGCACCACCGCATGGGTTTCCGGATAGCGCATTTTCAGGAACACCGTGGCGGCAAGGGTGGGCAGCGCAGGCAAGACCAGCAAGCGCCAGCCGCGCAAGTGCTGGAACAGGGGGCGCAGCGCCGCCAGCAGCGGCTGCAGCGCCACCAGCACGATGATGTACAGCAGCAAGTACACCAGATACCACAAGTGATTCCACGTAAAACCATATTGCCAGCCTGCAAATGCGCCGGCCGGCCAGGCATGGCCGCCAAAGTAATGCAGCAGGAACTGTCCATAGCCTGGTTCGACCAGGCCGTTGCTGACCCCTTCGCAATACGGCTGGATGGGAATGATGATGGCCATGCCGAACAGCAGCGGCAGCAGCAAGCGCTTGATTCTGCGCCAGAGGAAGGCGCCGCGCGAGGTCTGCGTCATCATGGCGCACGACACGCCGGAAATGAGAAAGACGATTTCCATGCGCCAGCGGTTAATGAAGACCAGCGGCATGTTCAAGGCATCGGTGGCGTAACTGCTGTGCATGTGAAAGTTCCATCCATCCATGTACAGCAGGGCAGTGTGGTAGACAATCAGCAGGCTGAAGACGAGAAAGCGCAAGGCGTCGATATCGTGACGGCGGGAGTCCATGGTCATGATCGGTGGGCAAGTGGTGAAGGAAGGCCCAGCATAGGCAGCGGCGGGGCTGGCAGCCAGCGCGAAGTGACCAGCGGACTGCTGGCTGGGACGAATGGATCGCCTGGGACGGGTGTGGGACGTTACAATCGTGCAACTAATTTACCTGCTGAAGTCATGCGCGTCTCTTCCACCGACCTGTTGCAACGTTATCAACGCTGGCGCCGCGTGGCCGAGCCGGGATTCTGGATCGTGCTGACTCTGCTGCAGGCCAGCGTCAACAGCTGGCTGGCCTGGCTTGACCTGCGGCGCGCCGGGCTCGCTACGCCATACTGGGAAGTGGCCGTGTGGGAGTGGAGCAGCAATCTGGTGCTGCTGGCGCTGGTGCCTGTGGTCGTGCTGGCGGGACAGTACCGGCCGCTACACCTGGTGTTCCAGCGCCAGAACCTGCGCTGGCACCTGGCTGCATCGGTCGTCTACAGCCTGGTGCATGTGGCGGCCATGGTGGCCTTGCGCAAAATTGCCTATTGGAGCCAGGGCAGTCACTATGATTTTGGCGACTGGTGGCGCGAGTTGCCGTATGAATACCTGAAAGATGTGCGTGCTTACTTCCTCGTCCTGCTGGCCGTGGGCTTTTACCAGTTGTTGCTGATGCGCTGGCAAGGCGAGGCGACACTGCTGGGCGAACCCGATGAAGGCCCAGCCGTGGAGCCGGTGCAGCAGCCGGAACGCTTCCTGGTACGCAAGCTGGGCAAGGATTTTCTGTTGCCGGCTGCCGATATCGAGTGGATACAGGCCTGGGGAAATTATGTGAACCTGCATGTGCGCGGACACGATTATCCGCTGCGCTCGACCATGGCCGCCATCGAGCGCCGCCTCGACGGCAAGCGCTACGTGCGGGTGCACCGCAGCTATATCGTCAACCTTGATTTCGTACAGAGCATCGTGCCGTTGGAATCGGGCGATGCGCGTGCCGTGCTATCCACGGGCGGGGAAGTACCCGTCAGCCGGCGCTACCGCGATGCCTTGAAAAGTACCTGCTAAGTGGGCTGCAAGCCCGCCTTGCCGTCCTGGACGGTAAAGCGGGCCAGTGTCGTGATGGTAGAAGTGCTGTCGCGCGCATTCTCCAGGCCCTGGAACAGGGTCGTCGTCTTCTCTGGCGTAATTTCCATCAACATATAGCCGCGCTTGTCGCTGCGTCCGTAGCGGATGTGCGGGTTCATCGCCACATACTGCTCGGTGCGCGCCTGCGGGCGCGAGCTGGACGTGATGGAGGTACCGCAAAACTCGGTCGCCAGCACGGGATTATCCTTGCCGGTGGGGCGCATGGCGTTGCGGCTCAGTTCCGTCGCATAAAAGGTATGCACGTCGCCCGACAGCACCAGCGGGTTGCTGGCCTGGCTGCTGCGCAGCGCGTCGAGCAGGTGCTGGCGCGCCATCGGATAACCGTCCCAGCCATCGGTCCAGATGCGCTCGTCGCCGGGCCGCACGATGGGCACCTGGCTAGCTTGCGCCATCAGGGTTTGCTGGGCCAAAATGTTCCAGCGCGCGGGAGAATCATCGAGACCGGTTTGCAGCCAGCGCTGCTGTTCTTCGCCCAGCATGGTGCGGCCGGGTTTGCGCAAGTCGGGACAGTGGCGCGTGGTGACGGAATTGGAGCCGCCGCGGCCCGGTTTGGCGCACGCGTGGTAGGCGCGGTATTGCCGGTCGTCCAGTACGTGAAAGCGCGCCAGGCGGCCCCAGTCGTAGCGCTGGTAGATGCGCATGTCGACAAAGCCGCGTCGCCCCAGCGGCAGCAGGCGCAGCGGCATGTGTTCATAAAACGCCTGGTAGGCGGCCGCGCGGCGCTGCAAAAAGGTGGGCGTGAGCAATTCGTCGCGGTCGTTGCCGTAATCGTTGGCCACTTCATGGTCATCCCAGGTGACGATCCATGGCGCGGCCAGGTGCGCGCCCTGCAAGTCCCGGTCGCTCTTGTATTGCGCATAGCGGGCGCGGTAGTTGTCCAGGGTAAAACTTTCGTGCGTGCGCATGGCCCGGCTCGGGTGTTGCAGCTGGTATGGCCCCCATTCATAAATGTAATCGCCGAGAAAGGCCACCAGGTCCGGCGCCGCCGCCGCGATGTGCCGGTGCGCGGCATACGCGCCGAATTCCCAGTGCTGGCACGAGGCGACTGCCAGTTTCAGCGAGGCAGGCATGGAGCCGGGCTCGGGCGCCGTGCGCGTGCGGCCCACGGGGCTGACGGCGTCGCCAAAGATAAAACGGTACCAGTACCAGCGTCCGGGTGCCAGGCCCGCCACGTCCACATGCACGCTGTGCGCGAGGGCGGGCGTGGCCGTGGCCTGGCCCTTGGCGACGATGCGGCGAAAACCTTCATCGGCGGCCACTTCCCAGCGCACGTTCAGGGCGATGGCGGGCGTGGCGGCTGCCTGCAGCGGGTCGTAACAAATGCGCGTCCACAGCACGACGGCGTCCGGCAAGGGCGAGCCGGAAGCGACGCCGAGCGCAAACGGATAGCCGGTGCCGTTCAGGCGCGTGGCGGCGCTGGCGCTGGAACCGGACAGCACACTGCCGGCGGCGGCCAGCGCCGTGATGCGCGCAGCGCTCTGCAGAAAGATGCGGCGCTGGCTATCCATGGTGTGGAATTATTGCGACAGTCAGGACGACAATAAGGTCTCGATCGGCGGTACCTTGCGCGGCTTGCGGTCGGAGTCCGTCGCCACGTAGATCAGGGTCGCTTCCGTGACTTTCACGATGCACGCCTGCAGGCGGTTGCGCTCGGCATACACCTCGACATTGACGGTGATCGAGGTATTGCCCACCTTGACGATTTCGGCGTAGAAGGACAGCAGATCGCCGACGAAGACGGGATTTTTGAAGATGAAGGAATTGACGGCGATGGTGGCGACACGGCCGTTGGCGCGCCGCGTGGCCGGCAGGGAACCGGCGATATCGACTTGCGCCATGATCCAGCCGCCGAACACGTCGCCGTACACATTGGCGTCGGACGGCGCGGGCATCATGCGCAATTCCGGCATTTTTCCGGCGGGCAGGCCGGAGGCGAGGCAGTTATCAGGACGGTCGGGGGAGGTGCTCATCTTTTATTCTCATGAAAGGCTACAATTGCCCCGATTGAACCATAAAAAGCCGACCTTCGCCATGCGCCGTTCCCAGACTCCCCCTCCGCCCCGCTCGCCAGCCTCCGCCAGCCACAGCGATTTCGCCACCATCAAGACCTTGCTGCCGTATCTATGGGTCTACAAATGGAGAGTATTGCTGGCGCTGCTATGCCTGGTGGGTGCCAAGCTGGCCAATGTGGGCGTGCCCCTGATCCTGAAAAAACTCGTCGACGCCATGACGATCACGGCGGCGCATCCGCAAGCGCTGCTGGTGCTGCCGGTGGGCTTGCTGGTGGCCTACGGCTTGCTGCGCCTGTCGACCACCCTGTTTACCGAGCTGCGCGAATTCCTGTTCGCGCGCGTCACGCAGCGGGCCGTGCGCACCATCGCGCTGCAAGTGTTCCGCCACCTGCATGCCTTGTCGCTGCGTTTTCATTTGAACCGCCAGACGGGCGGCATGACGCGCGATATCGAACGGGGCACGCGCAGTGTCGGCTCGCTCATTTCCTATACCTTGTTCAATATCCTGCCGACCTTGGTGGAAATCACCCTCGTGCTCGGCTATCTGGTTTTGCATTACGACATCTGGTTCACCGTGATCACGACGGTGGCGCTGGTGTCCTACATCGCGTTTACCGTCTTGGTGACGAACTGGCGCACGCATTTCCGCCGCACCATGAATGACCTCGACTCAAAGGCGAATACCAAGGCCATCGATTCGCTGATCAACTATGAAACCGTGAAATATTTCGGCAACGAGGATTACGAGGCGAAGCGCTACGACGAAGGCTTGCAGCGCTATGAATCGGCGGCCGTCAAATCGCAGACTTCCCTGTCCCTGCTCAATACGGGCCAGTCGCTGATCATCGCCACGGCCGTCACCCTGATCCTGTGGCGCGCCACGGTGGGCGTGATCAACGGCAGCATGACCCTGGGCGACCTGGTGCTGGTGAACGCCTTCATGATCCAGCTGTATATTCCGCTCAATTTCCTGGGCGTCATTTACCGCGAAATCAAGCAAAGCCTGGCCGACATGGAGCGCCTGTTTTCCCTGCTGAACGAAAACCGCGAAATCGCCGACACGCCGGACGCCAAGCCGCTCGTCACGCGGGGCGCGGCCGTGCGCTTTGCGCATGTGAATTTCAGCTATGAAGCCAAGCGGCAAATCCTGTTCGACGTGGATTTCCAGATTCCGGCCGGCACCACGACGGCCGTGGTGGGCCACAGCGGCTCGGGCAAGTCGACCCTGTCGCGTTTGCTGTTCCGCTTCTACGAAGTCGATGGCGGCGGCATCACCATCGATGGCCAGGATTTGCGCACCATCACGCAGGATTCCCTGCGCGCGGCCATCGGCATCGTGCCGCAGGACACGGTGCTGTTCAATGACACCATCGAATACAACATCGCCTACGGCAAGCCGGGCGCCAGCAAGGACGCCATCGTGGCGGCCGCGAAAGCGGCATCGATCCATGATTTTATTGAAAGCTTGCCAGATGGCTACAATTCCATGGTGGGCGAGCGGGGCTTGAAACTGTCGGGCGGCGAAAAGCAGCGCGTGGCGATTGCCCGCACCTTGCTGAAGGACCCGGCCATCCTGATTTTCGATGAAGCGACATCGGCGCTCGACTCCAAGGCCGAGCAGGCGATCCAGTCGCAACTGAAGGAAATCGCCAAAAACCGCACCACCCTGGTGATTGCGCACCGCCTGTCGACGGTGGCCGACGCCCAGCAAATCCTGGTGCTTGACCATGGCCGCATCGTCGAGCGGGGCACGCATCCGCAATTGCTGGCGCTTGACGGCTTGTATGCGCAGATGTGGCAACGCCAGCAGGCGAATCGGGACGATGAGGCGCAAGAGGACGATGCGCTGGCGGGGCTGGCGCCGGCAAAATAAATCGGCGGGGGACAATCAGTAGGAAAAATGCTACAGCCGCGCTGATTCCGGCGCGCGTATAGCGCCTATTTGACGGCAATCGCAGAAAACGGCTGGTTCGGCGCTGAAAATGAAATAAAATTAATTCTATTGGTGGCGTTTGCACCACAGTTGTTTCGTCCGGCTTTGTATCCGGTTTGTCCGTCCAGGAGAATTTATGAAATTGACCAAAATCATCGCCACGCTGCTCAGCGTCGGCGTCATCAGCAGCATGTCGCCAGTCCAGGCTCAGGAATTGACCGGCACCTTGGCCAAGATCAAGAAAGCCGGTTCCGTCACCCTCGGCGTGCGCGACGGCTCCGTGCCCTTCTCCTATCTTGATGACAAACAGCAATACCAGGGTTATTCGATCGACCTGTGCATGAAAGTCGTCACGGCGCTGCAAAAGCACCTGGGCCTGACCGAACTGAAAGTGGTGATGAGCCCCGTCACGTCGGCCAACCGCATCCCGCTGATGGCCAACGGCACCATCGACCTCGAATGCGGCTCGACCACGAACAATCTGGAGCGCCAGCAGCAGGTGGCGTTCGCCCCCACCATGTTCGTCATCGGCAACCGCGTGCTGTCGAAAAAAACCTCGAACATCAAGACGCTGGAAGACTTGCGCGGCAAGACCCTGGTGGCCACGGCCGGCACGTCGACCATCAAGCAGATGACGATTTTGAACAAGGAAAAGAACCTGGGCATGACGATTGCCGTCGGCAAGGATCATCCTGAGTCGTTCCTGATGCTGGAAACGGGCCGCGCGGTGGCCGAAGCCAACGACGACATCCTGCTGGCGTCGCAAGTGGCCAACTCGAAAAACCCGAACGACTACGAAATCACCAAGGAAGCGCTGTCGGTCGAGCCGTACGGCATCATGCTGCGCAAGGGCGACCCGGCCTTCAAGAAAGTGGTCGACGATGCGCTGATCCGCCTGTACAAGAGCGACGACATCAACCGCATTTATGCGAAATGGTTTACCTCGCCAATTCCTCCGAAAAACATCAACCTGAAATTCCCCATGCCGCCGCAATTGAAGGCCGTGTTTGCGAATCCGACCGATTCGGGCGACCCGGCCGCGTATGCGGCCGTGCCCGAAGCGCAGAAGACATCGGACAAACGGAAGAAGTAACAAGAGTGCGTAACAAATCGGGGGGCGCAAGCCTCCCGGTTTCATTTGCGGGGTAGGCGGCTGGCCGCTTTCCTTGAGCTGCATGGAAGGATGATCATGAATTACAACTGGAATTGGCGCATCTTCTGGGAGATGTCCCCTGATGGCGTGGGCACGTATATGGATACCCTGTGGTCCGGCCTGGTGTGGACCCTGGCCACGGCCGGTGCGGCCTGGATCATGGCCTTGATCCTGGGCCTGGTGATCGGCACCGTCCGTACCCTGCCGAACAAATGGCTGGTGGGCCTGGCCAATGCGTATGTGGAATTGTTCCGCAATGTGCCGCTGCTGGTGCAGATGTTCCTGTGGTATTTCGTCATGCCGGAGTTGCTGCCACCGGATCTGGGCGCCTGGGTCAAGTCGCTGCCGAACGCACCGTTCGTCACGGCCGTGCTGTGCCTGGGCTTTTTCACCTCCTCGCGCGTGGCCGTGCAGGTGACGACGGGTATCGAGGCGCTGCCGCGCGGGCAGAAACTGGCCGGCACGGCGCTGGGCCTGACCCTGCCGCAAACCTACCGTTTCATCTTGCTGCCGATGGCCGCGCGCGTCATCATGCCGCCGCTGACCAGCGAATTTTTGAACATCATCAAGAACAGTTCCGTGGCATTGACGATCGGCCTGATCGAACTGACGGCCAGCGCGCGCGCCATCCAGGAGTTTTCCTTCCAGGTGTTCGAGGCGTTTTCGGCTGCCACCATCATCTACGTCGTCGTCAACCTGCTGGTGGTGGTGCTGATGCACCTGATCGAGAAAAAGGTCGCCATCCCGGGCTTCATCGTCGCCGGCGCCAAGACGGGAGGACACTGACATGTTAGGTAACTTCGATTTCGATGTCATCTCCCGTTCGTGGGTTTACCTGTTCCAGACCGGCATGGTCTTCACCCTGAAACTGACGGCGCTGGCCATGGTGGGCGGCATCGTGCTGGGCACACTGCTGGCGCTGATGCGCCTGTCCAGCAACCGCCTCATCTCGGGCGTGGCATCGAGCTACGTCAACCTGATACGCTCGATCCCGCTGGTGCTGGTGATTTTCTGGTTCTACTTCCTGGTACCGTACATCGCCGCCTGGGTCATCGGTGCGAACGAACCCGTGAAAGTGGGCGCATTTTCTTCCGCGCTGATCACCTTCATCATGTTCGAGGCGGCCTACTATTGCGAGATCATGCGCAGTGGCATACAGTCGATTCCCCGCGGCCAGGTATGGGCCGGCCAGGCGCTGGGCATGAACTACGCGCAGACCATGGGCAGCATCGTGCTGCCGCAGGCCTTCCGCAACATGATCCCCGTGCTGCTGACGCAGACCATCGTGCTGTTCCAGGACGTGTCGCTCGTGTACGTGTTGTCGATCCCCGATTTCGTCGGTGCCGCCTCGAAAATCGCGCAGCGCGACGGCCGCCTGGTGGAAATGTATGTGTTTGTCGCCGTCGTGTATTTCGTGCTGTGCTATGCCTTGTCGTTCCTGGTAAAACGCCTGCAGAAACGCGTCGCCATCATTCGCTAACCGTAAAAGAAAGAACAAGATGATTGAACTCAATAACGTCAGCAAATGGTATGGCCAGTTCCAGGTACTGACCGATTGCACCACCGAGGTCGCCAAGGGCGACGTGATGGTCATTTGCGGCCCGTCCGGCTCCGGCAAGTCGACCCTGATCAAGACCGTCAACGGCCTCGAACCGATACAGCAGGGGCAGATCATCGTCGACGGCATCAGCGTCAACGATCCGAAAACGAATTTGTCGAAACTGCGCGCGCGCATCGGCATGGTGTTCCAGAATTTCGAACTGTTCCCGCATCTGTCCATCCGCGAAAACCTGACCATCGGCCAGATCAAGGTGCTCGGTCGCAGCGCCGACGAAGCCAATGCCAAGGGCTTGAAATACCTGGACCGCGTGGGCCTGCTGTCGCAGCAGGACAAGTTTCCGGGCCAGCTGTCGGGCGGCCAGCAGCAGCGCGTGGCGATCGCCCGTGCGCTGTCGATGGACCCGATCGCCATGCTGTTCGACGAGCCCACGTCGGCGCTCGATCCGGAAATGATCAACGAGGTGCTCGACGTGATGGTGGGCCTGGCGCAGGAAGGCATGACGATGATGGTCGTCACCCATGAAATGGGTTTTGCCAAGCGCGTGGCCAACCGCATCGTCTTCATGGACCAGGGCAAGATCATCGAGGATTGCAGCAAGGATGACTTCTTCAACACCACGCGCTCGGACCGCGCGCGCGATTTCCTCGCCAAGATCATCCATTAATTTTTCATTTTTTGAAGTTGAGTACGGATGCCTGACATGAAACACATCGCCGGCGCCATGCTGGCGCTTGGCCTGCTCGCGCATGCCCACGCGGCCGACAGGATCGCCGTCGACATCGCCCTGCGCGACGCCACCGTGATCGACGTTGCCGCCGGCAAGGCGGTCGCCGGAAAAACGGTGCTGCTCAAGGGCGACAGCATCGTCGCCGTCGTCGATGACGCGCAGCTGCGCCGCTATGCGCCGAAGCGGACCATCCGCCTGCCCGGCAAATACCTGATGCCGGGCCTGTGGGACACGCACGTGCATTTCGGCGGCGGCCCCGAGCTGATCGACGAGAACAAGCAGCTGCTGCCTTTGTACCTGGCGCATGGCATCACCACGGTGCGCGACTGCTCGGGCGACTTGCCCGACACGGTGCTGGCATGGCGCCGGCAGATCAACGCGGGCCAGCTGCAAGGCCCGACGATCTTTACCTCTGGCGCCAAGCTCGAAGGCCTCAAGCCGCTGTGGAAGGGCACCATCGAAGTGGGCACGCCGCAGGAGGTCACGCGCGCGCTGGACGGCCTGCAGGCGCAGCAGGTCGACTTCGTGAAGATCACGGAAAACACCCTGAAACCGGAGCTGTACCTGGAAGCGCTGCGCCAGGCGCGCGAACGGGGCATGCGCACTTCGGGCCATATCCCCGTGCAGCTGACGCTGGAGCAGATGGCCGATGCGGGCCTGGGCACGATCGAACATCAATCGTACCTGCTGCGCGCCACCACGCCGCGCGAGCAGGAGCTGACGGACAAGGTGGCCGCCGGCGCGATGACGGGCAAGGAAGCCATGCACGCCAGCGTGCAAAGCTACGACGAGCCGACGGCGCGCAAGGCCTTCAGCTACCTGGCCGCGCGCGGCACGTCCATCGTGCCGACCCTGTGGGGTTCGCGCGTGACGGCTTACCTGGACCGCGAAGACCACACGCACGATCCCGCTCTGCAATACATCGGCAAGGGCTTGCGCGCCACCTACGACTGGCGCGTGCAGCGCGCCGCCAAGGATGGCCCGGAAGCGATCGCCCAGCGCCACGCGCAGTTCGAGCAATCGGCAAAGCTGCTGCCGATTTTGCAGCAGCAGGGCGTGAGCATCATCGCCGGCACCGATGCGGGATTTTTGAATTCCTTCGACTATCCGGGCCAGGCCCTGCACGATGAAATCGGCCTGTACGTGCAGTACGGCCTGACGCCGCAGCAAGCCTTGCAGTCGGCGGTCATCAACGGTCCCCGCTTCCTGGGCAAGCTGGACCGCTACGGCAGCGTGGCGGCCGGCAAGGCGGCCGATTTGCTGGTGCTCGACGCGAACCCGCTGCAGGACATCAAAGCCACGCGCCGGATCCGCCTGGTGGTCAGCCGTGGCCACGTGTACGACCGCGCCGCGCTGGACCGGATGCTGGCCGATATTCGCGCCTGGGTGGCGAAGCAGGAGATGGCGCCGGCCAAGTCCTGATGCTCTTCGTTCTGATGCCACGAGCGGCCGGTTGACACCGGCCGTTTTGTTGTCTGTCAGCCGCTCGCGCTTGGTTTGCCGCAAATGATCTCCAGTCAATCCGCCGTACGCTGATTCTTTACCAGTCAAATCCTTCCTATTTATACTAATAAAGGTATAATTCATGAAGATCACTCCAAAGCCTCACAAGCCGCTGGTGTGGGTTGCTTCCACCAAGAAAGAGTTGATGGCCTTGCCTGTGGACATCCGTTCATTCTTCGGCCATGCGCTGGACCTGGCGCAGCGAGGTGAGCGCCATGACAGCGCCAAGGTATTGCACGGTTTTGGCTGTGCTGGCGTGCTGGAAATCATCGACGATGGTGTGGGTGGCACCTATCGCGCCGTCTACACGGTGAAGTTCGAGGAGGCGGTGTTCGTGCTGCACTGCTTCCAAAAGAAGAGCAAGAGCGGTATCGCGACGCCGAAGCAGGAAATGGATCTGGTGCGCGCCCGCCTGCAGAATGCACAACAATGGATCGAGGAGTTACGCCATGAAAAAACATATCGTCGATGAGACCGAGTTTGAACTGTCCAGCGGTAACGTCTTTGCCGACCTGGGCCTGCCCGGCGCCGACAAGCTGCAAATCAAGTCCGGCCTGGTGGGGGAAATCCGCAATGCCATGCGCAAGCTGGAATTGACGCAGGAAGAAGCAGCGCAGCGCATGGGGATCGCGCAACCCAAGGTGTCGGGCATGTTGCGTGGCGATTTTTCCGGCCTGTCCGAACGCAAACTGATGGATTGTCTGAACCGCCTCGGTTACGACATCGAGATCAGCGTCAAGCCGGCCGCCAACGCCATCGGTCACCTGAAACTGGCTGTCGCCTGAGCTTCCTCACTCGCGTCCCCCGGCCTGTGCTGCTGCCGCGCGGCTGGTAAAATGGCGTTATCCGCAATGACCGCCTGAGAGCAGCCGCCATGTCCACACTCGATCACACCCCCGCCGCCGTTCCATCCTCCATCACCATCACCCGTCCTGACGACTGGCATTTGCACCTGCGCGATGGCGCCGTCATGGCCAGCGTGCTGCCGCACAGCGCGCGCCAGTTCGGCCGCGCCATCGTCATGCCGAACCTGAAGCCGCCCGTCACCACCACGGCGGACGCCAGCGCCTACCGCGAGCGCATCCTGGCCGCCGTGCCCGAAGGCGTGAACTTCGATCCGCTGATGGTGCTGTACCTGACGAACAACACTTCGCCCGACGAAATCCGCCGCGCGCAGGACAGCGGCATCGTGCAGGCTGTGAAGCTGTATCCGGCTGGCGCCACGACGAATTCCGACCTGGGCGTGACGGATTTGAAGAATTGCTACAAGGTGCTCGAAGTGATGCAGGAAGTGGGCATGCCCTTCCTCGTGCACGGCGAAGTGACGGACCCGGAAATCGACATCTTCGACCGCGAAGCCGTCTTCATCGAGCGCGTGATGCGTCCGCTGCGCAGCGCCTTCCCGGCTCTGTCCGTCGTGTTCGAACACATCACCACCAAGGATGCTGCGCAGTATGTGGCCGAAGCGGAAGGCCCGATCGCCGCCACCATCACGGCGCATCATCTGCTGTACAACCGTAACGAGATTTTCAAGGGTGGCATCCGCCCGCATTACTACTGCCTGCCCATCCTCAAGCGCGAAGAGCACCGCCTGGCGCTGATGACGGCCGCCGCCAGCGGCGACGAGCGTTTCTTCCTCGGCACCGACTCGGCGCCGCACGCGCAAGGCGCCAAGGAGATGGCTTGCGGCTGCGCCGGTTGCTACACGGCCCTGCACGCGATGGAAATGTATGCCGAAGCGTTCGAACGGGCCGGCGCGCTGGATAAACTGGAAGCGTTCGCCAGCTTCCACGGCCCGGCCTTCTACGGCGTGCCGCGCAACACGGACAGCATCACCCTGAAGCGCGAAAGCTGGATTTTGCCAGCCTCGCTGCCGCTGGGCGACAGCCATGTGATTCCGCTCAACGCGGGCGAGCAGATCAACTGGAAAATGGTCTAAGCGCTCCATGCTGCCATCGATAGACTGGACCCGCCCCTGGTTTGCCACGGTGCTGCCGGCGCGACGGCAACTGGACCTGCAGCACGACACGGTAATCGTCGCGCTGAACGGCCGGGCGCGGGCGCTGGACTTGCGCAATCCCACCGGCTTGCCGCTGGCCTTCGTGCCGCAAGCGGACTTGCCCGAAGGCGTGGCCTACGAGGAGTTCATCGGCGCGACGGGCGGCGTGCCCACGCGCGACAATCTGCACGATTTTTTCAACGCGCTCGTGTGGCTGACTTTCCCCCGCATCAAGCGGCAATTGAACGCGCTGCAGGCGGCGCAGATCGCCCTGTCCGGCGTCGGCAAATCGCGCGGTCCGGCACGCGACGGCGCGACGATTTTCGATGAAAATTCCGCCTTGCTGGTGCTGCGCGACAGCGATGCCGGACGCGCGCTGGAAACGGCGCTGCGCGGGCACGACTGGCGCAGCGCGTTCATTGCGCAACGCGAGAAATTTGGCGCGGGCGGCGACGCCGAAGTCTGGCTGTTCGGCCACGCGCTGATGGAAAAACTGGTGGCGCCGCGCAAGGCCATCACGGCGCACACGCGCGTGATTTTTGCCGGCGACGCCTACTTCGCACTCGATGATGCGGCACGCCGCGCCTGGCTCGACGAGCGGGTGGCGCAAGACCTGGCCAGCGATGGCTTGACGACAGCCGATTTCACGCCGCTACCCGTGCTGGGTTTACCCGGCTGGTGCGAGGGCCAGGACGACGATTTTTACAATGACGCGGCGGTGTTCCGCCCCAAGCGCAAGGCAGCTGGCGCAGAAAGAGATCAATAGCATGGAAAACACCGTCCGCTGGGGCATCCTCGGTACCGGCAAGATCGCCCGCGCGATGGCCCATGGCTTGCGCGACGCGCCCGGTGCGCAACTGGTGGCGGTCGCTTCGCGCAGCGCCGCCGGCGCGCAGGCCTTTGGCGCCGAATTCGGCATCGAAGGCTGCCACGGCTCCTACCAGGCGCTGGCTGACGATCCTGGCGTGGACGTGATCTACATCGCCACGCCGCACACGCTGCATGCGGAAAACGCCTTGCTGTGCCTGGCCGCCGGCAAGCACGTCGTGTGCGAAAAGCCGTTCACCATGAACGCGCGCGAAGCGCAGGCCATGGTCGATATGGCACGCGAAAAAAAGCTGTTTTTGATGGAAGCCATGTGGAGCCGCTTCCTGCCCGCCGTGCAGGAAGCGCGGCGCATCATCGCCAGCGGCGAAATCGGCGTGCTGCGGCAAGTGCAGGCCGATATCGGCTTTGTCGCCAATTTCCCGCCCGAACACCGCATGTTCAATCCCGAACTCGGCGGCGGCGCGCTGCTCGATGTGGGCATCTATCCGCTGTCGATGGCGGCGTTTTTCCTCGGTCCGGTATCGGCCGTGCAGGCGTTGGCCGAGATGGGCGTCACCGGCGTCGATGAGCAGGTAGTATTTTCCTTGCTGCACGCGGGCGGCGGCACCTCGTCCTGTGCCTGCAGCCTGCGCGCGCAGACGCCCACGGAAATGACCATTTCCGGCAGCCTGGGACGCATCCGCCTGCCCAACCGTTTTTACAAGCCCGATCACCTGATCGTCGAAGCGATGGATGGCGCGCGCCGCGTCGTCGCCGTGCCGCACCTGGGCAATGGCTACGCGCACGAGGCCATCGAAGCGATGCGCTGCATCCGCGCCGGCCTGCTGGAAAGTCCCGTCATGCCGCACGCGGACAGCGTGGCGCTGATGCACAACCTTGACACCATGCGTGGCCAGATCGGTCTCGTGTACCCCGCCGACCAGGCGTGAACAGGCCTAAACAGGAATTCGCCATGACATTGCCCTCATCCCGCCCCAGCCTGAAAACCGTCCTCATCGCCAGCGGCGTCGTCCTGACCCTGGCGATGGGCGTGCGCCATGGGCTGGGCTTCTGGATGCAGCCGATCTCGCAAGCGAATGGCTGGACGCGCGAAACGTATTCGCTGGCGCTGGCCATGCAAAACCTGATGTGGGGTGTCTTCGGTCCGTTCGCCGGCATGGCGGCCGACCGTTTCGGCACCATGCGCGTCGTCATCGTCGGCGCCATCAGCTACATGGCGGGCCTGGTGTGGATGGCGCTCGTGACGCAACCCGTGCTGTTCATCGCCGGTTCCGGTATCTTCATCGGCCTGGCGCTGGCCTGCACGGCCTTCGGCGCCATCAGCGGCATCATCGGCCGCAGCGCGCCGCCCGAGCAGCGCTCGTGGGCCTTCGGCATCTCGTCGGCGGCCGGCTCGTTCGGCCAGTTCCTGATGATGCCGGTGGAGCAGCAGCTGATTTCCGCCGTGGGCTGGCAAAACGCCTTTTATGTGCTGGCCGCGCTGGTGCTGCTGGCCATGATCCCGATGGCCTTTTATCTGCGCGAGCCACCCGTCTCGCACGCCAGTGGGCCGCAGCAAAGCGTTGGCGCCGCCTTCAGCGAAGCTATCGCCAGCCGCTCGTTCTGGCTGCTGCTGGCAGGGTATTTTGTCTGCGGTTTCCAGCTGGTCTTCATCGGCGTGCATTTGCCGGCCTACCTGAAGGACCAGGGCCTGATGAATCCGAACATCGCCGTCACGGCGCTGGCCCTGATCGGCCTGTTCAACATCGTCGGCTCTTACTACGCGGGCAAACTCGGTGGCAAGATCGCCAAGCGCTACCTGCTGTCGGCCATCTACGTGACGCGCGCCGTGGTCATCACCGTGTTCCTGCTGGCGCCATTGTCGGCGTGGTCCGTGTATCTGTTTGCCGCCGGCATGGGCGTGCTGTGGCTGTCGACCGTGCCGCTGACGAACGGCATCATCGCCGGTATTTTCGGCGTCAAGCACCTGTCGATGCTGGCCGGGATGGTGTTCTTCTCGCACCAGGTGGGCAGTTTCCTGGGCGCGTGGCTGGGCGGCTATCTGTACGAGCACCAGGGCAGTTACCACATCGTGTGGATGATCACCATCGGCCTGGGCTTGCTGGCCGCGCTGATCAACCTGCCCATCGACGAGCGCGCCGTCAAGCGCACGGCGGTGGCCGCGTAATGGGCAACTGGCGCACATGGCTGTGGCGTCTGGCTGGCGCCGCGCTGCTAGCCATCGTCTTCCTGGCCTATCTGCGCCCCGACTTCATGCTCGACCTGGCGAACCGCTTCTGGATGTGCATGTAGGCTGCGCGGGCACAAGGTGGTTTGCGAAAAGTCGGATTACGCCAGAAGTCGGATTACGCCAGAAGTCGGATTACGCCAGAAGTCGGATTACGCTACGCTAATCCGACCTACCCGACCTGCCGTCAGCGTATTTGCGTAGGTCGGATTAGGCCGCAGGCCGTAATCCGACAACACCGGGAAATAAGCAATATCGACGGCGCTTAGGCCGCAGGCCGTAATCCGACAACACCCGAAATCATGCGATACCGACGCGCATTTCAGCCAGGCGGCAGCTTTTTCTTTACGGTGGTGACTGCCCGTCGCCGGCTCGTTTTTGCTACCGCCACTGCCGTGGATGTGCTGCGGGATGCTTTCCGCGCCGTGCGCCAGAAACGGCCATTCGACATCGAGGCCATTGTCATCCTGCCCGATCACCTGCATTGCATATGGACCTTACCTGCAGGCGATGCCGATTTCATGACGCGCTGGAGGCTGATCAAGACGTGGTTCAGCAAGCATGCAGGATTGAAAGACGTTTGGCAGCATCGTTACTGGGAGCATCTGCTACGCGATGAGCGCGACTTGATAAAGCATGTCGATTACATCCATTACAACCCCGTCAAGCATGGCTTGGTGAGTAAAGTCATCGATTGGCCGTATTCCAGTTTTCACCGGTATGTAAAGCACGGCTTGTGTGCAGAGGATTGGGGCGGGGGTGGTGCGGCGATGGACGGTGTAGGGCGGGAGTGAATGTTGTCGGATTGCGCCAGAAGTCGGATTAGCGCGCAGCGCGTAATCCGACTACACCTTCAAAAACTCTTCCTTGCCACCCAGCCAGCGCGCCAGATGCGCTTCCACGGTGGCCGCCGCCGCCGCGGTGGTGGCGTGCAGCAGATCGTGCGCCACGTCGCGCGCCTGATCGACCAACCATTGGTCCGTTTCCAGGTCGGCGAAGCGCAGCATGGCCTGGCCGGACTGGCGCGCGCCGAGGAATTCCCCAGGACCGCGGATTTCCAGGTCGCGGCGGGCGATTTCAAAACCGTCCGTCGTTTCGCGCATGGTCATCAAACGCTGGCGCGCCACGCCGCCCAGCGGGCCTTGATACAGCAGCAGGCAGGCGCTGGCCGCCGTGCCGCGTCCCACGCGGCCGCGCAACTGGTGCAGCTGCGACAAACCAAAACGCTCGGCGTGCTCGATCACCATCAGCGAGGCGTTTGGCACGTCGACGCCCACCTCGATGACGGTGGTGGCCACCAGCACGTGGATCTGGCCGGCGATGAAGGCATCCATCACTTCCTGCTTTTCCGCCGCTTTCAAGCGGCCGTGCACGAGACCCACCTGCAGCGCGGGCAGGGCTTCGGCCAGCATCATGCAGGTGTCGGTGGCCGTCTGCAGCTGCAGCGCTTCCGATTCCTCGATCAACGGACAGACCCAGTACACTTGCCGGCCTTCCAGCGCGGCCGCATACACGCGGGCGATGACCTCGTCGCGCCGGTTCTGGTCGATGGCGCGCGTGACGATGGGACTGCGTCCCGGCGGCAGCTCGTCGATCACCGACACTTCCAGGTCGGCGTAATACGTCATGGCCAGGGTGCGCGGGATCGGCGTGGCCGACATCATCAGCTGGTGCGGCACGGCCGCGCTGTCGCCCTTGTTGCGCAGGGTCAGGCGCTGGCCCACGCCGAAGCGGTGCTGCTCGTCGACGATGACCAGGCCCAGTTTGGCAAACAGCACATTGTCCTGGATCAGCGCATGCGTGCCGATCACCAGCTGCGCTTCGCCCGATTCGATCAGGGCCAGCGCCGCCGTCTTTTCCTTTTTCTTCAGGCTGCCCGTCAGCCAGGCGACCTTCACGCCCAGCGGCTCCATCCAGGCGGCGATCTTGCGGAAGTGCTGCTCGGCCAGGATCTCCGTGGGCGCCATCAGCGCGGCCTGGTAGCCGCTGTCGATCGCTTGCGTGGCGGACAACGCCGCCACCACCGTCTTGCCGCTGCCGACGTCGCCCTGCAGCAGGCGCTGCATCGGATACGGCTGGCGCAGGTCGGCGCGGATTTCCTCAAGCACGCGCGCCTGTGCGCCCGTCAGCTTGAAGGGCAGGGCGGCGCCGAAGGCGTTCGATAAAGTGCCGACGATGGGCAGGGACGCCGCGCCTTTCGAGCGGCGCGCGCGCTGGGCGCGTTTCAGCGACAGCTGCTGCGCCAGCAGCTCATCGAATTTCATGCGCACCCAGGCCGGGTGCGAGCGGTCCATCAGCGCGCTTTCATCGATGTCCTGCGGCGGATAGTGCAGCAGGTGCACGGCGGCGCGGAACGGCGACAGCTGCATCTGGCGCAACAGCTCGTCAGGCAAGGTGTCGTGCCAGTCGATGCGGCGCATGGCGTCGGCGATTTCGCGCCGCAGCACGTGCTGCGACAAGCCTTCGCCGGACGGATACACGGGCGTCAGCGCTGTGGGCAGCGGCGCGCCCTCGTTGACCACTTTATACGTCGGGTGCACCATCTCGGCGCCGAAAAAGCCGTGTTTGAGTTCGGCGCGCGCGCGTACCCGCGTGCCTTCGGCCAGTTGCTTGACCTGGCTGCCGTAGAAATTCATGAAGCGCAGCAGCAAATTGCCCGTTTCGTCGGCGATCGTCACCAGCAATTGCTTGCGCGGCTTGAAATTGACTTCGCACTTGGTGACGACCCCTTCCACTTGCCACGACTCGCCGCCGCGCAGGCAGGCGTCGCGTATCGTGTAGACCTTGGTCTCATCCTCGTAGCGCATCGGCAAGTGCAGCACCAGGTCCATATCCGTGCGCAAGCCCAGTTTGGCCAGCCGGCTTTCCGTGCTGACCACCTTTTTGACGGCTTTCGGCTTCGCGGCGGGCTTGGCTGTGGGAGGAAGATCGGGCTTGGGTTCGGACATATCGGAGATTTTTGTGCCGCTAGCGTAAAATAGAGGGTTGTCCGGCACACCCTGTGCGTACCGCAATCATAATTTGTTGCGGCGGATTATTGTAATGCCTGTATAGGCGCACAGTATAGTGCCAGATGTTCCATTGCGCACTCCTAATCATTTTTGACGTACTTTTGAAGCAAAACGCATGTATTCGCTTTCCGATTTCGATTTTAATTTGCCGCAAGAAAACATTGCGCAAACTCCGTTGGCCCAGCGCAGCGCCTCGCGCCTGTTGCATCTGGACGGCGACGCCCTGGTCGACCGCAGCTTCGCCGATATCGTCGGGCTGTTGCAGGCGGGCGACCTGCTGGTGATGAACGATACCCGCGTGCTGAAAGCGCGCTTCTTCGGCGTGAAGGAAAGCGGCGGCAAGATCGAGGCGCTGGTCGAGCGCGTGCTCGACGAGCGCACCGTGCTGGCCCAGGTGCGCGCGTCGAAGTCGCCGCCGCCCGGCTGCCGCATCCGCCTGGCCGACGCCTTCGATGTCACGGTCGGCCAGCGCGCCGGCGAATTTTTTACTTTGCACTTCGAGGCCGACGTGTTCGAGCTGATCGAGGCGCATGGCCGCCTGCCGCTGCCGCCGTATATCGAGCACGATGCGGACGAATTCGACGAAACGCGCTACCAGACGGTGTTCAACAAGGTGCCCGGCGCTGTCGCCGCGCCGACGGCCGGCCTGCATTTCGACCAGGCCCTGCTCGACCAGTTGAAGGCCAAGGGCGTCAATTTTGCCTATGTGACCCTGCACGTGGGCGCCGGCACCTTCCAGCCCGTGCGCACGGAAGTACTGGCCGAACACAAGATGCATACCGAGTGGTACACCATGCCGCAGGAGACCGTCGACGCCATGCGTGCCGCCCAACTTGCCGGGCGCGACGTGGTCGCTGTCGGCACGACCAGCTTGCGCGCGCTGGAATCGGCCTCGCAAAGCGGCCAGCTGCTGGCGGGCAGCGCCGATACGGCCCTGTTCATCACGCCCGGCTATGCGTTTAAAACGGTGACGCGGCTGATCACCAACTTCCATTTGCCAAAGTCGACCCTGCTGATGCTGGTGTCGGCCTTTGCCGGCTATGAGCCGATCCGCAACGCCTACGCGCATGCGATCGCGCAGAACTACCGTTTCTTCAGCTATGGCGATGCGATGCTGCTGACTACGCAATCGCGCGCTGCGCTGAACCTTGATACCCCCGTGAAAGACTGACCATGCTGGAATTTACATTACTCAAGACCGACACGAGCGGCCTGACCAAGGCACGCCGCGGCACCTTGAAACTCAACCATGGCGTCGTGCAGACGCCGATCTTCATGCCAGTGGGCACTTACGGCACCGTCAAGGCGATGTCGCCGCTGGAACTCAACGAGATCGACGCGCAGATCATCCTGGGCAACACCTTTCACTTGTGGTTGCGTCCTGGTAACACCGTCATGGAGAAATTCGGCGGTTTGCACGGTTTTATGGGCTGGAACAAGCCGATCTTGACCGATTCGGGCGGCTTTCAGGTGTTTTCGCTGGGCGCCATGCGCAAGATCACGGAAGAGGGCGTGCATTTCAATTCGCCCATCAACGGCGATAAATTGTTCCTCTCGCCGGAAGTGTCGATGCAGGTGCAGCGCGTCCTGAATTCCGACATCGTCATGCAGTTCGACGAATGCACGCCGTACGAAATCGAAGGCCGCCCGGCCACCATCGAGGAAGCGGCCAAGTCCATGCGCATGTCCTTGCGCTGGGCGCAGCGCTCGAAAGACGAGTTCCACCGCGGTGAAAACCCGAACGCGCTGTTCGGCATCGTGCAGGGCGGCATGTTCGAAATGCTGCGCGACGAGTCTCTGGCCAAGCTCGAAGAGATCGATTTCCCCGGCATCGCCATCGGCGGCCTGTCCGTCGGCGAGCCGAAGGAAGACATGATGCGCATGCTGGCCCACGTGGGCCCGCGCCTGCCGGCCAACAAGCCGCATTACCTGATGGGCGTGGGCACGCCGGAAGACCTGGTGGCCGGCGTGTCGAACGGCATCGACATGTTCGATTGCGTCATGCCGACGCGTAACGCCCGCAATGGCTGGCTGTTTACCCGTTTTGGCGACATCAAGATCAAGAACGCCAAGTACAAGGAAGACCAGGCACCGCTCGACGAGACCTGCAGCTGCTACGCCTGCCGCAACTTTTCGCGCGCCTATTTGCACCATTTGCACCGTTCCAAGGAAATCCTCGGCGCGCGCCTGAACACCATCCACAACCTGCATTACTACCTGGACTTGATGCGCCAGATGCGTGAAGCGCTCGATGAAGACCGTTTCCATGCGTTTACCCTGCAATTCCATGCGGAACGCGCACGCGGAACTTAAGAAAAGCTTAGCTTGCGCCCTGGCGGCAGCAGCGCTGGAAGTTTTGTGTATTGGTGCTTGGACTGGGGCGATAAAGCATTGCATAATGCCTTTTTAGCCCCACTTAAAGTTGCCATGCCTGCAATTCGGGTTATGACGTATAGCCAATGCTAGAATACAGCGCTATTTTTTCAAACTGATTAGAACTGGAGTCACCGTGTTTTTCATTTCCAACGCTTATGCGCAAGCCCCAACCGACGCCCTCGGCTTCGGCGGCAACCTGACCAGCTTCCTGCCGCTGGTATTGATGTTCGTGGTCATGTATTTCCTGATGATCCGTCCACAGCAAAAACGCGCCAAAGAACAACGGGCGATGATGGACGCGCTGGCCAAGGGTGACGAAGTCGTCACCGCTGGCGGCATGCTGGGCCGTGTTGTCAAGGTAGTGGACGCTTACGTCACCATCGAAGTGGCGACCGGCACCGAAGTCACGGTACAAAAGAGCTCCATTACCACCTTGCTGCCTAAAGGCACCCTGAAGGCGCTGTAATTCCTCGCTGTCATTGCCTTGGCAATGATGCCCCGGGGCGGCTACCCGCCGCCCCTCGCGACGCCTCCGACGCTCAACACTGAACGCTGAATCACTATGAATCGCTATCCTGCCTGGAAATACATCATCATCGTCGTCGCCTTATTGCTGGGCGCACTCTATACGGCGCCCAATTATTTCGGTGAATCACCGGCGCTGCAAGTAACCAGCGGCAAGTCGACTGTCAAAGTGACGGCCGAGCTGATGACGCAAGTCGCGGAAATATTGACGAAAGAGAACGTCAAGTCGGAAGGTGTCACCATGGATGGCGCGGGCAACCTCGCCTCCGTGCGCGTGCGTTTCGCCGATCCCGATACCCAGTTCAAGGCAAAACTGGTGCTGGAAAAGGACCTGAATACGGATGCCAGCGACCCTGCGTACATCGTCACGGTCAACCTGCAAGCCAATACGCCAATGTGGATGCAAAAATTGCATGCCTTGCCCATGTACATGGGCCTGGACTTGCGCGGTGGCGTGCACTTCCTGATGCAGGTCGATGCGAAAGCCGTACTGAACAAGAAAATCCAGGGCGTCCAGTCCGCCGCGCGTAGCGTGCTGCGCGACAAGAATATCCGTCACGCCGGCATCGAGCGCGTGGGTGACAGCGTGCAGATCAACTTCCGCGACGCGGAAACGCGCCTGAAGGCCAAGAATGTGCTGTCCGACCAGATGTCGGAACTGGCGTTCGCCGATGCGGGCGAAGGCAGCGATTTGAAACTGAACATCACCCTGAAACCGGCGGCCCTGAAAGCCACCATCGACGAAGGCGTGAAACAGAATATCTCCACCCTGTCCAAGCGCGTCAATGAGCTGGGCGTGTCCGAGCCGCTGATCCAGCAGCAAGGTCCTGACCGTATCGTGGTGCAGCTGCCTGGCGTGCAGGACGTGGCTCGCGCCAAAGCCATCATCGGCCGCACGGCCACGCTGGAAGTGCGCCTGGTCGACGAAGGCATCGTGCCTGGCACGGAACTGTCGAGCGCCATCCCGTTCAACTCGGAATTGTTTACGGTTGGCAAAGGCGTGCCTGTCGTGCTGTCGAAAGACGTGATCCTGACGGGCGACTATATCTCCAGCGCCACGGCCAGCTTCGACCAGAACCAGCAAGCGGCCGTGTCGATCGACCTGAACGGCGACGGCGGCCGCAAGATGCGCGAAGCGACGCGCGAACGCGTGGGCAAGCGCATGGCCATCGTGCTGTTTGAAAAGGGCAAGCCGGAAGTGTTGTCGGTGGCGACCATCCAGCAGGAACTCGGTTCGCGCTTCCAGATCACCGGCATGGGCGGCGCGGAAAACGCGAATGAACTGGCGCTGCTGCTGCGCTCGGGCGCCTTGTCCGCACCGATGACCGTCATCGAAGAACGCACGATCGGACCGCAACTGGGCGCGGAAAACATCGCCAAGGGCTTCCATTCGACCCTGTATGGCTTCATCGCCATCGCCATTTTCATGATCGCCTACTACATGCTGTTCGGCGCCTTCAGCGTGCTGGCCCTGGCCACCAACCTGCTGCTGCTGGTCGGCCTGCTGTCGATGATCCAGGTGACGCTGACCTTGCCAGGTATCGCCGCGATCGCGCTGGCGCTGGGCATGGCGATTGACGCCAACGTGCTGATCAATGAACGTATCCGTGAAGAGTTGCGTGCCGGCAGTACGCCGCAAGCGGCGATCGCCGCCGGCTTCGACCGTGCATGGGCCACGATTCTCGACTCGAACGTGACCACCCTGATCGTCGGCCTGGCGTTGCTGGCCTTCGGCAGCGGTCCGGTGCGCGGCTTTGCCGTCGTGCATTGCCTGGGCATCCTGACGTCGATGTTCTCCTCCGTGTTCGTGTCGCGCGGCGTGGTCAACCTCTGGTATGGCCGCAAGAAAAAGCTGACGACCTTGTCGATCGGCACGGTGTGGGTGCCGGGCACCAGCAAATAAGCGGCGGCCCCGACTCACCCCATAGCGACAACAGCGATCGTGTCCGGTGGCCCAGCCGCCGGACGCACAGAACAGAACTCAGAGGATTTCATGGAATTTTTCCGGATCAAAAAAGATATTCCCTTCATGCGCCATGCGTTGATTTTCAACGTGATTTCGGCCGTGACCTTCATTGCCGCCGTCTTCTTCCTGTTCCACAAGGGCTTGCACCTGTCAGTGGAATTCAAGGGCGGCACCGTGATGGAGGTCAAATACCCGAAAGCGGCCAACCTTGAAGGCATACGCGGCAGCCTGATCGGCATGGGCTATGAAGAGCCGGGCGTGACCAGTTTCGATACGGCGCGCGACGTGATGATCCGCCTGCCGGTGGAAAAGGGCGTCAGCGCCGCGAACACTTCGCAGCGCGTGTTTGAAACGCTGTGCAAGGCCGAGCAAGGCACGACCAAGGGCATCGATACCGTCACTGAAAAGGGCGAGCACGTCATCAAGACCGCCTGCGTGGACGCCGCTGGCGCCGAAGCGCTGGTGCTGCAGAAAGTCGAATTCGTCGGCCCGCAAGTGGGCGAGGAACTGACGCAGAACGGCCTGAACGCGCTGGTGATGGTGATCCTGGGCGTGATGGCTTACCTGGCCGTGCGCTTCGAGTGGAAATACGCCGTTTCGGCGATTATCGCCAACTTGCATGACGTGGTCATCATCCTGGGCTTCTTCGCCTTCTTCCAGTGGGAATTCTCGCTGACGGTGCTGGCGGCGATCCTGGCGGTGCTCGGTTACTCGGTCAACGAATCGGTGGTGATCTTTGACCGTATCCGCGAAAACTTCCGCAAGCAGCGCAAGGCTTCCGTGCATGAAGTGATCGACAGCGCGATCACCAGCACCATTTCGCGTACCATCATCACCCACGGTTCGACCCAGATGATGGTGCTGTCGATGCTGGTCTTCGGCGGCCAGACCCTGCACCACTTCGCACTGGCGCTGACCATCGGTATCTGCTTCGGTATTTACTCATCCGTGTTCGTCGCGGCCTCGATCGCCATGTGGCTGGGCGTCAAGCGCGAAGACTTGATCAAGCCGGTCAAGGAAAAAGACGAAACCGACGGCGCCGTGGTGTAAGCGCAGGGCTTTTTGCAGCTTGAATGAAGAACGATCACCGTTTGCGGTGGTCGTTTTTTTTTGTGGTGGATGACGATGAAGCGTTTTTTATGCGTAGGTATGATGGCGGGCGTGACGGCATTGGCCGGCGCCGCCGAGTTCAGCCGCACTGGCAGCGATAGCATCACCCTGCGCGGCCCGGTTGCCGATGGCGACGTGGACAAGCTGCGGCTGCTGGCCACGTCGGCTACGACGCTGTTGCGCGTCAATAGCGATGGCGGCGAGCCGCAGTCGGCCATGCAGCTGGGACGCCTGGTGCGCCAGCTACGGCTCGATATCGCCATTGACACGGTGTGCGCGGGCAGCTGCGCCCTGTACCTTTTCCCGGCCGCGCAACGCAAAAGCATTCCGGACACCGCCGTGCTGGCGCTGCAGGACACGGCCTTTCTGCGCGCGCAGGAAGGCCCGCAGCACATGCGCCGCAGCCTGATCGAGGCGGGCGTGGCGGCTGAGGACCTCGGCAGTGAAACGGCGGCACTGGCGGCCCGGTTGGCCGACACGGCGGCGCAGGAAGCGGCGTTTGCCGTGGAGCTGGGCATAGCCCCCGCCTTTTACCGCGACTTTCGGCAAGTGGCGGCGCGGGCCGATGGCGTGCGCCAGCGCTTTCCCGACCAGGAGGCGGCCGTCTACTGGTGGCCGGGGGCGGCACGGCTGCAGCGCTGCTACGGCATCACCGGCGTGGACGAAGGCCCGCGCGCGGCGCGCCTGGCGCCGGACGGCTATCTGTACGTGCCGGCCCTGTCCGCCCTGGTGATGGGCGACCAGGCTTTGCAGGCCTGTCCATGAGCCGCAGCGGCCGTTTGTTCCTGCTGATGGACGCCATGCGCGCCAGGCGCGTGCCCGTCACGGCGGCCCAGCTGGCGCAGCAGCTGGGGGTATCGGAGCGCACGATTTACCGCGATATCCAGACCCTGGCCGAACTGGGCGCGCCCCTGCAGGGGGAGGCCGGCATCGGCTATGTGCTGCGCCGTGGCGCCTTTCTGCCGCCGCTGATGTTCGGACCCGATGAACTGGAAGCGCTGGTGCTGGGCGCGCGCTGGGTGCGCCGCCAGGGCGATGCGGGCCTGGCGCAGGCGGCCGGCAATGCCCTGGCGAAGATCGCGGCCGCCTCGCCGCGCGACCTGCGCGACAGCATGGCCGAGACCAGCTTGTGGGTGCCGCTGGGTGTTCCCGCCGATGGCACGCAGCCGGCCGACCGCTATGTGCAGCCGGTGCGCGAGGCGATTCGCTACGAACAGAAGCTCACGCTCGCCTATCAGGATGAGCATGGCAGCGCCACCTCGCGCACGGTGTGGCCGTTTGCCCTGGCCTTTTTTGAAGGCAAGCGCCTGCTGGCCGCCTGGTGCGAGCTGCGCGGCGATTACCGGCATTTCCGCATCGACCGCATCGCCGACGTGCGGCGGCATGAGGAGCGCTATCCCACGCGCCGCCACGCCTTGCTCGATACCTGGCGCAAGGCGCACGATATCGACCCGGAATCCTGAGATGCGCTCCTGACAAAAACTGTCAGTGACTGGTTCTACGATGGTGGCTTCTTCACTCACCGGAGCCATCCACCATGCGCCTGTACCACCACCCCATGTCTTCGAATGCCCGCCGTGCCCTGATGACGGCGATCCACCTCGGCCTGCCTCTGGAACTGGCCGAAGTCGACCTGATGAATGCGGATGACCGCCGCCGCCTGGACGAACTGAACCCGAACGGCAAAGTGCCCGTGCTGGCCGATGGCGCTTTCCTGCTGTGGGAATCGTGCGCCATCATGCAATACCTGGCCGAGCAGGTGCCGGGCCAGACGCTTTATCCGCAGGCGCCGCAGGCGCGTGCCGACGTCAACCGCTGGCTGTTCTGGGCCGCGCAGCACTTCGCGCCCGCCATCAGCGTGCTGGCCTGGGAACGCGCCTGGAAGGGCATGACGGGCAATGGTCCGGCGGACCCGCTGGAAGAGGCGCGCGGCGAGCGCGATCTGCATGAGTGCGCCGTGGTGCTGGATGCGCATCTGGCGCGGCGCGACTGGCTCAGCGGAGACGCTGTGACCCTGGCCGATTTCGCCGTGGCCGCGCCGCTGATGTACAGCGACGCCGTGCGGCTGCCGCTGGCCCAGTACCAGCATATCGAGGCATGGTTTGCCCGCGTGCGGCAGTTGCGCGCCTGGCGGGAAACGGACGTGGAACTGTTGCCGGGGTAATCTGTGCGCTACGTGTGCCAGCGCACGGAGCCGGCACAGCGGCACGCATAAGATAGGGCTGTCTCTTTCAGGACATCCCTAGCTTTGGACTTTGCCCGCTTTCGAGCGGGTTTTTTTTTGAATGGCGTCTTGATAAATTGATCATCACCGCACAGGTGGGCCGCATCCCACTTCCAGCAGGTACGCCATGTTCATGCCACGCCATCCGAAACCCCTGTTGAGTACCAAGGCGGTCGCCACGCAAGTCGTCCAGCAAAAGCAGGGGACGCAGGCCGTGGACAAGCATGTGCTGATCGTCGAAACGGTCAAGCCGGCGGTACCGCCGCCAGCGGGCAAGACGCCTGCAGGCTAGTGCACGAGCACCTTCAGCAGCGACTGTACTTCATCGTCCGATTCTTCCATGATGCTCGACAGGGTCGCATCGCCGATCACGCAATCGATGCTGCCGGCGGCGCGGGCGGCGCGCACGGCGATGGCGGCCGGGCTTTCGTTGAGGGGCGACGAGACGGGCGCCAGGTCATTCGCCAGCAGCAGGGTATCGCCCAGCGATTCGGGCGGGATGGCGCGCAAGCCTTCCCACAGCGCAGCGATGGCGCCCATCACCGCTTCCGGCACCTTCAGTTTGGTCAATACGCCATGGCCGATGGCTTGTTCGCCATGTTCGACCCAGTCCTGCGGTTCGCCATCGAGGATGCCGGGGAATTCGGCTGCGCGTGACAGCAGATAAAAGCCGCCCACTTCATGCATGATGCCGGCAAACAGGGCCGTATCGGGATCCACCCTGGTGACGCGGCGGGCCAGGACTTGCGACAGGGCCGCCACGTGGGCCGTATGCTCCCACAGCTGCTTGGCCTTCGCCTGCAGCACGGGATCGGTGATGGTGCTGCCCAGCTGACGCACGATCAGCGACGCCACCACCGACTGCAGGGTACGCACGCCGAGCCGTTGCACGGCATTGCGCACGCTGGTGATTTCATTGCCGGAGCGGTTGAACGCCACCGAATTGGCGATAGCCACCGTGCGCGCGGCCAGCAGCGGGTCGGCTTGCACCAGCTTGGCAGCGGCCTCGATATGGCAGTCGGGATCGGCCAGCGCCTCTTGCAGCTTGAGCGAAGCGTTCACATTGGCAGGAAAGGTCAGCTCGCCACGAGCGGCTTGTGCGGCGATGCTTTTAAAGGCGTCGAGTCTGTTCATTGAAAAAATTATACTCGCAATATTTCCGTACGGAACTTTTTAACCGTGATCTTTTCGCAAACAGGCGAGTAAAAGGCAAGTAAAACCCCGTAAACGGAAAAAGGCATGCCGCTATATCTGCGGCATGCCTTTTTTAACGACCGCGATCGTCAAGCGCTACTACAGCGATTCGCTGAAGATCGCGTCGCAGCCTTCGACCAGTTCGTCGCTGTCTTCCAGCTCATCCGTCAAGCCCAGGTCGAAGAGTTCCTCGACGGCATTCATGAAGCTGTTGTGCTTGGTGGCGCCGATCAGGCGGTAGATTTCGCCGTCTTCGTTGCGCACGCCGATGATCAGTTTTTCCTGGCGGACCAGTTCCGGCGTGCTGGCGTTGAGCAGCAGGTTGCCGATGATGTGTTTATCGAAATGAGCGGGCTTTTTGCCGTCGAGCAGTGTGGTTTTCAACTTGGTTTCCTTTGTCTTGTTTGAATGTCTGTGCTTGGTGAATTATCAACTGTGGCCGTTGGCGATCGCGTGTTTCAGGCCCGCCAGGGTGGTTTCCAGGCGCATGAAATCGTCTTCGGTATAGCCGTCAAACAAGCGCTGTCCTTGCTTTGTCAGCTTGGGGAACACGTCATGGAACATCTGTTCACCCTCGCAGCTCAAGCGCACGAAGTAGGAGCGCTTGTCTTTATTGCAACGTTCGCGTACTACCAGCCCCTTTTGCTCCAGCCGGTCCACCACGCCCGTCAAGGTGCCCTTGGTAATCAGGGTTTTCTGGCCCAGCTCCTTGTAGGACATGCCGCAGGTGTTGCCGAGCGTGGCAATGATGTCGAATTGCGCATGCGTCAAGCCGTACTGGCGCACGAAGTCGCCTGAAAACCGCTCGAAGCCTTGCATGCATTCGGCCAGCAGCCGGATACTTTTTAAATATCGTTCACCCATGGGGTGTGATTATATCCTTCCATCCCGCTTTTTTCCGCTGGGGCAGCGGCGTTATTGCATGAAGGGTTCGATGGGGCGGAAGTCCGGTATCATGTGGGCAACTCAGCCCTTGCCCCTGGTCCGCCCCGCCGATGTCTTTCGCTAATCTTTCCCGTATCGGCCTCGACAAACCGCTGCGCCTGCTGTTGGTCCATGCCGGCGATGCCGAGTCGATTACCTGGGCGGGCCTGGTGCAGCCGTTGCGCCTGTGCGCGCGGGCGCTGGGGCCGGACGCGCTGCAACTGGACGTGCGCACGCCCGAGCAGGTGGCCCAGCAGGGCGGCAACTGGCATATCGCGCTGCTGGTGGCCGATGAAACGCAGGCGCCGCTGCGCGCCGAGCTGTGCCGGGCCGTGATCGAGCGCTGCCGTTCGGCGCCATTCTGGGGCGGCGTGGGCGCGGCCGTGCTGTGGCTGGCCGACGCGGGCGTCATGGATGGCGTGCGCATCGCCTTGCCCTGGGCCCTGTATGCGGATGCGGAAGCGAAGGCCGAACGCGCCATCCTGACGCCGCACCTGTTCGACATCGACGGCCCGCACATTACCTGCTGCGGCGGCGCGGCCAGCATCGATTTTTCGCTGACCCTGATCGAGACCATCTTTGGCGCCGACGTGCAGGCGCTCGTCAAGGAAGCATTGTGCGTGGACAAGGTACGCGGCAAGGAAGAACGCCAGCGCGTGGCCTTGCAGGCGCGTTTCGGCGTGCTGCAGCCAAAATTATCCGAAGCGGTGACCTTGATGGAAGCTAATATCGAGGAGCCGCTGTCGACCGATGACATCGCCAGCCTGGTGGGCCTGTCGCGGCGCCAGCTGGAACGGCTGTTCAAGCAATACCTGGGCAGCTTGCCATCGCGCTACTACCTGGAGCTGCGGCTGCAGCGCTCACGGCAACTATTGCTCGATACACATTATTCCATCGTGCAAGTGGGCCTGATGTGCGGCTTTTCCTCGGGCTCGCACTTTTCCACGGCCTTTGGCACCCTGTTTGGCAATACCCCGCGCGAAGAGCGGCAGCGCAAGCTGATGCCGCCTGTTTGATTAAAGCAAGCCCGGCTGTGATGAATTGTGAAAATCCTTGTCGCAGATTCAAAAGAGTTTTAGCATCCCGCTTTTTATAATGCAGTACACACGTAGCTGTCGTAGCTGCGGAGTACCTAACATATTGATGGGGAAATGCTATGAATGCCAAGCTTGATTCGACCGTAACGGCTCGTCCAGTCACCCGGGAAACCTTTGACCAGGTCCTCGTTCCTACCTACGCTCCTGCAGCCATGGTGCCCGTGCGCGGTTCCGGACTGGATCTGTGGGACCAGTCTGGCAAGCATTACCTCGATTTCACCTCCGGCATCGCCGTCAACAGCCTGGGCCACTGCCATCCTGTGCTGGTCGACGTGCTGACCAAACAAATCAATAATTTGTGGCATTTGGGCAACGGCTATACGAACGAGCCTGTGCTGCGTCTGGCGCTGGCCCTGACGGAAGCGACCTTCGCCGACCGCGCCTTCTTCTGCAACTCGGGCGCGGAAGCCAACGAAGCGGCCCTGAAACTGGCGCGCAAGTACGCGCACACCAAATTCGGCGCGCACAAGTCGCGCATCATTTCGTGCTTCAGCTCTTTCCACGGTCGCACCCTGTTTACCGTCTCCGTCGGCGGCCAGGCCAAGTACACGGAAGGCTTCGAGCCGCTGCCACCGTCGATCGACCACATCGCCTACAACGACATCGAAGCGGCGCGCGCCGCCATCGGCGATGACGTGTGCGCCGTGATCGTCGAGCCGGTACAAGGCGAAGGCGGCGTGGTGCCGGGCAATCCGGAATTCCTCAAGGAGCTGCGCGCCCTGTGCGACAAGACGGGCGCTTTGCTGATTTTCGACGAAGTCCAGAGCGGCATGGGCCGCACTGGCGCGTTGTTCGCCTACATGGGCTATGGCGTCACGCCGGACATCCTGACGGCTGCCAAGGCGCTGGGCAACGGCTACCCGATCGGCGCCATGCTGACCACGAATGAACTGGCGCCAACCCTGGCCGTCGGCACCCACGGCACCACCTACGGCGGCAACCCGCTGGCCGCCACCGTGGCCTTGAGTGTCCTGGAAACCATCAACACGCCAGCGTTCCTGGCGCGTGTGAAAGAAGCCAGCGTCAGCACCATCGCCATGCTGCAAGGCTTGATCACGGATTACCCACAAGTGTTCTCCATCGTGCGCGGCAGCGGTTTGCTGCTGGGCATGGTAGTCAGCGATGCCTGGAAGGGCCGCGCGAAAGACATCCAGAAAGCGGCCGAAGCGCAAGGCTTGATGGTGCTGATCGCCGGCATGGACGTGGTGCGCCTGGCGCCGGCCCTGATCGTCTCGGACGAGCAGATCGCCGAAGCGGGCCGTCTGCTGCGCGTGGCCATCGACGGCCTGCTGAAAGCCTGAGGCTAGCCTCGCTCCCTGTTTCATCACCGGCCCGCCGCTTTGCCGCGGGCCGGCTTGGTTCTACCCGGGTATTCAGCCCAAGTATCGTCAGCATTGAAGGAGTACCCATGTATGTTGTCCGTCCGGTAGAAATTGCGGATATCGCAGCCCTCGAAGCGTTGGCCGCGGTAACCATGCCGGGTGTCCATACCCTGCCGAAGACGCGCGAAAAAATCGCCGCCTCCGTCGAGCGCTCCATCGCCTCGTTTGCCGCCCATGTCGACATCCCCAGCGAAGAGTCGTATCTCTTCGTGCTTGAATCCCTGCTCGACAAGAGCATCGCCGGCACGGCCGCCATCTTCGCCTCGGCCGGCTCGAACGGCACCTATTTTTCCTTTCGCAACGACGTCATCCAGCAAGTCTCGCGCGACCTGAACATCAGTCACAGCGTGCATGCGCTGACCCTGTGCTCGGAGCTGACGGCGTACTCGCAGCTGTCCGGCTTCTTCGTGCGCAATATGGAGCAGGCGGGCCTGGAAGCGGCCCTGCTGTCGCGCGCGCGGCTGCTGTTTGCCGTGCTGGCGCCGCACCGCTTCGGCGACCGCTTCTTCGTGCCGCTGGCCGGCATCACGGACGCCAACGGCCAGTCGCCGTTCTGGGATGCGCTGGGCCGCAAGTTCTTCCAGATGGATTTCCTCGATGCCGAAAAAGTCATCGGCGGCGCGCGCAACCGCACCCTGATCGTCGAACTGATGCCGCATTACCCCGTGTACGTGCCGCTGCTGCCAGGCGACGCGCAGGCGGCCATGGGCCAGATCCACCCGAGTGGCGAACTGGCGTTCAATTTGCTGACGGAAGAAGGCTTTGAAGCCGACGATTACATCGACATTTTCGATGGCGGCCCGATCCTGCAGGCGCACAAGCATGCGCTGCGCTCGTTTACGGGCTCGCTTACGCGCCGCGTCGTCGCCGGCGTCACGCCCAGCCGCACGGGCCTGAAAGTGCATTACGCGGTCGCTTCGGGCGCGGAGCGCAACTTCCGCGCCGTGACCTTCACCTGCGATGCGCTCGAAGCGCAGGACACCGTCGGCTTGCCGCCCGAGCTGCTCGAAGCGCTGGCCGTGGCCGAAGGCGACAGCGTCATTTGCGTGCGCATCTAACCGAGAGAACATTATGCTAGTAGTACGCGCCATCAACGCTTCTGACCTGGACGCCCTGTACGGCTTGGCCAGCCAGGTCGGCACCGGCATGACCACCCTCAAGCCGGACATGAAAATGCTGGGCGACCGCCTGGCCATCGCCTGCGCCTCGTTCGCCGAAACCATCGCGCCCGAAAAGCGCGACTACATGTTCGTCATGGAGGATACGGATACGGGCCGCCTGGCCGGCGTGTGCGCCATCAAGGGCGCCGTGGGCCTGGAAGAGCCGTTCTATAACTACCGCATCGGCACCCTGGTGCATTCCAGCCGCGAACTCGACGTGTTTACGCGCATGGAAACGCTGTACCTGTCGAACGACCTGACGGGCAGCACGGAGCTGTGCTCGCTGTTTTTGCACCCCGACTACCGCAGCGGCAACAACGGCAAGCTGCTGTCGAAAAGCCGTTTCCTGTTCATCGCCCAGTTCCCGCACCTGTTCACGGAAAAGCTGATCGCCGAAATGCGCGGCTACCAGGCGCCGGACGGCAGCTCGCCGTTCTATGAAGGCCTGGGCCGCCACTTCTTCAAGATGGATTTCCATCACGTCGACGACTTGACGAGCCTGGGCAAGAAATCCTTCATCGCCGAACTCATGCCGCGCCAGCCCATGTACGTGGCCTACCTGCCCGATGAAGCGCAGGAAGTGATCGGCAAGGTGCATCTGAGCACGGCGCCTGCGCGCCGCCTGCTGGAACAGGAAGGCTTGCACTTCGAAGGTTATGTCGACATTTTCGACGCCGGTCCCGTGCTGCAGGCGCGCGTGTCAGAACTGCGCGCCATGCGCGACAGCATGCCGGCCATACTCGACGCAGAGGCGGCACCTGAAGTGTGCGTCGACCTTGCCCAGGCCGAGCCCTACCTGGTGTCGAACACCGACTTGAAAGATTTCCGCATGATCGTCACCAGCGCCAATCCGCACAGCGGCAAGATCACGCTGGACAACGATGAACTGCATCTGCTGCGCTGCCATCACGGCGACACCGTGCGCACCTTGTCACTCAACCCGAGGAAGCATCCCCATGTCTAACGTATTTAACTCGTCTACCGCAGCATCGAACTTCATCAACGGCGCCTGGCTGCCGGGCACGGGCCGCGAACTGCTCACCATCGACCCATCGAACGGCAAGCAGACCTGGGCCAGCCTGGAAGCGACGCCAACGCAGGTCGAACAGGCTTGCCAGGCCGCCCGCGCGGCATTCGAAGCATGGGCCGATACGCCCGTCGAAGAACGCATCGCCATCTGCGTGCGCTTTCGCGAACTGCTGAAAGTTCATGCGGAAGCGCTGGCGCTGCTGATCTCGGAAGAAGTGGGCAAGCCCTTGTGGGAATCGCGCACGGAAGTGGCCACCATGGCCAACAAGATCGATATCTCGGTGCAGTCGTACCACGCGCGCACGGGCATCACGCAAAGCAGGATCGCCGATGGCGACGCCGTGCTGCGCCACCGCCCGCATGGCGTGTTCGGCGTCTTCGGCCCGTACAATTTCCCCGGTCACCTGCCGAACGGCCACATCGTGCCGGCCCTGATCGCCGGTAACACCATCGTCTTCAAGCCCAGCGAATATGCGCCCCGCACGGCCATCAAAACCGTGCAGTTGTGGCAGCAGGCTGGCTTGCCGGATGGCGTCGTCAACCTCGTCAACGGCGGACGCGACACGGGCGTGGCCCTGGGCGCCAATGCGCACCTCGACGGCGTGCTGTTTACGGGGTCCTGCCAGACGGGCATCAGCCTGCACCGCCAGTTCGGCGGCCAGCCGGGCAAGATGCTGGCGCTGGAAATGGGCGGCAACAACGCCCTGGTCGTGTGGGATGTGAAGGACGTCGATGCCGCCGTGCACCACGCGATCTTCTCCGCGTTCGTCTCGGCCGGCCAGCGCTGCACCTGCGCGCGCCGCCTGGTGGTGCAGGACAACGCCGCCGGTGTTGCCTTCATTGCGCGCCTGGTGGAAGTGGCCGCGAAGCTGGGCATCGGCGCGTCCGACGCGCAGCCGCAACCCTTCATGGGCCCTGTGGTGTCCAGCGCCGTGGCCGCGCGCCTGGTGCAGGCGCAGGCGGATATGGTCGCCAAGGGCGGCACGGCCCTGCTGCAGATGCGCCAGTTGAATCCCGAGGCGGGTTTTGTCACGGCCGGCATCGTCGACGTGACCAACGCTGTCGGCATCCCCGACGAGGAATGGTTCGGCCCCCTGCTGCAGGTGATCCGCGTGGCCGATTTCGATGCGGCCCTGAAGGTGGCCAACGCCACCGAATTCGGCCTGGCCGCCGCGCTCCTGTCCGACGATCCGACGCTGTGGCAGCTGTTTCAAACGCGCGCGCGCGCCGGCATCATCAACTGGAACCGTCCGACCACGGGCGCGGCCAGCACGGCGCCGTTCGGCGGCATCGGCAAGTCGGGCAACCACCGTCCTAGCGCCTATTACGCGGCCGATTACTGCGCCTACCCGGTCGCCTCGATCGAGAACAGCGCGTTGGAAATGCCGGCCAAGCTGTCGCCCGGCCTGAATTTTTAAGGAAACTCCATGCACAGCACGCGCGAATACAATTTTGACGGCCTGGTCGGGCCATCGCATAACTATGCCGGACTGTCGTTCGGCAACGTGGCCTCGTTCAGCAATGTGAAAAGCGCTTCGAATCCGAAGCAGGCCGCCTTGCAGGGCCTGGCCAAGATGCGCGCGCTGGCCGCGCGCGGCTTTGCGCAAGCCTTGCTGCCGCCGCAGGACCGCCCGAATTTCCGCCTGCTGCGCTCTATCGGTTTCACGGGCACGGACGCCGAGGTGCTGGCGCGCGCCTACAAGGAATCCCCTGTGATTCTGGCCTGCGCGTATTCCGCTTCGCCCATGTGGACGGCGAATGCCGCCACGGTCAGCCCGTCAGCCGACACGCAGGACGGCCGCGTGCATTTCACGGCCGCCAACCTGAATAACAAGCTGCACCGCGCCTTCGAACACGCGCAGTCGGCGCGTAGCCTGCGCGCCATCTTCGGCGATGAAAAACACTTCGCCGTGCATGACGCGCTGCCGTCGACGCCCGCCTTTGGCGATGAGGGCGCGGCCAACCACACGCGTTTGGGTGCCAGCCACGGCGCGCCATCGGTTGAATTGTTCGTGTATGGTCGGGTGGAGTTCGATCCTTCCGCGCCGTCGCCGAAGCGCTATCCGGCGCGCCAGACCCTGGAAGCGTCGCAAGCCGTGGCGCGCCTGCATGGCCTGGACGCGAAGCGCACCGTGTATGTGCAGCAGAATCCGGAAGTGATCGACCAGGGCGTGTTCCATAACGACGTCATCGCCGTCGGCAATGGCAATGTGCTGTTCTATCACGAGCAGGCGTTTGCCGATGAAGGGGAAAGCCTGTCGCAGCTGCGCCGCGCCGTTGCCGCCACGGGCGCGCAACTGGACGCGCTGCGCGTGGACACGGGCCAGGTGCCGATCCAGGATGCGGTGACCAGCTATCTGTTCAACAGCCAGTTGCTGACGAAAGAGGGCGGCAAGATGGCGCTGGTGATACCGCAGGAGTGCCAGGAAAACCGCGCCGTGTCGCGCTACCTGGAAGGCCTGGTGGCCAGCGGTGGACCCATCGATGAACTGATTCATTTCGACCTGCGCCAGAGCATGCGCAACGGCGGCGGGCCCGCCTGCCTGCGTTTGCGCGTGGCCCTGACGGAAACCGAAGCGCGCGCCATGCACCAGGGCGTGATCATGACGGAAACGCTGTACCATCGGCTGGTGCAGTGGGTGGAAAAACACTACCGCGACCATCTGGAGCCGGGCGACCTGGCCGACCCGCAGCTGGCGCTGGAAGTGCATGCGGCGCTTGAAGAATTGACGATCATCCTCAACTTACCTGGATTGTACGACTTGTAGGCGATAGAAAAAACACAGAAAAAATCCGAGACAGCTAAGTAATCCACGGGAAATTATTGTGAAGTTATGACAAACAGAACCGGATGCTATGCAAGGCGCCCGCTGCGACGCAGTGCGAGCACTGCTAGCAGTGGGCAACGCCGCAGAGCGCCGGTTATGGAAGTCAGAAATCACAATAATTTATTGGGGATTACTTTTTCCGTAGCACAGACAGAATTGGACGGGCGACCCCCGTCTCTTGACACCGCTGCCGCCCAGCCACAAGCCCGAACGACAGCGTTGGACATTCACATTACCGTAATGGAGATGCAAGATGAATCACACGCCACAAGATTTGCGCACACAAACGCTGGAGCTGATTAACGCGGCTGGCAATGCGAACAAGGCAGCAGCGCCTGTCGTACAACTGGTGCAGGCATGGCTCGACTCGCTCGACGCCGAAGACCTGGCCGATATCGCGCCCGACAGCCTGGCACCCGTGCTGGTCGAGGGCTTCACGCAAGCGGCCAAGCGCACCGGCAGCGGCTGCCAAATCGCCACCCTGCGTTATGCCGATGGCCGTGGCGGCATGGCGAGCGCCTTGCTGATCCTGAACGAAGACATGCCTTACCTGGTCGACTCCATCGTCATGGCCATGCGCCGCCAGCACCTGGCCGTGCGCGGCGTGATGAACACCGTGCTGCCCGTGCGCCGCGCCGCTGACGGCAGCGTGGAAGCGGTGCGCCAGCCGGGCGACCCGCTCGAATCGTATGTGCTGGTGCTGCTCGACGAAGAGCTGGCGCCGGACGCCCTGGCCGCGCTGGTCGCCGCCCTGGAGATGGTCGCGCGTGATGCCGCCATCGTGCGCCGCGACAGTGCCGCCATGGGCGAGCGCCTGGCCGCCGTCGCCGCCGCCCAGCATGGGGAAGAAGGCGCGGAAGTCGCCGCCTTCCTGGAATGGGCCCGCAGCGGCGGCTTTGAAGTGTTCGGCTACGCCTACTACCGCGTCAAGCCGGGCGTGCGCGAACTCGAACGCGATATTCCTAGCCGCGTCGGCGTGCTGCAGGATACGGCGCACCCAGTCTACGGCACCTGCCTGGCGAATATTCCCGGCGACTTCGACACCCTGGCCAAGCGCGAATCGGCGCTGTCCATCGTCAAGGCCGACGTGGCGGGTACTTTGCACCGCGACCAGCAGCTCGATTTCATCGGCGTGCGCGACATGGATGCGCAAGGCGCCATCCTGGGCGAGCATTGCTTCGTCGGCCTGTTCACCCGCGCCGGCAATTCCACCCCGCTGGCGGCGCTGCCGTTTGCGCGCGGCCGCGTGGCCAAGGTACTGAGCCTGGCCGGCGTGCGTCAGCAAGGCTTCCGTGCCGAGAAATTCCGTGAAATCCTCGAATCCCTGCCGCGCACCGAAGCGCTGGAAGCGGACCTCGACTGGCTGGCGCAAGTGTGCGGTGCCGTCGTGTCGCTGTACAAGCAGCCGCGCACCAAGGTCTTTGCGCGCCGCGACGTGTATGCGCGCCACCTGAACGTGCTGGTCTACCTGCCGCGCGAACGCTACAGCGCCAGCGTGGCATCGAGCCTGGCAAAAGCCCTGCAAGCCAGTTCCGGCGCCACGCACGTGAGCACGCAAACCCTGGTGGCCGACGGTCCCCTGGCGCGCGTCTACCTGATCGCCCACGCCGCCCGTTACCCGCTGGACCTGGAAACGGATATCGAACAGCCGCTGCTGGGCGTGCTCGATGGCTGGCATAACGGCTTTGCCGCCGTGGCCGACGCCGTGCCCGACGTGGCCCTGCGCGCCAGCCTGCGCAAACTCTGCGCTACGTTACCGCTCGACTACGTGGCCGCCACCGCGCCGGCCGTCGCCTTCCGCGATCTCGATACCATCCTGCGCAACACCGATCCATCGCATGTAGCCGTGCGCATCGAGACGGGCGCCGTCACCACGATTCGCCTGTATTCGGCCAACAAGGTGCCGCCGCTGTCGGCCATCCTGCCGGCGCTGCATAACGCGGGCGTGGCCATCGACCGCGAGCAGGCCTTCTCGATTTCGCCACTGGACGGCACGCGCTATTTCGTCACCAGCCTGACGGTCGATGCCGCCAGCGCGGCGAAGCTGGCGCAGCCATCCGTCGTCGCCGTGGCGCAGGAATTGTTTGCCGCCCTGTTCAACGACACGGCCGAAGATGGCCGCCTGAATGGCCTCGTCATCGAAGGCGGCCTGTCGACGCGCGAAGTGCAGTTGGTGCGCGCCTACACCAGCTACTGGCGCCAGACGGGCAGCCGCTTCTCGGTGCGCTATATTGCCGAAAGCCTGCGCAAGCAGCCGGCGCACGTGAAAGCCCTGGTCGACGCCTTCCTGCAGCGCTTCGATCCATCGCTGTCCGACGCGCAGCACGCGGCGGCCCTGGAGGCGATCGCCACCATCAAGGCCGGCCTGCCATCCGTGAACCATGCCGATACCGAGGAAATCCTCGGCGCGCTGGCCGACCTGATGGCTGCCACCCTGCGCACCAGCTACTTCCAGAATAATCAACAAGGCGACAAGATCATCTTCAAGTTCGACACCAGCAGCCTGGCGCTGGTGCCGGAACCGCGTCCTTACCGCGAGATTTTTGTCTTCTCGCGCCGCTTTGAAGGCGTGCACCTGCGCGGCGGCCCTGTCGCCCGTGGCGGCTTGCGCTGGTCCGACCGCATGGAAGACTACCGCACCGAAGTGCTGGGCCTCGTCAAGGCGCAGATGGTCAAAAACGCCGTCATCGTGCCAGCCGGCGCGAAGGGTGGTTTTGTCTGCAAGATGATGCCGAAGGACGCCGTGCGCGAAACCATCGCGGCCGAAGGCGAAGCCGTGTATCGCCTGTTCATTTCCAGCCTGCTGGAAGTGACGGACAACCGTTCGCTGGGCAATATCGTGCCGCCGGTCGATACCGTCTGTTTCGACGACGCCGATCCATACCTGGTGGTGGCCGCCGACAAGGGAACGGCCACGTTCTCGGACATCGCCAACGGCATCGCCGTGCAGCGCGGTTTCTGGCTCGGCGACGCGTTCGCCTCGGGCGGCTCGAACGGTTATGACCACAAGAAGCTGGGCATCACCGCCAAGGGCGCATTCGAAGCCGTGAAGCGCCATTTCTATGAAATGGACCACGACCTCAATACCACCCCGATCACCATGGTTGGCGTGGGCGACATGTCGGGCGACGTGTTCGGTAACGGCGTATTGCTGTCGCGCCAGCTGAAACTGGTGGCCGCATTTGACCATCGCCATATCTTCCTCGACCCGACACCGGACGTCGCCGTCTCGTTCGACGAACGCGCGCGCCTGTTCGCCTTGCCGCGCTCCTCGTGGGAAGACTACAACAAGGACTTGATCTCGGCGGGTGGCGGCGTGTATCCGCGTTCCGCGCGCACGATCGAGCTGTCGCCGCAGATCCGCGCCGCGCTCGATATTGCCGAGACCTCGCTGGCGCCGGAAGAACTGATGCACCGCATCCTGAAGTCGCCCGTGGACCTGTTCTACAACGGCGGCATCGGCACCTACATCAAGGCATCGACCGAGACGCATGCACAGGTGAAGGACCGCGCGAATGACCATATCCGCGTCAGCGGCAATGAGCTGCGCGTGAAAGTGGTGGCCGAAGGCGGCAACCTGGGTGCGACGCAGGCAGGCCGCATCGAGTTCGCGCTGACGGGTGGACGCATCTTCACCGATGCGATCGACAATTCGGCCGGCGTGGATTGCTCGGACCATGAAGTGAACGTGAAAATCTGGCTGGACGTGGAAGTCAATGCGGGCAAGCTGACGGAAGCCGAACGCAATCGCGAGCTGTATGCGATGACGGACGACGTCGAGCGCCTGGTCTTGCGCGACAACACGCAGCAGACGCATTTGCTGGTGCGCGAATTGCAGGCGCAAGGCGAGAGCGCCGTGCAGGATGGCTATGCCGCGCTGATCGCCAGCCTGGAAGAAGAGGGCGCCCTGTCGCGCGAACTGGAGCAGCTGCCGTCGGTGGCCGAACTGGCGCGTCGCAAGGCCGATGGTCGTGGCTTGACGACGCCGGAACTGGCGGTGGTGATCGCCAACGTGAAGAACCGCTTCAAGCGCATTCTGTCCGCCCTGCCTTTGATCGATGAAACGTGGGCCGAGCCGGTCCTGAAACCGTACTTCCCGTCGCTGCTGGTGGAAACCCGTTCGGCGCTGGACCACCCGCTGGCCAACGCCATCCTGGCGACCGTGCTGGCCAATGAAGTGATCAACCGCTGCGGCCCGCTGATGATCCGCAACCTGGCGGCGGAACACGGCGTGGACGAGTCGGCCGTGATCCTGGCCTGGGGTCAGGCCTGGGTGGCGCTGAATCTGGCGCCCGTGTTCGACGCGCTCGATGCGGATGCGTTGACGATTCCGCGCGCCGTGTCGATCAAGGTTGACGCGCAAACGCGCGTGCTGCAGCAAACCATGATCACTGGCGTGCTGTCCGTGCCGGCCGAGCAATTGCGTGGCGCCGGCCTGGCCGAACTGACGCGCTTGTTTGGTGCGGAATCGAAGCGCGAACTGCTGCAAGCCGTTGGCATCAAGTCCGAAGCGGCGCTGGTGCCGGGCCTGACGCCGGCCTTCGTGCAGGCGTGGGATGCGGTCGACGCGCTGGAAGTCGTCGCCGGCTTCCTGTTCCCGGCCCTGTCCGTGCCGCGTCCTGCGGCGATGGACCTGGCGGCCTTCCTGCAAGTGGGCCTGGCCCTGCGCAGCCAGGCGGGCATCGACACGCTGGAACGTGGCCTGAAGCTGGCCGCGCAAGGCAAGTCGCAGGAACAGTTGCGCAACTACGCGCAGCAAGCGCTGCGCCGCACGCAACAGCGTCTGCTGACGCAGGTGCTGGCACGCGCCGAGCAAGGCAATGCGGGCCAGGCCGTCGATGCGGTGACGGGCGCGCTGGGCTTGTCGGCCTATGTGGCGGCGACGGAACTGGAGCAAGCCATGCTGGACGTGTGGACGCTCTCCGAGGCTGTGAATAAAGTGACAGTGGAAGCGGCGGTGTAATGACGCAAGAAGTACGACAAGTTGGGCAGGGCGCTGGCGGCTTGCCGCCAGCCGTGCTGGCGCTGGCGCAGGCCGATTTCAGCGGCGTGGCGCAGCTGTTCGCCAACGCCGGTTTCACGGTGGCCTTGCCGGTGCCCGGCATGCTGCAAGTCGTCAAGCCGCAGGCCGATGTGGGGCGCGCCAGCGTGGCCGTCTCGGTGGGCGTGCATGGCGACGAGACGGGACCGATCGAAGTGCTCGCGCATCTGCTCGACGCGCTGTCGCGCGATGCGTCGGCACTGGCCGTCGACCTGCTCGTCTGCGTGGGCAATGTCGATGCAATCCGGGCCGGCAAGCGTTTCATCGACGCCGACCTGAATCGCATGTTCCGCCCCGTGCGGGGCAGCCTGGCGCAAGCGGCGGAAAGCGCGCGCGCCGATGAAATGATCGCCGCGACAAAAGCGTTCTTTGGCGCGGCCGGCCCCGTGCGCTGGCACCTGGATTTGCACACGGCCATCCGGCCTTCCGTGTACCCCACGTTTGCCATCGTGCCGGACCTGGTGGCCGACGACGCCAAGGCGCAGCTGATCGATTGGCTGGGCCAGGCGGCCATCGGCGCCATCATCATGAACCCGCAGTCGGCCGGCACCTACAGCTATTATTCGGCCGAGCATTTCGGCGCGGCCGCCAGCACGGTGGAACTGGGCCGCGTGGGCACCCTGGGGCAGAACGATTTGTCTCTGTTCGACGACGTGTCGCGGGCGCTGGATGGCTTGCTGCGCGGGCTGCCTGCGCAAGCCGTCAAGGCGCAACCGCACGTGTTCAAGGTGGCGCAGGAAATCATCAAGCACAGCGATGAATTCCGCATGGCGTTTGATCGCGGCACGCAGAATTTCACCTCCCTGCCGCAGCACGCCGTGATCGCCAGCGATGGCGACCATGTGTACACGGTGCAGCACGCGGAAGAGCTGGTGGTGTTCCCGAACCCGGACGTGCGGGTTGGCTTGCGCGCGGGCTTGATGGTGGTGCGCGTTTCTTGATTGTCCAGTCATCGTATCGCCTCAGGCGCCAGCCGGGATTTCCCGCCTGGCGCTTTTTTCATGAGAAAAATGCTGCATGGAAATAATTATCCATTAAGCAATTAATTGATTTAAAATATTTACCCTTTGTAATTTTTTGGACCGATCATGTTGAAACGCCTGCTGACAGCCTTGCTGTGCCTGACCCTCTCCGGCCTGACGGCTGCCGCCCCTGCCGAAGAGAAGGCCGCCGCACCGGAAATGACGGCCGAGCAATTTCTTGCCCAGCTGCACCTGCAGCGTGGCAAGATCACTTTGCCGGGCGGCATCGCCACCCTGGATTTGCCGGCCAGCTTCCGTTATTTGTCGCCGACGGACGCCGAGCGCGTGCTGGTCGATGCCTGGGGCAATCCACCGGGCATGGTATCGCTGGGCATGATCGTGCCCGCCAAGACCAGCGTGCTCGAGCGCGATAGCTGGGGTGTCATCGTCACGTATGAAAAGGAAGGCCATATCAAGGATGACGATGCGGACAGCATCAAGTACGACGAATTGCTCAAGGATATGCAGGCATCCGTACTGGAACATAACGCGGAGCGCAAGAAGCAGGGTTATCCCGGCATCCATTTGATGGGCTGGGCGGAAAAACCCAGCTATGCCAAGGATACGCACAAACTGTACTGGGCCAAGGACTTGATGGTCGATGGCGGCGAGCACTCGCTGAACTACAACGTGCGCGTACTGGGCCGCGAAGGCGTGCTGAACCTGAATGCGATCGCCAGCATGCAACAGATCGAAGCGATCAAGAAAGAAATGCAGCAAGTGACGGCGTTCACGGAATTTACCGACGGTAACCGCTACACGGATTTCGACAGCAAGACGGACAAGGTGGCGGAATACGGCCTGGCGGCGCTGGTGGCGGGCGGCGTGGCCAGCAAGCTGGGCCTGTTTGGCAAGTTGCTGGCGCTCCTGCTGGCCTTCAAGAAAGTGCTGCTCCTGGCCGTGGTGGGCGGCGGCGCGGCCATCGTCAAGTTTTTCACTGGAAAGCGCAAGGACAAGCCGGCGCCACAGGCCGAACCTGTGGAACAGCCTGGCCATGCGCCCGATGGCAAGGTGAATCTGGAAAAGTAGGATGAACTGGGCCGTTCGGTGCGCTGACGCACGGGAGTGGCATCGTGCACGCTGCCGGAAAACAGCGCCTCGGGTACACTGACTCATCGTTCACTATCGAGGAGTTCCCCATGTCCGTGTCCATGTATCAGGCAACCATTCCCGTCTTCATCCGCGGCTTGCGGGTCGTCTCGGCCCTGCTGGAAAAAGCGCAAGCCCATGTCGAGGAAGATGGCATCGTGCCCGAGATTTTACTGGGCGCGCAGCTGGCGCCCGACATGCTGGACTTGACGGCGCAGGTGCAGCGCGCCAGCGATACGTCGAAGATGTCGGTCGAGCGCCTGAGCGGCGTGCCGGCGCCGAAGTTCGAGGATAACGAAGCGTCGTTCGAGCAGTTACAGGAGCGCATCGCCAATACCATCGCCTACATCGACAGCGTCAACGCGGGCCAGATGGCCGGCAGCGCGCAGAAGGAAGTCGTGCTGAACTGGACGGACGAGGGCAAGAAATTCTCGGGCGACAATTACCTGCTCAGCTTTGCCTTGCCGAACTTCTATTTTCACGTCTCCATGGTCCACGCCATTCTGAGAAACAATGGCGTGGCCGTGGGCAAGCTCGATTATCTGGGACCGTACGACTGATAGGTCTGAAAAACCGTCGCGAGCGGCGATGATTTGTGGCCGAGAAGCGCAACTGTGCTGAAGCACAGTGAGCATCGCAGGCCGCAAAGCGCGACGCGCAGCAGGTTTTTATCGTTGTGGTTGCTGAACCTGGTTCTGTACCGCATTACCCAGCATGCCGCCGCCAATCACGCCGGCCACCGTCGCCAGCGCCTTGCCGCGGCCGCCACCGACCTGATTGCCGATCAAGCCGCCGATGACGGCGCCCGTGCCGATGCCAACGTAGTTCGGTTGTGCCGGCGCAGGCACTGGCTGCGGCTGGCGTACCGGTTCGCGGTAGGCTGTGTCGCGGTAGCCATCGTCATTGTAGGCGGGGCGCGCTTGCGCCACTTGCGTGTGGTGCACGACGCGCTTGTGCACGACGGGCGCCGGAGCTGGCGCAGCTTGCGCTACAACAGGCGCTGCCACCGGCGCGGCCAGTGCTGCCGCGTTCGCTGGCGTCAGCGCCGCCACATCGGCAGATACGGCCGCTGCGGCCGGCACATTCGCCCGCGAATTGGGCAGGATGCCGGCGATGGACGCCGCGCCCACCAGGCACAGGACCGTGACGGAAATGGCGGCGCCGGCCATCAAAGGGTGGATGCGGCTGGCGGTGGTCGTCGTGTTCATGTGTTCTCCTGGGTGGCAAGGTGTTGCCGTGTTGTTGATGTGTTCAGATTAGCGGCCGCGCCTGTCCAAGGCTAGCCCTTGCGCTGTATCAAACGTAAGCAGGTGTAAGCCGCACTTTCCAAAGCACAGTAGAATCGGTGCTTCCCCTTTTCCGAAAGTCCGCCATGAGCCAGCTATTCACGCCGTATGCACTGGGGCCGCTGCAGGTGGCCAACCGTATCGCCATCGCGCCCATGTGCCAGTACTCGGCCGACAACGGCAACGCCACCGACTGGCACATGATCCACCTGGGCCACCTGGCCCTGTCCGGCGCGGGGCTGCTGATGACGGAAGCGACGGCCGTCTCGCCCGAGGGACGCATCTCGGCCGATGACCTGGGCCTGTGGTCGGACGCGAATCAGGCTGCGCTGGCCAAGGTGGTGCAGGCGATCCGCCGCCATGCGCCGATTCCATTGGTGGTGCAACTGGGCCACGCGGGACGCAAGGCGTCGAGCCGCGCGCCATGGCAGGGCGGCACTTGCGTGCACCTGGCCGAGGGCGGCTGGCAAACGGTGGCGCCGTCCGCCATCGCCCACGCGCCCGGCGAAACGGTACCGATCGCGCTCGACGAGATGGGTTTGTTGCAGATCAAGGGCGCCTTTGTCGCGGCCGCGCAGCGCGTGCATGCGCTCGGTATCGAGGGCATCGAACTGCACGCGGCGCACGGTTATCTGCTGCACCAGTTTCTGTCGCCCCTGTCCAACCAGCGCACCGATGCGTATGGCGGCAGCCTGGACAACCGCATGCGTTTTCCGCTGGAAATCTATGAAGCCGTGCGCGCCGCCGTGCCCGCCAGCATGGCCGTGGGCGTGCGCATTTCCGCCACTGACTGGGTCGAGGGCGGATGGGAAATCGAACAAAGCGTGCGTTTCGCGCAGGAACTCAAGCAGCTGGGCGCCGACTTCATCCACGTCTCCAGCGGCGGCATTTCGCCGCAGCAGCAGATTCCCGTGGGACCCGGCTACCAGGTGGCGTTTGCCGAACGCATCAAGCGCGACAGCGGCTTGCCCACCATCAGCGTCGGCTTGATCACGGACGCGCAGCAGGCGGAAGACATCATCGCCCATGGCCAGTCCGACATGGTGGCGCTGGCGCGCGCCATCCTGTTCGACCCGCGCTGGCCCTGGCATGCGGCGGCCCAGCTGGGTGCGCAAGTGCAGGCCCCGCCGCAGTACTGGCGCTCGCAGCCGCGCGAATACAAGAACCTGTTCGGCGACACGACCCTGGGCCAGCGCTAACAGGTTTGCTCTGCTACACTGACGCTTCTTCCCCCATTTCTCCAGGACGCTTCGACATGCGCCATTGATACTGCCGTGCTGTGCACGGCCTCGCCCTTCCCGCCAGCGCACCATTGCGCCGCGCGGGTTCGCCAGCCTTGCTCAAGGAGTATCGATGCCCGCATTCCTACAACTCGACCGTCTTTCCTGCGTGCTGCCCGATGGCCGCGCCTTGTTTTCCGATTTGCAATTTTCCTTTGCCCCGCAACGTATCGGCCTCGTCGGCGATAACGGCGTGGGCAAGAGCGTGCTCGCGCGCCTGCTGGCGGGCCAGGCGCAGCCGTCTTCTGGTGCCGTGCGCTGCGATGGCCGCCTGCATTACGTGGCGCAGGAACTCGACCCGCGGCGCTATCCCACCGTGGCGGCGCTCGCCGGCATGCAGGCCTTGCTGGCGGCGCTGGCGCGCATTGCCGCCGGCAGCGTCGACGAGGCCGACTACGCCTTGGTGGGCGAGCGCTGGGATGCCCCCGCCCGCCTGCGCCAGGCGCTCGATGCGCTCGCTTTGCGCCATGTCGATGCCGACACGCCGACGAGTCGCCTCAGCGGTGGCGAACGCCAGCGCATCGCCTTGCAGGGCGCCTGGCTGTCGCAGGCGGACTGGCTGGTGCTCGATGAACCGAGCAACCATCTCGATGCGCGACAGCGCGCCCGCCTGGTGGCGCAGATGGCGCGCTGGCCCGGCGGCTTGCTGTTGATCAGCCATGACCGCGCCTTGCTGCAGCACGTCGATGCAATTGTCGAGCTGTCGCCGCAGGGCTTGCGCAGCTATGGCGGCAATTACGCCTTGTATGCGCAGCAGCGGGAACTGGAGCAGGCCGGCTACGTTGCCGCCCTGCAAGCGGAAAAGGCTGGTGCCAGACGCGAACAGCGCGAGGCGCAGCAGCAGGCAGAACGGCAACATAAACGGGTGACGCGCGGTGAGCGCGAAGGCCGCGAAGGCAATCAAAGCAAGCTGCTGCTGGACGCGAAAAAGGAGAAAAGCCAGGATAGCCAGGGCAAGCTGCGCCTGCGCGCGCAAGAGGCGCAGCAGGCGCGCCAGCAGCGCGTGATGGACGCCAGCGCCCGCTGCGCGCCCGAGGTCGAACGCTTGCTGCTGGCGCCCGAGAGCCTGGTGCCGAATGGAAAATTGTTGCTGGAATTGCGCGACGTGATCTTGCCGCATGGCCAGGCGCACGCGATCGACCTGGTACTGAGCGGGCCGCGCCGCCTGGCCGTGACGGGAGACAATGGCAGCGGCAAGTCGACGCTGCTGCGCGTGATCGCCGGGCAACTGGCGCCTGCCGGCGGCGAGCTGCGCTGCCATGCGCGGGTGGCCTGGCTGGATCAGCATGCGGGCCTGCAAGACGGCGAGTCGAGCGCCGTGCAACGCTTGCAGACCCGCAATAGCAGCATGGCGGAAGGCGAACTGCGCACGCGGCTGGCGCTGCTGGGCATTGCCGGCGCGCGCGCCACCATGCCCAGCCGTTTGCTCAGCGGCGGCGAGCGCATGAAGGTGGCGCTGGCGGCCGAATTGTATGCGCTGGCGCCGCCGCAACTGCTGCTGCTCGATGAACCCGACAATCATCTGGACCTGGCCAGCCTGCAGGCGCTGGAGCAGATGCTGCTGCAATATCAGGGTGCGTTACTTGTGGTTTCGCACGACCAGGCATTTTTGGCAGCGATAAACCTTGACCCCGAGGGCTTGACATTGCACAAGTGACAATTGAATGAAAAAAGTCACGCTCGATGCCTGTAGAGCATGCTTCATGAACCAATGCTGAATTTTGTTTGATTGTCGGTATAATCCACTGAATAACCGGGCCTATTTGTGAACTAAAACTGCTCGTTCACCAATATGATGATGTTTAATCTGGCACTGTTGTCGGTCACTACCGCGCTGCCAGGGCGTCATCCTCCGTGCCCTGCCGTGCATGAATTTTGGTTTCGCTTATATTGTTTTCTTGGAGAAATAGCATGTCGTTTTACGAAAAACTCAAAGCCCTCAACATTGAACTGCCAGTCGTTGCCGCACCAGCTGCCGCCTACGTAATGCATGCCCGCACGGGCAACACGGTCTTCCTGTCCGGCCACCTGGCCAAGAAGGATGGCAAGGTCTGGGTCGGTCAACTGGGCAAGGACGTCACCACGGAAGAAGGCAAGATCGCTGCGCGCGGCATCGCCATCGAACTGATCGCCACCTTGCAAGACGCGTGCGGCGGCGACTTGAACAAGGTCAAGCGCATCGTCAAGGTCATGAGCCTGGTCAATTCCACCTCCACCTTCACGGAACAGCACCTGGTGACCAATGGCGCCTCGGAACTGTTCGTCGAAGTCTTCGGCGACAGCGGCAAGCATGCCCGCTCCGCCTTCGGCGTGGCGCAAATCCCGCTGGGTGCTTGCGTCGAGATCGAACTGATCGCCGAACTGGCCTGACGCAATAGCCTGATCATCTGAGCAGGCCGGCGATAATCGCCGGCTCGCCTTTTCCTCCTTTCCCGCAAGAGCGGAACCGCCATTGGGGTGGAGGGATCGGTGTATTCAAGAAAAAAACGGAGACACGTAATGAAAACGAGTGAACAAGGCCTGCATCGCGGCCTGGGCGAGCGGCAAATCCGCCTGATGGCGCTGGGCGCCGCGATTGGCGTGGGCCTGTTTTTGGGTTCCGGCAACGCCATCAAGATGGCCGGTCCCGGCATCATGCTGTCGTATATCATCGGTGGCGCGGTCATCTTCATGATCATGCGCGCGCTGGGCGAAATGGCCGTGCACAACCCGGTCGCCGGTTCTTTCAGCCGCTATGCCCAGGATTACCTGGGCCCCCTGCAAGGCTATCTGACGGGCTGGAACTACTGGTTCCTGTGGCTGGTCACGTGCGTGGCGGAAATTACCGCCGTCGCCATCTACATGGGCATCTGGTTCCCCGACGTGCCGCGCTGGATCTGGGCTCTCGCTGCCCTCGGCTCCATGGGCGCGATCAACCTGCTGGCCGTGAAAGCCTACGGTGAATTCGAATTCTGGTTTGCCCTGATCAAGGTGGTGACCATCATCCTGATGATCATCGGCGGCACGGGCATGATCGTCTTCGGTCTTGGCAACAACGGCGTGGCCATCGGTATCTCCAACCTGTGGACGCATGGCGGTTTCTTCCCGAATGGCGCGCAGGGCGTGCTGATGTCGCTGCAGATGGTAATGTTTGCCTACCTGGGCGTGGAAATGATCGGCCTGACGGCCGGCGAAGCGGCGAACCCGAAGAAATCGATTCCCGACGCCATCAATTCGGTGTTCTGGCGCATTTTGATTTTCTACGTCGGCGCGCTGTTCGTCATCCTGTCGATTTACCCATGGAATGAAATCGGCACCACCGGCAGCCCCTTCGTGATGACGTTCGAACGCCTGGGCATCAAGACGGCCGCCGGCATCATCAATTTTGTCGTGCTGACGGCGGCCTTGTCGTCGTGCAATGGCGGCATCTTCAGCACGGGCCGCATGCTGTACAACCTGGCGCTGCAAGGCCAGGCGCCGAAGGCGTTTGCGGAAACCACGGCCAGCGGCGTACCGCGCCGCGCCATCCTGGTATCCGTCTTCGCGCTGTTGCTGGGCGTGCTGCTGAACTACCTGGTGCCGGAAAAAGTGTTTATCTGGGTCACCTCGATCTCCACCTTCGGCGCCGTCTGGACCTGGGGCGTGATCCTGGTCACGCAGATCCAGTTCCGCAAGACCTTGACGCCGCTGGAAATCAAGAACCTGGCCTTCCGCATGCCGTTCGCGCCCTACGGTTCCTGGATTTCGCTGGCCTTCCTGGCGCTGGTGATCGGCCTGATGGCGTATTTCCCCGATACGCGCATCGCCCTGATGGTCGGACCAGCCTGGCTGATCCTGCTGACGGTGCTGTACTACGTGCTGGGTCTGGCGCCGAAAGACCGCCGCGACGACGTGCCGCAAGGCTACGAGGCAGGCTGGCCGCCGGCCGATGCGCCAAACGTCAAGAAGTAAGCCAGCGTAGTTGAGCTGAGCCAGAAGCGCGCCCCTGCTCCCTGCAGCGGCGCGCTTTTTCTTTCATATAAACAATTTCTTCTTCGCTTGCACTCTTGCGGCTTTGCCGGCGCACGCCTGGCGTTGTTTCCTTGCATCAAAGTTCTGTTTAGCTGAGCCGATGAAAGCCCTATAATCGCTTAGTTTTGAAAAATGGACGCAATCTTTCCGGTTTTTTGCCAGGTAGGGCCGGAGCGCCGTTTCAAGTGTTTTTACCCGTCGTACGAAAATACGTATGCCTCATAAAGGAAGTCTAGTGAGCCAAACCCTGGTCCAGAAACTTTGCCGCACCAAGCCGATCGATACCACGGTCGAATATGGTGAAGGCCTCAGCAGCAGTGGCTTGAGCCGGTCCATCGGCCTGTTTTCCCTCACCATGATCGGCGTCGGCGCCACCATCGGCACGGGCATTTTCTTTACCATGGTCGAAGCCGTCCCCAAGGCGGGCCCTTCGGTCGTCCTGTCTTTCCTGATCGCCGCCATCACGGCCGGCTTGACGGCCTTGTGCTACGCGGAGCTGTCGTTCCGCATTCCCGCCTCCGGCTCCTCGTATTCGTTTGCCTACGCCACCGTGGGTGAGTTTCTTGCCTTCATCATGGCCGCCTGCTTGCTGCTCGAATACGGGTTGGCGGGCAGTGCCGTGGCCATCGGCTGGTCGTCCTACCTGAACAACTTCCTGGAAAATGCCTTCGGCTGGCACATCCCCGAGATGCTGCGCACGCCGATGATCGTTTCCGGCCCGCATGGCATGGAATTTCATGCCGGCCACATCAACCTGCCGCCGATCTTTTTGATCTGCATGTGCGGCTTCTTGCTGTTGCGCGGCGCCAAGGAATCGGCCCTGATGAATGCCATCATGGTCATCATCAAGCTGGCGATCCTGGTGTTTTTTGTCGTCATCGCGTTTTCCGGATTCAATGCCGACAACTTCTTTCCCTTCTTTAATACGGACAATAGCAAGGGCTTTGCCGGCATGACGGGCGTCACGGCCGCGGCCGGCACCGTGTTCTTCTCCTTCATCGGCCTCGATACGGTGGCGACGGCGGGCGACGAAGTGAAAAATCCCACGCGCAATGTGCCGCGCGGCATCCTTGGCGCCTTGCTCATCGTCACCGTGTTTTACCTGCTGGTGGCCGTGGCCGCCCTGGGCGCGCAACAGGCGAAATTGTTCGAAGGCCAGGAAGCGGGCCTGGCGGTGATCCTGCAAAACGTCACGGGCAAGACCTGGCCCGCCCTCGTGCTGTCGGCCGGCGCCGTCATTTCCGTCTTCAGCGTGACCCTGGTGACGATCTATGGCCAGACGCGCATCCTGTTTGCCGTCAGCCGCGACGGCCTGATCCCGAAGTCGTTCCAGAAGATCCACCCGCGCACCCTGGTGCCAGTCAGCAATACCATCATCGTCTGCCTGGTGGTGGCCGTGGTGGCCGGCTCCATCGATGCGACTTATTTATGGGACATGGTCAGCATCGGCACCCTGACCGCCTTCATGGTCGTCTCGGTTGCCGTGCCCGTGCTGCGCCACAAGCAGGGCGCCAACCGCATCGAAGGCTTCAGCGTGCCGTTCGGCCCGTATGTGATTCCCGGCCTGAGCATCCTGGCTTGCCTGTACATCATGCGCGATTTGCCGCATACGACGTTTGTCGTGTTCAGCGTGTGGATGGCGGTGACGGTGGCCATTTACTTCCTGTACAGCATGCGGCATTCGCACCTGGGCAAGAAGACCCGCTAATGCAGTCTGCTCCATCCAAAACCGCCGCGCTTGCCGGCGGTTTTTTTTATTTCTAACCGGAATTTACATGATGAAAATAACTGATCTGGCCGCCTGCGGCTTGCTGGCTAGCAGTCTTCTGGGGAGCCTGGCGCAGGCCGCCCCTGCCACCGAGCCGGCCTTGCGCGATTACCGCGCCGTGGCCCTGTCGGCCAATGGCCAGCACATCGCCGCCATCGAATCGAGCAAGGCGGGCGAGCAGCCGCAGCGCCCGCATGCAGTCATCGTCGTGCGCGACGCCGCCAACGGCGCCATCGTGCAGCAATTCGATCCTTGCACCGTGTGTTCTTACGACAAGCCCAACTGGTCGCCCGATGGCCGGCAGCTGGCCTTCGTCGGCTACGACGCCAAGGCGGGCACGGCGCAGCTGTACCTGGCCACCCTGTCGCAGGCGCCAGTGCGCGTGTTGACCAGTATCAAGGGCGTGGCCGGTACGGCGCGCTGGTCGCCCGACGGCGCGCAGCTGGCCCTGCTCGCCACGGTGGGCGCGCGCAAGCTGGCCGGCGCCGTGGAGGCGGGCGCGCGCCAGGTGGGCGAGGTGGGCAGCGAAGACGATGCCCAGCGCATCG
>NZ_LT607482.1:63018-606735 GCF_900095235.1 Janthinobacterium sp. UMAB-60
GAACCGCGTTTGCTGTCACCCGCCGACACCTATGTGTATGAATACAGCTGGACACCCGATGGCCGCGGCTTTGTCGCCACCAGCGCGCAGGGCAATGGCGACAGCAACTGGTGGGTCGCCAAGCTCAGCCATATCGATGCGGCCACGGGCGCCCTGCGCGTGATCGCCTCGCCGGCCATGCAGCTGAACCTGCCTTCCGTCTCGCCGGATGGCAAGACGGTGGCCTTCATCGGCGGCCTGATGAGCGATTTCGGCTCCATCGGCGGCGATATTTATACCGTACCGCTGGCCGGCGGCACGCCGCGCAATCTCACGCCAGACTATCGCGGCACCTTCAATGGCGTCGTCTGGCGCGGCACAGGCTTGCTGGCGACCGCGCTGATCGACTCGCAACTGGCGCTGGTGCCTGTCGATGCGCAAAGCGGTCCGGCCCAGCCGGTGCTGCTCGGTGAGATCAGCAGTAGCGGCAGCGATGGACGTCTGTCGTTCAGCGCCGATGGCCGCCAAGCCGCTGCCGCACAGGAAGATTTTACGCACGCCAGCTACCTGGTGGCGGGACCTGTGGGCCAGCTGAAAAAGATCACGCGCGACAACGACGGCTTTGCGCCGCAGCTGACGGTGCAGAACGTGGGCTGGAACAACGAGCAATACAAGGTGCAGGGCTGGTTGCTGGGACCGTTGTCGGTGGAGGCCGGCAAGCGCTACCCGATGATCGTCAACGTGCATGGCGGCCCGGGCGCTGCCGCCTCGCCCCGTTATGTGGCGGCGAGCACCGTGATCGAGGAATTGACGCAAAAAGGCTATTTCGTCTTCCTGCCCAACCCGCGCGGCAGCTTTGGCCAGGGCCAGGCATTTACGCGCGCCAACATGGCCGACTTTGGCGGCGGCGACTGGCGCGACATTCTCACCGGCATCGATGCGGTGGAAAAAGTGGCGCCCGTCGACGGCCAGCGCCTGGGCCTGACCGGCCATTCGTATGGCGGCTTCATGACCATGTGGGGCGTCACGCACAGCGAGCGCTTCAAGGCGGCCGTGGCGGGGGCGGGCGTATCGAACTGGATCAGTTATTACGGCCAGAATGGCATCAACCAGTGGATGATCCCGTTCTTTGGCGCCTCCGCGTATGACAAGCCCGAGGTCTACCGCCGTGCCTCGCCCATCGAATCGATCAAGGCGGCGAAGACGCCGACCCTGATCTACGTGGGCGAGCGCGACGTGGAAACGCCGGCCGCCCAGTCGCTGGAATTCTGGCACGGCTTGCGCGCCATGGGCGTGCCGTCCAGCCTGTTCATCTACGACGGCGAAGGCCATTCCTTCCGCAAGCCCGAACACCAGCGCGACTTGCAGCAGCGTACCATCGGCTGGTTCGAGCAGTATCTGAAGTAAAGTCCGGTATTTAGCGTGGCGCCACAATATGCACGATCGCCGCGCTATGTATCACGATCTTGTCGGCATCTGCCTGCAACAGGCGGATGCGTCTTTTGACCAGCGGCCAGCCCGACCAGGCCACGTCGCTGACGGGCGGCGCGGCAGCGGGAGTCTGTGGCGCGCTGATGGTGGCCTTGTCATCGAGCTGTTCCAGCGCGCGCGACAGGGTCAAACACACTTGCGTATGGCTATGGCCAAGCAGGGCGTTGACGGGCGCGACGGGCAACTGGCTGGCGTGCCGGCCCAGGATCGAGCGCAGCGCCGCCACATGGGCCACCAGCAGGTAATTTTGCACGATGAACAGGTTGATGTCTTCCACGGCACGCTGCTTGCTGGCCGGTTCATCGAGCATGCGCACGAGTGCCGAGCTGAGCGCGGCCAGGCTATCCATCAAACGCTTGCGCTCGATGCGGTAGGCGAAATCATCGAAACATTTTCCCTGCAGTAGCGCGAAGCTGGCTTGCATATAGCTGAGGTTCACGTTCAGCACCTGGCGCACCAGCCGCGGCAGGCTCTGGTATTCCCAATTGGCCAGCACAAAGCTGAACACGGTGGCGACCGCCGCGCCGATCAGCGTGTCGATCAGGCGTTCGCTGACCAGGTTCGGGTTGCTGGGCGCCACCAGATGCATCTGCAACAGAATCATCAGGCTGACGGCGATGGCTGTGTAGCGGTAGCGCAAATAGATGAAGGTGGGCGTGGCCACGATGGAGAGAAATAAAATGCCCATCAGCACGATATTGCTGTGCACGAAGCGGATCACGATGGCCGTGACCACGCAGCCGATGATGGTGCCGATGATGCGGTCGGCGCGGCGCTGGCGCGTCATGCTGAACGTGGGGCGCAGGATGATGACGATGGTGAGCACGATCCAGTAGCTGTGCGCCGCGTACGGCAACCAGTGGCCGATCAGCAATCCCACCGAGATGGCCATCGAGACGCGCAGGGCGAAGCGGAACACAGGTGAATCGAGGCGCAGATTCGACAGCAGGGTTTTCAGTTCATACTTTTGCTGCGACAAGAACGGCGCCATGTCCGCGCCGCTCCAGAATGGCACGTCGGCATAGACTTTTTGCGTCGCCAGGTGCAGCTCACCGATCATTTTTAAAATGGCGCGGATCTTGTTGCGCTGCGCGCGCAGGGTCGCCAGCGCTTCCTGCGCAGCGTCGCCTTGTGCGTGCAGGCGGGCAATTTCTCCTTCGATATCGGCCCATTCCTTGTCGTAGCTGATCTGCGCATACGAAGCGCGCTTGCGCGTGACGGCATACGCCACGGCTTCGATATCGCGCGCCGCCTTGTAGGCGAGGTCATGCAAGGATTGCAGTACCTCGGAGTCGGCCAGGTGCTGGCGCAGCAGCGCGTAATCCGTGTGCGTGGAAAGGATCAGTTCATATAAATCGAGCATGCACACGTGCACCTGCACCACGATGGCATCCTTGCTGTTCTTGTGGCTGCGCAGAATCAGGTCGCGCGACGCTTGCTGGCGGTCGGCCAACATGCTTTGATGGCGCACCAGCTTGTTGAATTGCTCCGTCAGGTTGAAACGCGTGTCGTAGAAATCGGCCTTGATGTCGATGTAGGCGGCTAACTCGAACAGGGCTTCGGCCAGCACTTGCTGTTTGATGCGGTGGCGCAAGACCCAGGCGATGGCCATGGCGTAGGCCAGATAGATCAATCCCCCCAGCATGAACAGGCCTGCGTGGTGAAACGATTGCTGCCACGTCATCTGGTGCTCCATCGACATGGTCATGATGAACAGGGCGGCCAGTTGCAAGGGCATGGATTTCTTGCCATACACCACCATCATGCTGGCGAGAAAACTCACGAGGACGAGCACCGTCATCAGCAGCCACTGCACGGGCCCGCACAGGCTGATCAACAAGGTGACGGCGCTGCACAGCAGGACCGAGGCCAGCATTTCGTTGAACTTGTGGCGCAGCGGGCTGGGCATGTCCATCAGGGTCGTGCACAGGGCGCCGATGCACACCGTCATGGCGGTGGCGCTGTCGCTGATTTCCTGGACCAGCAAGGCCAGGCCGACCAGGCCGATGGCCACGCGCAAGCCCAGGTAAAAATAATGGCTGTAAATAAAGGTGCGCAGGTTCAGTGCGTAGTGCATGGGATTACCTTGTGGGCAGGGCACAGAAAGAGGCGCCGCACCGGGATCTCCGATGCGGCGCCAGGATGTTGCAGTCGCTACAGCCCGGATTTACATCAGGGCAATGACAGGATATCTCCGCCATTCCGGCTCGGCAAAGCGCTGGCAGTGCTCAAAAATGAAGTCGAGCACGGCTTCCTGATTGCTCAGCAAGGCCGGATTCGCTGCTTTCCAGTCGGCAAACTTGGCCGCCAGTGCAGGCTCATCGCGCAGCAGCTCGGATGCCATGTCTTCAAAGACGTAATCGGAAAACGCTTCTTTCTTCTCCAGCACGCTGTTGAAGAAACCCCAGCGGAAGAAGCTGTCGTGCGCCTGCGGTTCCAGCGTTTCCACGGCGTAGCGCGCGTTGTCCTGCTCCAGGGACACTACATAGTCGCCCGCCTGCACGGTGAATTGTGCCGTGCGTGCTTCCACGTCCACCGTATCGTGGAACATATGGCCTTCGTAGGCGGTGGCCCGTGTGCCGACATTGGTGATGTGATAGTAGCGTACCGTTAGCGTCTGTTCGGCGGTGATGCGGCTCATTTCGACGCCGTTCCAGCGCAGGCGCTCGATCACTTCGCGCCACGCTTGCGGCACGACATAGGCTTTCGGCGCGGCCACGGTGACGTCCGCATCGAAGCGGTTGTAGTAGGCGATATCGCGTTCCCACGGCTGCGAACGGTCGTAGGACAGGCGCTGGTAGTCGCCCAGGATACTCGGCGTGTATTGCGCCGCGTAGCCCTTGAAGGGGAAGGTGGACGGTTGCGCTTCGTTCATGGCCCAGTGGATCGGCCACTCGGCTTGCGTGCGGCCGGCCGCCTTGGCTTGCGCGCGCAATTGGCGGATTGTCTCGCCATGTTCGATGGTGAACGCCATCGTGATGTCGAGCAGCGCGCGCATGGAAGCGTAGCGGTCGGCAAACGGTTTCAGCATGTGCGTTTCCGGCATGAAACCGATGACGTGATGCAAGGCCGCAAAACCCGTCGAGAAACGCGGTACTTCGAGGAATTCGGCGATGCCGTGGTCGGGGCTGTCCTTGACGGGATTCACATACGGGCAGGTGGGCCAGCCGGCGCTTTCCATTGCCGCAAAGATGTGCGGCAGCATGGTGTCTTGCAGGAAGGGGCCCAAGCCATTGCCCAGCTTATCCGTCTGCGTGTGGATCAGGGTCATCGTGTACGGGTAGTCGGCGCCGTTCGATGTGTGGGTATCGACCATCACGTCCGGGTCCCAGCTGGCCAGCAGGCGGTTGAACACTTGCGCGTTCAGGCTGTCGCACTTGATGAAATCGCGGTTCAGGTCCAGGTGGCGGCTGTTGCCGCGGAAACCGAATTGCTCCGGGCCATCCTGGTTCACGCGCGAGGTGTTGGCTCGGTTCAGGCTGCCATCGACGTTGTAGATCGGAATGAACAGCAGCACGGTGCTGCCCAGCGCCGCCAGGCGCTCGGGCTGCGTGCAGAGGTCGCGCACGATGGCCATGCAGGCGTCGATGCCTTCCGGTTCGCCCGGGTGGATGCCGTTATTGTTGAAGAACACGGTGCGCCCTGCGCGCTTGATCTGCTCGCGGTCGAATACGCCATCGGCGCTGACGACGCCAGCGTGGATGGGCACGCCCGAGTCGGACAGGCCGATCTGTTCGAAGTGCAGCACCTGCGGATAGCGTGCGGCGAGATCTTGATAGAAGGTGATGCATTCCAGCCAGGTCGTGGTCTGGTTATGGTTACCGAGTTCGTAGGTCGTGCGCAAGTCTGGTGGCATAGCGGTCTGAGTCTGGGAGGGGGAAGGCGCGCTGGGTAAGTACGCCCGCTAGGAGCCAATTGTAGCACCGGCGCTCCTGCCTTGAGGCGTCGCAGGGGCTTGCTGCAGTACTTGTGCTATGAATACGTTTCACACGCAAGGATGGAGGCGGCATGGTGAAGACGGCGACTGCGGCAGCGATGGCGGCGCTGGTGTGGTCGATTTGCCTGGCGGCACAGGCGGCGCCGTTGCGCTTGCCGGCGGGCAAGGGGCCGGTGGCGCAGGGCGGCTCCGTGACGGCCGCCGCGCAGGGGGCGCTGATACGCTACCGGGGCTGGCTGGTGGCCGTCGATGGGGCAGTATCGGAGGAGCGGCCCGATGTCTTGCTGACATCGGCCGATGCGGGCCAGGCGCCGCGGCTGCAGATCGGCTCCATGCGGCGCAGCTTGCCCCTGTGGTCAGCCTTCGAGTTGATCAAGGGCAGCACGCGCTTGCGCATCACGGCGCTGCCGGGACCTGAGGCGCCCGCGCTGCTGCTCGATTTTGGCGAGGCCGATTATCGCATCGTGATTCTCGCCGCCAGCATAGCCGGGCCAGCCTATCCGCTGCTGGCGCAGCGCTTTCCCGGCGCCGACCTGGCCTTGCTGCTGCAGGATGGCCGGCGCGTGATGTTGCCGCTGGGAAGTGGCCGCGCGCCAGTGTTTGGCGAGGAGCAAGCCGTGCCTTACCGCTTTGCCAAAGTAAAACGTTAGGCGAAAAAAAGCCACTCCCGCAGGAGTGGCTCAGGCTAAAGCGCCCGTTGCCGGGTTATGGCTTGTTGTTATTCAGCGCCCATTTCTTTCAGCAGGTTGTCGGCGTGGTCGATGTGCTTCATGTTCCACAGCATGTAGCGCAGGTCGACCTGGATCGAACGGGTGTTGGCCTTGTTGTAGTCCCAATCGGAGATGATCGAGTCCAGCGTGCCGTCGAATGCCAGGCCGATGAATTCACCTTTCGAGTTCAAGGCAGCCGAACCGGAGTTACCGCCGGTGATGTCCAGGGTGGCCAGGTAGTCGACCGGCACGGTTTTCAGCTTCGGATCGACAAATTTGCCGAAGTCCTTGGCTTTGATCGCCGCCAGTTGTTTCGCTGGTGCATTGAACTCGCCTTCGCCCGTGGCTTTGGCGGCGACGCCATTGACGGTGGTGAACGCGGTCCAGGTGGTGCCGTCGGCGCCATGGTCGCGGCCGGCAACTTTGCCGAACGTGACGCGCAAGGTGCTGTTGGCGTCAGGGTAGACGGCCAGGCCTTTGCTCTTCATGAAGGCAATTTTTGCTTTCATGTAGTTGGCGTAGGCTTGCTGGATCTTGCCTGCCAGTTCTTCGTCTTCCGCTTCGTTTTTCAGCGAATCCGGATACATGGCGACGGCTGCCTGGATGAAGCTGTCCTTGCTGGCCTGGAATTCGGCTGGCGTGCGTTTCAGCCATGCCGCGCGTTCTTCCTTGTCGGCCAGTTTGCTGCCCGCATACAGTTTGTCCAAGGCGGCGGACAGGTCGGCTGGCGACATGCCGTCCTTGATGCCGATAGCGGCGTCGAAGCTGGCGCGGCGTTGTGCTGCCGGTTGCGCGGCGTACTTGGTCAGGCTGTTCAGTACCAGCGCCTTGTCGACTTTTTCATCGTAGGTGCGCTCGACCGACGTGACGCCCGAGGCCAGGCGCGGCAAATCGCGCGTCTGGTAGCCGGACTTGCGTTCCGTATCGGCCTTGGTGCTTTCGTTCGACAGGCGGTACAGGCTGCGTGCCGTGTTCAGCAGGCGTGGCTGTGCGTAGCCCAGGAAGAAGTCGCGCTTGGTGTCGGCATCGCGTTCGGCGATCAGCTTTTCCACCTGCTCGATATCGCCGGCAAACTCCGCCTTGCGGGCGGCATTGGCGTTGACCCAGGTTTTCAGGGCTTCGTGTTCCGTTGTCTTGCGCGCCAGGAAGTCGCTGCCGGCGTAGGAATCGAGCATGCCTTGGCGGTTCTTGTAGTAATTGTTCACGCCGGCAACTTGACCCGCGTATTTCAGCGCGACATCCTTGTTGTCCTTGGTTTCGCGCGCGATGATGGCCAGGGTTTCGCCCGACGCTTTCACGAAGGCCGGGTAGTTCCAGTCAAACGTGAACGCCACTTCGGATGGCAGGCGGTGACGGTTGGTGCGGCCAGGGTAGCCCAGCGCCATCACGAAATCGCCTTCTTTCAAGCCATCCTTGGCCAGTTTCAGCACGTGTTTTGGCTGGTACGGCACGTTGTCCTTGCTGAAGTCGGCAGCTTTGCCATCACGGCTGACATAGGCGCGGTAGAAACCGTAGTCGCCCGTGTGGCGTGGCCACATCCAGTTGTCGGTGTCGCCGCCGAACTTGCCCACGCCCGCTGGAGGCGCGTGCACCAGGCGCACGTCGCGGATTTCCAGTTGCTTGATCAGGTAGAACTCCAGGCCGCCGTAGTAGCTCGACACGGTGCAGCGGAAGCCCGCTTCTTTTTCGCATTCGGCGACCAGTTTTTTCTGGTTTTTCTCGATCGCGTCGATGCGTGCCTTGCCTTGCAGCTTGGCCACGTCGCTGGTGATGATCTTGTCGCTGACATTCGTCACGGCCGAGGTGACGAAGATGCGGCTGCCCGGAGCGGCCGGCAATTCTTCAGCGAAGGTCTTGGCCAGGAAACCGTTGGCCAGCAAATCGCGCTCCTTGGTCGAATTGACCGCCACGCTGTTGTAGACGCAATGGTGATTGGTGGCAACCAGGCCTTGCGGCGAGACGAACGAGGCCGAGCAACCGCCCAGGCTGACGATGGCGCCCATCGGGAACTCGGTCAGTTTGGTCAGGGTGGTCGGATCGAGTTTCAGTCCGGCCGCTTTCAGTTCCTTGGCTACTTGTGGCAGCTGTTGGGGCATCCACATGCCTTCGTCGGCGTGTGCGAAATTGCTCAGGATGGCGAGCGCGATGAGAGATTTTTTCATTCGAGTTCTGTTCTTTTACATTGTAGGGAAGTCGGAATCAGCGGAGTACCCGCTGATTGTGCAGCGGGCGACCTAGAGTATCCGTATCGAACTCGCACTAGTCAATCACATTTTCCGGGCAGCATGTTCTTGTGTATTTGTATAAATAGCATGTTTTTCGGTGGCGTAGGGGCAGGAACCGGCCGCCAGCCCGCATTTTTCCGTGCGGCGACTGTAGTATTGTCCATACGTGTCCTAGCAGCAATAAAAGTGGCCGGGCGCTTGTGCGGCCCGGCCACCTCGTGAGGCACGGTGTGTTGCCGGTCTAGCGGATTTTGCCGCGGCGCAAAAGATTCACGATGCCCAGCAGGATCACGGCGCCCAGGAACGAGACCAGCAGCGAAGACAGGCTGAAATTGTCGCTATTGATGGTGCCCGTGCCGAACAGCGGCGCCAGCAGCCAGCCGCCCAGAAAGGCGCCCACGATGCCGACGATGATATTGAGGAAGATGCCCTGTTGCGCATCGGTTTTCATGACCATGCTGGCCAGCCAGCCGATGACGCCGCCAATAACGATCCAGATAATGAAATTCATGTAGTCCTCCGCGCGATGGGTGAATGGAGTGCCATGTTAAAAAAACATTATGCCAGGTGATACTGATGCCGCACGATAGAAAAGTCCAGCGGATTTGCGTCGCGCATGCAAAAGCCCGCCTGGCTGCGGGCAGCGAGGCGGGCTTGTCATGCGACAAGATGAGGTTTAATCGGCCTTGATGGCTTCCACCTGGATGGCCAGTTTGACTTCCGGCGAGAACGCCGGCATGCCGTAGTTCAGGCCAAAGTCGCTGCGCTTGAATTCCGCGCTGGCATCGGCGCCGCACACTTCACGCTTGTAGCGCGGGTGCATGATGCACTTGAATTTGCTCACGTTCAATTTGACGGGCTTGGTCACGCCCAGCAGGGTCAGTTCGCCATCGACTTCCACCAGCTGATCGCCGTTGAACTTGAACGACTTGCTCTTGTAGGTGATAGCCGGGAATTTTTCCACATTGAACATGTCCGCTTTTTTCGCGTGCGTGTTCATGGCGTCGAGGCCGAAATCGATCGAATCGGCATCGATGACCAAGTCCAGGCTGCCCGTCTTGGCGGCGCGGTCCAGGGTCACGGTGCCCTTGGTCTTGTTGAACTTGCCGCGCCAGACGGACATGCCCATGTGATCGGCTTCAAAGCTGGGGAAGGTGTGCGTCGGGTCGAGGTTGTAGGTGTCGGTAGCGGCCATGGCCGAACCCGCGCCGGCGGCTGCCAGCACGGCGATCATCAAGTGCGAAAATTTCATTGAATTCCTAGAGTTAAATAACGAGAGATAAAACGATTATTGGGCGGCAACGTGGAATTTTATTGTGACTTCATCCGCGACCATGCTCGTGTCTTTCCACTCGCCTTCACCGATGTTGTAGGTCAGGCGCTTGATCGGCAGGGCGCCGTCAAACGCGTATTTGCCGCCGTCGGCTTTCACCGCCAGGGGGAAGCTCACGTCGGTGGTCTTGCCTTTGATGCTCAGCTTGCCCGTCACCGTCAGCTTGCCCGCACCGGCGGCCTTGATGCTGCTCGAGACAAAGGTGGCTTTCGGGAACTGGGCCGAGTTGAACCATTCTTTCTTCGCCACTTCCTTGTTGTATTCCGGATCGCCGATATCGATGCTGGCCGTCTCGATGTCCACCGACGCCTTCGAGGCATCCGGCGTAGCCGGGTTGTATTCGATGGCGATATTGAATTTCTTGAACTTCGCTTCCACGGGCACGTTCATTTGCTTGAACACGGCCGACACGCTGGTCTTGGCGGGATCGACTTTCAGCAGGGTGGCGGCGGTGGCGGCCACGGACAGGCCCAGCAGGGAAGCGAGGACGAGGCGTTGGGTGGTTTTCATCTTGTTTTTTCCTGTGTTTCAGTGAGCAAGGGGAGGACGTTATGGCAGCATGCGTTTCAGCACGCCATCGCGGTCGATGAACTGGTGCTTCAGCGCCGCCAGCACATGGGCGGCCACGGCGGCGGCCATCGTCATGTTCAGAACATAATGAATTTCTTTTAAGAGTGGCTTAAGTTCCGGGTTCGGCGCCATGATGACGGGCAGCTGGAACAGGCCCAGATAGACCACCGGCACACCGGCGGCCAGGGTGTACAGGTAGCCGGAAATGGGCACGGCGAAAATCAGGATATACAGCAGCACGTGCATGGCGTCGGCCGCCTTCTTTTGCCAGGCAACCATGCTGGCCGGGTGCGGCGGCGGCACGTTGGCCTTGCGCCACAGCAGGCGGATGGCGGCGATGGCCAGCACGGTCACGCCCAGCCACTTGTGCCAGGAGAAATATTTGAGTTTGGTGGGCGTCAGGCCGGGAATGTCCGTCATGACCAGGCCCATGACGAAGGCGCTGATGATCAGCAGGGCGGTCAGCCAGTGCAGGATGATGGCGGTGGTGGTGTAGCGTTGCATCGGCGGCTTTCTTGAATGTAGTACGTATTAGGACTAATTTGGCCTAATATACCAAAGAAAAGCAAATTACGCTGCGTGCTGCAGATTCTACAAGAAAGAGCGCCGGAAAAACCGCGGGGCGGGCAGCATTTGTATGCTGGCCGCCCCGCGGGAGTGGATCTGCTTGATCCAGATACAGATTGTGGCTTAGATTGCCTTGGCCAATTGCGCCGCGATACCGATGTAGTTACCCGGCGTCATGGTCAAGAGCACGTCCTTGGCATCCTGCGGGATGGCCAGGCCGTTGACGAAGGTTTGCAGCGCTTCTTTCGAGATGCCCTTGCCGCGCGTCAATTCTTTCAGTTGCTCGTACGGATTTTCGATGCCGTAGCGGCGCATCACGGTTTGTACGGGCTCGGCCAGCACTTCCCAGGTGGCGTCCAGGTCTTGCGCCAGGCGCGCGTGGTTCACTTCCAGCTTGTTCAGGCCGCGCAGGCAGCTGTCATAGGCCAGCAGGGTGTAGCCCAGGCCCACGCCGATGTTGCGCAGCACGGTCGAATCGGTCAGGTCGCGCTGCATGCGCGAGACGGGCAGTTTTTCCGACAGGTGTTTCAGGACGGCATTGGCCAGGCCCAGGTTGCCTTCCGAATTTTCGAAGTCGATCGGGTTGACCTTGTGCGGCATGGTCGACGAGCCGATTTCGCCCGCTTTCAGTTTTTGCTTGAAATAGCCCAGCGACACGTACGTCCAGATGTCGCGGTTCAGGTCCAGCAGGATCGTGTTGGCGCGCGCGAAGGCATCGAACAGTTCGGCCATGTAGTCATGCGGCTCGATCTGGATGGTGTACGGGTTGAAGACCAGGCCCAGGCGCTGTTCGATGACGGCCTGCGAGAATGCCGGCCAGTCGAAGCCGGGGTAGGCGGACAGGTGGGCGTTGTAGTTGCCGACGGCGCCATTCATCTTGCCGAGGATTTCCACTTGTTCGATGCGCTTGACGGCGCGCTGCAAACGGGCCACGACGTTGGCCATTTCCTTGCCCAGGGTGGTCGGGCTGGCCGTCTGGCCGTGCGTGCGCGACAGCATCGGCACGTCGGCATTGTCGTGCGCGATCTGCGTCAGCCTGGTCACCAAGCCTTGCAGGGCCGGCAGCATCACGCCGTCGCGCGCGGCTTTGAGCATCATGCCGTGCGAGGTGTTGTTGATGTCTTCCGAGGTGCAGGCGAAATGGATGAATTCCGACGCCGCCACCAGTTCCGGCACGTCCGCCACTTGTTCCTTCAGCCAGTACTCGACCGCCTTGACGTCATGGTTGGTGACCGCTTCGATGGCCTTGATGCGGGCCGCGTCGGCTTCCGAGAAGTCCGCTGCCATCTTGTCGAGCAGGGCGGTTGCCTCCGCCGAGAACGGCTTGATTTCGGCGAAACCGGCTTGCGACAGCGCTTGCAGCCAGGAGATTTCCACTTTCACGCGGTGGTGCATGAAACCGGCTTCGGACAGGATCGGGCGCAGCAGATCGGTCTTGCTGGCGTAGCGGCCATCGAGCGGAGACAGGGCCGACAGCGTGGAATACGGAGGTGTAGAAGTCATGAGAGCGGACGCAAGTTAAAGAAACGGTTGGCGTGTGGCGCGCGGGGAGGGCAGGGCTATTGCAATACAGCAACACTGACGGCGCCACAGTAAAGGGCGATTTTACCACCGCTGGCCGCTGGCCAGCCGCCCGTCGGCCGCCAGCGCACCGCAATCTGGCCGAATCCGGCCCCGATGCGGCATGCCTGCCACACTGCGGGGAGCGCCGGGCGCGCGCTGCCAAACGCCGCTGCCGCCGATGCTATACTGCTTGCTGCTCCTTTACCTTAAAGTACCTATGAAACTGATCGGCTCCCTCGCCAGCCCGTATGTCCGCAAAGCCCGTATCGTGCTGGCGGAAAAAAAGCTCGACTATGTCTTTGAGCTGGAAAACGTGTGGGTGCCGGAAACCCGCATCGCCCAGGCCAATCCCCTGGGCAAGGTGCCCTGCCTGGTGATGGAGGATGGCAGCACGCTCATCGATTCGAAAGTCATCGTCGAATACCTCGACACGCTCACGCCCGTCTGCAAACTGCTGCCGGCCGGCGGCAATGGCCGCGAGCGGGCCGATATCAAGAACTGGGAAGCGCTGGCCGACGGCATCCTCGACGCGGGCGTGCTGGTGCGCCTGGAGCGCACGCAGCGCCCGCCGGAGCAGCAAAGCGCGGCCTGGATCGCGCGCCAGCTCGACAAAATCACGCTGGGTCTGGCCGCGCTAGAGGCGCGCCTGGGCGAGAGCGCGTATTGCGCCGGCCGCAACTACACCCTGGCCGACGTGGCCGTGGGCTGCGCGCTGGGCTGGCTCAGCTTCCGTTTCCCGGAAATCGACTGGCGCGCCGAGCATCCCGCGCTGGCGCGCCTGTTCGACAAGCTGTCCGAACGGCAGTCGTTCAAGGACACCGTGCCGCAGTGAGCGCACGATGACCGGAACTGATTCGAAGGCGCAGCAACGCCTGCAGATGGCCGATATCGCGCGCCTGGCTGGCGTATCCACGTCCACCGTGTCGCGCGCGCTGAGCGGCAGTTCGCTGGTCAACGAAGAGACGCGTGCGCGCGTCATCGCGCTGGCCCGTTCGCTCAAGTATTCCATCAATATCGGCGCGCAAAACCTGCGCCTGAAACAGAACCGCACGGTGGGCGTGGTGGTGCCGTATGACGCGGCCACGCGCCAGCACTTGTCCGACCCTTTTTTCCTCAGCATGCTGGGCAGCCTGGCCGATGCGCTGACGGAGCAGGGCTTCGACATGCTCATTTCGCGCGTGGATGCCGAAACGCTCGATGCGGCCGCCCAATCCTTCGATAGCGGCCGCGTGATCGGCATCATCCTGATCGGCCAGTGGCGCCACCATGAACAACTGAACCAGCTGGCCGCGCGCCAGGTGCCCATCGTCGTGTGGGGCGCGCAATTGCCGCAGCAGCTGTATTGCACCGTCGGCGGCGACAACGTCGCCGGTGGCAGGCTGGCCACGGAACACTTGCTGGCGGCGGGGCGCACGCGCATCGCCTTCTTTGGCGACGCCAAGCTGCCCGAAGTGGCGCAGCGCCACCAGGGCTATGCGCAGGCGCTGGCCGCGCAGGGGCTGGCGCCCGACCCGCAGCTGTACGTGGCCGGCTCCTTCCTGCCGCAGGGCGGCGCGACGGACGTGCAGGAACTGCTGGACCGCCACCTGCCGTTCGACGCCATCTTTGCCTGCAGCGACTTGCTGGCCATGAGCGCCATCAGCGCCCTGCGCGCGCGCGGCCTGGCCGTGCCGGAACAGGTGGCCGTGGTCGGCTACGACGATATCGAACTGGCCGCGTATTTCCATCCGCCGCTGACCACCGTGCGCCAGCCGATCCGCGCCGCCGGGCGCGCGCTGGTGGCCTCGCTGCTGGCGCTGGTCGACGGCGCGCCTGCGCCATCCCGGCAATTGCCAACCGAGCTGATCGTGCGCGCTTCGGGCCGCTGAGGCGCGCATTGTCTCTTGTTTGCAACCGATTGCAATAAATTCAAATTTATCCGTTTATTTTCATGCTGTGCCGCAGCATGAAAACCCTCGTATTCGCCTCAACTTCCCCATATTTAGCTCCGTTCCACCCGTAAAATTCTCTTAAAAACAACAACATTTTCATGTTGCAGTGCTCGATTGCAATCGATTGCAATAAATTCTTATTCGTTGAATAATGACGTACCGGCTCAGCCAGCGCGCCACGGCATGCAGCGGCCAGGACTCATAACAAGCCGATACCTCGATGTATCGGCATACAACACTGGAGACAAGATGAAGACACGTACTGCTCAACGCGGCTGCATGGCCGCAGCCGTCGCCCTGGCCATGCTGCAATTGGGCGCCGCCCAGGCACAATCGGCCGGCGACACCGCCAGCGCCGCCCCCGCCGATGGCCTGAACCTGGAACGCATCGTGGTCACGGGCAGCACCGGCGGCACCTCGAAAATGAAATCGAGCAATTCTGTCAGCAGCATGGAACTCGACACCATCCTGCACAACGCGCCGACCAGCGCCGCCGAAGTCCTGCGCTCGGTGCCGGGCTTGCGGGCCGAATCCTCGGGCGGTGAAGGCAATGCCAACATCACCGTGCGCGGCCTGCCCATTTCCGCCGGCGGCGCGCGCTATGTGCAGATCCAGGAAGACGGCTTGCCGGTGCTGCAGTTCGGCGACTTCAACTTCACCACGCCCGACAGCTTTGTCAAGATCGATTCCACGCTCGACCACCTGGAAGTGGTGCGTGGCGGTTCGGCTTCCACCCTGGCCACCAACTCGCCGGGCGGCATCATCAATTTCATCAGCAAGAATGGCAAGGAGCAGGGTGGCAGCGTGGCCATCAGCCGCGGCCTGGGCTACGACCAGACGCGCGTGGACTTCGATTACGGCGCGCCGGTTTCGGAGCGCACGCGCTTCTTCATCGGCGGCTCCTGGCGCACGGGCGAAGGCATCCGCCACAGTGGCGTCAACAGCGAAAAGGGCGGCCAGATCCGCGGCAATGTCACGCATGAATTCGACAGCGGCTTCGTGCGCCTGTCGTTCAAGCACCTCGACGACCAGTCGCCCACGGCCTTGCCGGTGCCGGTCAGCGTGCGCAATGGCCGCATCACGGAAATCGCCGGCATCGACCCGCGCAAGGCCAGTTTCTATTCGCCGTACTGGGTGCCCGACATGGTGCTGAACAAGGATAACCAGCGCGTGGCCACCAATGTCAACGACGGCTTGCACGTCAAAAGCGATACCGTGGGCCTGGAAGCGTCGTTCAAGCTGGGGCAGGGCTGGAGCGTGAGCGAAAACTTCCGCTACGCCGACAATTCGGGCCGCTTCATCGGCGTCTTCCCGTCGAATAACGGCAGCGACGGCAGCTATGTGTTTGCCAGCGGCCCGAATCAGGGCAAGCCCTACACGGGCCGCGCGTTTTCCGCCGTGGTGTTCAATACCTCGATCGACGACGCCAGCAATACCCTGAGCGACACCAAGCTGGCCAAGACTTTCGTGCTTGACAGCGGCAAGCTGACCACCACGGCCGGCCTGTACCTGTCGCAGCAAAAGCTGGGCCTGACCTGGAACTTCAATGAATACCTGATGCAGGCCACGGGCGACCAGCCGGCGCTGCTGCAGACGGCCAGCGGCACGCCGGGCTACATCGGTCCGGCCTTCGGCGCCTGCTGCTCGCGCGCCGTCGACATGGAATACCGCACGACGTCACCGTACCTGAACCTGGCCTGGGAAAGCGGCGCGCTGAACCTCGACGGCGGCCTGCGGCGCGACCGCCAGCACGCCAGCGGCACGGCCAATCAGGCGACCGGCGCGCAAGCCTATCTGCCGTCGACGGTGCAGCAGGTCGACTACACGCTGGGCCACACTTCGTACTCGCTGGGCGCGAACTACAAGCTGCAAGCCAACCTGGCCGTGTTTGCCCGCGTCAGCGAAGGCGTGGCCTTCAATGCCGACCGTATCCTGTTCGGCACGCCGCTCGACGGCAGCGTGCCGGTGGCCATCAATACCGTGCGCCAGCTCGAAGGCGGCGTGAAATGGCGGCGAGGTCCCCTGAGTACCTTCGTCACCGTGTTCCAGGCCAAGACCAAGGAAAGCAATTACGAGGCGACCACCCAGCTGCGCACGGCCAACAGCTATGCAGCCAAGGGCGTGGAGCTGGAAGCGGCCTACAGCGCCGGCGACTTCCGCATCAATGGCGGCCTGACGTTCACGGATGCCGAGATCACGGGCACGGCGGCGGCCGACGTGGCGCTGATCGGCAATACGCCGCGGCGCCAGGCGCGTGTCGTCTACCAGCTCGCGCCCACCTATGAATGGGGACCGGCCACCCTGGGCGCCAGCCTGGTCGGCACGGGCAAGTCGTGGGGCGACGATGCGCACACGATCACCTTGCCCGCCTACCAGGTGCTCAATGCCTTCGTCAATTACCAGCTGACGCCGCAAATGCAGGTGGCGCTGACGGCGAACAATCTGCTCAACAAGATCGGCTATACGGAAGTCGAGGGCGATGGCCATGCGGCCCGCTCGATCACGGGGCGCGCCGTCAAGGTCAGCCTGAAATACGCATTTTAAGCAAGGATAGGATTCATGATGTCGATACGCAGCCCCCTGGCGCGCCTGCTGGCGCCGCTCCCCACGCACTTGCGCGACGATGCGGCGCGCCGCTACGCGCGCCAGGAGGCGGTCTTGCTCGACCGCCTGGGCAGCCTGTATGGCCAGCGGCCGGACTTCCTGCCCTGGCTGGGCGACCTGATGGAAAGCGTGGGGCGCCTGTACGCGGCGCGCGCGCCCGAACTGCGGCGGCAGGATGCGCAGCGCGAAGCGCAGCCGGACTGGTTTGCCAGCCAGTCCATGCTGGGCTACAGCGCGTATGTACAGCGCTTCGGCGCCAATTTGCAGGGCGTGGCCGCGCGCATTGGCCACCTGCGCGAACTGGGCGTGACGTACCTGCACCTGCTGCCGTTTTTGCGTGCGCGCGCCGGTGAAAGCGATGGCGGCTTTGCCGTCGCCAGCTTCGAGGAGGTCGACCCCGCGCTGGGCAGCAATGCCGACTTGCTGGCGCTGACGGCGCAGCTGCGCGCGGCCGGCATCAGCCTGTGCTCGGACCTGATCCTCAACCACGTGGCCGACGACCATGCTTGGGCGCTGGGCGCCAAGGCGGGCGATCCGCTGCTGCGCGAATTTTTCCACACCTATCCCGACCGCGCGCAGCCGGACCGCTACGAGCAAACGGTAGGCCAGGTATTCCCGCAGGCGGCGCCGGGCAATTTCACCTTCGTGCCGGAGCTCCAGCGCTGGGTCTGGACCACGTTTTATCCGTATCAGTGGGACTTGAACTACGCCAATCCGGCCGTCTTCGCGGCCATGGCCGGCGCCATGCTGGGCCTGACCAACAAGGGCATCGAAGTGTTCCGCCTCGATTCGACGGCCTTCCTGTGGAAGCGCGAAGGCACCGACTGCATGAACCAGCCCGAAGCCCACAGCCTGCTGCAAGCCTTGCGGGCGATTGCCGCCATCGTCGCGCCGGGCGTGCTGCTCAAGGCCGAAGCCATCGTGCCCACGCCCAAGCTGCCCGCCTACTTTGGCAGCGATGCCGCGCCCGAATGCCATATCGCCTATCACAGCAGCCTGATGGCCGCCGGCTGGGGCGCGCTGGCGGAGGAAAGCACGGACTTGCTGCAGCAGGTGATCGCCGCCACGCCGCCGCTGCCGCCGGCCGCAAGCTGGCTCAGTTATGTGCGCTGCCACGACGACATCGGCTGGAACGTGCTGCTCAATGAAGCGGGCGCGGACGGGCCGGCGCGCCTGGCGCGCATCGCTCGCTTCTTTGCCGGTGCCCCCGGCAGCTATGCGCGCGGCGCCGCCTTCCAGAGCAGCAGCGCCGACAAGGCGCATGGCAGCAACGGCATGGCCGCCTCGCTGGCAGGCCTGGAAAGCGCCACCACGGTACAGGAGCAGGAATATGCATTGCGGCGCCTGCTGCTGCTGCATGGCCTGGCCTTGAGCTTTGGCGCCTTGCCGGTGCTGTACATGGGCGATGAACTGGGCATGACCAACGATCACAGCTACACGCAGCGCGCCGACCGGGCGCTGGACAGCCGCTGGCTGCAGCGCCCCGCGTTTGACGACAGCCTGCTGGCATGGCGCCACGATGGCGTGAGCGCCAGCGGCCGGCTGTACCTGGCGCTGCGCCAGCTGGTCGACGCGCGCAGGCGCTTGCCCGCCCTGGCCGCCGCCGCGCCGCGCCGCGTACTGCCCGCCGACACGCCGGCCGTGCTGGCGCTGCTGCGTGGCGACGCGTTTCTCAACCTGAGCAACTTCAGTGGCGCCAGCCAGCGTTTCACCTTGCCTGCGGGCGAATGGCGCGACAGCCTCGATGGCAGCGTGCTGGCCGGCACCGTAGGCCTGCAGCCATGGCATATGCTGTGGCTGGAGCGGGAGCAAGAGCAAAAACGGGAACCAGCATGAGCGACGCCAGCACGCACCGCCCGCATCTGTCGTTCTGGCAGATCGTCAACATGAATGTCGGTTTTTTCGGCATCCAGTTCAGCTTTGGGCTGCAGCAAAGCAGCATGAGCCCCATCTACAAATACCTGGGCGCCGACGAGGCGAGCCTGCCATATTTATGGCTGGCCGGTCCCATGACGGGGCTGCTCGTGCAACCCCTGATCGGCGCCATGAGCGACCGCACGGTGACGCGCTGGGGCCGCCGCACGCCGTACTTCCTGATCGGCGCCATCCTGTGCAGCCTGGGCCTGCTGGCCATGCCGTTCAGTCCCACCCTGTGGATGGCCGCCAGCCTGCTGTGGATACTCGACGCGGCGAACAACGTGACGATGGAGCCGTACCGCGCCTTCGTCAGCGACAAGCTCGACAAGAAGCAGCACTCGCTGGGTTTTCTCACGCAAAGCGCGTTTACGGGACTGGGGCAAACGCTGGCCTACCTGACGCCATCGCTGCTGGTCATGCTGGGCATGAACAAGGATGCCGTCAATGGCAGCCATATCCCGCACATCGTCATCGCCGCCTTCCTGATCGGCGCCGTGTTCTCGCTCGCCTCGGTGCTGTGGACACTGAAGACGACGCCGGAAAATCCGCTCACGGCGGCCGAGCTGGCGGCCATCCGCAGCCGCCCGCCGGGCTGGCGCCACACGCTGGCCGATATCGGCGCGGCCCTGCGCGAGATGCCGCCGACGATGAAGCAGTTGGCCCTCGTCAACCTGTTCCAGTGGTACGCCATGTTCTGCTACTGGCAGTACATTGCGCTGTCGCTGGCGGCGACCCTGTTCCACACGACGGACCCGGCGTCGCAAGGCTTTCGCGACGCGGGCCTGCTGAACGGGCAAGTGGGCGCCTTCTACAATTTCATCGCCTTTATCGCCGCCTTTGCGCTGGTGCCGTTCACGCGCCGTTTCGGCCCCAAGCGCATGCACAGCCTGTGCCTGTGCGCGGCCGGTATCGGCATGCTGAGCATCCCGCTGATCCACAGCCCGGCGCTGCTGTTGCTGCCCATGCTGGGCGTGGGCCTGGCCTGGGCCAGCATCATGGGCAATCCCTACATCATGCTGGCCGGCTGCATTCCGCCCGAGCGCACGGGTGTCTACATGGGCATCTTCAATATGTTCATCGTCATCCCGATGATTATCCAGATCTTCACCCTGCCCCTGTACTACCGCAGCTGGCTGGGCGGCAATCCGGAGAACGTCATCCGGCTGGCCGGCGCCCTGTTGCTGTGCGCGGCGGTGGCGGTGCTGTTCGTCAAATTGAACGGGCGCCAGGGCGCTGGACGGCTCTAAGTACAGGCGTAAAAAAACCGGCAATTGCCGGTTTTTTTTGTTCCACCAACGATGTTACGACACCTGACAAAACCGTAGCGAGCGGAAGGAAGAGGTGGCCGAGAAGCGCAACCGTACTAAAGTACGGTGAGCATCGCAGGCCGCCTATGCCGACGCGCAGTAGGTTTTGGCAGGTGTCCTCATTACTCTTCGACGGCCATCTGACTTTGCAGGTAGTTCTGGATGCCGACCTTGGCGATCAGGTCGATCTGCGTTTCGAGCCAGTCGATATGCTCTTCCGTATCTTCCAGGATCATCAGGAACAGGTCGCGCGAGACGTAGTCGCCCGCTTTTTCGCTGATGGCGATGCCTTCCTTGACGGTGGCGTGCGCGGCGCGCTCCAGCTTCAAGTCGCATTCCAGCATTTCCGGCGTGTTCTCGCCGATCAGCAGCTTGTGCAGCGCTTGCAGGTTAGGCAGGCCGTCGAGCATCAGGATGCGGTCGATCAGCTTGTCGGCGTGTTTCATTTCGCCGATCGATTCTTCGTATTCCTTCTTGCCCAGCTTTTCCAGGCCCCAGTGCTTGTACATGCGCGCATGCAGGAAGTATTGGTTGATGGCCGACAGTTCGTTGGTGAGCTGTGCGTTGAGCATGCGGATGACTTCTTTATCGCCCTTCATGGGAATTCCTTTGTTCTGTGTCGCGTTCGATGATGAAACCGGAGGCTGCTGGCGCTCACTGCCGGGTGGCGCAGGGCTGCCTGGTGGCGTGCAGGTTGCCGGTCTCGCTATGCCCGCATGATAGCGCAAAATAGGGGCGTTTTTTGCTGCGAAACGGTGTCTTTCCGTCTTTTTAACGTAAATATCGTGCGAATAAAACCCATTCTCAAATGGATTGCCCCATTTTTCCGTTTTTTATTTGTCAAGGAAAATGCAGGCCATTCTCATTCGCGTTCCCGCTGCTATTTGGCTGCGTTGAAAAGGCGGGAAATGTTGCTCCGTTCTTGCTTTTGTGTCTTCTTGACCGCTGCCGGCGATGCGATAATCAGGCAGCGATTTTTACTGAAAAGGGATAGCAAGATGATGCTGCATATACCCGGCGTGCTGACGCCGGAACAGGTGACGCAGTTTCGCCAGCGCCTGGCGCAAACGGACTGGGTCGACGGGCGCGCCAGCGTCGGGGCGCAAGGGGCGCAGGTCAAGCGCAACCGCCAGCTGGCCGAAGGTTCGCCGCTGGCGCTGGAGCTGGGCGAGATCGTCAGCCGCGCGCTGATGGCCAATCCGCTGTTCTTTGCCGCCGTGCTGCCGCTGCGCATCCTGCCGCCGTTCTTCAACAGTTATGCGGGCGGCGAGCACTATGGCCTGCATATCGACGGCGCCATCCGCACGCCGAAACACGGCCTGCAGTCGATGCGCGCCGACGTCTCCTCGACTGTGTTCCTGAGCGAGCCGGACGAGTACGAAGGCGGCGAGCTGGTGGTGGTCGATTCCTACGGCACGCATGAGGTAAAACTGCCGGCCGGCGACGTGATCGTGTATCCGTCGAGCAGCGTGCATCAGGTGCTGCCCGTCACCAGCGGCGAGCGCATCTGTTCCTTCCTGTGGACGCAAAGCATGGTGCGCGAGGACTGGAAACGCAGCATGCTGTTCGAGCTCGATCAGAACATCCAGAGCGTGCGCGCAGAGCATGGCGATTCGCCCGCGACGGTGGGCTTGACGGGGCATTATCACAACCTGCTGCGGATGTGGGCGGAGATGTGATCGTGGCGGTGTCGGATTACGCGTGGCCTTTGGCCGCGCTAATCCGACCTACGATACTGCGTGAAGCACCGGCAAAAAAAAGTCTGCCTGGCCCGGGGATGGTGGCTGGCAGACTGAAACAAGCAGTTGCTTGACTGGTACAGAAAACAGGGCGCAAAAAAGCAAGCAGGGCACGGGGTGCGGTGCTTGCGGGCTGGCAGCGGCGCCGTGGCCGCCGGAAGGCTAGCTCAGCTGGAAGGTCAGGGGGACAAGCACATAGACCGGGACGGGTTTGCCGTTTTCGATCATCGGCTTGAACAGCGCGCGCTGCGCGGCCTGGCGGCCCGCTTCATCGAGGTTGCCGTAGCCCGTCGATTTGTGGATCAGGATTTGCTCCGGCAAGCCTTTTTCATTAATCAGGATGCGCAGCACCACGGTGCCGCTTTCGCCCAGACGGCGCGACAAATTCGGGTAGATCAGTTGCGGTGCCTTGATGTATTCGACGCTGCTGACGGTGCGCGGCGTCGATGGTGCCGGTGGCGTCGGCGACGGTGCCGATGGCGCGGTCGGCGCGGCGGTGGCCACGGGGGCCGCTTCGGCGCGCGTCGGCTGCGGCGGCGTGATCGTCGGTTCGCTCGGCGCCACGGCGATCAGCGGCAGCGGCGGAATGACGGCGCGCGGCACGGGAGCGCTCAATTCCACGGTTTTTGGCACCGACGGTGCCGGCGGCTTGGGCGGCGCCGGCGGGGCGATGATGCTGATGGTGGTGATGGTCGGCATGGCCGCCGTGACGACGCGGCTCAGCAGGCCGCTCTGGATGGCGTAAAAGCCGACAATATGCAGGACGACGATGGCCATCAGCGGCGCGAACTTGTTGCGCTTCTTGTCGAAGTCGGCAAATTGTTGCACGGCCTGCACCGTTACGGGCGGGGGCATCATCGTCATGGCATTCATCGCTTTCTTTAGTTTGTCAGTACAGCTCGCATCAATACGGTTTCTTGCAGCACTACGGTGGCGCTCAGGTGATCGTTCAGCACTTCCCGCGCGCAGGTATGGCATTTGCCGCAGCAGGTGGCTACGCCCAAGTCGCGGCGCAGTTCGGCCATGCTGGACAGGCCAAGATCGACGGCTTGACGGATTTCACGATCAGATATGTTGTTGCAGACACATACAATCATTGATACACCTTCTGGCTGGAGGATGAAAAATGCACTAGTGCTGGGAAGCATTGTTGCTAGTGTTTTAATGAGAATCATTATCATTACGTTTCATTGTCGCGCAAAGCGGAGGACAATGCAAGCGATTTTGATCAAGTGTGCGGCGCCTGGCGGCTTGGCGCGGCGCGTGGATATGGCCTGCGTGCGCATGGCGTAGCCCTTGACAGGGGCCACTCTCCGGGCCAAATAAAAACAATTCGCATTCATGTTTATAATGCTGGTATTGTCTCGGACGGTCGCCGTCCGGACAGTTTGAAAGGTCGCTTGTCGGTAATGCGCAACAGTTGCGTTTTACCTCACAACACCCAAGTCAAACGCGATGCGCCGCGCGCAGCAGTTTGTCCCGGTGTTCTTAATTTGAACGGAATTTGCTCATGACTCTAGTTCCACCCTTGATGACGCTCGACGCGCTGGCAGTCGGCCAGAGCGGCACGGTGTTGCATATCACGCCCCACACGGCAGGACAGACGGAAGATGGCGTTGACCTTGCCCGCCGCTTGATGGAGCTGGGATTCGTTCCTGGCGAACATATCCGCATGCTCAAGCGCGGCATTCCCGGCGGCGACCCGCTGGCCATCAAGGTCGGCAATGCCACGTTCGCACTGCGCCGCTTCGAAGCGGCGCTGATCACGATTCAACCGCTGCTTCAACCGGAATAACCATGGGTGCCGTAGAAACTATCGTGGAAGCGGGCGCGCACAAGCCGCCGCACCAGCCACAAATCGCCTTGCTGGGCAATCCGAACTGCGGCAAGACCGCCCTGTTCAACCGTTTGACGGGCGCGCGCCAGAAAGTGGCGAACTACGCCGGCGTGACCATCGAGCGCAAGGAAGGCCATTTCACTTCGCCCGCCGGCAAGCCCGTGCGCCTGCTCGATTTGCCGGGCGCCTACAGCCTGTCGGCCACCACGCCCGATGAAGCCATCACGCGCGACGTGGTGGGGGGATTGCGCAAGGGTGACCCGCGCCCGGACGCCATCATTTGCGTCGTTGACGCCACCAATCTGCGCCTGAACTTGCGCCTGGTGCTGGAAGTCAAGCGTCTGGGCTTGCCCATGCTGCTGGCGCTGAACATGACGGATGTGGCGCGCAAGCGCGGCATGCTGATCGATACGGCCAGGCTGGCGCAGGAACTGGGTATGCCCGTGGTGGAAACCGTCGCGGTGCAGCACGATGGCGAAAAAGCCCTGTTGAACGCCATCGACGCCATGCTGCCCCTGCCGGTCGTGGAAGCGAAACCGCTGGCGGCCATCGATGCCGTCACGGTCGAAGAAACCCAGCGCGAAGTGCGCCGCATCCTGGCCGCCGTCAGCAATGACAGCAGCGACACGGGCAACCTGACGGAAAAAATCGACGACGTGGTGCTGCACCCCGTGTTCGGCCCCCTCATCCTGGCCGTGCTGATGTTCCTGATCTTCCAGGCCGTGTTTGCCTGGGCCGCCACGCCGATGGAAATGATCACCGATGGCGTGGGCCACCTGGGTGCCGTGCTGACGGCGAACATGCCCGATGGCCACCTGAAAAGCTTGCTGGTGGAAGGCATCATCGGCGGTGTCGGCAGCGTGCTGGTATTCCTGCCGCAGATCCTGATCCTGTTCTTCTTTATCCTGAGTCTGGAAGACTGCGGCTACCTGCCGCGCGCGGCCTTCCTGCTGGACCGCCTGATGGGCGGCGTGGGCCTGTCGGGCCGTGCCTTCATCCCGCTGCTGTCGAGCTTTGCCTGCGCCATCCCCGGCGTGATGGCGGCGCGCACCATCCAGAACCCGCGCGACCGCCTCGTCACCATCATGATCGCGCCGCTGATGACGTGCTCGGCGCGTTTGCCCGTGTATGCGCTGATCATCGCCGCCTTCATTCCGCAGCGCCAGGTATGGGGTTATTTGAGCCTGCAAGGCCTGGTGCTGTTCGTGCTGTACTTTGCCGGCATCATCTCGGCCATGGCCGTGGCCTGGGTCATGAAGCGCGGCATGGGCGTGCGCGGCAACCAGCCGCTGATGCTGGAGCTGCCGGCCTACCACTGGCCGCATCTGCGCAACCTGGCCGTCAGCCTGTGGGAGCGCGCGAAGATCTTCCTCACGCGCGTCGGTACCATCATCCTGAGCCTGATGATCATCCTGTGGTTCCTCAGCACCTTCCCCGGCGCGCCGGACAACGCGATCCATCCGCCGATCTATTACAGCCTGGCGGGCATCCTGGGCCGCGGCCTGGAAGTGATCTTCGCGCCCATCGGTTTCAACTGGCAGATCTGCATCGCGCTGGTGCCCGGCATGGCGGCGCGCGAAGTGGCCGTCGGCGCCCTGGGCACCGTGTATGCGCTGTCGCAAACGGGCGATGCGCTGGCCACCACACTGGAGCCGCTGATCGCCCATTCGTGGTCGATGGCCACCGCGCTGTCGCTGCTGGCCTGGTATGTGTTCGCGCCGCAGTGCCTGTCGACCCTCTCCGTGGTGAAGCGCGAGACGGGCGGCTGGCGCTATCCGCTGCTGATGGCCGGCTACATGTTTGCGCTGGCGTATGCCGCCTCGTTCATCACATATCGCGTCGCCCTGATGCTGGGCGCTTAGGAGAAAACCATGTGGCAAACCCTCATCGTCGCCCTGATCGTCGCAGCCGCGCTGCTGCATTTTTCGACCAAGTACCTGCCGGCGGGCGTGCGCCGCGCCATCGTGCGCGGCCTGGTGCGCTGCGGCCTCGATGAGGCGAAGATGTCGACCTTCTTCAAGGTGGCGCCCGGTTGCGGCAGCGGCTGCGGTTCCTGCGGTTCCTGCGACAGTCCGCCGCCACCGTCGGCCACGCCACCGGCCGACGGCAGCAGCAAGCGCGTGATCTTGATGCAGGTACAGCGCCAGGACTGATGTATGTCTAGGCACGGGCGCGCCCGTCGGCTACACTGGGCTTTCCGCATGGCAAGGAGTGGCAATGGCGATACTGTTGATCTTCATGTTTTTGTTTGCGATCGCCACCTGGCTGCTGGCCAGCCGGCGTGGGCGCAATGGCGGCGTCTGGTTCGGTATCGGCCTGTTCCTCGGGCCGTTCGCCTTGCTGGCGGTAGCGGCCCTGCCGCCCGTCGCGGCGCGCTGACCCTGTATTGTTAAAACCCGCAGATGCGGGTTTTTTTACGCCTGCGCGCCCGCGTGGCGCAGCCGGTACTGGCGCGGCGAGCAGTCCATGACGCGCTTGAAGGCGTGGCTGAAGGCGCTGTCCGAATCGTAGCCCAGCGCCAGCGCGATCGAGGCGATGGGTGCGCCGCTGTCCTTCAGGCGCCGCGTCGCCAGGCGCATGCGCCAGCGCAGCAGGTAGTCGAGCGGCGTCACGCCCACCCTGGTCTTGAAATGCACGGCAAAGGCGGAGCGCGACTGGCCCGCGACGGCGGCCAGCTGCGCCAAGGTCCAGCGCTGCGCCGGCTGCGCATGCATCGCCTCGATGGCCGCGCGCAGCCGGGGATCGGCCAGCGCGAACAGCCAGCCTGCCGGGTGCGATGCCTGCGCTGCCAGATACTGGCGCAGCATCTGCAGCAGCATCATGTGGCCCAGGTGGCGCGTCATCAGCGCCGCGCCGGGCGCCGTCGCCTGCAGTTCCTGCGCCAGCCGTTGCAAGGCCCAGTGCAGCACGCTGGCCTGGTCCGTATCGCCGCGCACGTGCAGCAGCGGCGGCAGGCAGTCGAGCAGGATGGCCGCTTCGTCGCCAAAGTGGAAGCGTCCGCCGATGAGAAAAAAATCGTGCTGCGGCGCGCCGTGGCGGGCCACGCCGTGCCGCGCATGCCGGTACACGTCCAGCGCCGGCGCGGCCGGCAAGCCGGGTGTGCTGGCCAGGGTGAAGGCGCGCCCCGGCGCCAGCAGGAAGCAGTCGCCCGTCTGCAGTTGCACGGGAGCGTCGATGCCGGCGACCGTCAGCCAGCAGCCGCCTTCGATCACGGCGTTGAACTTGATGCCGTCCGGCGGCGGAAAGTCGATGGCCCACTCGCCGCCCGCCTTCAGGCCGGCAAAGTAGGAACTGCGCGTATCGAGCAGCGAGAGTACATCGGAGAGCAAATCCATGGTGGGTTCAATTCTGGACGATAGCGATAGTATTAAAGATTTTACGCCATTCACAGTCCAGGCCACGGCGCGCACAATGGGTTTTTATCGATCACGCCCAGGCAGCCATGACATATACCACTACCCTTCAAACTCCCTTGCATTCCGGTTTTGACGCGCGCACCACGGCCACCGAGGCGCTGGCCGGGCGCGACCTGTCCGGCATGCAGGCCATCGTCACGGGCGGCGCATCGGGCCTGGGGCTGGAAACGGTGCGCGTGCTGGCCGGTGCCGGCGCCCGTGTACTGGTGCCGGCGCGCGACCCGCATCAGGCGCAAGCCGCCTTGAATGGCATGGCCGGCGTGGAGGTCGCCGCGCTCGACCTGCTCGATCCGCAATCGATCGACACCTTTGCCGCCGCCTTTCTTGCCACCGGCCGCGCCCTGCACGTGCTGGTCAACGGCGCCGGCATCATGGCCACGCCCTTGCTGCGCGATGCGCGCGGCTACGAGGCGCAGTTCGCGACGAATCACCTGGGGCATTTCCAGCTGACGGCACGCCTGTGGCGCGCCTTGCGGCAGGCGCGGCGCGCGCGCGTGGTGTGCGTGTCGTCGCTGGGACACCGGCAGGCAGGCGTCGACCTGGATGACCCGCATTTCCTGCGTCAGCCGTACGATAAATGGCGCGCGTATGCGCAGTCGAAAAGCGCCAATGCGCTGTTTGCCGTGGAACTGGACCGGCGCGCCGCGGCGCACGGCGTGCGCGCCTACTCGCTGCATCCGGGCGCCATCCTGACGCCGCTGGTGCGCCACCTGGACCTCGACGACTTGCGCCGGGTCGGGGCGCTCGATGACGAGGGCCAGGTGAATCCGCCGCCGCGATCGGGTTTCAAGAATGTGGCGCAGGGTGCCGCCACGGCCGTCTGGTGCGCCACCAGCGCGCAGCTCGCGGGTCTGGGCGGCGTGTATTGCGAGGATGGCGACATCGCCACCCTGGTGGCGGACGACAGCACGGGGCCGGGCGTGCGGCGCTGGGCGGCCGATCCCGCGCAGGCGCGCCAGCTTTGGGCGCTGAGCGAGCAGATGACGGGCGTGCGCTTCGATTGCGGCGCGGCATAAAAAATGCCGGGCAATGCCCGGCATGTGCATGACGGCGGCGTGGCTTTACGCCTGGCCGGCCAGTTTTTCCACCACGGGCACCAGCGCGGCCGGGCGGCAGCCGAAGGCGGCCAGGCGGCCTTGCGCGTGGGGGGCCAGGTCCAGGTCATACGGCAAACGGCCCGCCACCAGCCACAGTTTATCGTGCGGCAGGGCCTCGACCAGCCGGCGCTGGCCGTCGACGAACATGGCGTTATACGTTTGCAGCACGATCTGCTGCGCGCCTTGCGCAAAGGCGATGGCCTCGTTGACCTCGTCGTCCAGCGCTTCGGCCGACAAGGCATATTCGCGCACGTCCAGGCCCGCTTCGAGCAGCGCCGGCAGCATCGAGCTGCGCGCTTCCTTGTTGCGGCCCAGCGCCACTTCGTCGATCTCGCTGCGCGAGCGCACTTCCACCGTCAGCAGGGTCACGGGCAGGCTGGCATCGAGCGGGCGGTAGTCGCCCTGCACGCGCAATGCCGCTTTTTGCAGCAGCTGCGACAGGGCCATGGCGGCCGGCTGCATCAGCGCCGGCGGGGCGACGGGACGTGCGCGCCAGTCGCGCACGGCGCGGTTGCGCTTGAGTTCCGCCACGCGCGCACAAGCCGCATCGATGCGCGAGATCGCAATGTCGCCGCGCTCCACGGCGGCGATGACAGCCTCGATGGCCGCCGTCTGCTGCGCTTCGCGGTGCGAAATGAGGACGATGTCGGCGCCGGCCTGCAAGGTGGCGATGGCGCCTTGGGCGATGCCGATGCCGTCGGCGATGGCCGCCATTTCCAGGCAGTCGGTAATGACGACGCCCTGGTATTGCATTTCACCTCGCAGCAGGTCCGTCAGCACGCCTTTCGACAGGGTGGCCGGCACGCTGGTGTCGGCTTCGAAGGCGGGGAAGACCACGTGCGCCGTCATGATGGCGTCCACGCCACCGGCGATGGCCGCGCGGAAGGGCGCCAGTTCCACGGCGCGCAGGCGTTCCTTGTCGTGCGGGACCAGGGCCATGGCGTAGTGCGTGTCGATGGCCGTGTCGCCGTGGCCGGGGAAGTGCTTGGCAGTCACGGCCATGCCGCTGGCGCGCTGGCCGCGCATGGCGGCCATGCCGTAGGCTATGACGGTGGCGGCATCCTCGCCATACGCGCGCACTCCGATGACGGGGTTGTTGCGGTTGTTGTTCACATCCAGCACGGGCGCGAGCAGCAGGTTGATGCCCAGCTGGCGCATTTCATCGCCGCTGATCTGGTTCATGCGTTCGCAATCTTCCACCGAGCCGGCCGCCTGGAAAGCCATCGCCGCCGGAATCGGCGTGACGCCCTGCTCGATGCGCATCACCATGCCGCCTTCCTGGTCGATGGAGATCAAGAGCGGGATGTCCGACACTTCCGCGTTGATTTCCTGCAGTTCGCGGCACAGGGCCGACACTTGCGCGGGCGTGTGCACGTTGCGGCGGAACAGGATCACGCCGCCCACCTTCTTTTCGCGTATCAAGGTCTTGATATGCTCGTCCGCCTGCAGGGCGTCGAAGCCCACCATGAACAACTGTCCTACTTTTTCGCGCAAACCCTGCTCCATGCTGCAACTCCTCCGGTATTTATTGTGACGACGGCATACGTATTCTGGCACCGTGGTGGCGCATCGTGGCGCTCACCGGAAAAGCTGCCCTGGTTTTGTACTTGTTTTGGTATTGTATTGGATTTGGATATTTGCGCAAGTGGTTATTAAGTGGTATTGCTCCACTTGCGCAAACGCCGCATCAATCGAGGCGCTGGAACGAGGCCGATTGCGCCTTGGGCCAGTACAGGCCGAACACGGGCGGCAGCTGCGGCAGCTGGCTCGGGTCGAGCAATTGTCCCGCTTCCAGGAAGGGCAGCAGGGCCGAGGCCAGTTTCACCTGGTTCGGCGAGATGCGCCGCACCAGGTGGTGCGGGCGCAGTTCCTGCGGGTGCGCGAGGCCGGCGGCGGCGATCAGTTCGGCCAGCGCCTTCATGGTGTTCTGGTGGAAGTGCGCCACGCGGGCGATCTTGTCGGACACCACCAGCGCGCGCTGGCGCTGCGGGTCTTGCGTCGCCACGCCCGTGGGGCAGCGGTCCGTGTGGCAGCTTTGCGACTGGATGCAGCCCAGCGCGAACATGAAGCCGCGCGCCGAATTGCACCAGTCGGCGCCCAGCGCCAGCAGGCGGGCGATGTCGAAGGCCGTGATGATCTTGCCCGAGCAGCCGATCTTGATCTTCGCGCGCAGGTTGGCGCCCACCAGGGTGTTATGCACCAGCACCAGCGCTTCCTGCAGCGGCGTGCCCACATGGTCCGTGAATTCCAGGGGCGCCGCGCCCGTGCCGCCTTCGCTGCCGTCGACGACGATGAAGTCGGGCGTGATGCCCGTTTCCAGCATGGCTTTCACGATGGCGAAAAACTCCCACGGATGGCCGATGGCCAGCTTGAAGCCCGTCGGCTTGCCGCCGGAGAGCGTGCGCAGACGGTCGATAAAATGCAGCATTTCCAGCGGCGTGGAAAAGGCGCTGTGCGCCGCCGGCGAGACGCAATCCTCGCCCACCATCACGCCGCGCGTGGTGGCGATTTCGATCGTCACTTTCGGGCCGGGCAGCACGCCGCCGTGGCCCGGCTTGGCGCCCTGCGACATTTTCAGCTCGATCATTTTCACCTGCTCGGAGCTGGCGTTGGCGATGAAGCGCTCCTCTGAAAACGTGCCGTCCTGGTTGCGGCAGCCGAAGTAGCCGGAGCCGATTTCCCACACCAGGTCGCCGCCGTTTTCGCGGTGGTAGGGGCTGATGCTGCCTTCGCCCGTGTCGTGCATGAAGCCGCCGCTGCGCGCGCCGCCGTTCAGGGCCAGGATGGCGTTGGCCGACAGGGCGCCAAAGCTCATCGCCGAGATATTGAAGACGCTGGCCGAATACGGCTGTGTGCGGGGGCAGTCCGGATGGTTGCCGATCTCGATGCGGAAATCGTGGCCCGTGACCTTGGCGGGGGCGATGGAATGGTTGATCCATTCATAGCCCGCTGCATACACGTCGAGTTGGGTGCCGAACGGGCGCTTGTCCGTCTGTTCCTTGGCGCGCTGGTAGACGATGCTGCGCTGGCTGCGCGAAAACGGCGTCGCCTCGCTGTCGCTTTCCAGAAAGTACTGGCGGATTTCGGGGCGGATGCTCTCAAAAAAGAAGCGGAAATGCGCGAGGATGGGATAGTTGCGGCGCAGGGCGCGCTTGGTCTGCAGCAGGTCGCTGATGCCAACCAGGGTCAGCGCACCGGCCAGCACGGGCAGCCAGTAATGATCGTAATAAAACAGGGACAGGACAAAGATGGCGGCCGTCGCAATGAAGGTCAGGTAGCGAAATGGTACTAGGTGCATGGGCACTCCGGGGAAGTCAGACTGATACTGCCGAGTCTACCTTCGATTCACGGAACGTGCTGGACGGAAAGAACGCGGCGCCCAGCGGCGCCGCGTGAGGTGCTTAGCGCTGTGCCGCTCTGATGCGTGCGATGCGTTCAGTGCTGGCCGGATGGCTCGACAAGTACGGCGTGCCTTGGTCCAGCTTGCCCAGGGCGACAAACACTTGCGCCAGGTGTTCCAGCGCGATACCGTTCTGGCGCAGCATGGCGATCGCGTAGTCGTCCGCGTCGCGTTCGACATCGCGCGAATACTTCAAGTCCAGCAACAGCGGCGGCACGGTGGCCACCACGGTCGACACGTCGCCGAACAGCAGCGCCGCGCCGGCGCCCACGGCCGAGGTCTGGATGATGCGCCGCGTCAGGTGGCGCTGCTGCAGGTGGCCCAGCTCATGCGCCAGCACGCCCATGATGGCGGCATCGTCCGGCAGCAGTTCGACCATTTCATCGGTCAGCACGATGTCGCCGGACGGCAGGGCGAACGCGTTCGGACCGATCTTGCTCTTGCGGAAAACGATGCGGTGCTCGGGCGTGCTGTCGCCGGGCGTGGCCAGACGCGCGAACTGATTGCGCAAGGCTTGCTGGCGCGTGCCAGCGAGCTTGCTCGCTTCAAACACGTGGCCGTCGAGGAAATCGAGCACGCCCTGGCCCAGTTGCCGCTCGACGGACTGGGGAATCGCATACGCGACCCCCTTCGCCACCACGGGCAGAAGGTACTGATAGCTGAGCCACAGGGCCAGCACGGTGGCGACCGTGGCCAGCAGGGCGCCGCGCCAGCTTTGCTGCAGCCGCACCACCCAGCCGTCGCGGTGGCCCGTGTCGTGCAGCAATGTGTTGAAGGCCGCCTGGTCGGCGATTTCCAGGTAGGCGCCGTCGGGAAAGCTGACCTTGCGCACGGCGTGGCTGCTGCGTTCGGACACGTGCAGCTCGCCCAGCGGACAGCTGCGCTCGATATCGCCCGCCAGCATGGCCACGCCATCGCGCACCGACAGCGTCACGTGGTACAGGCGCGAACTCTGGCCGTCGAAATAGCGGGCGGCCAGAGCGGCGTGGTCTTCTTGCGTGTTGGCGTTCATTGCTTACATCGACAGGTCGAAGTCCAGCAGGTCGGCCATGCCTTCGCCCGTGGCCGACACTTGCTGGCCCGTGGCGGCGACAAACTCGTCCAGGCTACCGTGTACCAGCATCGACGTCGCCTCCAGGCGGTACTTCAGCCAGCGCACGTGGGCGAATGGCGCGAACAGGCCCAGCGTGACGACCACGCCCAGCAGGTTGGTCAGCATGATGAACGTGGTGCGGCCCCAGGTCAGTTGCGACTGGAACTGGTGCTGCTGCAAGCGCGTGTGGTTCCAGATCAGGTTCTGGATCATGGTCAGGAACAACGGTAGCACGGTGAAGGCCCACAGATACATCAAGCCCATGCCTATCAGAAAACCGCCGATCTTGGTCTTGTCACCGGGGGTGGTGAGGAACGAACCAACCACGCCGCCAACGATGAAAAAGAACAGCGCTACCAAGCCCCCTACCAGGATCGCGAAGAACAGCAGGTAGGTTTTGTAGAAGCTGCCCACGCTGGCATCAAAGCTGAACTGGCTGGTGCCGAAGCGGCTTTGCGTGTGCTGGAAGCGCTTCAGGCGCTGGTGCAGGAATGGCGTCATCAAGCCCAGGGTGAAGGTATTCAGGATGGGCAGCCACAGGAAGTATTTGTAGGCTTCCTTGGCGCTGCCGCCGAAACCGAAGCGGATGCCCCGGTAGCTGGTGTTGTACAGCTTGAATTGCAGGCTTTTCCAGATCAGCCAGGGCAGGATGGCGGCCAGCAGCACGAACATCAGCAGGCCCACGATGGGCGAGACCCGCAGGGCGATGTTGTAGCCGCCGATCAGCACCACGGCCGCGATGCGCCCCTTCAGGATGGCCATGGCGTTACCGTGGTATTCGAAGCTGCTGCCAGCCAGATGGGTGCTGGAATAGAAATAGCGGTTGCGGCGCACTTTGGCCCAGGCGGAATAAATGCCCAGGGTGACGATGCTCAGCAGCAGGTTGACGATCCAGATACGGAAGTATTCGCTGCCGGTGGCGCTGAAGGTGATGGCTTCGCGCTTGGGCATGGTGTTGTTGGTGTCGAAATCCACAGGGGAGTTTCCTTACTTATTGGAAACAAAACAAGATAAGGGAAGATTGAAAAGTTATCAATTGAAAATACTGTTTTCTGCAATTTCTTTTGGTGTGGCGCCCCTGACGCCGCGATTTTCCTGTCCCGGCTATACTGGAACTCAACCATCGCCTAACGGGAAAACCATGATCGTCGTCCACCATCTGAATAATTCACGCTCGCAGCGCGTGCTCTGGCTGCTCGAGGAACTGGGCCTGGAATATGAGGTCAAGCGCTACCAGCGCGACCCGAAAACCATGCTGGCGCCCGCTTCCTTGAAAGCCGTGCATCCCCTGGGCAAGTCGCCCGTGATCACGGATGGCGCCAACACCATCGCCGAATCGGGCGCCATCATCGACTACCTGGTCGAACGCTACGGCAATGGCCGCCTGATCCCGGCGGCCGGTACGCCGGAGAAGCTGCGCTGGACTTACTGGCTGCATTTCGCGGAAGGCTCGGCCATGCCGCCGCTGCTGATGAAACTGGTGTTCGACAAGGTCGAATCGTCGCCGATGCCGTTTTTCGTCAAGCCCATCGCGCGCGGCATCTCCAGCAAGGTCAAGAGCAGTTTCATCCTGCCCAATATCAACAGCCAGCTGGCCTATATGGAAGCGGAGCTGGAGAACACCAAATGGTTTGCCGGCAATGAATTCACGGCGGCCGACATCCAGATGAGCTTTCCGCTGGAAGCGGCCGCCATGCGCGGCGGACTCGACGAGCGCCTGCCGAAGCTGACGGCGTTCCTGCAGCGCATCCACGCGCGGCCCGCCTATCAGCGGGCTCTCGAGCGGGGCGGGCCCTACGATTTCGCCAAATGAGAGCACCAAACCAAACCTACTGCGCGTCGGTATATATGGCCTGCGATGCTCACCGTACTAGAGTACGGTTGCGCTTCTCGGCCACATCTCCCTTCCGCTCGCTACGGTTTTGTTCGGTGCTGTGAGGCCGCGTGAATCCTGCCAAGGGGAATATGCTGGGAATATCCCCGGCGCCATACGGTAAAATGCCCGATTCAACCAGCATCCACTTACCGCATGGCCAGACTCCTCGCTATCGACGGCTTGAATATCGTACGCCGCGTCTACGAAGCCAGTCCTGAACCCGATTCCGACCTGAAGGCGGAGATCGCGCTGCGCCATGCGCTGTCGTCGTTCCGCACCCTCATCAACGACCACGAGCCGACGCACATCCTGCCGGCCTTCGATTTTGGCGGCCCGACCTGGCGTCACGCCCTGTATGCCGGTTACCGCGAGGGGCGCCAGCCCATGCCGCAGGTGCTGCGCGACGCCTTGCCCGGCTTTTACGCCACCCTGGCCAGCTTCGGCATGCATGTCGTGAGCATTCCCGAAGTGGAGGCCGACGACGTGATCGGCACGGCCGTCATGCGCTGGCTGCACGAGGGGCGCGGCGCGGCCGTCATCGCCACCACCGACAAGGATTTGCATGGCCTGATCGCGCACGGCGCGCTCGTGTGGGACCATTTCAAGGGCATCTGGCACGACCGTGCCTGGGTCGAGAAAAAGTTCGGCGTGCCGCCGGAACTGCTGCCCGACTTGCTGGCGCTGATGGGCGACGTCACCGACAGTATTCCCGGCGTGTCGAAGATCGGCCTGAAAACGGGGGCGAAACTGTTGCGCGGTTACGGCAATATCGACGCCGTGATGGCCGGCGCGGGGATTTTGCCCGGTGCGCTGGGCGAAAGCCTGCGAAAAGAGCGGGAAATACTGTATCTTTCAAGAAAGTTGGTGGAACTCAAGACCGACGTAGTTTTAGGCGTGACCTGGAACAAGCTCGCGTGGGAAAAGTAGAACGCCAGGCAAGAACAATCAAGCAAGGAAAGCAATCATGATGTTAAAAACAGTCCTGATCGATAGCAGCGCCGTGGCGCGCGGTCTGCTGAACTCGGTCCTGACCGATGGCGGCTACGATGTCTGCGGGCAGACGCATACCAGCGCGCTGGGACTGGCGCTGCTGGTCAAGCACCACCCGCATTTCGTCTGCATCGCGCGCGAGCAGGTGGAAGACGGGACGAATGTGGTGCAAACCATCCGCGCCCAGTATCCGAAAACGCTCATTTTCATGGTCTCGGGCGGCATCGACGCCGCTTCGCTGCAGGCGGCGCACGCCATGGGCGTATCGGGCTTCATCGTGAAACCCTTCATGGCCGACACGGTCCTGAAAACCGTGCGCAATACGGTCATTGCCATGGTGCGCAAGCAGCAGCAGGCGCTGGCCGCCGCCGCGCAAGGCAATACCTAGACGCCGGCCAGGCCCGTTGAGCTGGCGATGATCCCGCCACCGAGGCACACGTCGCCGTCGTACAGCACGGCCGACTGGCCTGGCGTGACGGCCCATTGCGCCTGGTCAAACGCCAGGCTGAAGTGTTCATTCCCCTCCGGCAGCAGCTGGCAAGCCACATCGGCCTGGCGGTAGCGCGTCTTGGCGCTCAAGGCGCCTGCCTGCGGCGCGCTGCCTGCGACCCAGCTGGCCTGGTCGGCCGTCAAGGCGGGCGACAGCAGCCACGGATGGTCATGGCCCTGCACCACCCACAGGGTGTTGTTGGCGATATCCTTGCGCGCCACATACCAGGCGTCGCTGCTGCCGTCCGCGTTCTGGTACGACTTCACGCCGCCGATGCCGATGCCCTTGCGCTGGCCCAGCGTATAAAAACTCAGGCCCACGTGTTCGCCCACCGTCTTGCCGTCGGCCGTCTTCATCGGGCCAGGCTTGTAGGACAGATAGCGGTTCAAAAATTCGCGGAACGGGCGTTCGCCGATAAAACAGATGCCCGTCGAATCCTTCTTTTGCGCGTTCGGCAGCGCCAGCTGTTCGGCGATCTTGCGCACTTGCGTCTTCGGGATTTCACCGAGCGGAAACAGGGTTTTCGACAATTGCGCCTGGTTCAGCCGGTGCAGGAAGTAGCTTTGGTCCTTGCTGGCGTCGACGGCTTTGAGCAGTTCATAGCGTCCAGCGTCCGTCGGCGCCTGGCGCACGCGCGCGTAGTGGCCGGTGGCGATCAGGTCGGCGCCCAGGGTCATGGCGTGGTCGAGGAAGGCCTTGAACTTGATTTCAGCGTTGCACAGCACGTCCGGGTTCGGCGTGCGGCCGGCCTGGTATTCGCGTAAAAAATCGGCGAATACGCGGTCCTTGTATTCGGAGGCGAAATTGACGGCTTCGATATCGACGCCGATGACGTCGGCCACGCTGGCCGCGTCGATCCAGTCCTGGCGCGTGGAGCAGTATTCCGAATCGTCGTCATCTTCCCAGTTTTTCATGAACAGGCCGATGACTTCATAGCCTTGTTCCTTCAGCATCCATGCCGCGACCGAGGAATCGACCCCGCCGGACATGCCGATAACGACTTTCTTCTTGCTCATCTTGCTTTCCAGTGTACTTTAGATAATATTGCTATGCGCTGTTAAAGACAGACGCATGCGTGTGCAGCAGGGCCAGCGGCGCGCGCCGGCCAGCCAGGTATTCGTCCACGCACTGCAGCACCAGCGGGCTGCGGTGGCGCTCCTGGCATGCCGCCAGCTCGTCGCGCGTCATCCACAGGGTGCGGATGATGCCTTCGTCCAGCGGGCGGTCATGTTCGGCGCCGGCCGTGCCGCAAAAGGTGAAGCGCAAATAGGTTACGTCTTCGCCCGTGCGCAATGACTGATAGCGCGACATATACATGCCGACCAGTGCCGTGGGGATGAAATCGTAGGCCGCTTCTTCCAGCGTTTCGCGGATCACCGCCTGTTCCAGCGACTCGAACGGATCGAGATGACCGGCCGGCTGGTTGAGCTTGATGCCTTCGCTGGTTTCTTCTTCAATCAGTAAAAACAGGCCGTCGCGCTCGACGATGGCGGCAACGGTGACAGAGGGTTTCCAGATTCTCGGCATGATTCCATCCTTGAAAGAGCCGACATTTTATCTTGTTCTGCGCGCGCGGTTTGAACCCGGCCTTCTGTTGCGCGGACATATTGATAAATGACAACGTTTTAGCAAATAGCGGTGGGAGGTACTTACGTCTTTCCCGGGGAGCGCACTAGCATGGGGGCTTAGTCGGCAAGATGGCAGGAAACGCCCGCTAATATAGGCTTTCCCTGTGGTCAAAACAAGCGCGCACGCAGGCTCGACTGTGGTGAGATTGACACACATTCCCACAATATGGTCGCCGCGCCGCATGGTGAAACGAATCGGGGGATGCTGGTGAAATTAGTGTCGTACAACTAGAAGTTGCTGGTTCACAAACGTTTAACGCGCTGCTTTCCGTGTTAGATTCTAGTCAGTTTATCAATTAGCGGAGGCATCATGAGGATAGGCATACCGGCCGAAACACGGCCTGGTGAAACACGGGTGGCAGCCACGCCCGAGACAGTCAAGAAGCTGGCAGCCAAGCATCAGATCGTCGTGCAGTCGGGAGCGGGCTTGCAAGCGTCGATTCCCGACGAGGCGTATGCCGCCGTCGGCGCGCAGATCGGCACCGCCCAGGAAGCCTATGGCTGCGCCATCGTGCTCAAGGTGCGCGCCCCCGATGCCGGGGAACGGGCCTTGATGGCCAGCGGCACGGTGCTGATCGGCATGCTCAACCCGTTTGACGCCGACAATATCGCCGCCATGGCAACGGCCGGCCTGTCCGCCTTCGCCCTGGAAGCCGTGCCGCGCATCACGCGCGCGCAGTCGATGGACGTACTGTCCTCGCAGGCGAATATCGCCGGCTACAAGGCGGTGCTGGTGGCGGCCAATACCTACCAGCGCTTCATGCCCATGCTGATGACGGCGGCCGGCACCGTCAAGGCGGCCCGCGTGCTGATCATGGGCGTGGGCGTGGCCGGACTGCAGGCGATCGCCACGGCCAAGCGCCTGGGCGCCGTCATCGAGGCCTCCGACGTGCGCCCGCCCGTCAAGGAGCAGGTCGAGTCGCTGGGCGCCAAGTTCCTCGACGTGCCTTTCCTGACCGAGGAAGAAAAGGAAATCGCCAAGGGCTCGGGCGGCTATGCACGCGCCATGCCGGCCGACTGGATGCGCCGCCAGGCCGAACTGGTGCATGAACGGGCGAAACTGGCCGACATCATCATCACCACGGCCCTGATCCCCGGCCGCGCCGCGCCCGTGCTGATCTCCGAAGAAACGGTGAAGGCCATGAAGCCCGGTTCCGTCATCGTCGACCTGGCCGTCGAGCAGGGCGGCAACTGCCCCCTGTCAGAACTGGGCAAGACGGTCATCAAGCACGGCGTCTACATCGTGGGCGAGCCGAACCTGGCGACCCTGGTGGCGGCCGATGCCTCGGCCCTGTATGCGCGCAACGTGCTGGACTTCTTAAAGCTCATCATCGACAAGGACGATCAGTTGCTGATCGACCGCGAGGATGAAATCATCAAGGCCAGCCTGGTGTGCGCAGGTAGTGAAATCTTACGTAAATAACGCGGCGCCGGAGAGAACAACATCATGGAAATCAGTCACACCATCACCAACCTGATCATCTTCGTGCTGGCCATTTATGTCGGCTACCACGTCGTCTGGACTGTCACGCCGGCGCTGCATACGCCGCTGATGGCCGTTACCAATGCCATTTCCGCCATCATCATCGTCGGTGCCATGCTGGCGGCCGGCCTGACCGATGGCCCGCTGGCGCAGGCGGCCGGCACCCTGGCCGTGGCGCTGGCCGCCGTCAACGTGTTTGGCGGCTTCCTCGTCACGCAGCGCATGCTCGAGATGTTCCGCAAAAAAGAACCGAAGGCCAAGCAAGGAGCCAAAGAATGAGTCACGCCATGAGCTTCGTCACCATGAACCTGGTGACGATGATGTACCTGATCGCCTCGGTGTGCTTCATCCAGGCCTTGAAAGGCCTGTCGTCGCCCTCGACGGCGCGCCGCGGCAATGCCTTCGGCATGAGCGGCATGGCGATTGCCGCCGTCACCACCGTGGCGCTGATCCTGAAACTGAAGGAGCAGCAAACGGGCGGCATGGGCCTGACCCTCGTCATCATCGGCATCGTCACGGGTGGCGCCATCGGCGCCTACCTGGCGAAAACCGTGGAAATGACGAAGATGCCGGAACTGGTGGCGGCCATGCACTCGCTGATCGGCCTGGCGGCCGTCTGCATCGCCGTGGCGGCCGTGTCCGAGCCGTGGGCCTTCAATATCGCCAAGCACGGCGAGGCGCTGCCCATCGGTAACCGTTTCGAGCTGTTCATCGGCACCTTTGTCGGCGCCATCACGTTCTCCGGCTCGGTGATCGCCTTCGGCAAGCTGTCGGGCAAATACAAGTTCCGCCTGTTCCAGGGCGCACCGGTCAGCTTCAAGGGCCAGCACATGCTCAACCTGGTGCTGGCGCTGGTGATGGTCGGCCTGGGCCTGGCGTTCTGCTTCGCCGACGGGGTGGAGCCGGCCTGGACGCCGTTCGTCATCATGACCCTCATCGCCTTTGCGCTGGGCGTGCTGATCATCATTCCCATCGGCGGCGCCGATATGCCGGTGGTGGTGTCGATGCTCAACAGTTACTCGGGCTGGGCCGCGGCCGGCATCGGTTTTTCGCTGAATAACTCGATGCTGATCATCGCGGGATCATTGGTCGGTTCTTCCGGCGCGATCCTGTCGTACATCATGTGCAAGGCCATGAACCGCTCGTTCTTCAACGTCATCCTTGGTGGCTTCGGCGGCGCTGCGCCGGCGGCAGGCGTGGCCGGCGCGCAGGAACAGCGTCCCGTGAAATCGGGTTCGGCCGACGACGCCGCCTTCATCATGAGCAATGCGGAAACCGTCATCATCGTGCCCGGCTACGGCCTGGCCGTGGCGCGCGCACAGCATTCGCTCAAGGAACTGGTGGAAAAGCTTACGCACAAGGGCATCACCGTCAAGTATGCGATCCACCCGGTGGCAGGGCGCATGCCGGGCCACATGAACGTGCTGCTGGCCGAGGCGGAAGTGCCATACGACCAGGTCTTCGAGATGGAAGACATCAATGGCGAATTCGGCCAGACGGACGTGGTGCTGGTGCTGGGCGCGAACGACGTGGTCAACCCGGCGGCGAAAGATCCGACATCGCCGATCGCCGGCATGCCGATCCTGGAGGCGTACAAGGCCAAGAGCATCATCGTCAACAAGCGCTCGATGGCTTCCGGCTATGCGGGCCTGGACAATGAACTGTTCTACCAGCCGAACACGATGATGGTGTTTGGCGACGCCAAGAAGGTGATCGAGGATATGCTGAAAGCCATCGAATAAATGCCGCTTGCAGCGACCGGACGGCCCGCCTTGCGCGGGCCGTTTTTATTGGCCGGTCGCTGCCGCGACGACTTTATTGCGGCCCTGATGCTTGGCTGCGTACAGGGCCTTGTCGGCATCCGATATGGCCGCGTCCAGGCTGGCGCCTTGCACCAGCGACGCCACGCCGATGCTGATGGTGACGTGCAACGAGCCGCCGTCGGGCAGCACGGTGGCCGCCGCCGCCACGGCCGCGCGGATGCGTTCGGCCACCTGGTGCGCCTGCTGCAGGCTGGCGTCCGGGAAGAGCAGGCCGAATTCCTCGCCACCGAGGCGTGCCGCCACGTCGGTGATGCGTCCCGTGTCGCGCAGCGCCTGCGCCACCGTGCGCAACACGGCGTCGCCCACGGCATGGCCGTAGCGGTCGTTGATCTTTTTAAAGTGGTCGAGGTCGGCCACGCCCACGCTCAGGGCGGCGCCGCTGCGCGCCGCGCGCGCCATCGCCTGCTCGGCCTGCGCTTCATAGGCGCGCCGGTTGGGCAGCGACGTCAGCGCATCGTACAGCGCCTGCTGTTCCAGTTGTGCCAGCAGGCTGGCGTTTTTTGCCGCCAGTTCGCGCCGTTCGCGCACATCGAGCAAAAAAGCGCCGAAATAGCGCGTGCCGTCGACCACGCCCAGGTCCAGCGCCTTCATTTCGATGGGGATCATTTGCGTGTCGCGGTGGCGAATGGCGAATTCGCGTATCTTGCCCAGTACGCTGGAGCTGCGTGAGCTGCGGATGTAGTTGATTACGAGGTTGTCGTGCTGCGCGCCGACGGCGTCGGGCAGCAGGCCATTCAGGGTCTGGCCCAGCAATTCCCCGCTGGCATAGCCCGACAGCGCCTGCATGGCGCCATTGATATAGCGGATGCGGCACTGCTCGTCGATGATGATGACGGCGTCAAGGGCATCTTCCAGCAGGCGGAAAAAAAGTACTTCGGGAAGAGCGGCAGGCGGTGCTGCGGGCAATGCATCTGTCATGGAACGGTCGCCGAAAGCCAGGTGACAGCCATTGTCGCATCCGCGGGCCGTTTACTCCATGCCGGATCGCCCGCCTGTTTCTTTTTCGCCCGTGCCCTTTGCTTATTGCCAAGACTCAGCGGCGGCCGTACATCATCAGGGTGGCCAGGCTTTTGCGCGCCGGGCTGAAAACGTCCAGCAAGCCCAGCGACAGGCCCAGCAAGCCTTGCGTGGGGGCGCTGCCCGTGAAAATGCGCGCCATGGTGTCGGTCACGCGCACGGTCAGTCCCCGGTCCGCCTGGCGCAATTGCGCATAGCGTTCCAGGCCGGCCGGGCTGCTATCCTGCGCCAGCACGCGGGCCAGCACGGCGGCGTCGCGCAAGCCCAGGTTCAGGCCTTGCCCTGCCACCGGGTGCAGGGTTTGCGCCGCATTGCCAATGGCGACCGTGCGCGCCGTGCCGCCCGCCTGCGCGTTCAGGCCCAGCGGATAGGCCAGGCGCGCCGTCGTGTGGGTAAAGCGTCCCAGGCGGCTGCCGAAGGCGGCGCCCAGGCGCGCCAGGAAGGCCGCGTCGTCCAGGGCCTGCAACTGTTCGGCGCGCGTGGGCGGCACGCACCAGACCAGCGCGTAGCCATCGTCCTGCGGCAGCAGGGCCAGCGGGCCTTCATCGGTGAAGCGCTCATACGCGCGGTGAGCGATGGGGGCACTCGTGCGCACATGGGCGATGATGGCGCTTTGACCGTAGTCGCGGCTGACGGCGCGCTCCGGCTGCTGGCCGAACAGGCCGCCCTCGGCCTGCACCAGCAGGCTGGCGCGCAAGCTCGATGCGGCACCCGCCTGGTCGATCTGCACGGACACGCCGTCGGCGTCTTCGCAGCTGCTCGTCACCCGCGCCGGGCGCAGGCTGGCCACGCCCAGGCGTTCGCACACGTCGGCCAGCGCGCTGACGACGGCGCCGTAACGGGCCACATAACCGAGCGCCTCGACGCCATGCTCGCCGCGGTCCATCAGGCTGCGCCCGAACTGGCCGCGCCGTGAGACGTGAATCTGGTGGATAGGCGTCGCCTCGACGGGCCAGGCGCCCGCTTCCTCGAGAATCTGGCGGCTGCCGTGCGACAGGGCGATGGTGCGCGGGTCGCGCCTGGCCTGCTCAAGGGATTTGGCGTCGAGCAGGGCGATGCCGGCGGCGCGGCTGCCGCGCTGCACCAGCAGGGCGGCCAGCGCCATGCCGACGGGGCCGGCGCCGCAGATGGCGAGATCAAAAGTGGATGGTGTATGCATGCGGCGGCGTTAATCCTGTGACATCAGTTGTTCGATTTCAGCGACGCTCTTGGGCGCCGTGCTGAAGACTTCATGGCCTTGCGGCGTGACCAGCACGTCGTCTTCGATGCGGATGCCGGTATGCCAGAACTGCTCCGGCACGCCCGCGCCGGGACGCACATAGATGCCCGGTTCCACCGTCAGCACCATGCCCGGTGCCAAAGTGCGCCACGGCTTGCCGGGCGCGCCCGTGTCGCGGTAGGCGCCCACGTCGTGCACGTCCATGCCCAGCCAGTGGCTGGTGCCGTGCATGTAGAAGGGCATATAGGCCTTGTCGGCGACGACGTCCTGCGCGCTGCCGCTTTTTTGCCGGTCCAGCAAGTTCAAATCCAGCATGCCCTGCGCCAGCACCTGCACGGCCGCCTCGTGGATGGCGCTGTGCGGCAAGCCGGGGCGCACCATGTCCAGCGCTGCCTGCTGCGCGGCCAGCACCAATTCATACAGCGCCCGCTGCGGGCCGCTGAAGCGGCCGTTGACAGGATACGTGCGCGTGATGTCGGAGGCGTAGCCATCGAGTTCGCAGCCGGCGTCGATCAATACCAGCTCGCCGTCTTTTAATACCGCGTTGTTGGCGCTGTAGTGCAGGATGCAGGCGTTGTCGCCGCCCGCGACGATGGAGGAATACGCGGGAAACTGCGCGCCGCTGCGCCGGAATTCGTACAGCAACTCCGCTTCCAGCGCGTATTCGTGCATGCCGGGCCGCGTGGCGCGCATGGCGCGCACGTGGGCGGCGCTGGAAATGGCGGCCGCGCGGCGCATCAGCTGCTGTTCCTGCGGGTCTTTCAGCAGGCGCATGGCGTCGAGCATGCCGTTGATGTCATGCGCAATGGCGGGCGCCGTGACGCCGCTGCGGGCCTTTTGCCGCACGTTGTGCCGCCAGAGCTTGACCTGTGCATCGAGGCTGCCGCCCAGCGCATAGTAAATGGCGGGGGAGTCGGCCAGCAGGCGCGTCATTTCCACGTCGAGTTCCTCGATGGGGAAGGCGCTGTCAAAACCGAAGCTGGCGCGCGCCGCCTCGGGGCCATGGCGGAAACCATCCCAGATTTCGCGTTCCGTGTTCTTGGCGCGGCAAAACAGGATGGCGCGCGCGGGCGCCGTGGCGCTGGCGGCCACCAGCGCCACGGCGCTGTCGGGTTCCGTGAAACCGCTGAGGTAGTAAAAATAGCTGTCGTGGCGGTACGGATAATCGCAATCGCTGTTGCGCGGCACTTCGGGCGCTGTGGCGAGGATGGCCACGCTGCCCGGCAGCATCTGCGCCAGCAGCGCCGCGCGCCGGGCCGCGTAATTGGCGATCATGCCGCCGGCGCCTTCGGGCTTGTAGCGGTGACGCCATTGAGCGCGTCAAGCTGCTGCGGCGTACCCACATTCGTCCACTCGCCCGGATAGACTTCGCCGCCCACGCGGCCCTGGTCCGCATAATTGCGCAGCAGGTCGCCCAGCCTGGCGTGGCTGCCCGGCGCGATGCCGTCGAACATCTCGGGGCGGTACACGCCGATGTTGGCGAAGGTCCACTTGGTCTCGTCCGTATTGTTGATCGCGAACAAGGTCAGGCCGAAGTCGCCCTGTGGATGGAAGTCGGGATTGGGCACCAGGTAAGTCCAGGCGATGTCGCGCTGGTCGGCCGGGTACGGCGTGCCCAGCACATCTTTGTCGGCCAGCACGTCGAGTACCTGCTTGAAGTCAAAGTAGGGGCAATAGATGTCGCCGGAAATGGCGAGAAATGGTTCATCGCCCAGCAGGTGGCGCGCCTGCGCGATGCCGCCCGCCGTTTCCAGCGGCGTGCTTTCCGGCGAATACGCGATGCGCGCGCCGTACGCGCTGCCGTCGCCCAGGGTTTCCTCGATCTGGTGGCCCAGGTGGGAATGGTTGATGACGATGTCCGTGATGCCGGCGCGCACCAGGTTCAGCACATGCCAGACGATCAGCGGGCGGCCGCGCACTTTCAGCAGCGGTTTGGGACAGGTATCGGTAAGCGGACGCATCCGTTCACCGCGGCCTGCGGCAAAGATCATGGCTTTCATGGAATACTCGTTTTCTGATTTATTTTGTACATTGCTCTGAAGTGATCAGAATGTGTAGCCGACTTGTGGGGTCTTGTTTTCCAGGGCGTCCAGCAAACGCACCAGCGGCTTGAGTTCCGTGTAGCGGTTGGCGGTCTTGCGCACATAATCGAGCACGGTTGGCAGGTCGCCCATGTACAGATCCTTGCCGTCGCGGTAATTCAGGCGCGAGAACAGGCCGAGGATTTTCAGGTGGCGCTGCAGGGCCGTGAATTCGAAATCGCGGTAGAAGGCATCGATGTCGGGATTCACGGGCAAGCCCAGCTGCTTGGCGCGTTGCCAGTAGCGTATCACCCAGTCGAGCACCAGTTCTTCATCCCATTGGATGTAGGCGTCGCGCAGCAGCGAGGCGATGTCATAGGTGATGGGACCGAAGACGGCGTCCTGGAAGTCGAGGATGCCGGGATTCGGAATCGAACCGTCGTTGATGTGCATCAAATTGCGCGAATGGTAGTCGCGGTGCATGAATACTTGTTGTTGCGACAAAATATTTGCCGTGATGGCCTCGAAGACCTTGTCCAGCTGGGTTTGTTGTACATCCGTCAAGGTGGCGCCCAGGTGCTTGCCGATGAACCATTCCGGGAACAGATGCATTTCGCGCAGGATGAAGGCGCGGTCGAACTCGGGCAAGACGTCCGGTTGGCTGGCCAGCTGGATTTTCATCAACGATTCCAGCGCTTCGGCGTACAGCACGCTGGCATTGTCGTGGTTCAGTGCGTCGAGATACGTGGTCGTGCCCAGGTCGGAGAGCAGCAGGAAGCCGTTGTCCAGGTCTTGCGCGAAGATCTCGGGCACGGACACGCCGGCGCCTTTCAGCAAGCCGGCCACCTTGACAAAGGCGGGCACGTTTTCGCGCTCGGGCGGCGCATCCATGGCAATCAGTGTACTTCCTGGCAATGTTGTATTGCCAGGAAGCATATCGAGACGGTAGTAGCGGCGGAAGCTGGCATCGCTGGAAGCGGGGCGGGCGGATTCGGGCGCGACGAGGTTAAGCGAGGTCAACCAGGCTTTCAACAGGGTCAGGCGAGCGTCGGCCTGGGCCGGCGCGGTGGAGGAATTGGAAGAGAATGACATTAAGCGGCCTGTGGAATCGGGTTGATGATGCAGATTCCCATATAATAAGGGATTCAAATCAAAAAATCGCCTCTCAATGGTGCTTGCCCCTTCCAATTCATGAGCTGGTTTTCGGCCTCCCCCCCTTCGCAGCGCTGGGCTTTCGCCATCAGCGCGCTCGTCGCCGCCACGACGGTGCCTGTTCACGCCCAGAAAGCACCGCGTCCGGTTCATGTGGAAGATCCCGACGCGCCCACCGTCATGACGGCGAACAGCATGAACGGACGACCCGAAAGGGAGATCAATCTCGATAAAAATGTCGTGATTGAGCGCGGAAAAACCACAAAAATGACGGCCGATACAGCTTGTTACAAACAAGTTGAAGATCAGTTCGACGCCGAGGGCCATATCAAGATGTGGCGTTTTGGCGATTACTACACGGGTGACGTCCTGAAGCTGAACATGGAGACCGGCAAGGGTTTCCTGCTTAACCCGACGTACCGCTTCGAAGTGGGCGGCGGCCGGGGCAAGGCCGAGCGCGTCGACTTCATCAACCCCGACGAAGCCAATGTCATCGAAGGTACGTACAGTACCTGCGAAGGGCCGAATCCGGACTGGTACCTGAAATCGAGCACCTTGAACCTCGATACGGGCCGCGACGTGGGGACGGGCAGCAAGACCATCATCTATTTCAAGGACGTGCCGATCCTGGGCACGCCGGGCATCTCGTTTTCGCTGTCGGGCGCGCGCCGCTCGGGCTGGCTGGCGCCCACGCCGGGCTTTGCCTCGAAGAACGGTTTCGAGCTGCTGATGCCGTATTACCTGAACATCGCGCCGAACCGCGACCTGACGCTGTTCCCGCGCTACATTCAGCGGCGCGGCATCCAGCTCGGTGCGACGGGCCGCTACATGGGCGAGACGGATGCCGGCTTGTACAGCGGTGAAACGTCGGTTGAGTTCTTGCCTAATGACAAGCAAACCAAGACCAACCGCTACATGATCAAGTCCAAGCACGAGCAGGCGCTGGCCAAGGACTGGACGTACAGCTGGGATCTGCGCGACGCATCGGACAATAATTACCCGAACGATTTTTCGAAAAACGTCGCCTCCGCCACCGAGCGCCAGTTGCTGCGCGAATTGCGCACCGATTACCGCACCGAGGACTGGAGCCTGACGGCGCGCGTGCAGAATTATCAGGTGTTGCAAGACCCCGATGCCGCCAAAGATCCCAGTCTGACTGTGTCGCGGCCGTATGACCGTTTGCCGGCGGTAAACTTTCACGCTGGTAAATATGACGTCTGGGGCGGTTTCGACTGGACCTTCGACGCGGAAGCGACGCGCTTCGCGCACCCGACGCTGGTGCAAGGGTCGCGCCTCGTGGTCGTGCCGCAGGTGAGTTTCCCCATCGTGCGCCCTGGCTACTTCATCACGCCCAAGCTGATGCTCAATGCCAGCGCGTATCAGCTCGACAACGATGCCAGGACCAAGGCACTGTTTCCGGACACGTCGTTTACGCGCGCCGTGCCCACCTTTTCGGTCGACAGCGGCCTGGTGTTCGAACGCGACTCGAATCTGTTTGGCGCCAAGGGCGGTACGCAAACCCTGGAGCCGCGCCTGTTCTACGTCTATACGCCATACCGCGACCAGTCGCAGTTCCCGAATTTCGATACGGCAGCCGGCACGTTCAACCTGACGCAGATCTTCACGGAAAACCGTTTTGTTGGCAGCGACCGTATCGGTGATGCCAACCAGGTCACGGCCGCTGTCGTTTCGCGCTTCTTGCAGTCGGACGGCACGGAGCGCATGCGTCTGACCTTCGGCCAGCGTTTCTACTTTGCCGACCAGCGTGTGCAGCTCTATTCGACCACGCCCGTCAATCAGTCGCGTTCGGATATCCTGCTGGCAGCAACGGGCCGCGTGTCGGAGACTTGGACCGTCGATAGCCTGGTGCAGTACAATCCCAGCGATCGCCAGTTGATGAGCTCGACGTACTCCTTGCAATATCAGCCAGGTGCCAAGAAAGTATTGAACTTTAGTAACCGTTTTCAGCGTGGCAGCATACGCAATGCGGAAGTGTCGACGCAATGGCCATTGACGGACCGCTTGTATGGCGTGGGACGCATCAGTTACTCCCTGCTGGACCGGCGCATGCTGGAAAGCCTGGTCGGCCTGGAGTACAAGGGCGACTGCTGGGTATTCCGCATGGGAGCGCAGCGTTTCGTGACTTCTGCCAACAAGGCCTCGACGCCGATTTTCTTCCAGCTGGAACTGACTGGGCTGTCGAATGGCCTGGGTCTGGGCACGAATGGGCTGGAAACATTTACCAAAACCATACCTGGCTACCAGCCACTGAGCCAGCCACTCCGTTAAGATAGGCACCGTTGCCGCCGCCGGTGTTCCCGGCGCTGGCACAAACCGGTTTTTTTATTCACCTGAACTCATGAGCGCTCTACACATTATGCGTAATGCCAGTATGCACCAACTCAAAATTGCAACGGTTTTGTTGTGCGCCATTTCCGGCGCCACGACCAGTAGTGTCTGGGCGCAACAGGCTGCACCAGCGCCTGCGAACAAGCCCGCTGCCGCTGCTCCAGCACCGGTCAAGGGCTTCACACCACCGGCCTCGAGCAGTGGCCAGAGCATCGACTCCATCGCCGTCGTCGTCAATGACGATGTGATTACGCGCAATGAAGTGGCGGCCCGCATCAAGAGCGTGGAGCAGCGCATGAAGGCGCAGAATATTCCCGTGCCCGATCCCGCCGACCTGCGTCGTCAATTGCTGGAGCGCATGATCGTTGAGCGCGCACAAATGCAACTGGCCAAGGAAATGGGCGTGCGCGTGGATGACCTGACCCTGGACCGCGCGATTGCCCGTATTGCTGAACAGCAAAAGATGACGGTGCAAGAGCTGCGCAACCAGATGGAAAAAGAAGGCACGCCGTTTGCGACCTTCCGCGAAGAAATCCGCGATGAAATCATCATGCAGCGCTTGCGCGAGCATGAAGTCGACGCCAAGATCCAGATTTCCGATTCCGAAGTGGATAACTTCCTGGAAGCGGAAAAAGCGGCGGCCAGCGAACAGGTGGAGCTGAACCTGGCGCAGATTCTCGTGCGCATTCCGGAAAACTCCAGCCCTGAACAGATCGCCGCGCGCCGCGCGCGCGCCGAAGAAGTCAGCCGCCAGTTGCGCACGGGCGCCGATTTTGCCAAGATGGCCGCCACCTATTCCGACGCCAGCGATGCGCTGAGCGGTGGCGATATCGGCTGGCGCAATAGCGACCGTTTGCCGCCCCTGTTCACGGAGCAACTGCTGAAATTGAAGCCGGGCCAGATCACGCCCATCATCAAGAGCAACACCGGTTTCCACATCCTGAAGCTGGTGGACCGCCGCAGCGCGGCCGAAGCACAAGCGGTCGCTGCCGTGCAGCAGACGCATGCGCGCCATATCCTGCTGAAAGTGACGCCGACCTTGTCGGCGGCCGAAGCCAAGCGCAAATTGGCCGAATTGAAAGAGCGTCTCGATAACAAGGCCGCCAAGTTCGAAGACCTGGCCCGCTTGTTCTCGAACGACGGTTCGGCCGCCAAGGGAGGCGACCTGGGCTGGCTGTATCCAGGCGATACCGTACCGGAATTTGAAACGGCGATGAATGCACTGAAACCGGGCGAAGTGAGCGAGCCGATCGAATCGAGCTTTGGCTTCCACCTGATCGAAGTGCTGGAACGCAAGAGCGACGACGTCTCGAAAGAGAAGCAGCGCAGCGCCGCACGTAACGCCTTGCGCGAACGCAAGCTGGAAGAAGCGACGGAAAACTGGGCGCGCGAAGTACGCGACCGTGCCTACGTCGAATTCCGCGCGGACGACCAGTAATGCTGCCAATTATTTGCGCATGAGTAATTTGCCTGCATCACGCCGCCCGGCCATCGCCATTACCTGTGGCGAACCGGCCGGTGTCGGCCCGGAAATCTCCATACGCGCGGCCTGGGCCATGCGCAATGACGTCAACTGCATCCTGCTGGGCGACGCCGCCTTCCTGGCGCTGACGGCCAGCCTGATCGATCCGGAGATCCGCCTGGCGGCGCTGTCGCTGCAAGCCGTGCGCAACAACGGCCTGCCGCATTTCGGCCCCGACCGCCTGGCCGTGATCGATATTCCGACTGTCAATAATGTCATTCCTGGCGTACTCGACAAGGAAAACGGGCGCTCCGTGCTGGCGACCCTGGACGCGGCCGTGGAAGGCGTCGAAGCCGGCTGGTTTGGCGCCATGGTCACGGCGCCCTTGCAAAAGAGCACGATCAACGACGCCGGCGTGGCTTTTTCCGGCCATACGGAATACCTGGCAGAAAAAACCAACACACCGCAAGTGGTGATGATGCTGGCCGGCGAACCGGGACACGGCGAACCGACCCTGCGCGTGGCGCTGGCCACCACGCATTTGCCCTTGAAGGACGTGTCCGCCGCCATCACCCTGGACCGCCTGGCCGTCACCCTGGATATCATTCAGACAGACTTGCAACAGAAATTCGGCATCGCCGCGCCGCGCATCCTGGTGACCGGCCTGAACCCGCATGCGGGCGAGGGCGGTTACCTGGGGCGCGAGGAAATCGATGTGATCGCCCCGGCGATTGCCGCGGCGCAAGCGCGCGGCATCGATGCGCGCGGACCGTACCCTGCCGACACCCTGTTTCAGCACAAATACCTGGCCGACGCCGATTGCGTGCTGGCCATGTACCACGACCAGGGCTTGCCCGTGCTGAAATACGCGACCTTCGGGCGCGGCATCAATATCACCCTGGGCTTGCCGCTGATCCGCACCTCGGTCGACCATGGCACGGCGCTGGACCTGGCCGCGCAAGGGCTGGGGCTGGCTGATTGCCACAGCATGGAGCAGGCGCTGCAAACGGCGCTCGACATGCTGCGCGCCAGCACCCCGACCAGAGCGTAGGTCGGGTTAGCCGCAAGGCGTAACCCGACGCTGCCTGCTCAACGATCCCGCCGGCCTGTGCCGGCTTTACCGCATTGATAGAAAACAGAATATGAAACACGTTGCCCGCAAACGCTTTGGCCAGAACTTCCTGCACGACCGCTTCGTCCTCAACGACATCACGGCCGCCATCGCGCCGCAGGAGGACGATGCCATGGTCGAGATCGGCCCCGGCCTGGGCGCCATGACGGAGCAGTTGCTGCGCCACCTGAAGCAGATGCATGTGGTGGAACTGGACCGCGACCTGATCGTGCGCCTGGAAAAGACCTTCAATCCGGCCAAGCTGACGATCCACTCGGGCGACGCGCTGAAGTTTGATTTCGCGCAAATTCCCGTGCCGGCCGGCCAGAAGTTGCGCATCGTGGGCAACTTGCCGTACAACATTTCCAGCCCGCTGCTGTTCCACCTGGCGGACTTCGCGCCGCTGGTGAAAGACCAGCATTTCATGCTGCAAAAGGAAGTCGTCGAGCGCATGGTGGCCGAGCCGGGCAGCAAGGCGTTTGGCCGCCTGTCCGTGATGCTGCAATGGCGCTACGACATGACCTTGATGTTCATCGTGCCGCCGACGGCCTTCGATCCGCCGCCGAAGGTGGAATCGGCCATCGTGCGCATGATCCCCGTGGCCGAGCGCCTGGCGTGCGACCAGGCGACGCTGGAAGCGGTCGTCATGAAGGCCTTCTCGCAGCGCCGCAAGGTGATCCGCAACTGCCTGGCCGGCATGTTTACGGAAGAGCAGATCAAGGCGGCCGGCATCGACCCGACCAAACGTCCGGAAACCGTGGGGCTGGAGCAGTATGTTGCTTTGGCGAATTTGCTCAAAGCACCTGTGTAAGCGTTGCCAAACCCAAGGGCGAGGACTGGGGTCAGACCCTCAGGGGGAATGTTGCCCAATGGGGAACATTCCGACCCCGGAAGGGCCGACCCCGGCTGTTCATCGGTTGGGGTTAATCAAAACCACTGGTCGACTTGCTGTAAATCCTGCCGCAACGCTGAAAAACAGTCGTCCACATGGTGGTTGCGGCTGATTTCATTGCGCCGCATCAAGGCGATCTTGCGCTTGCAGGTGGGCTGGCGCAGCGGCGCCACGTGCAGATCCTCGTCATTGAGGAAAGTCGTGTACAGGCTGGGCATGATGCCCACGGCGATGCCGGCGCGCACCACGCCATACAGCGACTCGCTGTGGATCATCTGGTACAGGTTCGACGGGCTCAAGCCATGCTGGCGCAGCGCGCTCGAGGCGAATTCCCAGATGCTGCCCTTGGTAAACACGACGATTTCCTGGCCCGCCAGCTGCTCCCAGCGCACTTCCTTGAGCGGCGCCAGCGCATGGCGCCCCGCCGTCACCAGCACCAGCTCGTCTTCGAACAGGCCCACGCTTTCCAGCGAGATGGAACCGGGCACCTCGATGCCCACGCAAAAGTCCAGCTGGCCCGAATGCAGCGCGTGCAGCAAGCCATCGTTGGGCATGTCCGACAGGACGATTTCCACTTCATCGCCATGCTGCTCGCTGTAGCGCGCCACCACCACGGCCGTCATCGCCATGGCCGACGGAATCGCGCCGATGCGGATGCGGTGCCGGCCGCTGCCGATGGCGCGCTGGATATCGGCAAAAGTGTTGCTCGCCGTATTCAATAAATGCGTGGCGTAATCGAGCGCCAGCTTGCCTTCGCGCGTCAGTTCCAGCTGGTGGGTTGTGCGGTTAAACAACTTTTTTCCCAGTTGATTTTCCAGCAGCTTGATCGACGCGCTGAGGGCCGGTTGGGTCACGCACAATTCCTGTGCAGCCTTGCTGAAGCTGTTTACCCGGGCTAGGGTGGCAAACGCTTGCAAATGTCGTAAGGAAATCTTCTTGCTCAGTTCATGCATGGGCGTTGCTTATTAGAAAAAGTAATGGATTTATAAAAATAAACAAATTTTCTTATCCCGCAATTTACCATATTCTGGACTGGTCTTTACTTGTCTTGAAAGCAATAGTATTCAGGAGAAGCGCCTGGAATGCGGCACCGGCACGTGCGGCGGCGCGTCAGGCAAGGGACGCATCAATAAAATAATTCCAAAAAAACTCAGGGTTTATTCTTTTTAGGGTGGCGGCGATGAACAAATGGATGACGGGAACGATGGTGGTGGGTGGCTTGCTGGCGGCGCAGGGCGCGGCGCAGGCGCAAAGCAGCGTGCAAGTGTATGGACTGCTGTCGGCCGGTATCGGCTATGTGTCGGATGAGGGTAACGGCAGCCGCACGCATGCGCTGAGCGGCACGAATCAGAATCCCCGCATCGGTTTCCGCGGCCAGGAAGACCTGGGCGACGGCACCAAGGCCGTCTTTGTGCTGGAAAACGGTTTTAACGTGATGACGGGCACGGCTGCGCAAAGCGGCCGCCTGTTCGGCCGCCAGTCGTATGTGGGCTTGTCGAGCAACGACAAGGGTACGCTCACCCTGGGGCGCCAGTATGAAGCCATCAAGGACCTGCTGGGCCCCGTGGTCATCGCCAGTAACGGCGTGCACATCGGCGATAACGACAATGGCTACAACAACCTGCGCGTGCAAAACGCCGTCAAGTATGTCAGCCCGAACATCAGCAAGCTGTCGTTCACGGGCTTGTATGGCTTCAGCGAAAATCCGGCGGACTCCAAGCGCAACCGCGTCTACAGCATGGGCGCCGGCTACAAGGTCGATGCCTTCAGCTGGGCCGTCGCCTATACGAAGATGGATCACCCGAACAGCCCCGACGCGCCGAATGGCGCCATCGGCAACGACTATGGCAGTTCCCTGTTGATTTTCAACAAGAGCGCCGTCAAGGGCGCTGGCGTGGACAGCCAGGCCATCGCCGGCACGGGAGGCTTTTATAATGTGGGCAGGACCAAGTTTGGCGCGCTGTACACCAACGTGCGCTACCACTATCTGGATCAAAGCAATCTGACCTTGCAAAACGTGGACCTGAACGTGAACCACAAGCTGACGGAAGCGCTGAACCTGGGCGCGTCGTATTTCTATACCACCGGAAAATATGACGTGATCAACAAGACGCCGAAATGGCATCAGGTCAACTTCCAGGCCGATTACTTCCTGTCCAAGCGCACCGATGTCGCCGTCACCTGGAGCTACCAGAAAGCGGCCGGCGATGCGACGTTCGCGCGCGTGTTCGGCTTTGGCGCCTCGGCCGGCAAGACGCAAAGCGTCCTGATCGTCGGCATGCGACATTATTTCTGATTCTGATTCATCTTTACAGGCGCTGTCCCGCAGCGCCGCCCCCTGAAAGGAAGCATCTTGAAAAAGCACCTCATGTTGGCGTTGAGCCTAGGCTTGCTGGCTAACGCCGCCCACGCGGAAAAACGCGAGCTGGTCATTTCGGCCTATCCGATTGCCCAGCCCTTGTTCATGAAGTATGTGTACGAGCCGTTCAAGGCCAAATGCGGGTGCGATATCAAGGTGGAAACGGGGAATAACGCGGACCGCATCGCCAAGCTGGTGGTGCACGCCAAGAACCCGGTGATCGACCTGGTGCTGCTGTCCGATTCCGGCATGCTGGAAGCGGCGCAAAAAGGCGTGATCCAGCCCATGGATTATGCCAAGCTGAGTAATTACAAAGCCCTGTACGACGTGGCGAAAAACCCCATCGGCGGCAACTACGCCGTCGGCTACACGCTGTATTCCGTGGGCCTGGTGTACCGCAGCGACAAGATCGCCCCGCTGACGTCCTGGAAGGACCTGTGGCGCCCCGAACTGAAAGGCCGCGTGGCCTTCCCCGACGTGAGCACCACGCAGGGCCCGTTGATGCTGCGCATGGCCGATGCGGCCTGGGGCGGCAAGACGGACGACTATGCCACCGGCTTTGCCAAGATCGTCGGCATGAAGGGCAACGTCGTCACGTTCTCGAAGAACAGCGCGCAGCTCGCGGCATTGTTCGCGCAGGATGAAATCTGGGCCGCGCCCGTGGCGCGCTTTACGTGGTCGCAAATGCTCAAGACGGGCCTGCCCCTGAAATGGAGCATCCCGGCCGAAGGCCAGGCGGCCGGCATGAACGTGATGGGCATCGTGGCCGGCTCGAAGAATGCGGACCTGGCCTACCAGCTGATGGATTTCTGGCTGTCCAAGGAAGTGCAGACGCAGCTGGCAACCAACCTGGTCGACTCGCCCGTCAACAAGGACGTGCGCCTGTCCGTGGCGGCCGCGCAATTCAATACCTATGGCGCCGATCAAATCAGCTCGCTGAAATTCGTCAAGCCGGAAACCATCCTCAAGCAGCGCAGCAACTGGATGACGCAGTGGAACAAGGCCATGAGCAAATAGTGGTGACGAGGAGAAAACACCATGTTTGCTGATCCAAAAAAGCGCCTGGGACTGCTGCTGGTCCTGCCGGCGCTGATCTTTATCGTCGTCTGCTTCCTGCTGCCCGTGCTGGCCTTGCTGGTCGACGCCTTTCGCGTCGGCGACGGCATGCAGTGGGGCGTTGACCGCTTCGTTGAATTCTTCTCGCAGGAATTCAACCGCACCATCTTCTGGCGCACCCTGCGCATCGCCGCGCTGGTGACGCTGGCGGCCATCATCCTCGGCTACCCGGCCGCGCAAGCCGTGGCGCGCGTGTCGCCGAAGTGGCGCGGCCTGGTGGTGGGCATGATGATTCTGCCGCTGATGGTCTCGCCGATTGCGCGTACCTACGCGTGGATCGTGCTGCTGGGCCGTAACGGCGCCCTCAACGCGGCGCTCGTCAACATGGGGTTCACGGACGAGCCGCTGCGTTTGCTGTTCAGTGAATTTGCCGTGTTTGTCGGCCTGCTGCAATTGCTGCTGCCGCTGATGCTGATGTCGCTGGCCGGTGCGCTGGAAAACCTGCCGCGCGACGTGGAACCGGCTGCGGCGACTTTGGGCGCGAATCCATGGCAAGTGTTTTGCAAGGTCACCCTGCCGCTGACGCAGGAAGGCCTGGTCGTTGGCGGCACGCTGGTGTTTACGGGCTGCGTGACGGCCTACGTGACGCCGGCCCTCTTGGGCGGCACCAAGGTGCTGATGCTGGAAACGCTGCTGTACCAGAAGGTCAGCGTGGAGAGCGATTTTGGCGCCGCGAATGTGATCGCCGTCATCCTCGTCTGCATGACCCTGCTGGTGAATGCCGGCCTTAAACGTATTTCCTCGAGCCGGAGCTCCGTATGAAAGAAAGCTTGTTTTCACGTGCCGTTTTATGGCTGGTGTTTTTGTTCCTGCTGGGGCCTTTCGCCATCGTCGTGCTGGCCGGTTTTAGCGGCGGCGAAACGCTGGCCTTCCCGCCCGAGTCGTATTCGCTGCGCTGGATTCTGGAAGTGTGGGCGGCGCCCGAGTTCCGCCGCGCCTTCCAGACCAGCCTGGAAATCGGCCTGATCGCGACCGTCATCGCGCTGTTGCTGGGCATCCCCGTCGCGTATGCGTTTTCGCGCATGCCGCCGCCCGGCATCGGCGTTATCCGCCAGATCCTGACGTCGCCGCTGATCATTCCCGCCATCCTCGTCGGCCTGGGCTTGCTGCATCACCTGGTCCTCACCATCAATGCGCCCGTCTACGTGGGCCTGTTGATCGGCCATATCGCGCTGCTGATCCCGTACTCGGTGCGCGTGGTGTACGCCAGCCTGGTCAATTTGCGCGTGGATATCGAGGATGCCGCCATCACGCTGGGCGCGTCGCGCCTGCGCGCGTTCTTCATGATCGTGCTGCCGAACATCCGCAACGCCGTGATCGCCGCCTTCTTCCTCGCCTTCGTCACCTCGTTCAACCAGGTGCCCGTGTCGCTGTTCCTGACGGGACCGGGCATCAGCACCTTGCCCATCGAGATGCTGGGGCATATGGAAAACAGCTTCGACCCGTCGATCGCTGCCTTGTCGACCTTGCTGGTCTTGTTCACCATGGCCTTCGTGATGGTGACCGAGAAGGTGCTGGGCATTTCTAAATACATGTAAGAGGCAACACACGATGAGTTATCTGGAACTGCACAAGCTGAACCTCGGCTACGCCAAGAACACGACGTCCGTGAAAGACCTGGACTTGCACGTCGAGCAGGGCGAACTGATTTCCCTGCTGGGCCCCAGCGGCTGCGGCAAGACCACCACCATGCGCGCGATCGCCGGCCTGATGCCGCTGCAGTCGGGCCGCATCGTGCTCGACGGCCGCGAAATCGGCAAGCTGGCGCCGAACAAGCGCAATATCGGCATGGTGTTCCAGTCGTACGCGCTGTTCCCGCACCTGAATGTGTACGACAACATCGCTTTCGGTTTGCGCCTGCGCAAGGTCGCGCCGGCCCTGCTGAAAACCAAGGTGGAAGCCGTGATCGCCGCCGTGGGACTGACGGGGTTCGAGACGCGTTTGCCGGCGCAGATGTCGGGCGGCCAGCAGCAGCGCGTGGCGCTGGCGCGCGCCATCGTCGTCGAACCGGCCCTGCTGCTGCTCGATGAACCGCTGTCAAACCTGGACGCCAAGCTGCGCGTGCAGATGCGCGCCGAGCTGCGCCGCATCCAGCGCGAACTGGGCATCACCATGCTGTACGTGACGCATGACCAGGAAGAAGCGCTGGCTTTGTCCGACCGCATCGTCGTCATGAACGGCGGGCGCATCGAGCAGCTGGCCGCGCCGGAAGCCGTCTTCAATACGCCGTCGACGCGTTTCGTCGCCAACTTCATGGGTTTCGAAAACCTGTTCGACTACCGCGACGGCGCGCTGCACCACGCGGGCGCCAGCCTGCCGTACACGTCTGCCGTCGCTGCCGGCACCACGGTGCTGGGCTGGCGTCCGGACAAGGTGCGCGTCTGCGCGGCCGACGACGCGGCAGGACAGTATCCTGGCACCGTGCTGGCGCGTGGCTTCCTGGGCGACACCGTCGAATACCTGCTGCAAACGCCGCTGGGCCAGGTCAAGGGCATTTGCGCGGCCGGTGGCGCCACCTGGCGCGAAGGCACGGCCGTGTCGTTCGTGCTGCCGTCCGACAGCGCCCTGTGGCTGGGCGCGTGATTTCTGAATGGAGCGCATCATGACCCAAGCCTTGAAAAAAATCTGGCTCGACACCGATCCCGGTTTCGACGACTGGCTGACGATGTTGCTGCTTGGCAGCAATCCCGACATCGAGTGGCTGGGCGTGAGCGTGGTGGCGGGCAATGCGCCCGTCGCCATCACTTACGACAATGCCTTGCGCATCAAGGCGCATGACGGCTTGATGGTGCCCATTTACCGGGGCTGCGAAGAACCGCTGGCCGGCGTGATCGAAACGGCGCAGCGCATCCTCGGCGACAGCGGCATGCCGACGACGGGCGACATCCTGCCACCGGGCGCCGCCGTTGACGCGGCCGGCCACGCCGTCGACGCGCTGATCGCCGCCGTGCGCAAGCATCCTGGCCAGATCACCATCATGGCGATTGCGCCGATGACCAATATCGCAACCGCGCTGGCCAAGGCGCCCGACATCGCCGGGAAAATCGTCGAAATCATCCTGATGGGCGGCTCGACCGACCAAGGCAACCACACGGCGGCGGCCGAATTCAATATCTACGCCGACCCGGAAGCGGCCGCCCAGGTGTTCAATTCCGGCATTGCGCTGCGCATGTTCGGCCTGAACCTGTGCCGCCAACTGCTGGTGACGAATGCGGAAGTGGCACGCCTGCGCGCCATCGGCACGCCGCGCGCGCTGCGTCTGGCCGGCTACCTGGAGGCGTATGTGCGCATCCGCAGCGCCGACGGCTCCGTGCCCATGCCCATGTACGACCCGGTGGTGGCGCTGTACCTGGAAGCGCCGCAGCTGTTCCAGTTCCAGCCGGCTCACGTGGCCATCGAATTGACGGGCGAACTGACGCGCGGCATGACGGTGTGCGAATTTCGCGTGCCGCGCCGCGCGCCCATCAACACGCAAGTGGCGATGCTGGCCGATGGCCCGGCCGCCATCGAGCGCCTGATGCGCCGCCTGGCCGCCATTCTCGTCTGACCCACTTCACTACGAAACGAGCTTCATGTCTAATTCCCCCCTGAGCATCGAACAGTTTGTACGCGCCATGCCGAAGGTGGAGCTGCACTGCCACCTGTTTGGCACGGTGCGCCAGGCGACTTTCCGCGCGCTGGCCGCCAAGACGGGCAATGTCGTCACCCCCGAGGAAATCGACGCGTTTTACACGCGCGGCGACAAGCCCGTCGGCGTGCTGCGCGTGCTGCGCGCGCTCGATGCGCACCTGATCGTCTCGCCCACCGACCTGTATTGCCTCGCCTACGAATACCTGGAAGACGTGCATGGCCACGGCGTGCGCTACGCGGAGTTCTTCTGGAACCCGACCGGCACCGTGCGCGTGTCGGGCATCCGCTATGACGCGGCGCAAGACGCCATCGTGGCCGCCATCCGCGACGCGCAGCGCGACTTCGGCGTGATCGGCCGTCTGATCCCCAGCATCGATCGTGAAGCCAGTCCTGCCGAAGCCGTGCAGATGGTGGCGTGGATGAAGGCGCACCGCGCGCCGGAAGTGATCGGCATCGGCATCGACTACCGCGAAAACGACCGTCCGCCCGAACTCTTCATCGAAGCCTACCGCGCCGCGCGCGAGGCCGGCTTCAAGTGCACGGCGCACGCGGGCGAGTTCGGCATGCCGTGGATGAACGTGGCGACGGCCATCGAGCAATTGCAGGTGGACCGGGTCGACCATGGCTATACGATCGTCGACAATCCAGAACTGGCGCAGCGCTGCGTGGAGCGTGGCCTGGTGTTTACGGTCGTGCCGACCAATTCCTATTATTTGCGCACCCTGGCGCCCGAGCGCTGGGCGCTCGATCACCCGATCCGCGCCATGGCCAAGCTGGGCCTGAAACTGCATCCGAATACGGACGACCCGACCCTGCACCACGTGACGCCGACGGGCGCCTGGATGATGATGCGTGAATTCGGTTTCGGCCTCGATGACATGCGTGGCTTTATGTTGAATGGCCTCGACGCGGCCTGGATCGACGAGTCCACGCGGCGCGACTGGCGCGCGGAATTTACGCGCGAGTTCGACGCGCTGCGGGCAAGAGTCGTCGAGTAAATCAGGCCGACGCCGGTGGTGGTGCCAGCAGCGACGGAAACGCCCGCTGCGGACACGCCTGCCGCTCGCATACCTTGCAGCCCGTGCCGATCGGCGTGGCGCTGGAAGGGTCGTGCAGATCGAGTCCCTTCGAATAGATCAGCCGATGTGCCTGCGAGATGTCGCAGCCCAGCGCCACGGCGAAAGTCTTGCCGGGCGCCCGGAAGCCCGGCGAGGCCGTGCTGACCTGGCGCGCGATCCACAGATAGGTGCAGCCGTCGGGCATGCTGGCCACTTGCGTCAGCACCTGGCCCGGATGGCTGAAGGCGTCGTAGACGATCCACAACGGACACGTGCCGCCCACCCGTGAAAAGTGAAAGTCCGTGGCCGACTGGCGCTTCGAGACATTGCCTGCGCGGTCGACGCGCACGAAGAAAAACGGCAAGCCCGCCGCCTCGGGGCGCTGCATGGTGCTCAAACGGTGGCACACGGCCTCGAAACCCACGCCGAACTGGTGCGCCAGGCGCTCGATATCGTAGGCGCGCGTTTCCGCCGCCTGCAGGAAGCGTTGATACGGCATCAAGAGGGCGCCGGCAAAATAATTCGAGAACGCCAGGCGCGCGCTCGTTTGCGCGGCCGCGCCCGAGAGTCCCGCCGCCAGCACCAGCGCGTCGATCAGCTCGCTGTGTTCGAGCAGGCTGATTTGCGCCGCCATCTGGAAGGCGCGCTGGCCGCCCGTCAGCGTGTCGGGCAGCCACAATATGTGTTGCTGGGCGTCAAAGCGGTGCTTGCGCACCATGCCCGCGTCGCCATCGGACAGTTGCACCTGGATGCCGTGGCGCTCCAGCAGCCGGCTTTGCAGCGCGTCGAGCGCGCGCAGGGAGGGATCGAGTTCGCCCGCCACCAGCTCCGCCGCCCTATCCAGCTCATCGATATAGTTTTGCCGCCGGTTCAGGTATTCGCGCACTTCCTCGTCCGTGGAGGGCGCCGCCGAGCTGGCGCCGCGGCTGCCGTCATCGAGGCGCGCGGCCAGCGTATCGGCCCGTTCCGCCATCACCCGGTAACGCCGCTGCAGCAGCAGGATCGAGCGCGCCAGTTCCGGCATGTTTTCCACCAGCATTTTCAATTCCGCCATCGAGGTGGGCGGCGCGTCGGGCAATTCGCCGAACACGTCGCGCACGTCGGCCACCAGACTGGCGCTGTCGTGTTCGGAAAAGATTTGCGGATCGACCCCCAGTACCGTGCCGATGCGCAACAGAATCGGCACCGTCAGCGGGCGCTGGTTGCGCTCCATCTGGTTCAGATAGCTGGGCGAAATGCTTAGTGCCTTGGCCAGCGCCACCTGCGTCATGCGCCGTTCCTCGCGCAGCCGCTGCAGGCGCACGCCCATGAAAACCTTTGCCATCGCGTTTCCTCTTTCCCGGTTTGTGGAATCTGCAAATTTACAATATTTGCAGATTAACAGATTCAGCTTTGCATTATCTCGCATTTTCACGCCTTGTTTGCGGGCCGTATTGTGCGAATAATGCAAACAGACCATACCCACACCAGGAGACACCGAGTGACCACGCAAACTACAATTCCGACCGTTCCCTTACTGATCAATGGCGAGTGGGTGGAATCCCAAACCACCGTCTGGCGCGACGTCGTCAATCCGGCCACGCAGGAAGTGCTGGCCCGTGTACCGTTCGCCACACCGGACGAAGTCAACGCGGCCATCGCCTCGGCCCAGCGCGCCTTTAAAACCTGGCGCAAGACGCCGATCGGCGCGCGCGCCCGCATCTTCCTCAAACTGCAACAGTTGATCCGCGAAAACATGGCCGACCTGGCCGCCACCCTGACGATGGAACAGGGCAAGACCCTGCTCGACGCGGAAGGCGACGTGTTCCGCGGCCTGGAAGTGGTCGAGCACGCTGCCAATATCGGCACCCTGCAGATGGGCGAATACGCGCAAAACGTGGCTGGCGGCGTCGATACCTACAGCGTGATGCAGCCGCTGGGCGTATGCGCCGGCATTACCCCGTTCAACTTCCCCGCCATGATCCCATTGTGGATGTTTCCGATGGCGATTGCCTGCGGCAACACGTTCGTCTTGAAACCATCGGAGCAAGACCCGCTGGTGACGGAAAAACTCGTGCGCCTGGCCTTGCAGGCGGGCATCCCGGCCGGCGTGCTGAACGTCATCCACGGCGGTGAAGACGTGGTCAACGCCCTGTGCGACCATCCGGACATCAAGGCCATCTCGTTCGTGGGATCGAGCAAAGTGGGCACGCATGTGTACCAGCGCGCCAGCCTGAACGGCAAGCGCGCGCAATGCATGATGGGCGCCAAGAACCACGCCGTCGTTTTGCCTGACGCCAATAAAGAACAGACCCTGAACCAGTTGCTGGGCGCGGGCTTCGGCGCGGCCGGCCAGCGCTGCATGGCCGCCTCCGTCGCCGTGCTGGTGGGCGCAGCGCGCGAGTGGCTGCCGGAATTGTCGGCCAAGGCGCAAACCCTGACGGTGGGCGCGGGCAAGGACAATCCTGACCTGGGTCCCGTGATTTCCTGCGCGGCAAAAGAGCGCGTCTTCAGCCTGGTCGCCAAGGGCATCGAGCAGGGTGCCGTGCTGACCCTCGATGGCCGCGACGTGAAGGTTGATGGCTATCCGAATGGCAACTTCGTCGGACCGACGATTCTCTCCGGCGTGAAACCCGGCATGGTCGTGTATGACCAGGAAATCTTTGGCCCCGTCCTGATCGTCGTCGAAGTCGACACACTCGATGAAGCGATCGCCCTGGTGAACGCGAATCCGAACGGCAACGGCACGGCGCTGTTCACGCAAAGCGGCGCGGCCGCGCGTTATTTCCAGGAAGAAATCGACGTAGGCCAGGTCGGCATCAACGTGCCGATTCCCGTGCCTGTTCCCCTGTTCAGCTTTACGGGTTCACGCGGCTCCAAGCTGGGAGACCTGGGCCCGTTCGGCAAGCAGGTCGTGCTGTTCTACACGCAGACGCAGACGATTACCCAGCGCTGGTTCACGGACGCCGCCTCGGTGGGCAAGGTCAACACCACCATCAGCCTCAAGTAAGGAGCTGGCATGGACTTTGAATTGAGCGACGAGCAGCGCGAGTTCCAGCAGGCGGCGCGCGCGTTTGCCGAAGGCGAACTGGCGCCGCACGCGGCGCATTGGGATGCGGAATCGATCTTCCCCGTGGACACCATCGCCAAGGCGGGCGAGATGGGCTTTTGCGGCCTGTACACGCCGCAGCGCTGGGGCGGCCTGGGCCTGTCGCGCCAGGACGCGGCCATCGTCTTCGAGGAGCTGGCCGGCGGCTGCACCTCGACCACGGCCTACATCACGATACACAACATGGCCACCTGGATGCTGTCGCGCTGGGGTCAGGAAGCCCTGTGCGACGAGTGGGTACCGGCCTTGGCAGCCGGCCAGAAGCTGGCCAGTTATTGCCTGACGGAGCCGCAGTCCGGTTCCGACGCGGCCTCCTTGCGCACCAAAGCTGTGAAGGACGGCGATTTTTACGTGCTCGATGGTACGAAAGCGTTTATCTCCGGCGCGGGCCAGACGGACATGCTGATCGTCATGGCGCGCACGGGCGGAGAGGGCGCGGCCGGCATTTCCGCCTTTGCCGTGCCGGCGAACTTGCCCGGCATCGTGTATGGCAAGAAAGAAGAAAAGATGGGCTGGAACAGCCAGCCCACGCGCATCATCAGCTTTGACCAGGTGAAAGTGCCTGTTGGCAACTTGCTGGGCGCGGAAGGCGAAGGCTTTGCGATTGCCATGAAGGGCATCGATGGCGGGCGCATCAACATTGCCGTGTGCTCGGTGGGCACGGCGCAGGCGGCCCTCACGCGGGCGCAAGCCTACATGAAGGAGCGCACGCAGTTCGGCCGCGAGCTGGCGCAGTTCCAGGCCTTGCAATTCAAGCTGGCCGACATGCTGACGGAACTGGTGGCGGCGCGCCAGATGGTGCGTCTGGCAGCCTGGAAACTCGACCAGGAAAGCCCGGATGCGACGGCATATTGCGCCATGGCAAAGCGTTTCGCCACGGATGTGGGTTTTAATGTGGCCAACGATGCGCTGCAATTGCACGGCGGCTACGGCTACATCCGCGAGTACCCGCTTGAGCGCCACGTGCGCGACACGCGCGTGCATCAAATCCTGGAAGGGACGAATGAAATCATGCGCCTGATCGTCGCGCGAGCGATTTTGAAAGACGGCGCCACGGAGACCTTACGATGACTAAAGTGTATACCAACCTGCTGCTGGAACGCCGTGGCCATACGGCCCTGGTGACCCTCGACAACCCGCCCGCCCACACGTGGACCCTGGCCAGCCTGAACGCGCTGAAAGAGCTGGTGGCCGACCTGAATGCGGACGCCGACGTGTACGCGCTCGTGATCACGGGCGGCGGCGCCAAGTTCTTCTCGGCCGGCGCCGATCTGAAAGTGTTTGCCGATGGCAATAAAGACACGGCGTTCGCCATGGCCGCCGCGTTTGGCGAGGCGTTCGAGGCGCTGTCCGCGTTTCGCGGCGTCAGCATCGCCGCCATCAATGGCTATGCCATGGGCGGCGGGCTCGAATGCGCGCTCGCCTGCGACATCCGCATCGCCGAAGAACATGCGCAGATGGCCTTGCCGGAAGCATCGGTCGGCTTGCTGCCGTGCGCGGGTGGCACGCAGCACTTGCCGTGGCTGGTGGGCGAAGGCTGGGCCAAGCGCATGATTTTATGCGGCGAGCGGGTCGATGCGGCCAAGGCCCTGGCCATCGGCCTCGTCGAGGAAGTCGTGCCAACCGGCAAGGCCGCCGCCACGGCGCTGGCACTGGCCGCCAAGGTGGCGCGCCAGAGCCCCAGCAGCGTGACGGCATGCAAGACCCTGATCCAGGGCGCGCGCAGCCATCCGCTCGTCAATTCCCTGCCCGATGAACGCACCCTGTTCCTGGGCCTGTTCGATACGCAAGACCAGAAAGAGGGTGTGCAAGCGTTCCTGGAAAAACGTCCGGCGGAGTGGAAGAATGGCTGAAAGTACCCTGATTGAAACTGTGAAAATCGAGGAACGCGACTGTCCTGGCGGCATGAAGCTGGGCGTCATCACCCTCGACGCACCGAAGTCCTTGCACGCGCTGACCCTGGAAATGATCCGCGCCATCGATGGCGCCCTGGTGCGCTGGACCGCTGACGATGCCATCGCCTGCGTGGTGCTGCAATCGTCGACCGACAAGGCCTTTTGCGCGGGCGGCGACGTGCGCAGCTTGCGTTCGGCTGTCGCCGAGCAGCCGGGTGTCGTGCCGAATCCGCAGGCGCTGGCCTTCTTTGCCGAGGAATACCGGCTCGACCACCGCATCCATACCTATGTGAAACCGCTGCTGGTGTGGGGCGGCGGCATCGTCATGGGCGGCGGCCTGGGCCTGATGGCCGGCGCCAGCCACCGCGTGGTCACGGAAAGCACGCGCATCGCCATGCCGGAAATCACGATCGGCCTGTTTCCCGACGTGGGCGGCAGCTGGTTCCTGGGCCGCATGCCGGGACGCAGCGGCCTGTTCCTGGGCTTGACGGGCGCGCCCATGAACGCGGCCGATGCCCTGTTTGCGGGCCTCGGTGATTATTTCCTGCGTCAGGAAGAGCGCGCCATGGTGCTCAATGCGCTGGCGTTGGCGCAATGGCAAGTGGATGCGCCCGCGAACCATCAGCAGCTGAGCCGTTTGCTGCGCGGCTTATCGGCCCCGGCATCGATGCTGCCCGTCTCCGAAGTGCGCGCCAATTTCGACGCCATCGCCGCGCTGACGCAAGCGCCCACCTTGTCCGAAGTGGTGGCCGCCATCGCCGCGTATGACGGCGATTCGGCCTGGCTGCAAAAGGCGGCCCACTCGCTGCACAAGGGCGCGCCCACTTCGGCCGCGCTGGTGTGGGCCATGCGCGAACGCACTCTTCATCTGAGCCTGGCGCAAGTGTTCCAGCTGGAATTGATCGTTGCCGTGCAATGTTGTGCCCACGCAGACTTCAGCGAAGGCGTGCGTGCCTTGCTGATCGACAAGGACAACGCGCCGCAGTGGCAGCCGGCCAACCTGGCCGACGTCAGCGCGGCGTATCTCAATGAATATTTCACGGCGCCATGGGATAGCCATCCTTTGCGCGACCTGCAGTAAAAGAACAACAGGAGACTCTAAAAATGCAACATATCGCTTTTATCGGCCTGGGCAACATGGGCGCGCCGATGGCCCGCAACCTGGTGGCCGCCGGCTTCCACGTGTCCGTGTTCGACCTGGCGCCAGCGGCAGTGGCGTCGCTGGTCGAAGCGGGCGCCACGGCGGCCGCGTCCGCCAGCGCGGCCGTGCAGACGGCCGACGCCGTCATCACCATGCTGCCAGCCAACAAGCACGTGCAGGAACTGTACCTGGGCGCCGGCGGCGTGCTCGACTCGGCCAAGCCCGGCGCCCTGTTCATCGATTGCAGCACCATCGCGGCCGACGTGGCGCGCCAGGTGGCGCAGGCGGCCAGCGAGCGCGGCTTTGCCATGATCGATGCGCCCGTCTCGGGCGGCACGGCAGGCGCGGCGGCCGGCACCCTGACCTTCATCGTCGGCGGCAGCGTAGCGGCCTTGCAGCAGGCGCGGCCATTGCTGGAAAAGATGGGCAAGAACATCTTCCATGCGGGTGAGGCGGGCGCGGGCCAGGTGGCGAAGATTTGCAACAATATGCTGCTAGGTATCTTGATGGCGGGGACGGCCGAGGCGCTGAACCTGGGCGTGGCGCATGGCCTCGATCCGAAAGTGTTGTCCGACATCATGGCCAAGAGTTCGGGCCGCAACTGGACCCTGGAAGTGTACAACCCGTGGCCCGGTGTCATGGACGGCACGCCCGCGTCGCGCAATTACACGGGCGGCTTCGGCACGGCGCTGATGCTGAAAGACCTGGGCCTGGCGCAGCAGTCGGCCTTGTCGGCGAACGCGCCTACGCCACTGGGCGGCCTGGTGCGCCAGCTGTACCAGATGCATGCGCAAGCCGGTTATGCGCAGCAGGATTTCTCCAGCATCGTGCACATGCTGCAGCCTGGTTTGCAAACGCCTGCCGCCTGAGAAATTTTGGGCAAAAAAAAGCCCGCTGGTAAAAGCGGGCTAAATCCAATTCTTGGAAGAGTTGGAGGAGACAGATGCATTATGCTGCATCGCCACATATAACTCCAATTTATCTTTAGAATATCAATTATTGATTTTCGTGATATCTCTTCGAAGCGGCCGCCGGCCGCCGCGATCACTTATGCGGCAACGCAGGCGATCTTCACGGAAGTAACGGCCGCCGCGCCCATGGTGCCAACGCCGGTCGACAAGCCCGTGGCCGGATCGGTCTGTACTTTGCATTGCAGGCCAGCGGGGCTGGTGATCACGCTGATGCCGAACGAGCGGCCATCGGCAACCAGGTCAGGCATGGCGAACGTGGCAGCGTCTTTTATCAGGGTCAACTGTTGGAGGCTGCTGCCGTTGGCCAGGACCAGGCCGGCAACGGTCAGTCCCGTAATCGTGCCCCCGACCGGGTAAGCATTTTGCTGGCAGATGACGGCAGCCTGGATGCTGATGTAGTGGCCGGCCGACCCTGTGCCGCCCTGAACGGCGCAATTCATGTGGGCTGGCGGCGTCTGCACGGTAATGTTGTAGTCGGTGCCGTAGTCTATGCGCTTGGGAAAGGTGAACGTGGTGGAGCCGGCAGGCCGCGCGACGGTGTCGCCGCCGTTGGCCAGGACCAGGCCGTCATTGTTCAGGCCAGAGATGGTGCCGCTGACATCGTACGAGGCTTTGCCGCCGCAAGCGGCCAGTCCCACGGTCAGCAACAGCGCGGCCAGAGGGCGCAGGCAGGATAACTTCATATATTTCTCCAAAATAAGGTGGACGAATGGCGCGGCTTACTTCGGCGCGCAGTTCAGTGTCGACGTGTTGGTGGCGCTCGAACCCATGGTGCCGATAGTATCGTGGCCGTCCGCGCTGCCAGAACCCTGGAATTTGCAAATCAGGCCGTCAGGATTGGACTTTACGGAAATGTTGTAGCTCGCGCCATCGGCTACCTGCCGGAAAGTAAAGCTGCTGCTGCCAGCCAGCGGGCTGATGCTATCGTTGGAACCGTTCACCAGTTGCAGATTGTTGGCAGTCAGGCCCGTGATCGTGCCGCTCAGCGGGTAGGTATTGGTCGTGCAGTTCACCACGGCCGTGCTCACGGAATAGCTCGTTGCTTTGCCGCTGCCATTGGTAATGGTGCACACGGCGCCCTTTGGCTGCTGCGCGATGCTGATATCGTAGCGCTCATCGGTCTTGAGCAGCTTGGTGAAAACAAAGGAGGCCTGGCCCGCAGGAACGGGCAAGCTTTCCCCATTGTTCAGGAGAATCAGGCCATCTTTTGCCAGACTGGACACTTGGCCACTCAGATACAGGTTGCCGCCGCTGCCGCCGCAGGCTGCCAGTGTGACGGCGCAAGCCGCCGCCAGCATCGAGCGCAGGTACAAATTTTTCATACATTCTCCAAAACGAATCAGGTTGGGTAGCGCAACGCGGACGCTGGCGCCGCATTGGAATGGCGCCTATTTTAGTCTATCTGGCAAGCCGAATGATCTTGCCTTGTATCACCCTGTAACAATTTTTCGCCGGGAAGCGCTGGCTCGGCCCCATTTCATGGGGGCGCAGCCAAGCCGACGGCGGCGATCAGTGCGACAATACATGCAGCTTGCGCATCGTGGCGCGGCATCCACCGTGAGTCCCATGTCCCTTGCTCCTGTCAAACCCGCCGTGCCTCCCAAGGCCATCCTGTTCGATCTCGACGATACCTTGTGGCCCATCGCGCCCGTGATTGCCGCCGCAGAAACCCTGCTGCACGACTGGCTGGCCACGCATGCGCCCAGAGTGGCGCAGCAGTTTTCCATCGAGCTGTTGCGCCAGCACCGTCTGGCCATGCTGAACGAACAACCGCATTTCCATGGCAACCTGATCGAGTTGCGCCGCGCCGGCCTGCTGGCCGCCTTCGAGGCCGTCGGCGAGGATGCCGCCCTGGTCGACGGCGCCATCGCGCAGTTCCTGGCCGCGCGCAACCGCGTCCAGCCGTATGACGACGTCTTGCCTGGCCTGGCCTGGATGCGCCAGCGCATGCTGGTCGGCTCCATCTCGAATGGCAATGCGGACCTTGAAATTATCGGCTTGGCGCAGCATTTCAAGGTATCGATCGCCGCCAGCGACTTTGGCGTGGCCAAGCCCGATGCCAGTATCTTCCTGGCTGCCTGCGCCGCGCTGGAAGTGGCCCCGCATGAAGCCGTATATGTGGGCGACGACCTGTATTTCGACGTGACGGGCGCGCAAGGCGCGGGCATGCGTGCCGTCTGGATGAACCGCAAGGGCAGCGACGCCCACCTGGCCGCCGGCGTGCAGCCCGACGCCATCTGCGCCAACTTTGATGAATTGCTGCTGTGGCTGCAGGGGCAACTGGAAGATTGATCGCCGCCGGACGGGCGAACGTGCATAATAGGCGCTGTTACTGTACGTTCTGCCGCTTTCGTTGCCGCTTGCCTAAAAAATACTTGCTAAAAATACTGGCTTAACTAAGACACCATGCAACTCGATACACGTGCCCAAACACTGCTGAAAGCCCTGGTCGAGCGATATATCGCCGACGGCCTGCCGGTCGGTTCGCGCGCCCTGTCGAAAATTTCCGGCCTCGACCTGTCGCCGGCCACGATCCGCAACATCATGGCCGATCTGGAAGAGCTCGGTTATGTGTCCAGTCCGCACACCTCGGCCGGACGCATCCCCACGCCGCGCGGCTACCGCATCTTTGTCGACACCTTGCTGACCGTCCGGCATCTGGACGAGCACATGGTGGAATCGCGCATGCGCCTGCAGACGCCGCAGCCGCAGAAAACCATCGCCAACGCGGCGCAGATGCTGTCGTCGCTGTCGCAGTTTGCCGGCGTCGTGCTCAGTCCGCGCCGCGAATCCGTGTTCCAGCAAATCGAATTCCTGCGCCTGTCCGAAAAGCGCATCCTGCTCGTCATCGTTGCCCCGGGCGGCGACGTGCAGAACCGTTTATTGCTGACGGAAGCCGACTATACGCCGGCGCAACTGGTGCAATCGGCCAATTACATCAACCAGAATTATGGCGGCCTGTCATTCGACGCCGTGCGCGTGCGCCTGCAGGGCGAACTGCGCCAGCTGCGCGACGACATGGGCAGCCTGATGCAGGCGGCCGTGGAAGCGGGCAGCGAAGCGATGGCTGACCATAGCGACGACATGGTCATTTCCGGCGAACGCAACTTGCTCAGCGTGAGCGATCTGTCATCGAATATGCATTCGCTGCGCCAGATGTTCGACATGTTCGAGCAAAAAACGGGCTTGATGCAGCTGCTCGACGTGTCGAGCAAGGCGACGGGCGTGCAGATTTTCATCGGCGGCGAATCGAACCTGGTGCCGATGGACGAAATGAGCGTGGTGACGGCGCCGTATGAAGTCAACGGCAAGATCGTGGGAACGTTGGGAGTGATCGGACCGACGCGCATGGCTTACGAGCGCGTCATTCCGATCGTCGATATCACGGCCAAACTGCTGTCAAGCGCGCTCAGCCATCATTGATGCTGCTCCATGCTGCGCCGGCCGGCCCCTTGCGGGAACGGCCGGCGTGGATCAGGCGGTTTTGTGCGGGCAAGCCGTCTTGATGCAGTTGCCGTAGATGGCCAAGGCGTGTTCGGCGATCTTGAAGCCGCGCTCTTCAGCCACTTTTTGCTGGCGGATTTCGATCTCTTCGTCGAAGAATTCTTCGACCCGGCCACAGTCGAGGCACACCAGATGGTCGTGGTGGGAACCTTCGTTGAGTTCGAAAATTGCCTTGCCGGTTTCAAAATGGTTGCGGTTGAGCAAGCCTGCCTGTTCAAACTGCGTCAGGACACGGTAGACAGTTGCCAAACCGACATCCATATTGTCGGCCAGCAGAATTTTATAGACGTCTTCCGCTGTCAGGTGGCGTACCGGGCTACTCTGGAAGATATCGAGTATCTTCAGGCGTGGCAGGGTGGCTTTCAGGCCGCTTGCCTTGAGATCACTAGGATTGTTACTCATGTTTGTTGCTCGTATGTGGGTCAGGTGCTTTATCATATAGCGTTTTGTCGGGGAGTGCCAAAATATGCATTTTTTGGCAGGCCGGTCACTCCTGGCGTTTTGTTCATCCAATTGAGGTCATTTATGCGCGTAACACCGGCTGTATTGCCATCTCTCTGGCACCGTATTTCATTTCGAGCACCAGTCGTGGCAGGCATGGTCTGTGTCGCGCTGGTCATGTCCGGCTGCGCCAGCCGCGGCATCCTTGGCGAAAAGCCGGCGGTGACGCTCAAGGAAGGCCAGGAAGTCGTTCCGGAAAAAGGTGCGCAGACCACCACGGTGACGCCGTTGCAAAAATTCATGTGGTTTTTCTCGCCGTATCGTCCTGACATTCAACAAGGCAACTTTGTCTCCGAAGAGATGCTGGCCCAGTTGAAAGTGGGCATGACGCGCGATCAGGTACGTTTCGTCCTCGGCACCTCGCTGTTGACCGATATTTTCCATGCCGACCGCTGGGATTATCCATTCCGCCTGGCACGGGGCAGTGGCGAAACCACCAGCAGCCGCGTCGTCGTGTTCTTTGACAAGGAAGGCAAAGTTGCGCGTTTCGAAGGCGGCAACTTGCCGACCGAGAAAGAATACATCGACCGCATCGCCGGTCCGTCGCCGTTCGCCAAGGTCGCCAAGGCCGACGTGCCTGCCGCCGCCGTGCCGTCGCCCGTGGCGCCGAGCGCCGTGCCCGTGCCGGCCGATGCCGCCCCCGCCATTCCTGTGAGCAAGCCTGACGTTGCACCTGCACCTGCACCTGCACCTGCCGCCGAGCCCACCAAATAAGTTGCTGTAAGAGAATAAAATGACTGAACTGAAAATTGCCATCGCTGGCGCCAGCGGCCGCATGGGCCATATCCTGATCGAAGCCGTCAGCAACGCGCCCGACGCCGTGCTGGCCGGTGCGCTCGACCGCGCTGGTTCGCCGTCCGTCGGCCAGGACGCCGCCGCCTTTCTGGGCAAGCCTGCCGGCGTGCTGATCGCATCCGATTTGGCCACCGGCCTGGCCGGCGCCGATTACCTGATCGACTTCACGCGCCCCGAAGGCACTTTGCAGCACCTGGCGTATTGCGCCGAGCATGGCATCAAGATGATCATCGGCACCACCGGCTTCGATGACGCGGGCAAGGCGGCCATTGCCGCCGCCGCCGAAAAGACGGCCATCATGTTCGCGCCGAACATGAGCGTGGGCGTGAATGTCACCATGAAGTTGCTGGAACTGGCCGCGAAAAGCCTGTCCGAAGGTTACGACATTGAGATCATCGAAGCGCATCACCGCCACAAGGTCGATGCGCCGTCGGGCACCGCCCTGCAAATGGGTGAAGTGGTGGCCGGCGCCCTGGGCCGCGACCTGAAGGAATGCGCCGTGTACGGCCGCGAAGGCGTGACGGGCGAACGCGATCCGTCGACCATCGGCTTTGCCACCATCCGCGGCGGCGATATCGTCGGCGACCATACGGTGCTGTTTGCCGGCATCGGCGAGCGCATCGAGATCAGCCACAAGTCGAGCAGCCGCGTCACCTACGCCCACGGCGCGCTGCGCGCCGCGCGTTTCCTGGCCGACAAGCCTACCGGCCTGTTCGACATGCAGGATGTGCTGTCGCTGAAGAACTGAGGAAGACCATGGCCACTGCCATCCTGAATGGAAAAGACATCACCGACGAAGCGAGCTTTCACGCGCAATGCGTGCCAGCCTTCGGTTTCCCCGCGTTCTACGGCAACAGCATGGATGCCTGGGTCGATTGCCTCAGCTATCTGCGCGATGACGAAAACATGACGCAGTTCCGTTTGAAACCGAACGAAGTGCTGGAAATCGTGGTGCAGGACGCTGACGCGATGAAGGCGCAAGTGCCTGATTTACTGGAAGAAATCACGTTCTGTATCGCCGGCATCAATGAGCGCTATGACGATTACGGTGAAAAACCGGCGTTGAAGCTGATACTCAAGTGAATAGAATCGTAGGTCGGATTAGGCCCTGCGGGCCGTAATCCGACAACATTGTTGGCTGTGCAAGTCGGATTACGCGCAAGCGCTAATCCGACCTACGTCCAGACGACCAACATTTACACCACCTTGCGCTCGCGCAAGCCGTCGATCTGGCCGCTATCGAGCCCCAGCCACTGCTGCAGCACCTCTTGCGTATGCTGCCCCAGCATTGGCGGCGGCAAGCGGTACTGCACGGGCGAGCCGGACAGGCGCACGGGATTGGCCACCAGCGCAACAGTCCCCGCCGTCGGATGCGGCATTTCCACTTTCAAGCCACGCGCCACCACTTGCGGGTCGGCAAACACCTGGTCGATGCGGTTGACGGGGCCGCATGGCACGGCTTGCGCCTCGAACGCGCTGATCCACTCGGCCGTCGTGCGCATGACCGTGGTCTGGCGCATCAACGGGATCAGGATCGCCCGGTGCGCCACGCGCTGCGGGTTGCTCATGAAACGTTCGTCCTGTGCCCATTCCGGGTGGCCGGCGACGGCGCAAAAGCGGGAAAATTGCCCATCGTTGCCGATCGCCAGAATCATGTCGCCATCGGCCGTGGGAAAGTCCTGGTACGGCACGATGTTCGGATGCGCATTGCCCATGCGTTGGGGCACTTTGCCGCCGCACAAGTAATTCGCCGCCTGGTTACCCAGCGCCGCCACTTGCACGTCGAGCAGGGCCAGGTCGATATGCTGGCCCAGGCCCGAGCGCTCGCGTTCGGCCAGCGCCGCCTGCACGGCGATGGTGGCGTACAGGCCCGTCATGATGTCCGTTTGCGCCACGCCCACTTTTTGCGGTCCGGCGCCCGGCTGGCCGTCGGGCACGCCCGTGATGCTCATCAAGCCGCCCATGCCCTGGATCAAGAAGTCATAGCCGGCGCGCGCCGCGTACGGCCCATCCTGGCCGAAGCCGGTAATCGAGCAATACACGAGGCGTGGGTTGAGTGCCAGCAAGCTGGCCGCGTCTAAACCGTATTGCTTCAAGCCACCCAATTTGAAATTTTCCAGCAAGACATCCGCTTCGGCGGCCAGCTGGCGCACCAGCGCCTGGCCTTCAGGCGCGGCCAGGTCGATGCACAAGGAGCGCTTGTTGCGGTTGGCGCACTGGAAATAGGCGGCCTCGGCGGTGTCGCGGCCGTCCTCGTCTTTCAGATACGGTGGACCCCAGGAGCGCGTGTCGTCGCCGCGGCCCGGCTGTTCGACCTTGACCACGTCGGCACCGAGGTCGGCCAGCATCTGCCCGGCCCACGGGCCGGCCAGCACGCGCGACAGATCGAGCACGCGCAAGCCGGTCAGCGGTGCGGGCCGCAAGGTGGAAGCCAAGGCGTCCATCAGTTGCTGAAGGCGGCGATGCCGGTGATGGCGCGGCCGATGATCAGCGCGTGCACATCGTGCGTGCCTTCATAGGTGTTGACCACTTCCAGGTTGACCAGGTGGCGGATCACGCCGAACTCGTCGGAAATGCCATTGCCGCCCATCATGTCGCGCGCCACGCGGGCAATATCGAGCGCCTTGCCGCAGCTGTTGCGTTTCATGATAGACGTGATTTCCACGGCGGGCGAACCCTCATCCTTCATGCGACCCAGGCGCAAACAGCCTTGCAAGCCCATGGTGATTTCCGTCAACATATCCGCCAGTTTCTTTTGCACCAACTGGTTCGCGGCCAGCGGACGGCCGAATTGCTGGCGGTCCATCGTGTACTGGCGCGCTTTCAGGTAGCAATCTTCGGCCGCGCCCAGCGCGCCCCAGGCGATGCCGTAGCGGGCGCTGTTCAGGCAGGTAAATGGACCCTTCAAGCCGCGCACGTCGGGGAAGGCGTTTTCTTCCGGGCAAAACACTTCATCCATGACGATTTCACCGGTGATGCTCGTGCGCAAGCCGACCTTGCCGTGGATTTCCGGCGCCGACAAACCCTTCCAGCCTTTTTCCAGCACGAAGCCGCGGATCGCGCCTTCATCGTCCTTGGCCCAGACGACGAACACATCGGCGATCGGACTGTTGGTGATCCACATCTTGGCGCCGGACAGGCTGTAGCCGCCCGGCACCTTGCGCGCGCGCGTGACCATGCTGCCAGGGTCGGAGCCGTGGTTCGGTTCCGTCAGGCCGAAGCAGCCGATGAATTCCCCCGTCGCCAGTTTCGGCAGGTACTTCTGTTTCGTTTCTTCGTTGCCGAAGGCATGGATCGGCACCATCACCAGCGACGATTGCACGCTCATCATCGAGCGGTAGCCCGAATCGACGCGCTCGACTTCGCGCGCGGCCAGGCCGTAGCAGACGTAGTTCAGGCCGGCGCCGCCGTATTCTTCGGGAATGGTCGTACCCAGCAAGCCCAACTCGCCCATTTCGCGGAAGATGGCCGCATCCGTGCGGCCATGGCGGAACGATTCGAGGACGCGCGGCACCAGGCTGCCCTGGCAATAGTCGCGGGCCGCTTCCAGCACGGCGCGTTCGTCGCCCGTCAGTTGTTCTTCCAGCAGCAGGGGGGAATTCCAGTCGAATACGGTTTTGCTCATCACAGGCCTCGCAGGTGAGCGCCGGTGATCGGCGCAAGATTGAATATGGCTCATGGTAGGTTCTTGCCTAGCCTTGCGCAAACGATTTTTTCGCACCCAGACATGCGTTTTGCGCATATCTTGCGGCATACTGATGTTCTTTCACTGGCCGGATACCCCATGTCACGCAAAATCCCGATGCTGCAGGCGCTCAATTGTTTCGAGGCCGCCGCGCGCCACCAGAGTTACACGCACGCGGCGCGCGAACTGTCGCTGACACAAAGCGCCGTCTCGCGGCAGATTTCATCGCTGGAAAGCTTTCTTGGTGTGCAACTGTTCCAGCGCACGCGCCATGGCGTGCTGCTGACCAGCGCCGGCGCCGCGTATGCGCGCCAGATCGCGGCCCGCCTCGATGGGCTCGAGCGCGACACGCTCGACACCATGGCGCGCCAGGGCGGTGGCGGCGCCTTGCAGCTCGCTTCCGTGCCCACGTTTGCCACGCGCTGGCTGATGCCGCGCCTGGGCTCGCTGGCAGGACTGCACCCGGACATCGTCGTGCATATCGACGCGTATACAAAACCGTTCATGTTTGCCGATACGGAATACGACGGCGCCCTGTACGCGGGCACGCCCGAGCAGCTGGCGCGCTGGCCCGGCACGCGCGCCACCTTGTTGATGCATGAAGAAATCGTGCCCGTCGCCAGCCCGCGCCTGCTGGCGGCGCGCAGTCAGTGGCAGCCGCACGATGTATTGGAACTGACCTTGTTGCAACAAAGTACGCGCCCGGGCGCCTGGCGCCAGTGGTTTGATGCCATGCAGGTTGATGGGGAACTGGCGCGCTACGGCGCCCGCTACGAACTGTTTTCCATGCTGGCCATGGCGGCCGTGCAGGGGCAAGGGGCCGTCCTGCTGCCGCGCATGCTGGTCGAAGCGGAACTGGCGCGTGGCGAACTGCGCATCGTCTGCGAGCACCCACTGCGCGGCCAGCGCGCGTATTACCTGATCACGCCCGAGGCGGCGCACGAAAAGACGGCCTTGCAGCAATTGCGTGCATGGCTGCAGGACGAGGCGGCTTAGAGCCTATCCCAGTAGATGAATACATCCCCTGCTGGCGCCCCTCAGAAGCGGGGACGGCGTTGCTCGTCGTCGCGTGGCTCGCCACGCGTCCTCCTCACGCCTTGTCCGCGCTCCTGATGAACTGCCAGCAGAAGACGCTCCCTACTGGGATAGGCTCTTAAACGACTTTGCCGGTATCGAAGTGGGGATTGTCGATCAGGCCGATCTGGTTGCCGAACGGGTCGAGCAATTCCACCGTGCGGATGCCGTCGCCCACGTCCGTGATCGGATGGTGCAGGGTGCCGCCCAGCCCGACGATGCGCTCGACTTCCTGCTCGATGCCGTCCACGCCCCAGTACGTCACGCTGCCTTGCGTGCCTGGCTCGCCGCCCGGCAGCAGCCCAAGTTCGAAGCCGCCAATGGCAAAACCCACATAAAACGGCTGGTCGAAATACGGCGTCGCGTTAAATACCTGGCTGTACCAGGCTTTGGCCTGGTCCAGGTCGGGGACGGGGTAGGTGACGGTGCGTAAGCCCTTGATCATGTTCTGCTCCTGATGAATGAAGAATAACGCCATCATGCCACCGGCGCGCGCGTGGCGATTGGAAAAATGGAAGGTGCTCAAGCGCGCCGGCCCGTCAGCCACGCTTCGGGCGAACGGCGGGCGAACTCCTGAAAGTCGTGGATCAGGTGTGACTGGTCGAAATAACCGAATTGCAAGGCCACTTGCGCCCAGTCCGGCTGCCCCGCCAGGTTTTGCATGCCGGCGCTGGCAGCGCGGAAACGGCAGATACGGGCAAACAATTTCGGGCTGATGCCGACGTGCTGGCGAAATTGCAGCGCCAGGTGCTGGCGCGACACGCCCAGTTGCGCGGCCAGTGCCTCCACGCGCACCTGGCCGGACGCTGCCTCAATGGCCGCGATGGCATGTTCGGCCGCACCGGCCTGGCGCCGTGGCGGCGCGGTGCGCAGGCGCAGCAGCAGATAATCTTGTAAAACAGAAACTCTTTGCGCATTCGACAAGGGCTCGCTCCACAGCGCGTCACCGAGGCGTGCCGCCAGCTCGCGGCCCCACAGCTGCTGCAATCCCGTGCGGCCATCGCTCAGTTCGCACAAGGGCAGCTGGAAGAAGCGCGCCGCCGCGCCCGGCTTGAAGCGGGCCGCCACCGTCTGCACGAGGCCCAGACTGGCGACGGCAATCGGCGCCGTCATCATGCCCACGGCAAAGCTGGCATCTTGCTGGTCCTGGCACAGGATGTCGATGCAATTGTCGGGCAAGACCTGGTGCGTGACGGGCGTGGCGCCCGTCCGCACGCGGCAGGTCCAGACGCAGTCCAGCCAGGGCCGCAGGGCGGGAATGGGCAGATATTCCTGATAGACGATCATGGCCGGCTTTGATGCAAAGAACAAGATTGCCCATATATTACACAGCATAATTGTGCGCCGGCCAAAATTTGCCGGCCCGGGCCGCCAGCGCGCCGCGCTATCGGGCGGCGACAACCAGTATAATGCTCGGTTCATATCCACTATTGGCCGCACATCATGCAAGATAAATATAGTCCCGCCGACGTCGAACAAGCCGCCCAATCGCACTGGAAGGCGATCGACGCCTACAAAGCCGTCGAACACGACCCGCGTTTCCCAAAAGGCAAGTATTTTGCCTGCTCGATGCTGCCTTACCCTTCGGGCAAGCTGCACATGGGTCACGTGCGCAACTATACGATCAATGACGTGATGTACCGCTACCTGCGCATGAACGGCTACAACGTGCTCATGCCGATGGGCTGGGATGCGTTCGGCATGCCGGCGGAAAACGCGGCCATGGCCAATAACGTGCCGCCCGCGCAATGGACGTATTCGAACATCGCCCACATGAAGCAGCAGATGGAATCGATGGGCCTGGCCATCGACTGGTCGCGCGAAATGACCGCCTGCAAGCCCGAATACTACAAATGGAACCAGTGGATGTTCCTCAAGATGCTGGAAAAAGGCATCATCTACAAGAAGACCGGTACCGTGAACTGGGACCCGATCGACCAGACCGTGCTGGCCAACGAACAAGTGGTCGATGGCAAGGGCTGGCGTTCCGGCGCGCCGATCGAAAAGCGCGAAATCCCCATGTACTACGCGCGCATCACCGATTACGCGGAAGAATTGCTGGCGTATGTGGACGACAAGCTGCCGGGCTGGCCCGAGCGCGTGCGCACCATGCAGACCAACTGGATCGGCAAGTCGACGGGCGTGCGCTTCGCCTTCCCGCATGAGATCAAGGACGCGAATGGCGCCTTGATCGGCGACGGCAAGCTGTATGTGTTTACCACGCGTCCTGACACCGTCATGGGCGTGACCTTCTGCGCCGTGGCCGCCGAGCACCCGCTGGCGCTCCACGCCGCGCAAAGCAATCCTGCGCTGGCTGCCTTCAACGCCGAATGCAAGCTCGGTTCCGTGATCGAAGCGGACATGGCGACGATGGAGAAGAAGGGCATGCCGACCGGCCTGTTCGTCACGCATCCGCTGACGGGCGCGCAAGTGGAAGTGTGGGTCGGCAATTACGTGCTGATGACCTATGGCGATGGCGCCGTGATGGGCGTGCCGGCGCATGACGAACGCGATTTCGGCTTCGCCAAGAAATACAATCTGCCGATCAAGCAAGTGATCGAAGTCAAGGGTCAGGAATTTTCGACCGATGCGTGGCAGGAATCGTATGGCAGCAAGGACGGCGTCTGCATCGCCTCCGGCAAATACGACGGCCTGCATTTCGCTTCCGCCGTCGATGCGGTGGCCGCCGACCTGGCAGACCTGGGCCTGGGCGAAAAGAAAACCACGTTCCGCCTGCGCGACTGGGGCATTTCGCGCCAGCGCTACTGGGGCACGCCGATCCCGATGATCCATTGCGCCGATTGCGGCGTGGTGCCGGTACCGGAAAAAGATTTGCCGGTGGTGCTGCCGGAAGACTGCGTGCCGGATGGCACGGGCAATCCGCTGAACAAATATGAAGCCTTCCTGCAGTGCGACTGCCCGCAGTGCGGCAAGCCGGCGCGCCGCGAGACGGACACCATGGATACCTTCGTCGATTCGTCGTGGTATTACATGCGTTATACCTCGCCAGGCTCGAACGACGCCATGGTCGACGCGCGCAATGATTACTGGATGCCGATGGACCAGTACATCGGCGGCATCGAACACGCCGTCATGCACTTGCTGTACGCGCGCTTCTGGACCAAGATCATGCGCGATTTCGGCCTGGTCAAGTTCGACGAGCCGTTCGTCAATCTGCTGACGCAAGGCATGGTGCTCAACGAAACATATTATCGCAAGGACGCGGTGGGCAAGACCACCTGGTTCAACCCGGACGACGTGCGCCTGTCGCTGGACGACAAGGGTCGTCCGCAAAGCGCCGTCCTGGTGGCCGATGGCCAGCCGGTGGAAATCGGCGGCACGGAAAAAATGTCGAAGTCGAAGAACAACGGCATCGACCCGCAAGCGCAGATCGAGCAGTACGGCGCCGACACGGCCCGTTTGTTTACCATGTTCGCCTCGCCGCCGGAACAGACGCTGGAATGGTCGGGCAGCGGCGTCGAAGGCGCGAACCGCTTCCTGCGCCGCGTGTGGAACTTCGGCTACGCCCAGTCGGCCACCATTCAAGCCGCACTGGCTGGCGGCGCCGCACCGGCCACCGGCGACGCGCAGAAAAACCTGCGCCGCGAATTGCACAAGCTGCTGCAGCAAGCCGATTACGACTTGAAGCGCATCCAGTACAACACCGTGGTGTCGGCCTGCATGAAGATGCTCAACACGCTGGAATCGGCCAAGCTGGACGACAGCGCGCAGTCGAAGGCGCTGATCGCCGAAGGCTTCTCCATCTTCCTGCGCCTGCTCAATCCTGTCGCGCCGCACATCACCCACGTGCTGTGGCAGGAACTGGGCTACGCTGGCGTGCACGGCGACCTGCTCAACGTCGCCTGGCCGCAGGTCGACCCGGCCGCATTGGAGCAATCCGAGATCGAGATGATGATCCAGGTGAACGGCAAGCTGCGCGGCTCGATCACGGTGTCCAAGGATGCGGACAAGGCCAGCATCGAAGCGGCCGCGCTGGCGTGCGAAAGTGTGCAAAAGTACGTCGAGACCACGCCGAAGAAGATCATCGTCGTGCCAGGCAAGTTAATCAGCATTGTGGTGTAATCATGACGACTTCCTCTCACGTATCGCTGTTGGGCCGCCGTGCCGTGCTGGCTTTGGGGCTGACTGTTCTGTTGTCGGCCTGCGGCTTTCATTTGCGCGGTTCGAATGGCAGTTTCATGCTGCCGTTCGCGACGATGTACATCGGCCTGCCCGAGACATCGCCGCTGGCGATTGGCCTGAAGCGCTATATCCGCGCCATCGGCAGCACGGAGGTGGTCGACACCAAGGATGGCGCCGACGCTGTCCTTGACGTGCTCACCGACCCGGAGAGGAATCGTACCAAGACCATTTTGTCGCTGAACAAAAATGGCCGCGTACAAGAGTATCAACTCGGCTATTCGATCAATTTCCGCGTCCTGGACAAGGCCGGCAACCAGTTGCTGGCACCGACGACCATCAGCCTGGTGCGTCCGATTACCTTCGACGAGTCGCAGGTGCTGGCCAAGGAAACCGAGGAGGCGGCGTTGTACCGCGACATGCGCAACGACCTGGTGCAGCAGATCATGCGCCGCCTGGCCGCCATCAAGCCGGTGCTGCCGGCCATGTCGGTGGCGCCCGTGACTCCGGTCGCGCCGGCAGCCCCGCAGCAGTAACGGGGACGCCATGCAATTGCGGATAGACGCGCTCGACGGGCATGTGGCCAAGCCGCTGGCGCAGCTATATGTGATCACCAGCGACGAACACTTGCTGGCGCTGGAAGCGGCCGACAAGATCCGTCGCGCGGCGCGCGCGCAGGGCTATTCCGAGCGCGACGTGCTGACGGTGGAGCGCAGCTTCAAGTGGGGCGAACTGCTGGCGGCGAACCAGGAGCTGTCGCTGTTCGGCGATAAAAAACTGATCGAGCTGCGCATCCCCACCGGCAAGCCGGGCAAGGATGGCGGGGCGGCGCTGCAAAGCTATGCGAAAAACCTCAGTCCCGACAACCTGACCCTGATCACCTTGCCCAAGCTGGACTGGGCCACGCAGAAGGCGGCCTGGGTCGCCAGCCTGCAGCAGGCGGCCGTGTATATCGAGATTCCGAATGTGGAACGGGCGCAGTTGCCGGCCTGGATCTCCCAGCGCCTGGCCGCGCAGGGCCAGAGCGCGGAGCGCGCCAGCATCGACTTCATCGCCGAACGGGTGGAGGGCAATTTGCTGGCGGCGCACCAGGAGATTCAGAAACTGGGCTTGCTGCACGCGGCGGGCAAGCTGACGTATGAGCAAGTGCAGGACGCGGTGCTGAACGTGGCCCGCTACGATGTCTTCAAGCTGTCCGAAGCCATGCTGGCCGGCGATCCGGCGCGCCTGGTGCGCATGCTTGAAGGCTTGAAAGGCGAGGGCGAGGCGCTGCCGCTGGTGCTGTGGGCCGTCTCCGAGGAAATCCGCACGCTGTTAAAATTGAAGGCCGGCATGGCGCAAGGGCGCCCATTGGGCGCGCTGCTGAAGGAATACCGCATCTGGGGTCCGCGCGAGCGGATGATGGAACCGGCCCTGCGGCGCATCTCGCTGCCCGTGCTGGAAGCGGCGCTGCAGCAGGCGGCGCAGGTGGACAAGATGATCAAGGGCTTGCGCGCCAAGGGCTATGCAGGCGATGCCTGGGATGCCATGCTACAGCTGGGCCTGAAGATCGCCAAGGGTTAACTTTTATGGATAAAAGCATGGACATCACCGAATATATGCAGGACGTGGGCACGCGCGCGCGCGCCGCTTCGCGCGCCATGGCGCGTGCCGACAGCGCCACGCGCAACCGCGCCCTGACCCTGATCGCCGCCGCCATCGTGCGCGACGCGGACCTGCTGCGCGCGGCCAATCAACTCGACCTCGATGCGGCGGCCGCCGCCGGCCTGGCGCCGGCCATGCTGGACCGCCTGACCCTGTCCGACGCCGCCATCGCCACCATGGTCGAAGGCTTGACGCAAATCGTCGCGCTGGCCGACCCGATCGGCGAGATCTCGAACATGAAATTCCGTCCGACGGGCATCCAGGTGGGGCAGATGCGCGTGCCGCTGGGCGTCATCGGCATCATCTATGAAGCGCGTCCGAACGTGACGGTGGACGCGGCCGGCCTGTGCATCAAGAGCGGCAACGCGACGATTTTGCGCGGCGGCTCGGAAGCGATTCACTGCAACCGCGCGCTGGCCAAGCTGGTGGCCGAGGGCTTGCTGGGAGCAGGCCTGCCGGCCGATGCCGTGCAAGTGGTCGACACCACCGACCGCGCCGCCGTCGGCGCCCTCATCACCATGCCGCAATACGTGGACGTCATCGTGCCGCGCGGCGGCAAGGGCCTGATCGCGCGCCTGATGGCAGAGGCTACCGTGCCGATGATCAAGCACCTCGATGGCATTTGCCACGTCTACATCGACGCCAAGGCGGACCTGAAAAAAGCCGTTGATATTGGCTTCAACGCGAAGTGCCACCGCTACGGCACCTGCAACACCATGGAAACTTTGCTCGTGTCGCGCGCCATCGCCGCTACCGTGCTGCCGCAGCTGGCCGAACTGTACCTGACCAAGCAGGTGGAACTGCGTGCCGATCCTGAAAGCCATGCGATCCTGGCCGCCGCCGCTTATCCGCACCTGGTGCCCGCCACCGAGGAAGACTGGTCCACCGAGTACCTGGCGGCCATCCTGTCGGTGAAAGTGGTCGACGGCATCGACGAAGCGATGGACCACATCAACCGGTATTCGTCCAAGCACACGGAGTCCATCATCACGGAAGACTACAGCGATGCGCTGCGCTTCCTGCGCGAAGTCGATTCCGCCTCGGTGATGGTGAACGCATCGACGCGTTTTGCCGACGGCTTCGAGTATGGCCTCGGCGCCGAGATCGGCATCTCGAACGACAAGCTGCATGCGCGTGGCCCGGTGGGACTGGAAGGCCTGACATCGCTCAAGTACGTGGTCTTTGGCCACGGCGAAGTCCGTTCTTAGGAGAACGATATGCTTACAAGATTGAGAGTTAAAGGTTTTAAAAGTTTAGAAGATATTGAAGTGCTTTTCGGTCCATTTACGTGTGTTGCTGGAGTGAATGGTGCTGGAAAATCGAATTTATTTGACGCTATTCTTTTTTTGAAATACTTGGCGGATACGTCAATTATTGAAGCCGCCACTCAAATCAGAAATAGTGGAAAGCAAAGAGTAAGTATTTCTTCGTTGTTTACAAAAACTGCAAATCATCAAACTGATTTGATGGAGTTTGAGGCTGATTTTTTGGTAAATAAAAACGTTATTGATGATTTTGGGCGAGAAGCTAGTGCAAAAGTTACATATTTAACTTATCGTTTGGCTCTTAGATATATTCCAGCCTCTGGGTCAAATCCCGAAGGTATTGAATTGGCGTCCGAGTCATTGGATTTTGTGCAGAAGGGTGAGGCTCGGCGAAAGTTGGGTTTCGATATTTCAAAAGATTTTTTCAATTCGGCATATTTGGGGTCAAGTAAAAGTGACTTTATTTATATGGATAAGGATGCTGTTGGTGTTGTCAAAGTTCGGCAAGATCAAACGAATGGTCAACCAATCAGTATTCCCATATCAAAAGCAGGTCGCACGATTCTAAGTAATATTAATACAATTGATAGACCTACTGCATTAGCTGCACGAAGGGAAATGCAGTCTTGGGTTTTGTTGCAGTTAGAGTCAAGCTCATTGCGAAAGCCTGATGATTTCTCGGCGGCAAGTACTGTTTCTGCTACAGGTGAACATTTGCCAGCTGCTTTGGATCGATTGAAAAAGAATGAAGAAGTGGCGAATCAGCTTGCAAATCTTTTGCCGGACGTTGCAAATGTATTTGTTGATGTAGATGAAAAACGACAATTAAAATCTTTATTTTTAGAAACTATTAGCGGTATTACACATGAAGCCCGCTCTTTGTCTGACGGCACCTTAAGATTTTTGGCTTTATCCATAATAGGGGCGGATCCAGAATTTGGCGGTGTAATTTGTCTGGAAGAGCCAGAGAACGGTATTCACCCCGCACGTATTCCAGCAATTGTTGAGCTGTTAAGTCAGATGGTGGTTGATCCCACTGGTTCGGTAAATCAAGAGAACCCATTGCGTCAAATTATTATTAATACACATTCACCTTTGGTTATTCAGAGACTTCAGACTGAAGATATTGTTGTTTGTCAGGCATATCGTCGGGATGGGGCCTCTTTGTCGACATTCAGTCCTGTTGTTGGCACATGGAGGGCAAAAGTGGCAGTTGAATCTGATGGTAAAGTTCGTTCAGTCGCATTTGGCGCTTTGCTTGCGTATTTGGCAGATGATGATACGCATGAAAAGGCCATTGTTGGAAAGCATAATGTTAAACAAGATTATAAGCATCAACTCGATTTGACATTAAGTTGATGCGCTATGAAATCACTAAGATATACTTTAATTGCTGATGGTAGTTCTGATGTTGCATTGATGCCAATCATTGATTGGTTATTGGCGCAACATCGTCCTGATTTAGGGATTGTTGGTGAATTAGCCCGTGATACAGGAAAGGTCGGCTTAGCATTAGATGCCCGGGTTCCTGCTGTATTGAAATTATTTCCTTGCGATATATTATTTGTCCATAGGGATGCGGAAGGCGATGCGCCAGAACTACGCCTCCACGAAATTTCTCGTGCGGTTGATGATTTACATAAAAATTGTGTTCCAATTGTTCCTCTTCGTATGACCGAAGCATGGTTATTTTCAGATGAGGTGGCAATTCGCTCCGCCGCAGAAAATCGTTCTGGAAAAATTCCTTTGAATTTGCCGGCTAAGAAAAATTGGGAGGGCTTGAAAGATCCTAAGCAGTTATTATTCAATAAATTAATTATTGCATCAGAGAAGACCGGTCGTGCCTTAAGTAAATTTAATCCTGCGCGCCAACGTATGCTAATTACACAAAGAACAACGGATTTTTCAGATCTTCGTGGTGTTGCTTCTTTCGATAATTTTGAAGAAAAATTAATAGAAAAATTAAAAGGTTTTTAATATGCTCTGGATTAAAGCATTCCACATCATCTTCGTCATGTCCTGGTTTGCCGGCCTGTTTTATTTGCCGCGTATTTTCGTGAACCTGGCGATGGAGACGGAAACGGTGGCCACCGAGCGACTGTTGCTGATGGCACGCAAGCTGTACCGCTTCATGTCCCTGCTGGCGCTGCCGGCGATGGTGCTGGGGCTGGCGTTGATGTGGATGCTGTACGGTGGGGGCGAGGGCCGCATGAAGATGCCGGGCTGGATGCACGCCAAGCTGACGTTCGTGGTACTGCTGCTCGGCTACCACCACGCCTGCGGCGCCATCCTGCGCAAGTTTGAAAAAGGTCTCAACAAGCGCAGCCACAAATGGTTCCGCTGGTTTAATGAAGTGCCGGTGGTGATGCTGCTGGCCGTCGTCGTGCTGGTCGTGGTCAAGCCTTTCTAAGGGAGTCGAGATGAGTGCAAGCCAGAACAAAGTCGTGCAGTATTTCTTTGCGCCTCACTCGCCATGGACCTACCTGGGTCACGCGCGCCTGATGGCCATCGCCGCGAAGACGGGCGCACAGATCGACGTGCGCCCCTTCGACCTGGGCAAGGTCTTCAGCGTTTCGGGCGGCCTGCCGCTGGCCAAGCGCGCACCGCAGCGCCAGGCGTATCGCCTGGCCGAACTGGCGCGCTGGTCGGCCTTTTTGCAAGTGCCTCTGAATGTGCAGCCGAAGTTCTTCCCCGTCTCGCCGGAAGCGTCGGCCAAGCTGATCATCGCCACGCGCCTGGCGCACGGCGTGGAAGCATCGCTGAACCTGGCGCACGCCATCATGCGCGGCCTGTGGGCCGAAGAGCGCAACATCGGCGACGAGGAAACCCTGGTGCAGATCGCCGTCGATGCGGGCTTCGAAGGCCGCCAGTTGCTGAAAACATCCGAGACGGCCAGCGTGCAGGCCGAATACGATGCCAATACGGAAGCGGCGACTGCCGCCAGCGTCTTCGGCTCGCCGTGGTACATCGTCGATGGCGAAGGGTACTGGGGCCAGGACCGCCTCGACTTTGTCGAGCGGGCGCTGGAGACGTTGTAGGTCGGATTAGCGCTGCGCGCGTAATCCGACAAGTTTTGAAATTTTTAGTTAATTGTTTTTCAACGGATAAAAGGTATCCTCATTATGGCTTCATATTTTTGCCCATGCCCGCGCGGCATGGAAGCGGCGCTGGCCGAGGAACTGGGCGAGATCGCCCAGGATAGTTCGACCATGAAGGTCCACAACCAGGTACCGGGCGGCGTCCATTGCTCGGGCGACCTGCTCGATTCCTACCGCATCAACCTGCATTCGCGCATCGCTTCGCGCGTGCTGATGCGCATGGCCCACTCCGGCTACAAGACGGAAAACGATATTTATGACCTGACCCTGGCGCAATCCTGGGAAGACTGGTTCGGCGTGCACCACACGATTCGCGTTGACGTCACTGCCGTGAAATCGCCGCTGCGCAGCCTGGAATTCACGACACTGAAAATCAAGGATGCGATCTGCGACCGCTTCCGCGACCAGTTCAACGAGCGCCCATCGGTCAACACCAAGACGCCGGACATGCGCATCGTCGGCTTCCTCGACGCGCACACGTTTACCGTGTATCTCGATACTTCGGGCGAAGCCCTGTTCAAGCGCGGCTGGCGCGAAGAGACGGGCGACGCGCCGCTGCGCGAAAACCTGGCCGCCGGCCTGCTGCGCGTGTCGGGCTGGAAGCCGGGCATGGTGCTGTTCGACCCGATGTGCGGTTCCGGCACCATCCTGGCCGAAGCGGCGCAGATGCTGCAGGGCATTCCACCGGGCGCCACGCGCCAGTTCGCGTTTGAAAACTTCCACGACTTCGATCCCGCGCCGTGGAATGCCATGAAAAACGCCATCAAGGTCAATCCGCTGCCGGCTGAACCGACGATTTTCGGCAGCGATATTTCGGGCGATATGGTGGCCATGACGCGCCATAACCTGCGTTGCGCCGGCGTGCGCTTCGACGTGCCCCTGAAACAGATCGAGGCGCAGGAAGTCAAGCCGCCAAGCGACGTGCCGGGCATCATGCTGACCAATCCGCCGTACGGCGAGCGTATCGGCGTGCGCGGCGACAGCACCATCCCGGAAGATGAATTGTCGACCTCCTTCTATTCGGCCATGGGCACGACCCTGAAGCAGCGCTTCGCCGGCTGGACCGTGTTCCTCTTCACGGCCGACCTGGGCTTGCCCAAGCTGCTGCGGTTGAAGGAAGCGCGCAAGACGCCTTTCTTCAATGGCGCGCTGGAATGCCGTCTGTTCCGCTTTGATATGGTCGCGGGATACAACCGCCGCGAAGAAGCAAAACCTAAAAATATCTGATTAAACCTACTGCGCGTCGTGACTTGCGGCCTGCGGTGCTCACCGTACTAAAGTACGGTTGCGCTCTCGGCCACAATTCACTTCCGCTCGCTACGGTTTTCTCAGCTATTTTGGCAGCTGAGAAAGCCGGATGTGTCACCCTGGATCCGCCATGTTTCCCATCCCTCCGGCGAGTGTGCCGCCCGACCCGGTCACGCCCGTTCCGCCTCCCACCCCGAGCCACATGGCGCCGCTGAGCCGCGGTGCGCTGGCGATGATGCTGGCCGGGCTGTCGATGCTGGGGCCTTTGTCGATCGATACCTATCTGCCTGCCTTTGGCGCGATCCAGGGTTCGCTGCAGGCGTCGCCGCTGGAAGTGCAGCAGTCGCTGACGTTCTACATGCTGGCCTTTGCCGGCATGGTGCTGTGGCATGGGGCGATCTCGGACACCTTTGGGCGGCGCAACGTGGTGCTGGTATCGCTGCTGATGTTTGCCATCGGCTCGCTCGGTTGCGCTTCGGCGCACACGGTGCACTATCTGTGGTTCTTCCGCATCCTGCAGGGCGTCTCGGCCGGCGCCGGCGTGGTGATCAGCCGCGCCATCATCCGCGACCTGTATGCCGATGCGGCGGCGGCGCGCTTGCTGTCGCTGGTGACGATGATCTTTTCCATCGCCCCGGCCGTGGCGCCGATTCTCGGCGGCTGGATCGTCATCTGGTTCGACTGGCGCTCGATTTTCCTGTTCCTCGCCTTTTACACGGTCATCCTGCTGGCGTTCTGCTACTGGCGCCTGCCCGAAACCCTGCCGATGGAAAAGCGCCAGCCGTTCAATCCCCGTTTCCTGGCGTCGAGCTATGGCCAGATCCTGCGCTCGCCCCTGTTCCACATCAAGGCCGGCATCGTCGCCCTCAATTTCGCGGGCCTGTTCCTGTTCATCACGGCCGCGCCGGAAATGCTGCCCAAGCAGCTGGGCCTGGGGCCATCGCAGTTCGCCTGGCTGTTCATCCCCTGCGTGAGCGGGATTTTCATGGGCGCCCTGGCGGCCAACCGCATCGCCGGCAAGGTCACGTTCGCGCGCCAGATCGGCATCGGCTTTGCCTTCCTGCTGTGCGCCGCCAGCGTCAATGTCGTGTACCACCTGTTCCTGCCGCCATCGCTGCCCTGGTCGGTGCTGCCCCTGTTCTTCTACACCTTCGGCATGTCGCTGGTGGGGCCGGGCGCGACCCTGCTGGCGCTGGACCTGTTCCCGCATATCCGCGGCACTGTCGCCTCGTGCCAGTCGTTCGCCAGCACCTTGCTCGGTGCCGTGGTGGCCGGCGTGATCTCGCCCCTGCTGTCCGGCTCCGTGCTGTGGCTGGCCTCGGGCCAGCTGGCATTTACCGCCCTGGCGCTGACGCTGTGGCTGATCTCGCGGCGCTTCCGCCACCGTTTGCTGGGTTCCTTCAAGGCATAAGTTTCCACGGCAGAACGCTGGATTTATTTCAACTTAATTTTCTATATTGCAATTAATATTGGATGCTATGATAAGATGACTTTTTCCCCGGCATCCTCTCAGGCAGTCTATTTTTGGGTTACAGGAGTGGAGGATTCCTCTGGACGTGGCCGCGCTTCGCTGCTGAGCGCTCATCCTTTTCGAACCGGCAATGCCTGATACGATGCAACAATCTGATCAAGATATTCGCAATCGCCTGCTGATTGCCCGCCTGCCGGCCATGCCGCAGATCCTCATCAAACTGATCGCCCACTTGCAGGCCGACGATGCCGGCATGCCGGAGCTGGCCGCCCTGATCGCCAAGGATGCGGGCATGACCAGCAAGATCCTCGGCGTGGCCAACAGCTCGGCCTACCATCGCCAGGGCAAGGTCGTCAGCCTGGAACAGTCGCTCGTGTCGCTGGGTACGGACATGATCAAGACCCTGGTCATCAGCGAATCCGTCTTCCAGACCTTCAACAGCTTTCCCCATTCCGGCAGCACGGATTTGCGCGCCTTCTGGCAAAGCTCGCTGTCGGTCGCCGTCATGGCGCGCGCGCTGGCCAAGGCCATGGCCTATCCGCACGTCGAGGAAGCGTATCTGGCAGGCTTGCTGCACAACGTGGGCCGCCTGGCCTTGCTGGCCACGGCGCCGAAGGAATACGCGTTCAATTTCACGGCGCGCGACGATGCCGCCCTGTGCGCGGTGGAGCAGCGCACCTTGCAGATCACGCATGCCGAAGCGGGCGCCTGGCTGATCGAGCGCTGGCAGCTCGATTCCTTCCTGGCCGACAGCGTGCTGTATCACCATGAACCGCTGGCGCGCCTGGAGGCCAGTCATCCCTTGATCCGCATCGTGCGCCTGGCGCACCTGCTGTGCTGCCATGCCGACGATGCGGAATCGATTGCGCAGGCGGCGCAATTCTGCGCGCTGGAGCTGGAGGTACTGGAAAACCTGGCCGGCGGCGTCGCGCGCCAGGTGGCACAGGCCGCGCAGCACCTGGGCATCGACCTGGCCGGCGCGGACGATATCGCCAGCCCGCCCGCGTATGCGCCGCCAGCCGTCGATCCGGTGCAGCAGCGCCTGTCCGACGAAGTGCGCAACATGGTGCTGGTATCCGAAGTGGGCCAGACCTTTGCCCGGCAGCAGGGCGAGAGCAGCCTGCTCGAAGCCATCACGCGCTCGGCGCGCATCCTGTTCGATTTCGACACCGCCATCATCCTGCTGCAAAACCCCACCGGTCATGCGCTCGTCGGCGTGGCGGCGGGCGAACATCAGCAGCGTCTGGCCGGCTTCTCGATTCCGCTGGCCAAGGGCGGGCCCCTGGCCGCCGCGGCGCTGGAATGCCAGCTGGCGTTCTTGAAACGCGATATGCCGGCGCTGGGCATCGTCGAGGAGCAGTTGTTCCGCATTCTCGGCACCGATAGCCTGGTCTGCGTGCCTTTGGCGTCGGGCCAGCGCAGCCTTGGGGTGCTGATCGGCGGCGTGGCGGCGTGGCAGATTGCCGCTTGCCAGAAGCGCGAGGGTTTCCTGCGCGCGTATGCCAACCAGGCCGCCACGGCGCTGGAAACGGCCGTCCATGCGCGCGGGCTGGCACGGCGCCAGCTCGATCACGTGGCCGAGGAATACCGCGCCGCGTCGCGCCGCGTCGTGCATGAAGTGAATAACCCGCTGTCCATCATCAAGAACTACCTGAGCGTGCTCGATCACAAGCTGGAGAAGCAGGAGCCGGTGTCGGGCGAAATGGCGATCCTGAACGAGGAAATCGACCGCGTCGGCCAGTTGATCGGCGGCCTGGCCGATCTGCAGCCGGCGGCCGCCAGCGGCGTGACCGATTGCGCGCGCGTGGTCGACGATGTGCTGCGATTGTTCCGCGCCACGGATTTCCTGCCGCCGAAGATCGAGGTGGTCACGCGCATGCAGGACGCGCCATGCGAGGTGGAGGCCGATGCCGACATGCTCAAGCAAATCCTGCTCAACCTGCTGAAAAACGCCATCGAGGCCTTGCCCGATGGCGGGCGCATCGAAGTGGCGAACCATGGCCACGTCAACCGCGACCGCCGCCTGTACCTGGAACTGTGCGTCAGCGATAATGGCGCCGGCCTGGCGCCGGAAGTGCTGGCCAATCTGTTTTCCCCTGTGCGCAGCAACAAGGAAGGGGCGCATCATGGCCTGGGCTTGTCCATCGTGCATGACCTGGTCACGCGCCTGCATGGCGTGATCGGCTGCCGCAGCGGCAAGTCCGGCACCTCGTTTGAAATTTTACTGCCCATTCCTTTGCCAACGAGCGCTGCAGCCGCGCTGCCCGCGCCCGGCAATATCGCCCTGTCTTCGTAACGTCCATGAACTCCTTCGCCATTCCATTTGACCTGGAAAACAACCCGCGCATCCTGCTGGTCGATGACGAGCCCCGTTTGCTCGCGTCCCTCCACGAATTGCTGAAGGACCGCGGCTACCAGCTGTACACGGCCACCTGCGGCAGCGAGGCGCTGGCGCAGTTGTCGAAACTGCGCTTCGACCTGATCCTGCTCGACTTGCGCCTGCCCGACATGAGCGGCCATGAAATCATGGACCACATCAACCGGCGCGGCATCGAGGGCGACGTGATCGTCATGAGCGGCGACGTCGGCATCGAGGCGGCCATCGGCGCCCTGAAGCGCGGCGCCTACGATTATCTGCGCAAGCCCTACAGCCGCGAGGAACTGCTCAAGACGGTGGAGAACGCGCTGCAAAAGCGCAAGCTGGCGCTGGAAAACGAGCGCATCGCGCTGCAGCTGGAAAACTCGGAAAAGATGTACCGCTACCTGGTCGACAGCTCGCCCGACATCATCTATACCCTGAACCACGAAGGCCGCATCACCTTCATCAACGATCGGGTACACCAGTTGCTGGGCTTTAGCCGCGAAGAGCTGATCGGCAGCCATTATTCGATCCTCGTGCATGATGAAGACCAGGAGCGGGCGCGTTATGCCTTCAATGAGCGCCGCATCGACGAGCGCGCCTCGCGCAATGTGGAGTTGCGCCTGAAGTGCCATAGCGGCAGTGGCAGCGACCGTACCTTCAACAACACACTGATGACGATTCCGCTCAATTCGATCGGCATGCACAGCCTCGATCAGGAAGCCCGCAAGCAGGAATACTTCGGCACCTATGGCGTGGCGCGCGACATCACCGACCGCAAACGGGCCGAGGAAGTCATCTCTTACCAGGCCTATCACGACATCCTGACGGACCTGCCGAACCGCATGCTGTTCAAGGATCGCCTGGGCCTGGCGGTGATCCAGGCGCGGCGCAAGCTGACGGAACTGGCCGTGATGTTCATCGATCTCGATCGTTTTAAACTGGTCAACGATACCCTGGGCCACGTGAAGGGCGACGAGTTGCTGCAGCAGGTGGCGTTGCGCCTGAAGGATTGCCTGCGCCGCGGCGATACCCTGGCGCGCCAGGGCGGCGATGAATTCACCATCGTGCTGCCGGAACTGCGCGACCGCCAGGATGCGCGCGTGATCGCCGACAAATTCCTCGAATGCCTGCACCAGCCCTTCGACCTCGATGGCAACCAGGTGCATATTTCGGCCTCCATCGGCATCGCCATCTATCCGGGCGACGGCGAGACCATCGACGAGCTGCTGCGCCATGCCGACATCGCCATGTACCAGGTCAAGGCGCTGGGCAAGAACGGCCACAGTTTTTATCACGAGTCCATGCTCGACGTGTCGCACCAGAAGATCGCGCTTGAGCAGAGCCTGCGCAAGGCGCTGGAGCTGAACCAGCTGGAAATGTATTACCAGCCGCAGGTGGACGTGATGACGGGCCGCATCGTCGGCGCCGAAGGGCTGATGCGCTGGAACCACCCGCAGAGGGGCTTGCTGACGGCCGGCGAATTCCTGCCGTTTGCCGAGGAAAACGGCTTGATGCTACCGATCTCGGACTGGATGCTGGGCGCCCTGTGCCGCGACCTGGTGCAGTGGAACGCGGCCGGCGGCGAAGCCGTGCGCCTGTCGCTGAATCTGTCGCCGCAGTACCTGGACCGGGGCGACTTTTTCGAAAAGATGCGCGGCGCGCTGACGCGCTACGGCATCGCGCCGGAAAAGATCGAAGTGGAAATCACGGAAAACATCTGCATCCGCAATCCGCAATATGCGATCGAGCAGTTGAACAAGCTGTGCCAGTTGGGCGTGTCGGTCGCCATCGACGATTTCGGCACCGGCTATTCTTCGCTGTCGTATCTGCACCGCTTTCCCATCCACACCATCAAGATCGACCAGTCGTTTGTGAAGGAAATCCACGACGAGCACGGACACTATCCCGTGATCCTGGCCATCATTTCGATTGCGCGCGGGCTGGGCCTGCACCTGATCTCCGAAGGCGTGGAAACGGAAGGCCAGGCGCGCTACCTGCAAGACAAGGGTTGCACCACGATGCAGGGCTATTTGTACCACCGGCCCATTTCGCTGGGCAGCTTCATCGGCGTGCTGCAGGAGCAGAACCGCCTGATCGCCGATGCCGCCCCCGCGCTGTCGCAGACCCTGGCCATCGAGGCCTGAGCCATGCCGCCTGCCGCTCCCCGCTCCACGGCCGCGCATTTCACGGCTGCTCATTCCACGGCGGCTCATTACACGGCTGATTTCCTGCGCCTGAAAGGGCTGGCCGAGAAGGGCAATGCGAATGCCCAGCACAGCCTCGGCTTCATGTATTTCAACGGCCAGGGTATCGGGCAAAGCTATGCGCTGGCGCTGCACTGGTATGGCCTGGCCGCCGCGCAGGGGCTCGAGCACGCGCAATACAACCTGGGCGTGATGTGCCAGAAAGGGCAGGGCGTGGCGCAGGATTTTGTGCAGGCCGCGCACTGGTACCAGCAGGCGGCCGAGCAGGGTTACGCGGCGGCGCAGTACAACCTGGGCTGGCTGTATGCCAAGGGCCAGGGACTCGCGCAAGATAGCGGGCTAGCCATGCTGTGGTTCAGCCGCGCGGCTGAGCAGGGCGACGCGGGTGCGCAAAACAATCTGGGCATGATGTATGACAATGGCAAGGGCGTGCCACAGGATTTCGTGCAAGCCATCAATTGGTATCGCAAGGCGGCCGCACAGGGCTATGCGCGCGCGCAGTTCAACCTGGGCCTGCGCTACGACAATGGCCAGGGCGTGCGGCAGGACCGCCAGCAGGCGACCGCCTGGATGCGCAAGGCGGCCGAGCAGGGCTATGCGCCGGCCCAGTTCAACCTGGCGCTGCGCTATGAAAACGGCGACGTGCTGCCGCAGGACAGCGGGCAGGCGATCAGCTGGTACCGGCGCGCGGCCGAGCAGGGCCATGCCAGTTCGCAGTTCAACCTGGGCCTGATCTACGACAATGGCCAGGGCGTGCCCTGCGATAAACAGACGGCGCTGGCGTGGTACGTGAAGGCGGCAGGGCAGGGCCACGCGGCGGCCCAGCACAACCTGGGCCTGCACCATGAACATGGCGCGCAGGACTATACCCAGGCGCAGGTGTTCTACCGCCAGGCGGCCGGGCAGGGTTTTCCCGCCGCGCAGTATCAGCTGGGACTCCTGCATGAGCATGGACAGGGCATGCCTGTCGATGCGCAGGAAGCCATCTTCTGGTACCGCAAGGCGGCCGACCAGGGACATGTGCGGGCGCAATTCGACCTGGGCCTGCGTTATGAACATGGCCAGGGCGTGCCGCAGGATCTGTCGCTGGCGCTGGAGTGGTACCGCCGCGCCGCCGAGCAGGATTACGCGCCGGCGCAATACATGCAGGGCGTCTTGCACGACCGCGACGATGGCCCGGCACCCGACAGCCAGCAGGCCTGCGCCTGTTACTGCCGCGCCGCCGCGCAGGGCCACAGCCTGGCCCAGTTTGCGCTGGGCCTGCGGCACGACAATGGCCAGGATGTGCCGCAGGATTATGCCGCCGCCTGGGACTGGTACGCGCTGGCCGCGCGCCAGGGCCATGCGCGGGCGCAAATGAACCTGGGCTTGATGGCGGCCAGCGGCCAGGGTGGCCCGCTTGATTTGCAACAGGCGTATATCTGGCTGTCGATGGCGGCGGCAGCCGGCGTGGCCGGTGCGGAAAAATCCTTGCGCCAGACAGCGGCGCGCATGCGCGAGACAGATCTGGCGCGGGTGCGCGAACATCTGGCGGCGATAGCAGGCTGAGCTGCGCCGCCGGCGTTAGCGTGCGCGGATACAACAGCAGGTGCTGTATAGTCCTTTCCCTCCGCCGTCTGCGGACCCCCTTGTTTGCCCTGGACACAACAAATTGCTGCAGTATTTGCAGTTTTGATGTGCTAATGTTCCAGAAGAAGGTGGTCTGACTATTCTTTAGAAAAGGAAAACCATGCGCCTGAACCCTTTCCCTGGCCGTCCGGCTGCCATTCTGTGCGCGCTGGCGCTGCTGTCGTCCGGCGCAGGCGCCGCCAGTCCCCTGGATGCCCTCAGCAACCAGGACGCCAGCAATGGCTTGAAAGCGGCGCTGCAAGCCGGTTCCGCTGCCGCCGTATCGAAACTGGGTGTCGAGAATGGTTTCCTGAACAACGACAAGGTCAAAATCAAGCTGCCCCGCATCCTGGAGCAAGCCCAGCCTTTGCTGAAAATGACGGGCCGTGGCCAGCAACTGGACGATCTGGTGGTGGCGATGAACCGTGCCGCCGAGTCGGCCGTGCCCATGGCCAAGCCTTTGCTGCTCGATGCGGTGAAGTCGATGAGCGTGACCGATGCGAAAAATATCCTGTCCGGTGGCGACACGTCGGTGACTGACTTTTTCCGCCAGAAGACCTCGGCACCGCTGGCCGTCAAATTCCTGCCCATCGTGAAATCCGTGACCGACCGTTCCGGCCTGGCCGGCAAATACAACAGCACCATGAGCCAGATCGGCAAGACGGGACTGGTGCCGCAGCAACAATCGACGGTGGAAGCTTACGTGACCGACCGGGCGCTTGACGGCCTGTATCTGATGATAGGCGAGGAAGAAAAAGCCATCCGCAGTAATCCGCTCGCTTATGGCAGCAAGATTATCGGCAAAGTGTTTGGCAGTTTGAAGTGAGTATTGATGCGTGCTGCGAAGCCGCAGGCGGCGTGTGCGCCGCACTGACAGGTGTAGCGCTAGGGAAACAAGTTAAGCATTTGCTACAAGAAAACAATGTTAAAATTCTGCGACATACATTCCTGGGCATGGTCAAGCAACGCGCAATTTCCCGGAAATGCCGAGTTTTAGTGGCGAACTGATGTGTGGCATTGCAAGATGCCCGTCGGTTGGCCTTTTTTCGTTTTATTCACGTTTCCCCAAGCTCATTGATTTTCTGAAGACATAGTCAGGAATTCCAGGTGCAGGATATTTTAGGTAGCCAGATTTGTTAAGCGTACTCAGAAAATCAATTAAATATACCTGGTGTGGCTGCTTGGTGCTTGGCGCGCCTTCGGCGATTGCCGCGACGTCGAATCATGGCGGTCAATCCGGGTATATCAATATGCCCAGCGCCGTGGTGGAAACGGACGGTACCTTCAGCGTCGGCTATAGCTACGACAGCCCGTATGGCCAGTTGTGGGCCACGGCGAGTATCCTGCCTTTCCTGCAAATGACGGGACGTTATGTGTCGATCTCGGGCATTCCTGGTTTTACCAACGTGCCCGGTGAGTATGGCAGTGGCTATGGCCGCTACAAGGATAAAGTCGTCGACGGCAAATTGCGCCTGTGGACGGAAACGGAGTGGATGCCGTCGGTCGCCGTCGGCATGACGGATCTGTTCGGTACCGAGCTGTTCAAGGGGCAATACGTGGTTGCCACCAAGACTTTTGGCGCCAGCAAGAATATCGAAGCGAGCCTGGGCTATGCCCATAAACGCCCGGACGGCGTGTTTGCCGGCGCGCGCTGGACCCCGGCCGCGCTGCCGCGCTGGTCGGTGGTGGCCGAATACGATACAACGAATTACCTGCGCGACTTCCGCGCCAGCGAAACGAATGCGGGCAAGCGCCGCAAGGGCGCCTCCGTGGGCCTGGAGTACCGCTGGGGCTGGCTTGCCCTGCAAGCGGCACGCAACCGCGACCAGTTCAGCCTGAATGCTTTTGTCAGCATTCCGTTTGGCGAGCGCGAGTTCGTGCCCAAGGTGTACGAACCGGCGTATTTCGTCGACGACAAGAATCCACCACCGCTGCCGAGCAAGGAAGAGTGGCACCGCGACGCCGTGTACGGCGCCGATCTGGTGAAGGCGCTGGTGAAGCAGGACTACAAGAATATCCGTGTCGAGCAGGAAGGCAATACCCTCAGCCTGAGCCTGACCAACAGCCGTATTTCGAACATGGGCCGCGCCGTTGGCCGCGCCGCGCGCACTGCCGTCGCCTTCATGCCGAAGGGCGTGACGACCCTGCGCATCACGTACACCAAGCTGGACCAGCCGATCGCCACCTACGAATTCTTTGATTTGCCAAAACTGAACGACTATTTGGCAGGCAAGATCGACCGCAAGGCCTTCCTCGACGTCGTGCTGCTGCGCTATCCGGAGAAAAGCGATGTCATCCGGGATGATCAGCAAAGCTGGCTGAAAGAATTCCTCGACAAGCCAGCGCCCGTCGTGGCCGCTGCTCCGGCTCCGGCACCGGTCGTTGCCACCGCACCGGCTCTCGCCATTGCACCCACTGCGCCTGTCCTTGCACCGGCGGTGCCCGCGCCCGCAGCCGATGTCCTCAAGGATGATGGCAAGCTGGCCGTCGGTGTCGGCGTCGATGGCGACGTGGTGCAGATCAAATCGCTGGACCGGGAGGCGAACCGTTTCAAAATCGCTCCCAAGGTGGGCTTCTTCTTCAATGATCCGAGCGGCGCCTTCCGCTATTCGATTTCGGCCGTGGCCAACTATGACCGCCGCCTGGGCGATGGCCTGTACCTGAATAGCGCCGCCAGCCTGCAGCTGCTGGAAACGGTGTCGGGCGTCAAGCAGCCATCGAACAGCAATTTGCCGCACGTGCGTACCGATATCGCGGAATACTTGCGCGGCGGACGTTTCTCGCTGAGCCGCGTCTTGCTGAACAAATACGACAATCCCGCCGAGCGCGTATATACCCGCCTGTCGGCCGGCCTGTATGAAGACATGTTCCGCGGTGTGGGCGGCCAGGTGCTGTACCTGCCGAAGGACAGCCGCTGGGCGGCCGACGTGGCCGTCGATGCCTTGCAGCAGCGTGGTTTCAAGGGCTTGCTCGACTCGCGCGACTACAAGACGGTGACGGCGATCGGCTCCCTGCACTACCGCTTGCCGCACGACATTACCGTCACGGCGCGCGCCGGCCGCTTCCTGGCGAAAGACACGGGCGTGCGCGTGGAATTCAAGCGCCGCTTCCAGTCCGGCATCGAAGTGGGCGCCTGGTACACGCATACGAACGGCAACGATATCACCAGTCCCGGCACGCCATCGAAGCCATACCAGGACCGTGGCATCTTCCTGTCCGTGCCGTTGAACAGCATGTTGCCGATGGACACGCAGTCGACGGCCGGCTTCGCCATTGCGCCATGGACGCGCGACGTGGGGCAGATGGTGGCCTCGCCGGGCGACCTGTACGACATGCTCGAGCGTCCGCGCGCCGACATGCACAGCTACGATGGACTGGGTAACTTTGCCGAGCGCCCGGACGAACAGCACCTGCCTGCCGTCAATCCGCCAGACCGGCCGTTTGTCAGCCCATGGCCCGCCATGCGCGCGCGCCTGGAGCAATCCGCATCCGCTACGCCGAGCGCCCCTGAATGGCTCAAGGCGACGGCGGTGGTCGGGGGCGTGGTGCTGGCGTCAGCCCTCAGCGACAAGCCCGTCGACCGTTTCGTGAAGAAACATGAAGATTCCAAGGTTTACCGCAACTGGGACAAGCTGGGCAAGGCCATGCCATACGCGGCAGTGGGAGCGGCGGCGGCGGCCTTCGCTCTGGGCGATGAGCGCATGCAAAATACGGGACTCATTTCCCTGCAATCGGTTGCCGCGGCAACGGGCGTGGCGGTGGCCGGCAAATATGCGTTTGGCCGCGCCCGTCCGGAGGAAGACCTCGGAGCGTGGAGCCGTGTCGGCAGCGGCAGTTCCCGTTCGAATTCATCCTTCCCTTCCGCGCATGCCGCCATCGGCTTTGCCGCCGTGACGCCGTTTGCCAAGGAATACGATGCGCCATGGCTGTACAGCGTGGCTGCCGTGGGTTCCGCCGGCCGCGTATTTGGCCGCAAGCACTGGGTGTCCGACACGGTCGCCGGCGGCATCGTCGGCTACGCCATGGGCAGCTGGCTGTGGCACGCGCAGCGCGACCAGAGCAAATCGGGTTTGTCGATCAATCCGGGACCGAAAGAAATCAGCGTGACCTGGCAGGGCAAGTATTAGGCGCTCATGGTGCCCCCTTTACTCATACAACATCATTCATCCAGACAAAGACCAGCATGAAAAAGCAACTTCGTACTTCCTCACCGTTCGTTAAACACATGATTTTCTCGGCTTGCCTGATGGGAATGGGTTCCGCCGTTGCACAAGACCTTGGGGCGAGTGACATTCCCAAAATGCAATCGATGGAGACGGGCAGCGGCCTGCCGGCCATTCGCAGCCGCGGCGAACAGCGCCAGGCGCAGAACCCGCCCGCCAGCCGTCCGGCCAAGCGTGCCGCCGCCGAAGTAGGGCCGTTTCAAGCCTATGCGGCAGGCGTCACAGGACAAAACCTGGCCATTTTTGGCAAGGACCTGTTCAGCGACGTGCCGTCCACCTTCGCGCCGTTTGATGCGGCCCAGGTCAATCAAGACTATGTCATCGGCACGGGCGACGAGCTGCAGGTGCGCGGCTGGGGCATGGTCGATATCGACGTCAGCGCCACGGTCGACCGCAGCGGCGCGATCTTCATTCCCCGCGTCGGCTCCGTCAAGGTCAGCGGCGTGCAGTACAAGGATTTGCAGGGTTACCTGAAGAAAGCCGTCGGCAAGATTTACAACAACTTTGAATTGACGGCCAGCATCGCCCAGACACGCGCCGTGCAAGTGTATGTGGTCGGCCACGCCGTGCGTCCCGGCACCTATACCCTGAGCGCCATGAGCACGCTGTTGAACGCCTTGTTCACCTCGGGCGGCCCGGACGCCACGGGTAGCATGCGCAACATCCAATTGAAGCGTGGCGCACAAACCGTCAGCACCTTCGACTTGTACGACATGCTGGCCAAAGGCGACAAGAGCAGCGACATGACCCTGCGCGACGGCGACGTGATTTACATTCCGGAAGTCGGTCCCCTGGTGGCCTTGACGGGCAATGTGAAGCAGCCCGCCATTTTCGAATTGAAAGGCAATGCCAGCCTGGCCGATGTGTTGAGCTGGGCCGGCGGCTTCGATTCCGCAGCGGAAACGAAGCAAGTGATCGTTGAAAAGAACGTCGACAATCAATACAAGACGGTGGTGGAACTGATCGCCGATAAAACCGTCACCAGCACCCAGCTGGCGAGTATCCCCGTAAAACCGACCGATGTGCTGCGCGTATTTGCGCCGGGTGCCGTGCCGGTGCAGGCACAAATCCAGAATGAATACGTGCGCGTGGCCGGTGAAGCCAAACAAAGCGGCATCTTTCTGCTGAAGAAAGGCGAGACCCTGCGCGAGTTGATCGCCCGCGTGGGAGGTGCGAATGAAAACGGCTATCTGTACGCCACCCAGTTGAACCGCGATTCGGTACGGCGTGCCCAGCAAGCCAAGTTGAATGAAGTGGCGGACCGTTTTGAACGCGATCTGGAGTCGAATGCCACCCAGCGCATGGGCGCCTCAGCCGATCAGGCTAACGCGGCTAAACTGACGGCGGAAATTGAGCAACAGCGTCGCATCGTGCAAAAACTGCGCGGCATCAAGGCGGAAGGCCGCATCGTGCTCGATTTGCCAGGAGTTGAGACGCAAATCAAGAATTTACCCGACTTGCCCTTGCAGGATGGCGATACGATCATGATCCCGCGCCGCCCGGGCACGGTGGATGTGCTTGGCTCGGTATTCCAGCAAAACGCCTTTGTCTACCGCCCACAGCGCACGGTGAACGATTATGTCCAGCAAGCCGGTGGTCTGACCATCACTGCGGATAAATCCGAGATGTACGTGATACGCGCAGACGGCACGGCGCAGAGCGGACAAAGTACAGGCTGGTTCAGCGGTATTGGCGGCACAGCTTTGAATCCTGGTGATACCGTGGTGGTGCCGGAAAAAATCGATCGCAGCACGTTTATGCAGAGCTTGAAGGAATGGACGTCGATCTTTTACCAGTTTGGTTTGGGTGCGGCTGGTTTGAAAGTGTTGAAGAATTAATTTCCTGAATATATGAAAAACATAGGATAAAACCTGCCGCGCGTCGGTACAGGTGCCTGCGATGCTTGCTGTCCATCTGGTACAGCTGCGCTTCGCGGCCACTTCACCGCTTTGCTTGCCAGGTGTTTGTCAGGTGTTGTGAATCGTAAAGTTATAGTTTCAATTACAGGCATGGATAAAACAATGGAAGATAAGGCGGTACGCCCCGGTGTTCTGGCAGACGGTAACACGACACTCAAGCATGACGATGAGGAAGTGAATTCATTGGACTTGTTGACGATTATTGTACGAAAAAAATTCTATATCGTCGGCATACCACTATTGGCCGGTATCATCGCTGGCGGACTGTCTTTGCTGATGCCGAACATTTATACAGGTACGGCATCCGTATTGCCGCCGCAGCAATCGCAATCGGGCTCCTCCGCAATTCTGGGGCAGTTGGGTGCGCTAGGCGGGATGTCGGGTAGTGCGTTAGGGCTGAAAAATCCAAGTGACTTGTATATTGGCATGCTCAATAGTCGGACTGTCGCTGATCGCATCATTGAACGCTTCAAGTTGCAGTCAGTGTATGGCACCAAAACGCTGACCGATACCCGTCTGACACTGTCCAGTTCCAGCACCATCGGTTCGGGCAAAGAAGGCATCATTGCCATTGATGTCAAGGACAAGGACCCGAAGCGCGCCGCGGCGCTGGCCAACGGCTACGTGGAAGAGCTACAAAGATTGACGCAGACACTGGCGATTACCGAAGCTTCGCGGCGACGCCTTTTTTTTGAAAAACAATTGATGCAGTCCAAGCAGTTATTGGCTGATGCCGAGGTGAGTCTGAAGGTCATGCAAGAGAAGTCGGGCCTGATTCAACTGAATGGTCAGGCTGAAGCGTTGATCAAATCGTCTGCCGACTTGCGTGCGCAAATTGCATCCAAGGAAGTCGCTTTGAGCGCCATGCAGACATTTGCGACGGGTTCAAATCCGGAATACATGCGAGCGCGGCAAGAACTGGTGGGCTTGCGCGAGCAGTTGAAGAAGATGGAGTCCGGCTTGAATCAGGGCAGCGGCGATCTGTTGGTTGGTTCGGGACGCATACCTGAAGCTGGACTGGAATATGTGCGTCGCGTTCGCGATGTGAAATATGCGGAAACGATATTTGAATTGATGTCAAAACAGTTCGAGATTGCAAAACTTGATGAAGCCAAGGATAGCTCGATTATCCAGGCGCTCGATGTTGCGATCGTACCGGACAAGAAATCCAAACCTAATCGCGGCGTGATCGTCGTCAGTACTATCCTGTTTGTTGGTATTTTGACGATGTTCTGGATACTTGCCAGCGAGTTTTTACGAAAAATGAAACAAAATCCGGCCCAGTTAAGGCGTTTGAGAAAGCTGTCTGACAGTCTGAAATCGTCGTAAGACTATCTGCCAACGATTCGTTAATAAAACTTACCGCAGGAAATCTGCGGTAAGTTTTTTATATTGCCGTCAATCAATATGCAACTCTATTTGACAGAGCATGCCTGAATGAGACTTCCAACTCAGCGATTGACTGAATGCTTTTTCCAGATTCGTTCCATCTTTTCAAGGAAATTTAATTGAGTATCCCCAGCTGCACGGTAGTAATCGCCACCTACAATAGCGCCAAGACATTACAAAAATGTCTGGCCAGTATATTCGAACAGACCAATCGGCCAGAAGTTATTGTCATTGACGGCGGTTCGACCGATGGCACGCAACTTATTGTTAATAATTTTATCGACAAGATTGCCTATTTTATCTCCGAGCCGGATCGCGGCGTTTATGACGCCTGGAATAAGGGCCTTGAGCGAGTAACCGGGGAATGGGTGACGTTCATTGGCTCCGATGATTATTTTTCTGACCCAGGCAGCCTGTCGCGCGGCCTCACGTTTGCAGGAAAAGATGCGAGTCTGGGATTGGTCTATCCACGCATCAATTTGGTCGATGGTGCCGGCAATTTTGTCGAGCTGGAAAACTATCCGATCAGCGATGTCATCGGAAGATTGCGCAAGAAGATGCCGTTCACGCATTGCGGTTCGTTGCACAGGATGTCGACCTTCAAGGAACTGGGGAAATTCAGCCCGAATTTCCGTATCGCCGGCGATTATGAATTCGTGCTCAGGCTGAGCAAGTTGTCCGCTATCGGATTCTGTGAGCAATACCATGTTTCGATGGGAAATGAAGGCTTGTCCAGAACGCCGAAAACAAAAATTGTCCTGCTCAACGAAATGCTGGCGGCTAGAAGAAAAAACAAGATAAAAGGCGATATTTTTTATGACACCTATGTGCATATGAAAATAGTTATTTTCAAGTTGAGTGCGTTTCTTGCAAAATTCAAGTAGTCGTGAAACTCGTGTATTGAAGATGAAGAAAATTTAAGAGAATTATGAATTTTAAAGACAAATACTTTCTCTGGCTAAGAGCATCTTCGCCGTGGTTTGCTTATATAGCATTTACCTCGTTTTTTATATATGGGAAATTTTATTATCGATATGTCACCAACCAGATGCCACCGCATTGGGAACTCTGGTTTGGCGACTCGATGGTTGCCCTATTTTTCGCATTATCTACCTATTTTTTCCATCGGATGTGGGTTGCGAATAAAAAGAACAAGAATGGTGAACCTGAAAAAAATGCACACAAAAATAGAATTTTTGTCTTTGATGCGCATCTGGAAAAGAAGCTAAATTATATTCTTTTTTCTCTAATTGGAATTTTGATATTGATCGGGTTTTTATCGGTCGGCAATCCATTTTCCAATCCGCTGGGTTTTCGTCAGTCGATTCAGGGCGGTGGCGCGGCTTATTTTTTTCTGACTTTCTTATTCTTTTTCAAGTTCAAGGGTATAGCTTATTTCAACAAGGTTTATCTTAAAAAAACCCGTTTCTTCGATCACGCTGTGATGTTTATGGTTATCGCTTTTTGTTTCACGACAGGATTCGCCTCACTGTTTGTCTTTTTCTTCGTCGCCGGCCTGTCCTTCCTGAACATCCGCTATTCGGTCAGGATCATGCGCTTTTCGACCGTTTTTGTCTTTTTTGCGTTACTGATATTTACGCCGTTATACACGATCATCCGTGAACAGTTGATGTTCGGTACCGCAGACATTTCGCTGATCTACAATTTGTTTGTTGAAAGATTCCTAGAAGATCCGTTGAAGATTGTTTATAACCGATTTGATTATTTTGATAATCAGGTACTGGGATCTTATTTCTCAAGAATTTACATGGATCCATGGAAAATATTTGATGCTCTTCTGCAACCTGTGCCACGATTGTTTTATGCGGAAAAGCCGCCGAATTTTTCCACCTTCCTGACCAATCTGACCTATCCGGAATTGAAGCTCATCGGCGTCAGTATCAATTTCGGCTATCTGAGCGAATTCGTGTTGTACCTCGGCGATTTCGGTCCTGTCATTGGAGGCATTTTTTTCGGCTGGATACTCAGCGTCACTTATGGTTATTTCATCAAGGCTACGAGGGATGGCAATGCGGCCATTATCTATGTTCTTGCAGTTTCAACATATTTTTACGGATTCATTGTCGGCTATATGAATGAAGCTCCGATTCAAATGTTTATCATTGCATTGATACTTTTGCGTATGTTGGGTTGGAAAACCTGGGGCCGTGAAGTCGCCAATACAGAGGTTAAATTTGGCTGAACTGGCGACCCACGCCACCTTCAGATTTCATGGTACATATTTCAATAGTCATGCTCAAGCAAAAATTTAATTCAATCCAATATCTCAGAGCACTGGCATCATTGATGGTGGTGCACTGCCATTTCTACGAAATAGTGCTGAATGACTTTCACTCTTGGTGGGGGGGGATGGGTGTTGATTTGTTTTTTGTTATCAGTGGTTTTGTACTATATCTGTCGACTCGTCACAGTCCGTCACCGAAGCAGTATCTGATCAATCGCGTGTCGCGTGTTGTTCCTACTTACTGGATAATGACGTTTTTTTTGGCTTTTATCCTTGTACTTTCCCCCGGGGTGTTTAAAAGTGCCCAGTTTACGATTCCGCATTTCCTGTTGAGTCTGGCATTTTTCCCACATTGGGCGCCCAATTCAACGACCAGCATTTTTCCGATTTATGCGATCGGCTGGACATTGATGTATGAATGGTTTTTTTATCTTTCCTTCATGTTATTCCTAGCTGTAAAAAAGAATCTGCTACTCAAGCTATTTTTGTTCCTTGCATCCTTCGTTGTCGGCGCCAACCTGATCCTGCGGTTCAACCATGATTTTGCTCTGATTACGTTCTTTTCCAGTCCGATTATCTTGGAGTTTTTCATGGGTGTGGTAATCGCGCATTTGTATATTGAAAAAAAAATCGATATCGGCTTGCCGGCGCAACTGCTTCTGGTCTTGAGCGCTGTACTGATGTTCGTCTTCATGCTGGACTATTACGAGCAGTTTGGCCGCGTTGTCTGTGCCGGTATTCCTGCGGCGATGCTGGTGTTTGCCCTCGCGGGCATGGATATGATGGGACAGATCCGGGAAATCAAGCTGTTTTCGCTGCTGGGGGACTCTTCTTACTCGTTGTACCTGATTCACCCCTTTGTATATGGCGCATTCCGCCTTGCTTATAATTGGCATTATTTCGAGCATGTTCCGTTATTTTTCTTGTATTTTTCTTCCCTGCTTGTGGTGATATCGATCGCGATTATTTTTTACAAGCTGGTGGAAATCCCGCTATGCGCCGCTGTAAAAAGATCGCTGAAAAGAAATTTCGAAGCACAGCCCGCTCATTAATCTGGTCAAGTTTTTTTTAATTTATGGAATCTTGTTGTGTCTATCTTATTTGTTACCTCAAAAAGCCTGGGTGGCTCCGGTAAATATATTTCCGCGCTGTCCAATGGCATCAAATCCGTTCCGCGCGAGATTGTGTTTTATCCGTCGGGTGTGTCGCAGGACAAGGAAGTGGAAAGTGGTTTTGACGACGTGCATCACTTTTCGAAGCGGCCGTCCTTCAATCCGCTGAGCTTGATTAAAAATGTTCTCCAGGTCAGAAAATTATTGCTTACGGGAAAGTACAAGATCGTACACACTCATACCAGCCTTGGCGGTTTCATGGGCAGGTTGGGAGCTTTTTTGTCGGGAACTGATGTCAAGGTCATTCATACCATCCATGCTTATGGCGCCGATGAATTCACGCCCAGTCCGCAGAAATGGGTATATTGGCTGATCGAGAAGTTTCTCGACCTGGTCACCGATACTTATATCTCGCCGTCTGGATACATGGTCGAGTATGGCAAGCGGATTCATCTCATTAATGCGAAAAAAGCCGTGGTCATTTATAACTCGCTGCCGTTGCGTACGCCTGGAAGCGAAAAAGCGACGCAACGGGAAAATGTACGCAGCCGCTTGGGATTGACGCAGGCAGAAACCGTCTTTTTGTTTTGCGGCCGCCTTGAGCGTCAAAAGGGCGTCGACGTCATGCTCGATGCCGTGGCGGCGGTCAAGTCCGGCAAGCCATTCAAGGTGCTGGTCTGCGGCGATGGTGAATTGCGTGATGAACTGCACCGTCAAGCGGCAACGCTGGGGATCGAGCAGCATATCGTCTGGCTTGGATGGCAGTCCGAGATCGCCGAATTTTATGCCGCAGCCGATGTTTACCTGATGCCTAGCCGCTGGGAATCGTTCGGCCTGGTCTTCCTGGAAGCGATGAATTATCACTTGCCTATCTTGTCGACCAAGACCCAAGCCATTCCGGAGGTGGTTGAGGATGGCGTGTGCGGCCTGTTATCCGATAATGAAAATGCCGGTCAGCTGGCAAAAAATATCGACAGACTACTGGAGGATGTCGCTCTGTGCAAGCAAATGGGGGAGCGTGGAAATGAGCGACTGAACAAATTATTTTCGTTCGAGATTTTTATTCGGTCGCACCTTGACGTATATCGAAAAAATGGCGTGCAGCCGGTGAAAGCGCTACAGTTCGAGTCTGGCGCACGCTCGGCGCTGCGTTGAGCTTCGATGCAGCGACTGGCCCATGCCATGTAGTGCAACCGGTGCTGCTGGCGGTGCCGGCCTGCTCATCATGACAACGCCGATGATGTCGATCCCGGCATGCATTTGCATGAATACAACAACAATTGCGGTATAGTGCGCGCCCGCCGCTGTTGCACCGGACTTCTGGCTAGCTGACGTGGAAAGATTGTCTTGCGAGTACTTTCGCCGTGCAACGTTTGGCACAGCAGGGGCTTTGCCGGACGGTAGTGCAAGCTATTCTTGAAGCGCCGGACGTGAGGGTACTTGAAATCAACGATATTGAATTGACGAGCATGTAATTATTTTTCTTGCGACGATATTTGTGAACGAAAATTTCGGATAAAATTATATGCTCTGTTAAAAAAATACAGCGTAAAGAGAATTCGAAGAAAAGAAAAATTGCAATATTATAATTTTATTTCGCCAAAATTTGAAAAGTTTAGAAATTTAAAATGTTTTGCACATGGAGAATAAACTTCAAAATTATTTCAATTTATTAATTTCGCCATTTTTTTGGGCATACATTAAATTTTAAGGTTGTGTGAAATGAAGGCAGTTATTTTAGCTGGTGGTCTGGGTACGAGAATTAGTGAAGAAACTTCCACCAAACCAAAGCCGATGGTTGAAATCGGTGGCAAGCCGATTCTATGGCATATTATGAAATCTTACTCCGCTCATGGCGTGAATGATTTCATCATCTGCTGCGGTTATAAAGGTTATGTCATCAAGGAATACTTTGCCAACTATTTTCTGCACACCTCGGACGTGACGTTCGACATGCAGAATAATCAGATGGAAGTTCATGCGCGCAATGCGGAACCTTGGAAAGTCACGCTGGTCGATACCGGTGACGAAACCATGACCGGCGGCCGCTTGAAGCGCGTCAAGCAATACCTGGAAGGCGAAGAAGCGTTCTGTTTCACCTATGGCGACGGTGTCAGTGATGTCAATATCACCGAATCGATCGCGTTCCACAAGGCGCACGGCAAAATGGCAACGCTGACCGCCACCCAGCCTCCGGGCCGTTTCGGCGCATTGATTTTGGATGGCCAGAAAATCAATAGCTTCCAGGAAAAGCCGCAAGGCGATGGCGCGTGGATCAACGGCGGCTATTTCGTGCTGTCGCCGAAAGTCATCGATTACATCGCGGACGACAGCACCACCTGGGAAAAGCAGCCGCTCGAACGCCTGGCCGCCGAAGGTCAGCTGGACGCCTTTTTTCACCGCGGTTTCTGGCAGCCGATGGATACCCTGCGCGACAAGGTGCAGCTGGAAGAGCTGTGGCAATCGGGTAAAGCTCCCTGGAAGGCTTGCTGATGAACGCAGCATTCTGGCAAGGCAAGCGGGTTTTCCTGACCGGCCATACGGGCTTCAAGGGCGGCTGGCTGAGTCTTTGGCTGCAGCAACTGGGTGCCGACGTGACCGGCTATGCGCTGGAAGCACCCACCACCCCCAGCCTGTTTGAAGTGGCGGGCGTGGCGCGCGGCATGGTGTCGATTATCGGCGACGTGCGCGATGGTGAAGCGCTCAAGCGCGCCATGGCACAAGCGCGGCCGGAAATCGTGATCCATATGGCGGCCCAGCCGCTGGTGCGTTATTCGTACGTGAATCCGGTGGAAACCTACGCGACCAATGTGATGGGCGTGGTCAATCTGCTCGAAGCCGTGCGCGCCACGCCCGGCGTGCGTTCGGTGGTCAATGTGACCAGTGACAAATGCTATGAAAACCGCGAGTGGCCTTGGGGCTACCGCGAAAACGAAGCGATGGGTGGCTACGACCCCTATAGCAACAGCAAGGGTTGTGCCGAACTGGTGACGGCAGGCTACCGCAGTTCCTTCTTCAATGCCGAAAAGTATGCGGAACATGGCATTGCATTAGGCAGTGGCCGCGCCGGCAATGTGATCGGCGGCGGTGACTGGGCCATGGATAGACTGATTCCCGACATGCTGCGCGCCATTGGCGCCGGCCAGCCGGTGATGATACGCAATCCGCACTCGATCCGGCCGTGGCAGCATGTGCTCGAACCGCTGAGCGGCTATCTGACACTGGCAGAAAAGCTGTACACCGAAGGTCCTGTGCATGCCGAAGGCTGGAATTTTGGTCCGCATGACACCGATGCCAAGCCGGTCGAGTGGATTATCGAACGCATGACGCAAGAGTGGGGCGCCGGCGCGTCCTGGTCGCTCGACGGACAGAACCATCCGCATGAGGCGACTTATTTGAAGCTTGATTGCTCCAAGGCGCGTGGCCAGCTGGGCTGGCATCCGCGCTGGGACATCGGGCAGACGATCGCCAAAATCGTTGAATGGCACAAGGCCTTCGACGAGGGCCTGGACATGCGCGAGCTGAGCCTGGCACAAATCACGACTTATCAAAATACCTAACAAATTGAAGGCTGTATCATGAGCGAACAACTGACCCAACAACAAATCCGCGACCAGATCGCCGCCCTGGTGGTGCAATACGGTGCGCTGGCCAGCGTGCCGAAACCTTTCGAACCTGGCGTGACCGTGATTCCTCCGGCTGGCAAAGTCGTCGGCGCTCCTGAAATGGGCCTGATGGTCGAAGCGTCGCTGGACGCCTGGCTGACGACGGGGCGTTTTAATGACGAATTTGAAAAACGCCTGGCCAAGTTCATCGGCGTCGAATTTCTGATCACGGTGAACTCCGGTTCATCCGCCAACCTGGTCGCTTTTTCCGCCCTGACGTCGCCGAAACTGGGTGCGCGCGCGATTCAGCCCGGTGACGAAGTCATCGGTGTGGCGGCCGGCTTCCCGACCACCGTCAATCCGATTTTGCAATATGGTGCCGTGCCCGTCTTCGTCGACGTCGAACTGGGAACGTACAATATTGACGCCAGCAAAATCGAAGCGGCCATTACCGACAAGACCAAGGCCATCATGCTGGCCCACACCTTGGGCAATCCGTTCAATCTGGAAGTCATCGTCGCACTGTGCAAAAAGTACAATCTGTGGCTGGTGGAGGATTGCTGTGACGCCCTGGGCGCCACGTATAACGGTCAGATGTGCGGTACCTTCGGCGATATCGGCACCATGAGTTTCTACCCTGCGCACCACATCACCATGGGTGAGGGCGGCGCTGTATTTACCAATAATCCGGAACTGAAAGCGATTGCCGAATCGTTCCGCGACTGGGGCCGCGACTGCTACTGCGCACCGGGTAAGGACAATACTTGCGGTCAGCGTTTCTGCTGCAAGCTGGGCACGCTGCCGGAAGGCTACGATCACAAGTACACTTACAGCCACCTTGGCTACAACCTGAAGATCACCGACATGCAAGCGGCATGCGGTTTGGCGCAGATGGACCGCGCGGCCGGTTTTGTACAGGCGCGCAAGGACAACTTCGCGTACATGAAAGACGGGCTGAAAAGCTGCGAGGAATTCCTGATTCTGCCAGAAGCGACACCAAACTCGGATCCATCCTGGTTCGGCTTCCCGATCACCTTGCGTCCAGAGGCCAATGTGGACCGGGTCAACCTGTTGACCTTCCTCGATCAACACAAGATCGGTACGCGTTTGCTGTTTGCCGGCAATTTGACGCGCCAGCCGTACATGATCGGCCGCAACTATCGCGTATCGGGCGAACTGACCAACACCGACCGCATCATGCACGATACCCTGTGGATTGGCGTGTTCCCTGGCTTGACCAAGGAAATGATGGACTTCTCGATCAGCAAGATCGAAGAGTTTTTTGGCGTCAACTTCTAAAAAACGGTCCATGTTTCAAGAACCGACGTCAATGAGTCCGTACTCGCCTGGCATCGCGCCAGACGATTTGCGCCTGATCATTGAAAAAACCGCACCGGTGGTGTGGCATGCCTTGCGTGGCAAGCGTATCTTTATCACCGGTGGAACCGGCTTTATCGGTTGCTGGTTGCTGGAGGCGCTGCTTTGGGCCGACCAGCATTTTCAGCTGGAGTTGCAGCTGATGGTACTGACGCGCCGCCCTGCGGCGTTCGTTGCCAAGGCGCCGCACCTGGCGCAACATCCAGCGGTGCGCCTGATCATGGGCAATGTCAATGCCTTGGGCGGCTTCAACGAGCCGGTCGATATCGTGCTGCATGCTGCAACCGATGTCGCCAATGCCGGCAGTGATCCGTGTCAGGTCTTCGACGATATCGTCGATGGCACCAAGGAAACGCTGGCCCTGGCCATCAGGTGCAAGGCACAGCGTTACTTGCTGACTAGTTCGGGGGCCGTGTATGGTCGCCAACCGGGCAAAATGACACATATTCTCGAGGATTATGCCGGCGCGCCGGACACGCTGCAGCCAAACACCGCATATGGCCAGGCCAAGCGCGTTTCCGAATGGCTGGTGCAATGCGCCGCGTCCCGGCATGGGATCGATACCCGTATCGCCAGGGTGTTCGCGCTGCTTGGACCTTATTTGCCGCTCGACGCCCACTTTGCAGCGGGAAACTTTATCCGCGATGCCATGGCGGGCCAGGAAATCAAAGTTAGTGGCGACGGAACGGCTTTCCGTTCTTATCTATATGCCGCCGATATGGTGGTCTGGCTGCTGACCATCCTCGTCGTGGGTGAGCCTGGCCAAGCATACAACCTGGGTTCGGACCAGGCGTTGACGATACGCCAGCTTGCCGCCACCGTTTCACGCGTGGTGCTCGGCGAAGAACGTTTCAGCGTCGCCGCCGAGTCCGTTGAAAACGCGCCGGCGCAGCGCTATATTCCGAATATCGACAAGGCCTGCAAGGACTTGAACCTGTTTGTTCATACCGATTTACCGTCGGCCATACGTAAAACCGTTGACTGGACGATCATGCAATCGACCGCCAGTCGTACTTAATCCGGAAATTCATGATGTCTGAATTTAACGCTTCTACACTCCGAGCAACCGTGCTCAAGATGGCATATGCGGGGTCAACTGTGCACATCGGCTGCGCTTTCTCGATCATCGAGATTTTGGCCGTTCTTTATCGTAATCATTTGCGCTATCCGGATAACGATCCGGAGTCGGCGCAACGCGACTATATGGTGCTGAGCAAAGGGCACGGCGTGATGGCGCAATATGCGTGCCTGTATGAAAAAGGCTGGTTGCCGAAAAGTGATCTTGAGAACTATTTCAGCGATGGTTCACGCTTGAAGGGCTTGTCGGATGCGCACATCACCGGTTGCGAAGTCACTTCGGGTTCACTGGGACACGGCTTGTCGGTCGGCACGGGCATGGCGCTGGCGGCAAAACTGGCCAACACGGACCAGTATTGCTACGCAGTGGTTGGCGACGGCGAAATGAATGAAGGCCCGATATGGGAAGCGATGCTCTTTGCTAAACATTGGAAGCTCGATAACCTGGTCGTGATCGTCGACGAAAACGGCTTCCAGGCAATGGGCGCCACTGCGGACGTCATGCAATTGGGTAGCCTGCAAGCCAAATTCGAAGCGTTTGGCTTCGACGCCGTCACGGTGGATGGCCATGACGAAGCGGCGCTGGATCAGGCTTTGATACAGTTGAAGGCCAATAAAAATGGCGCACCGAAGGCCATCGTGGCGAAGACCGTTAAAGGCAAGGGCGTTTCTTTCATGGAGCATCAAAACATCTGGCATTACACGCGTCTGAACGAAGACACATTTGGCGCATCGATGGCCGAGTTGGAGCAAGCACAATGAGATCCGCATTCTCGAAAGCAATTGTCGATGCCGCCAAGGTCGACCCAAAAGTATTGTTATTGACTGGCGACCATGGCTACGCCTTGTTCGACGAGTTTCGCAAGCTTTTCCCGGCGCAGTTCATCAATGCCGGCATTGCCGAGCAAAATATGGTGGGCGTGGCTGCCGGCTTGGCCAAGGCCGGCTTCAAGCCTATCGTCTATGGCCTGAGCGCCTTCGTGCCAGTGCGGGTGCTGGAACAGATCAAAATGGATGTTTGTTACGAAAACCTGCCGGTGGTTTTCATCGGCGATGGCGCAGGCGTCGTCTACAGCAGCCTGGGGAGTAGCCACCAGTCGACCGAAGACATCGCCATGCTGCGCCCGCTGCCCAACATCACCATTCTGTCGCCTTCGGATGCCCACGAAATGGAATATGCGCTCAAGCATGCGCTGCAGTTCAAGGAGCCGGTATATGTTCGCATCGGCAAGTCGGATGTCGGCGGCGTGCACCAGGCCGTACCGACTGCGCCGATCGGCGATCTGTTATCGGTCGTTGCCGGCAGCAACAAAACCACGGCCTTCATTGCCACCGGCTCGATGGTCAATACCGCCGTGAAGCTGGCCCGGCAACTTGGTGATTGCACAGTGTGGAGCATGCCGACTATCAAACCTTTCAATGGCGCACAATTGCTGGAGCTTGCTGCAGAAATGGATAATCTGGTGGTATTGGAAGAACACAGCATTTACGGCGGGATTGGCGGCCTGGTTTCCGAACTGATCGCCTCCAAATCGGGTGTCAGGGCCAGGGTCATCCGCCACGGCATGCAAGATCGGTTTTCGGAAAAATGTGGCAGCTATCCCTACCTGATACGCGAACACCAGCTCGACGATGTGGCCTTACTGTCGCAATTGAAAGAAGTATTACAAACTGAAAAAAAATAGAAACCATGAAAGTGCCATCGGCACCTTCATGGTTTTGATATGTGTACCGTATTGCACGCTCCTGACATGTCCAAATAACTTTTGGACGTTCAGTTATTTTTCTCGAAAAGAATTGAATATTTTTCGATTTTTGAATATTTTTTAATTTCCTTATTGAATTCTGCATAAAATGAAAAAAGCCTTAATTACCGGTGTCACCGGCCAAGATGGATCGTATTTGGCAGAATTCCTGCTTGAAAAAGGCTATGAAGTACATGGCATCAAGCGGCGTGCATCGCAATTCAATACCCAGCGGATTGATCATATTTACCAGGATCCGCATGTGGAAAATTCACGCTTCAAGCTGCATTATGGCGATCTGTCGGACTCGTCAAACCTGACGCGCATCCTGCAGGAAGTTCAGCCCGATGAAGTCTACAACCTTGGTGCGCAAAGCCATGTAGCGGTCAGCTTCGAGTCGCCTGAATATACGGCCGATGTCGACGGTATGGGAACCTTGCGTCTGCTGGAAGCCATCCGTCTGCTGGGCCTGGAAAAGAAAACCCGTTTCTACCAGGCTTCGACGTCGGAATTGTATGGTCTGGTACAGGAAACACCGCAGCGCGAAACCACACCTTTTTATCCACGCAGTCCGTATGCCGTAGCAAAGATGTATGCTTATTGGATCACCGTGAACTACCGTGAAGCGTATGGCATGTATGCTTGCAACGGCATCTTGTTCAATCACGAGTCGCCGCGTCGTGGCGAAACCTTCGTGACGCGCAAGATCACCCGCGGCATGAGCAATATCGCGCAAGGGTTGGAAAAGGTGTTGTTCATGGGAAATATGGACGCGCTGCGTGACTGGGGCCATGCCAAGGATTATGTCCGCATGCAATGGATGATGTTGCAACAAGACAAAGCGGAAGACTTCGTTATTGCCACCGGCGTTCAGTACAGCGTGCGTGAATTTATTCAATGGTCCGCCGCGGAGCTAGGTATTACCATTGAATTCAAGGGGCAGGGCGTTGACGAAATAGGGTTCGTCGCAAAAATTGAAGGAGGCAACGCCCCTGCTGTCAAAGTGGGCGATGTGATCGTCAAAATTGATCCGCGTTATTTCCGTCCTACTGAAGTCGAAACCTTGTTGGGTGATCCGACCAAGGCGAAGGAAACACTGGGTTGGGTGCCGGAAATCACCGCGCAAGAAATGTGTGCCGAAATGGTCCAGCACGATCTGGTCGCGGCCAAGCGCCATGCATTGCTGAAGACGCACGGCCATGACGTCTCGATCTCGGTGGAGCGTTAATATGAGTGATATTCAGATCAAGAACATTTTTGTAGCAGGGCATCGCGGGATGGTCGGCGATGCTATCGTGCGTGGTTTGCAGAAGGATGCGAGCAATCGAATTTTGACAGCCACGCGCAGCGAACTTGATTTAACCAATCAATCGGCTGTAGCCAAATTCTTTGAGGAGAACAAGTTCGACCAGGTTTACCTGGCTGCCGCCAAGGTTGGAGGCATTCATGCCAATAATACCTATCCGGCCGACTTCATCTACGAAAACTTGGTCATTCAATCGAATGTTATTAATGCTGCCCATGTGAATGGCGTACAGCAGTTGCTGTTTTTAGGATCGTCTTGCATCTATCCGAAAAATGCCATTCAGCCCATGCCCGAAAGCGCTTTGCTATCCGGTCAACTGGAGCCGACGAATGAGCCGTATGCCATCGCGAAAATTGCTGGTATTAAATTGTGCGAAAGCTATAACCGCCAGTATGGTCGTGATTACCGCTCGGTCATGCCGACCAATTTGTACGGTCAAAACGATAATTTCCACTCGGAAAATAGCCATGTTATTCCAGCGCTGTTGCGTCGTTTTCACGAAGCGACAGTCGCTGCCGATGAAGAGGTCGTGGTATGGGGAAGTGGTACGCCGATGCGGGAATTCCTGCATGTCGATGATATGGCCGCGGCCAGTATTCATGTCATGAATCTGGATGGCGCCGCGTTGAAAGCCCTGACGCTGCCCATGCAAAGTCATATCAATGTCGGCACCGGCATCGATTGCACGATTCGCGAACTGGCGGAAACCATTGCGCGCGTCACCGGTTATCAGGGCCGCGTGGTATTTGACGCAAGCAAGCCCGACGGCACGCCACGCAAGTTGCTCGATGTCAGCCGCTTGAACAGCTTGGGTTGGAAAGCCTCGATCAGCCTGGAAGCGGGTTTGCGCGAGACGTACAAATGGTACGTCGCTAACATCTTGCAAGCGCGAAAGTAGTTTCTTGCCTGCACTTGCTTAGGTGCAGCAATAGATTTCCCTTGCACGCCTGCGAGGGAAATCGCCGGATCCAGATTTGATTTAAGAAAAATTATGAAAAGTGAAAGCCAGGTTAATCCCAAGCACGTGATCGGCATAGATATTTTGCGATTCATGGCTGCGATAATAGTGATGTGGTATCACTACGGTTTCTGGCTGGGGCTCGATCCCAACAAGGTAACAAGGAATGTCAGTCAGGGATTTTCCGGCTTTCCCGAAATTTATGATTATTCGCATTTCGGCTGGATTGGTGTGCAGGTATTTTTTGTCATTTCTGGTTTTGTCATCGCCTTTTCCGCACAGCGCGCTTCTTATTTTGAATTCTTTGTTAGTAGGGTGATTCGACTGGCGCCATGTGTGTGGATTTGCGCATCCATTACCCTATTTTTTCTGTTTTCCGTCGATGGTGGATTTCAACTGATCCTGCGTTATTTGCGCGCCATATTTTTCATCCCGTTCGGTCCTATGATCGACGCGTCTTACTGGACATTGGGAATGGAAATGGGATTTTATTCGATGATTTTCATGTTGTTATTTTTCGATAAATTCTCATGGATCAGAAATTTTGCCGTGTTGATCGGCTGTATCAGCGCCGCTTTCTGGTTCGCCACGTATCTGTCCGCCTTTTGGAATATCGAACAATTGTCGGCCATCTTGAAAAAAATAGGCGGAAAACGGATGTTCGCGCTGGTGCTCGTGCATCACGGTATCTTTTTCTCAATCGGAATTTTGTTGTGGAATCAAATCAAGCATGGCGGCTATAAAAATGCAAAATGGTTTGCCATCCTTGCCGCTGCGGGTTGTCTGCAAATTGTGGCGACTTCGAGGTCGCTGAATGTCGATTCCGACAAGGATTACACGGCCTATCTGACTTGTGGCATATGGCTTTTTTCCATAGTTTTCATCTATCTGTCAGCTCGCTTGAATCATCATTTTCACACCCTGCCGCAGCCGGTGCTGCGCGCCGCCAGGACGGCGGGCTTGATGACGTTTCCAATCTATCTGCTGCATCAGATGGCTGGAAGTATTGCCATGGGCTGGTTGATCAGCTTCGGTATGGGACGCTGGACTGCACTGGGCATCACAATGGTCGCAGTGATAGTTGTATCGTGGCTGGTGGCTATGAAACTCGAACCGCCTTTGCAGCGAGTGACCAAGGAATCGCTTTACAGAATGCGAAACGCCTACCGGCGGCTGTTCAATATAGCTTGAATGACTATACAAGGATGCCGACATGCCCGGCAACCTGTGACTGATTAGGCAATGGACGGCGCTTCTAGATTGCCAGGCTGACGATCAAGAAGCACCTGCGTGGCATACTGTCAGTGTTGCAAGACATTGATGCGGTAACGCCCGGAAATCCATGTGGCCGATTCCGGGTCTTAACGCCGCCAGCACGATTCGTGTTGCCAGTACATCTCGATCAGTGAGGACTCGCAGTTATCTGGCGGCGATCACACTGCAGGTGGGCCGATTTATTTCAATACTACTTCTTTTTCTTCCGCGATCTTTTTCTCAAACTCCGAGCGGATCTTATTATTGGCATCTTTTACGCCATCGCCGGAAAGGTTGTTTTCCCATTCCCAGATTCGCAACCAGATGCCTATTTCCATATGCCAGCGATAAAATGAATGCAGGAAACCAAGCATGCCAAAACGCCAACTTCCAAACCGTATGTAGCTGTTCAGGAACTGCTTGTTTGAATGTATGATCATTTTCAGCCACGAAAAGCGCGTCCCGGCGTCGTATTTTTGCTTTGCCAGCACGTCATTGTAGTTGGCATGGGTGCGCTCGGTGCGGGCGCAATCGTAGTCCCTGAACTGATAAAAATGACAGGTTTCATCGGTCACCAAGTTCAATACTCTGTCCGGAGCACAGACCATGCGTCCGCGATCATGAACCTGATTGCCGCTGTAGTCGACCGCTCCTTTTTTATAGAAGCGTAACTCTCCAGGAAAACCTTTGCGCGGTTGGCCGCTGATCGGAATCGGCTCTCCTGCGGTAATGCTGACTCGGAACGCACGTACCACGTCATGGGTGTTGCTTTTGGCGACGTCCGCATACCGTTGTAGTAGTGCTAACGGTATGAATTCACTGACGGATGCGATCAACAAGTAATCGGTGTCAATGGCCGCCTCTACCTTGTCCATCACCTCCGGAGTTTCAATGAACCCAGGATTCTTGATGCTTTTGTAGCGATGTCCAGCCGTCGTCAAACGCTCGCGCATGTCATCGGTACTGCAATTATCAATGACTATGATCGGAAATAAATCTTTGAAATTTTCGATGCATCGTAAAATACGTGCCGATTCATTGAACGCGAAAATACATACTGTAATGTTATTATTTAACACAAAGCCGCCTTTTGATAAAAATATTATGAGAGGCTATGATGCTCAGGATGGTGAGCTGGCCGGAAATTAATGCCGCAGCAATGAGCACTGGCAGCGATGCCGCTGGCACGGGACAGACCAGGATCAGCGCCGTAATAATGATGCCGCCTAAGGTGGCAATTGGTATGATCCAGAGCGGCTGGCCGGTGGCATTGCGATGATTGGTATGAATCCCGATCAGAGTATTGCCACCTTCGACCAATACTCCGACTGGTACCAAAAATACGTAGGGCATCAAATCGAGATGATTCGTGAAATGAAGAAAGACCCAACCGGCAGGCAGCGATGCCAGCGCCAGACCGATGATGCAGGCAACCGCAATCTTGAAATAGCGCGACGTTGCAGCGCCACGACTTGCATACTGTTTTGGGATCCATATCTGGCCTAGAATCGCCAGGCATGCGTTTGCGGCCGTACTGCCCAATGAACTCAGGAAGGAAACGGCGCCGATCAAGTCGGGGCGCTGGAAGGCATAATTGACATATGGACGATATCCCTGTAATTGCATCCAGTTCATCAGGCCGGAAGAACCGATAGGAATGATGTTTTTGATCAACTTTTTATAGCCGAAGAAATAGATACGGTTATCGCGCGTCATGTATCGATAAATCAGCCCGATGCCCATTGTCGCGGCCAGCAGCGCACCGATCGCATTGGCGGCAATGATGCTTTCGCCATTGTGAAAGCCGGCTTTGACCACGGCGATTGTTATCGACAGTCGCATTAGCTGTTCAAATAAATTCACCAGCGCCGATTTTGTGGCCATGCCTGAGAGTTGCAACAGGTTGCGCATCAGCGCGGACAGGAACGTCATGCTGGCAAGCGCTGCGCAAGCGATGCCGACGATGAGGCCGGTACCGCTGGTCGCATACATATACGCCGTGCCAAATGCTAATACCAGCAAAAACCCCGGTATCAGTATCAAGGAGGAATATTTAAAAAGTTCCGGCAGATTGATTGATTTTTTTTCCGATAAATCATGCAATACTCTTTGCAGCTGGTAATCCGCTCCGACGAAAATCAGCGCATTGGCCAGATAAGATAACGTGACGTAAAGATAGTACAGTCCAACCTGTTCGAGTGGTAGTTCACGCACCACGACAATGCTGATGGTGAGAGCCAGACCGGTGGCCACCACACGCATCAGTATTAATTTAAGCAGCTTGGTTTTTGCAAGAAGTTTATTGATCACTCGATTTGTCGCTTTTGTTTTAAAGATTATTTGTGACTGTTCAGCGGCTAAGTGGCGATCTGGATAGGATTGCCGGCAAAGGCGCGTTGCAGGACGGCGAGCATGCTGTGTCCTTGCTTGCGCAGCGTGTCGAGGCAGGAGCGGATGACGCAGAAGTGCTTGGCGCTGGCGACGGTGCGGAAACATCCCGAGATCTTCTGCTTGACCTGGGGTATGCGTACGGCGCGCTCGCCAACGTTGTTGGTGAACGGCACGGCCGGGTCGCTGATGAAGCACTGGCCCGGCGACTGCGTGGTTTCAGGATACAGCGCTTCGCCTTCCCGCACCAACGCGTCGTACACGGCGCGGAAGGCGGCCACATCGTCGGCATCGAGCGTGCGTTGTTGGCGCCGAGCAGCAATGGCGTCATCGACGTTGGTCTTGTGCAAGCCATCGGATGACGGCGGCTGGCTAGAGTTGCGGCTGCTCTTGCCGACTTCGATTCCAGTGCCTCCAGCTGTTGCAACAGTGTCAACACGACGCCCTCAAGCTCGCCGCGCGTGAGGGCGGAGAGGTCGGGAAGGGCGCTTTTTTTTTGCCATAGCCAGCATGATGAGCCAGCCTGAAAAAGTTGACAACTGTTTTTATGAAAAACGCTCATGTTGAACAGCTACAATTATTAATTTATTGATGGCCATTGTTGTTGCTTAGCCCATACAAAGTTTTAAGGCGTCGTGCCATTCCGGTAAACTGCAGAATGTGTTGATGAGGCGCTGTGACGACATCACGGAATTAGTCGGCCGTTTGGCTGGCACCGGGTAATCCTGCGCCAATATCGGTTTGAGCTTTGGCTTCTTCGTGACCGATGGATCAGCCATGATGGCTTCGGTGAATCCAAACCAGGTGGTGTTGCTCTGCGCCGTCAAATGATACAGGCCAGCACGCTCGTCCCACCATGCTTGCTGATCTGCCGCCACCAGGCTTTGCGCCACGATATGCGCCGTGGTATCGGCAATGGTGCGGCTCCACGTCGGTGCGCCGAACTGATCGGATACGATACTTAGTTCTTCGCGCTCCTTTGCCAGGCGCAGCATGGTCAACAGAAAGTTCTTGCCGTGCGTGCTATAGACCCAGCTGGTACGCAAGATCAAGTGTGCGATGCCGCTGGCCTGGATCGCCTGTTCGCCGGCCAGCTTGCTGCTGCCGTAGACATTGATCGGGCAGGTCGGATCGGTTTCGACGTAGGGACCATCTTTCGAGCCGTCGAACACGTAGTCGGTGCTGTAATGGATCATCGCGGCGCCCAGCTTTTTTGCCTCTTCCGCCATCACGCCCGGTGCTTCGCCATTGATGCGTAGCGCCATTTCAGGCTCGCTCTCGGCCTTATCGACAGCGGTGTAGGCCGCCGGATTGACGATCAGGGTCGGCTTGATGCGGCGGATCACGTCGCGTACCTGATCCAGATCGGCCAGGTCCATCTGGCTGCGGTCTAGCGCGATGATCTCTCCCAGACCTTGCAGGCTGCGTTCCAGTTCGTGGCCGACCTGGCCGGTTTTTCCTGTAATTAAGATACGGCTCATATGTGTTACCGTGAATGTTGGCGCGGCGGTGTTGCAGTGCTCAGGCGAAGACGTCTGCATTGGCCAGCAATGTGCCGACCTTGTCCTTGCCCGACAGTAGCGGTTCGCCGTCCAGCGGCCAGTCGATGCCGATCGCCGGGTCACTCCACAGGATGCTGCGCTCGAACTCCGGCGCCCAATAGTCGGTGGTCTTGTACAGGGACTCTGCGCTGTCGCTGGTCACCACGAAGCCGTGGGCGAAACCTTCAGGTATCCATAGCTGGCGTTTGTTGGCGGCCGACAGGACTACGCCAACCCAGTGGCTGAACGTCGGCGAGCTTTTGCGCAGGTCAACGACGACATCGAACACTGCGCCGGCGGTGACGCGTACCAATTTGCCTTGTGGCTGCTGGATCTGATAATGCAGGCCGCGCAAGACGCCCTTGGCCGACTTGGAATGATTGTCCTGCACGAAAGGTCGCGTAACGCCGGTCAGTTCGGCAAAGCGCTTCTGGTTAAAGCTTTCATAGAAAAAGCCGCGGTCGTCGCCGAACACGGTCGGTTCGAGTATCAGCACGTCAGGAATGGCTGTGGTCTGGATCTGCATGGTATTTCGGCATCGTATCAATTAGGTAGAAAGCGAAGCGCGACGCATCTCAGAATATCTTTTCGTTGAGCAAACGCAACAGATATTGACCATAGGCGTTCTTCTTCAACGGCAGGGCCAGTTGTTCCAGTTTGGTGCTGTCGATATATCCTTTGCGGTAGGCAATTTCCTCCGGGCAGGCAACTTTCAAACCTTGGCGATTTTCGATGGTGGCAATGAACTGTCCCGCTTCCAGCAAGGATTCATGTGTGCCAGTATCGAGCCAGGCCATGCCGCGCCCCATCAGTTGAACGTTCAACTGGCCGCGCTCCAGATAAGTGCGGTTGACATCTGTGATTTCCAGCTCGCCACGTGGTGACGGAGCGATGCCGGCGGCAATATCGCACACCTGGCTGTCATAGAAATACAGGCCGGTGACGGCGTAGTTCGATTTTGGCTTGAGCGGTTTTTCTTCGATGCTGACGGCGCGCCGTTGCTCATCGAAATCGACCACACCATAACGTTCCGGATCGTGTACATGATAGGCAAATACGGTGGAACCGCTGGTGCGTGCCGAGGCTTGCCGCAATTGCGTTTCGAAGTCGTGGCCGTAATAGATGTTGTCACCCAGGATCAGTGCCGATGGCGCATCGCCGACGAACTCTTTGCCAATAATGAACGCCTGTGCCAAGCCATCCGGGCTGGGCTGCACGGCATAGGTCAGGCTGATACCCCACTGGCTGCCATCACCGAGCAATTCCTGGAAGCGTGGCGTATCTTGTGGCGTGGAAATGATCAGGATGTCACGTATGCCGGCCAGCATCAGAGTGGTCAGCGGATAGTAAATCATCGGCTTGTCATACACGGGCAGCAGCTGCTTTGATACGGCCATGGTGACGGGGTACAGGCGCGTGCCGGAACCACCGGCCAGGATGATGCCTTTGCGTTCGATCGCTGCGCTCATCAGATTGCTTCCTTTGCCGCATCGCGTGCCGCATAGTTTTTTTCTACCCACGTCAGGTAGTCGCCCGACTGCACGTCGCGTACCCAGGCCTGGTTGTCCAGGTACCACTGCACCGTCTTGCGTATGCCCGTGGCAAAGGTTTCTGCCGGCTTCCAGCCCAGTTCGCGCTCGATCTTGCGTGCATCGATGGCGTAGCGGCGGTCGTGACCGGGGCGATCCTGTACATAGGTGATTTGTTCGCGATAGCTGCCGGACGCTTTCGGGTCCAGCGTATCGAGGATGTCGCACAGGGTATGCACGACTTCCAGATTGGCCATTTCATTCCAGCCGCCCACGTTGTAGACCTCGCCCAGACGTCCCGCTTCCAGCACGCGACGAATCGCCGCGCAATGGTCGCCCACATACAGCCAGTCGCGCACTTGCATGCCGTCACCATAGATCGGCAAGGGTTTACCGGCACGGGCGTTGCTGATGATGAGGGGAATCAGTTTTTCCGGGAAATGGAAAGAGCCATAGTTGTTCGAGCAGTTTGTCGTCAGTACTGGCATGCCATACGTATGGAAATAGGCGCGTACCAGATGGTCGGAGGCTGCTTTCGATGCCGAATAGGGGCTGTTTGGCGCATACGGCGTCGTTTCTGTGAATGGCGGATCTTGCGGACCCAGGGTGCCATAGACTTCATCGGTCGAGACGTGCAGGAAGCGGAAACCGTCCTTGGCCTCGCCCGTCAGGCCGGACCAATAGGCGCACGCGGCTTCGAGCAAGCTGAAAGTGCCGTTGACGTTGGTCGCAATGAATTCGCCGGGGCTATGGATCGAGCGGTCGACATGGCTTTCCGCCGCAAAATGCACGATGGCGCGTGGCTGGTGTTCTGCCAACAGGCGCGAGATATGGGCGGTATCGCAAATGTCTCCACGTACAAAAATATGCCGCGGGTCTTGCTCCAGGCTGGCCAGATTGCTGAGGTTGCCTGCGTAGGTCAGTTTGTCGAGGTTGATGACGGGCTCATCATTGAGCGCCAGCCAATCGCGTACAAAATTTGAACCGATGAAGCCGGCACCGCCGGTCACTAAAATCATGCTCTTATCCTTTTCTTGCCTTGCAAATTATTTAATTTTTTGGCTGTATTTTTGTTAATACGCGCCATCTTTCTTGAAGATGACTTTGACCGTTTTCAGCAAAATGACGATGTCATTGAACAGAGACCAATTCTTGACATACCAGGCGTCGAGATAGACGCGCGTATCGTAGCTGACATCGTTCCTGCCGCTCACTTGCCATAGACCCGTAACGCCGGGTCTGGCTTCCAGGTAATAGTCTACTTGGGGGCCATAACGCTCCAGTTCCGCATCGACCACGGGACGCGGCCCGACCAGGCTCATTTCGCCTTTCAGTACGTTCCATAGTTGCGGCAATTCATCCAGGCTGGTCCGGCGCAGGAAATGACCTATCGAGGTGATACGCGGGTCGTTTTTCAGCTTGAAATCACGGTCCCATTCGGCACGGGCGACCGGGTCGCGTTCCAGTAACTCTTTCAGCAGCACATCGGCATTCACGGCCATGGTGCGAAATTTATAGCAGAGGAAATGCTTGCCATTCTGGCCGACGCGTTTGTGGCCATAGAAGATGGGGCGGCCAGAGGCCATCACCTTGGCGGCGATCCACAGCAGGATGGGAGCGCCGACGATCATCACGGCGATCGACGTCGTCAGGTCAAAGCAGCGCTTGATCAGTTGCAAACCTGGTCGCGCCAGGTTGTTGCGCATGGTCAGCAGCAGCACCTCATGTGTAAAGAAATGATTGACCTCCATGCCATACAGGGGCAGGCCGCGTACGGCAGGTACCACTTGCATATTGGCAACGCAACGGCTGACTTGCTGGATCATGCCCTGATAGGCGTCAATGCCACCTTGCTCCAGGGCGACAACCGTATGCGGATTGCCCAGCAGCTTGAGCGTTTGCTCCGGGCTCTGGCCCAGCGGGATGCAGGGTACCGCTTGGTTGCTGCGGTTCACATAATGCTGTTCCAGGCGACCCTGGCCTTCCGGTATCAGGAAGGCAATCAGGCGATAGCCCATCAATGCTTCCTCATCGAAGGCACGCGCTGTTTGCAAGGCATTGTCGCCCCATCCGATGATGACCATGGGGCGTATCCAACCGCCCGATTTCATCAGCAGGTACTTGACGATGCCGCGCAGCAGCAAGACAAAGCATGGCACCAGCAGCCAGGTGGCCAATAGTGCTTCGCGCGAGGAGTCGCGCTTGTCGAGGAAGACCAGGGCCGCGTCGATCAGGCCCATGACCATGGCGATTTTCAGGAGTTCCTTGATTTCATTTGAGTACGGACGACGTTTGGCATGATGACCCTTCAGCTTGAAGATCGCCAGAGTGACCAGGCATAGCAGGCTGTAGCTGAGCAGGCGCGAACTATCCAGCCCGAAGCTGTTCAAGTCGGTGACATCGAGGGTCCATCTGCCAGCGAGCCAGAATGCCATGAACATGGCAAGTGCATCGGCAAAGGTGAGAAAGTATTTTTCTGCCCTGCTGCTGCAATACCATTTTAGCTCTTGTAGAAATATGCCTTCGATTGGTTTCATGATGACTTGCTCAACCTTATAAACTTCAGTGTGAATTCTTGCGGCGGCGCATGCGTGGAGATTGTGTATTTATTCGATCAGGCGCGGCCGTAGCGGTCTTCAAAGCGGACGATATCGTCTTCCCCAAGGTAGCTACCCGATTGAATTTCAATCAATTCCAGCGGTAGCTTGCCTGGATTGGCTAGAGAATGGACGACGCCCAGGGGGATATAGGTGGACTGGTTTTCAGTCAGCAGATATTCCTTGTCGCCATTGGTGATCTGGGCGGTGCCGGATACCACGATCCAGTGCTCGGCGCGGTGATGGTGCATTTGCAGCGACAGTTTGGCGCCCGGCTTGACTGTGATGCGCTTGACCTGGAAGCGCTCGCCGTTGCCGATGGAGTCGTACGATCCCCACGGTCGGAACACTTCGCGGTGCATGGTCGCTTCAGCACGGTCCTTGGCAATCAACTGCGCCACCAGGGTCTTGGTATGTTGCGCCTGATCCGCATCCATGACCAGCACGGCATCCGCCGTTTCCACGATGACGGTATTGCGCATGCCGATGGCGGTCACCAGGCGGCTATTCCCATGCACCAGGCAATCATTGCAATCCTGCATCAACACATCGCCTTGGACGCTATTGTTGTTGGCGTCTTTTTTTGCCACGTCGAGTACGGCTTTCCACGAGCCGATATCGTTCCAGCCGGCGTCGAGCGCGATGGTGGCCGCATGGCTGGTGCGCTCCATGACGGCGTAATCGACGGCGATATCGGGACTGGCGGCGTAGGCATCGTGGTCCAGGCGGATGAAATCGAGGTCGCTTTTCGCCTTGGCCAGCGCTTCCCTGCACGCCGCGACGACGGCAGGCTGAAAGCGTTCAAGTTCTTCCAGGTAACGGCTGGCGCGGAATACAAACATTCCACTGTTCCAGAAATAATCGCCGCTGGCAATATATTGCTCAGCCAGCGCCAGGGCCGGCTTCTCGACGAATTCGACAATACGCTGAGCCTGACCAACTGCGCCACCCTCGGCGCGGATGTAGCCGTAGCCTGTCTCCGGTCCGGTCGGGGTAATGCCGAAGGTGAGCAAGTTGCCTTGCTCTGCAGCATCGCGCGCCAGGCTGATGGCACGGTGGAACGCTGGAGTATCCAAAATGACATGATCGGAAGGAAGGACCAACAGGATGGGGTCGTCGCCGTTTTCCATGGCTTGCAGCGCCGCAGTGGCAATGGCCGGCGCCGTATTGCGGCGCATCGGTTCAAGCACCATGCGGGCATTGTTCAGGCCTATCTCACGTAACTGTTCCGCAACAATGAAACGCGCCGATTCATTGCATACCAGCAAAGCCGGCGCCAAGGCCTCGATACCGGCAAGCCGTTGCAGCGTTTGCTGCAACATGCTGGTCTCGCCGGACAAACGCAAAAACTGTTTAGGGTAGCCTTCGCGCGACAGGGGCCACAAGCGTGTGCCGGAACCACCACAAAGAATCACTGGTACAAGGGGAATGTTCATCTACGCATCAATTCAAAATTAAAACAGCTTCGCCAAATGGGAACTGAGTCGTTAGTCGCTCGCAAAAAGCGATTATTGTTTTACTCAATTTTCATGCATGCGCAAGGCGTGCAAAAATTAGTATTGGTAAAGATAAAATATTTCAAAAAGGTATTATTTTAATGAATTATAGGAATCTACGTGTTTCTTCTCACCGTCTCGAATGTTGACGTTGACAGCGAGGTGCCTTGGCGACCCATGCATTGTAATTTGCTTGGCAGCTATAACTACTCAACGGGAAAGCGTTTCCAGCAAAAAAGCAACAAAAATGCAGGCGGCACTCATGCTGAGGATGAGCACAGCCGCTGCTGCACAGTCCTTGGCGATCTTGATGCTGGGGTGCAGGCCAGGATGCAGGTGATCAATCAAGTGTTCAAGCGCCGTATTGAACAGTTCAGCTGCCAGCACCAGGCCACAGTTGAGTAGCAGCAGTGCCCACCAGATCATTGCCGGCTTGCTCCAGGCGAGCACGATCACGACAATGAGGGCGGCAAGGCATTGCAGCCGGAAGCTCGATTCCATGCGGAAGGCGGCGCTCAAGCCTTGCAGGGCAAATCCCATGCGCATATGGAAAGGCTGGTTTTTCATTAGCTTTATAGGATTGGCCGGGGAATCTCATGTCCCTGACGGTTCGGTGCTTTTTCTGAAAACAGATGCGTATCGCTCGCACATGGAGAGAAACAGGCATCAGGTATAGGAAAGACTGGCGTAAACAGCGCGCGCGTCATTGACGAAAAATAAAAAGCCCGTTTTCAAGAAAATGAAAAAGGGCTTTTATCGAGGAAGTGGCGCTGCGTATGACAAGGCCAGCTTCTCGTGAGACCAGGCCAGCGTTGTGCGGCTTGACATCAGCCCGCTGGCTTGGCCTTGTCTGTCTCAGCCAAAAGCATCGACAGATTACTTGGCGTGGCTTGGGGTGGTGTGTGCGGTGGTCGAGTCCGAGCTTGCTGCACCGGCCACAACGGCAACTGCTGCGCCGATGGCGATCAGGGCGCTCGTGCTCAGGCCGGCAACAGTGCCGCCGGCAGCTGCACCAGTTGCACCAGCTGCTGGTGCAGCTGCTGGTGGAACAGGTGCGCCACCAACTGGTGCCGTCGTTTGAGCCATGGCTTGTGCGGAAGCGAAGCACAGGATTGCCGAAGCGATCAGAATTTTCTTCATGGGATATCCTTTTAGGTTGAACAGCGGGAATGCTAAACTGTCACACGATTGTAGCAACATTTCTCTGGACAGTCTGCCTGCACAGTCCATACCGATAATAATTTGTTCTATTTTAGCTGCATACCAGACCATTCATAGTGTCTCGCTGCCGAGATGTTGCTATGAATCAACAAGAACGGCATCGTGCAGAGACAGCAGTCTATGTTTTTTTGTGAGATATTGCGAGAATTCCTGATGAATTCGAAAGCGATCCACAAGTTTGCCAAGTCCTTGCCATCCCGCGTAAAATGCAGGCTTCGCGGGTGTAGCTCAATGGTAGAGCAGAAGCTTCCCAAGCTTACGACGAGGGTTCGATTCCCTTCACCCGCTCCATTTTTCGCTGGCGCCTGATTTTATGCGGCGCGGCCACTTATTTCTTCATTCCCATGTCTTCTGATACCCCAGCAAACGGCCCGGCGCGGCCGATGATGTACGATCCGACCGAACACCGCATCCGCAGCTTCGTGACACGCGCGGGACGGCTGTCTGTCGCGCAGGCGCGCGCGCTTGAGACCTTGGGGCCGCAGTTCCTGTTGCCTTTCGCCAAGGAATCGATGGACTTCGAACAGGTGTTTGGCCGCAAGGCACCGGTCATCCTGGAAATCGGTTTTGGCATGGGGGCGACGACGGCGCATATCGCCAAGGCCATGCCGGAGAAGGATTTTATCGGCGTTGAAGTGCATACGCCCGGTGTCGGCAGTCTGTTGAAACTGATCGGCGAAGAGTCGCTGACGAATCTGCGCCTGCTGCAGCACGATGCCGTGGAAGTGCTGACGCACATGATTCCTGCCAATTCGCTGGCCGGTATCCACGTGTTTTTCCCTGATCCATGGCACAAGGCGCGCCACAACAAGCGCCGCCTGATCCAGGCGCCGTTCGTCAAGCAATTGACCGATCGCCTGGCGCCGGGCGGCTATCTGCATTGCGCCACCGATTGGGAAGATTACGCGGTGCAAATGCTCGATGTGCTGGGCGCCGAGCCGCAGTTGCACAATAGCGCCGATGCTTATGCACCGCAGCCAGCATATCGTCCGCTGACCAAGTTTGAAAACCGTGGCTTGAAGCTGGGTCATGGCGTGTGGGATCTGGTTTTCATCAAGAAATAAATTCTCTTTGGCGGTTTCACCACCTGTGCCGTTTGCACGAGAACAAGCCTGCCGCGGCGACGCCGCAGGCTTTATTCATGCGCGCTGGCTAGGCACGGTGGGGGAATTACGCTAGTCTTATCTTTTTGTATTGATTGATATTATGTCCAAGAAAATACTCGTCACCGGCGCATCCGGTTTCATCGGCTCGCATACGTGCGTCGAATTGCTGGCTGCCGGCTTTGATGTGGTCGCGGTGGATAATCTGTGCAATAGCGCGCGCGAAGCCATGGCGCGCGTGGAGCGCATTGCCGGCAAAAGCGTGCCCTTCTACGAGGCTGACGTACGCGACCGCGTGGCCATGGCCACCGTATTGCGCGAGCACGCCATCGATGCGGTGATCCATTTTGCGGGCTTGAAGGCGGTGGGCGAATCCGTGGCGCAGCCACTGATGTATATGGATAACAATGTGTCGGGCACCGTGGCGCTGCTGGAAGTGCTGGCGGCGGCGAATGTGAAGCGTTTTGTGTTCAGCTCGTCGGCCACCGTGTACGGCGACCCGGAAGCCTTGCCGATCCTGGAATCGTCACGCCTGTCCGTGACCAACCCATATGGCCGCTCGAAGCTGATGGTCGAGCAGATCCTGGCCGATGTCGTGCATGCCGACGCCCAGTGGCAAGTCGGTGTGCTGCGCTATTTCAATCCGGTTGGCGCGCATGCCAGCGGCTTGATCGGTGAAGATCCGGCCGGCATTCCGAATAACCTGATGCCCTTCATCGCCCAGGTGGCAGTGGGCCGCCGCGAGCGCCTGGCCGTCTTCGGCAACGACTACGCTACGCCCGATGGCACGGGCGTGCGCGACTACATCCACGTGGTCGACCTGGCGCTGGGCCATGTGGCGGCGTTGCACCGCCTGTTTTCCACGGACGGTGGCTTTACCGTCAACCTGGGCACGGGTCACGGCTACAGCGTGCTCGATACCGTGCGTGCCTTCGAAGCGGCCAGCGGCCGCAAGGTCCCCTACGACATCGTGCCGCGCCGCCCCGGCGACATCGCCAGCTGCTATGCCTCGGCCGACAAGGCGAAGCAATTGCTGGGCTGGCAAGCGCAGAAAAACATCGACGACATGTGCACCGACCACTGGCGCTGGCAGCACCAGAATCCGCAAGGTTATTCAGCCTGACGCAAGGCCGGCGCGCATAAAAAAATCCCGCTCACACAAAAATGTGGCGGGATTTTTTTTAGAGCGCCAGCAAACCAATGGCGCTTGAAAAATGTCTGGGGCGAGGCGAAGCAACAACGCCCCAGGCATTTTCTCAGGCAGCCATTATGGGTACAGGCCACGCACTTCGCGCGCCTGCAGCACGCGCGTGCACGCCAGGATGAAGGTGGCGGTACGCATCGACACTTTCTTCTCTTGCGACACTTGCCATACCGCGTCGAACGCTTCGCGCATGATGCGGGTCAGGCGGCTGTTGATTTCTTCCTCCGTCCAGAAGAAGCTCGAGAAGTTCTGTGCCCACTCGAAGTAGCTGACGGTCACGCCGCCGGCGTTGGCCAGCACGTCCGGCACGATCAATACGCCACGGTCGGTCAGGATGTCGTCCGCTGCCGGCAGGGTCGGGCCGTTGGCGCCTTCCAGGATGATCTTGGCGCGGATGACTTGTGCGCGTTCGGCCGTGATCTGCTGTTCCAGCGCGGCCGGGATCAGGATGTCGCAATCGATGCCCCAGAAATCTTCGCGTGGCACGAATGCCTCGGCGCCCGGGAAGCCTTCGACGCTGCCCACTTCGGCCACGTGTGCCAGCAATTGCGGGATGTTCAAGCCGCCGGCATGCACCACGGTGGTCTTGTGGTCTTGTACCGCGACGATTTTCGAACCGGCTTCCGCGAACATGCGTGCGGCGACGCCGCCCACGTTGCCGAAACCTTGCACGATGACTTTCGCGCCTTCGAGCGACATGCCGACCTTGGCGGCCGCATCGCAACCGACGACGAACACGCCGCGGCCCGTCGCATCGCGGCGACCCAGGCTGCCGCCCAGCGAGATCGGCTTGCCCGTCACTACGCCGGTCGACATATTGCCGCCGATCATGGCATAGCTGTCCATCATCCACGCCATGACTTGTTCATTCGTGTTGACGTCCGGCGCCGGAATATCCTTGTTCGGTCCGATGATCATGCTGATCTCGCTCGTGTAGCGGCGCGTCAGGCGCTGCAACTCGTTGCGCGACAGGGTCTTCGGATCGACGCGGATACCGCCCTTGGCGCCGCCGTATGGCACGTTGACCGCGGCGTTCTTGACCGTCATCCAGGCCGACAGGGCCATCACTTCCGACAGGGTCACGTCCTGGTGGAAGCGCACGCCGCCCTTGCCTGGGCCGCGCGACAGGTTGTGCTGCACGCGGTAGCCTTCGTAGTGGGCAATGCTGCCGTCATCGCGCTCGATGGGCACGTCGACCGTCAGGATGCGCTTTGGACGCTTCAGCGTTTCCACCCAGCGCGACAGGTTGCCCAGGTACGGCGTAACGCGGTCGATCTGCTCGAGGTAGACGCCCCATGGGCCCAGGTCTTCAGGATTGAGGTAGGAAGGAAGTGCGTGCTTGCTGGTCATGCTTGATAAGCTCCTGACAATACGAATACGTTAGAGGCACAGCCGAGATGCAGCTGCGCGCAGCGGAACCGCATCGTAGGCGATAGCCTCATGCCCCGGCCAATGCTTTGTGCGCATCCGGTTATGCATTTATTGCATAGTTTGGAGGTCAGGATGGAATTGTGGTGACGGCTGCACGCCGGCGTTTTTTTCCGCCGCGCGCGGCGCTTTCCTGCGCCTGCAGCAGGTACTGCCACAGGCTTTCGACGATGGGCTTGCCGGGGCGCAGGCCCGACGGGCGTTCGCGGTACAAGCGGATTTCCAGCTCGATTTCCCAGCCTGGCGCGCCGCCGTCGGCACGTGCCAGGTGCTTGTACTTGACGTCGCGCATGACGGCCGATTCGGGCAGGAAGGCGATGCCGCGCCCCTCCAGCGCCATCATTTTGAGGCCTTCGGCCATGTCCGTTTCGTAGCAGGTTTCCAGGAACAGGGGCGCCTTGGCGTCGGCCACCAGCAGTTCCACCATGCGTCCCAGGTAGGCATTGCTGGTGTAGGAGAGGAAGGGCAGCGGCTGCTTGGCGCTGCCGGGCAGGACGAAGTCCGGCACCTTGTCCTGGCCGCAGCGCGCATACGCGCGCACGGTTTCGCGGCCCATCACCAGCATGTCGTAGCGGCCCGGGTCCAGCTGCACCGGCTGGCGCGGATGGTGATAGCACAGCAGCAGGTCGCAGCCGCCATCGACCAGCTGCAGCACGGCGTCGTGCACGTTCAGTGCCATCAAACGGCTGTTGATCGGTGCAAAACCGTCTTCCAGCGCCGTCAGCCACTTCGGCATGAAGGTCAGCGACAGGGTATGCGGCACGGCGAAATCGACGCTCGTTTGCGTGGCCGCCCGCTTGCCGCGCAACAGGGCGCGCACGCCGTTGATCTGCCCCAGCATTTCCAGCGCCTGCTCGTAAAACACGGCGCCGGCCGGCGTCAGGCGCGTCGGGTACGAGGTGCGGTCGACCAGGTCGATGCCGAGCCAGTTTTCCAGCGACTGGATGCGCCGCGAAAAGGCCGGCTGGGTGACGTGGCGCAGGGCCGCGGAACGGCTGAAATTATGCGTTTCAGCGAGCGAGATGAAGTCTTCCAGCCATTTGGTTTCCATCGCAGGATCGTACCGCCTTTATGGGCAAATGCAAAGGGCGCCGGCGCCCGCCGGGCAAGATTTCTAAAATGCAATCAATAATTCTTTGCTATCTAAAACATCTGGCAGAATACTTCACTGCTGCGGCCAGCCATGGTGCCTACTGCGCCGCATCTTCCCATGCGAAGTTTTCTTTTTTCAGGAATGCAATGAAACAGAAATTGTTGATGTCCCTGGCCCTTTCCGCCGCCGCGCAAATAGCCGTTCCCCTGCATGCCGCCACGCCGGCCGCGACCGTGAAAGCGGCGCCGGCCTCCCAGGTACCATTCCAGCGCAGCAATTACGCCCTCAAGCAGCAGAGATTCGTGCTCAAGAACGGCCTGACCCTGATCGTGCATGAAGACCACAGCGTGCCTGTGGTGGCCGTGAACCTGTGGTACCACGTGGGATCGCGCAATGAGCAGCGTGGCAAGACGGGCTTTGCGCACCTGTTCGAGCACTTCTTCTTCAACGGGTCGGAAAACTATCCGCATGGCTTCCGCGAAGCGATGGATGACCTGGGGGCCAGCAACCGCAACGGCACGACGGATGGCGACCGCACCAATTTTTATGAAGACGTGCCCGTGTCCGCGCTCGAGCGTGCCCTGTACCTGGAATCGGACCGCATGGGCTACCTGGGCAACTATATTTCGAAGGAGATGCTCGAGCGCGAGCGCGGCGTGGTGCAGAATGAAAAGCGCCAGGGCGAAAACCAGCCGTATGGCCGCGTGTGGCAAGAAATCAGCGCGCAGATGTATCCGTATTCGCACCCCTATTCATGGTCGACGATCGGCAGCATGGACGACTTGAATGCGGCCTCGCTGGACGATATCAAGCAGTGGTATCGCACCTATTATGGTCCGAATAACGCCGTCATTTCGCTGGCCGGGGACATCACGCCGGAGCGCGCTCTGGCGCTGGTGACGCAGTATTTCGGCGCCATCCCGCCGGGCCCGCCGCTGCCGCGCACGCAGAGCTGGATTCCGCGCCTGGACAGCAATATCCGCAGCGAGATGGAAGACCGCGTGCCGCAGGCGCGCATCTACCGCAGCTACCATGCGCCGGCGGTCAGCGACCCCGAGGTGGCGCGCCTGTCGCTGCTGGCTGATGTGCTTGCGGGGTCGAAGAGCTCGCGCCTGGTGCGCCGCCTGGTGTACGACAAAAACCTGGCGACATCCGTCCAGGCTGGCGTCAACGAAGGAGAGCTGGGCAGCACCTTCAATATCATCGTGACGGTCAAGCCGGGCGTCTCGCCCGCCGATGCCGAGCGCGAGATGGAGAGCGTGCTGCAGCAGTTGCTGGTGCAGGGACCGACGGCAGCGGAGCTGGCGCGCGTCAAGACGAGCGCGCTGGCGGAAGTGGCGCGTGGCAATGAGCGTCTTGGCCGTCGGGCCAACCAGTTGTCGGAGAACGCGACGTTCGGCGCCACGCCGGAAGCGTATCTGGACAAGCTGGAAGCGGTCGCCAGTGCCACGCCGGAGCAAGTCCGGCGCGGCGGCGCGGCCTGGCTCAATGGCTACAGCCACACCATGACCGTCAAACCGTTCGCGCAGCTGGCGGCGGAAAACTCCACGCTGGACCGCAAGCTTTTGCCGGCCCTCGGCACGCCGCCCGACGTGGCGTTTCCCGCCATCGAGCGCACGCAGCTGAAAAATGGCGTGAAGGTCGTGCTGCTGCAGCGGCACGCGGCGCCCATCGTCAACGTGACCCTGGCGCTCGACGCGGGCAGCGCCTCGGATAGCGCCGCCAAGGCGGGTACGGCGTCGCTGGCCATGGATTTGCTCGACAAGGGCACGCGCACGCGCAATGCCTTCGAGCTGTCCGACGCGCTTGAATCGCTGGGCGCCAGCCTGTCCAGCAGTTCGCTGGACGACCTGTCCCTGCTGCGTCTGCAATCAACGGCGGGCAACCTGGCGCCATCGCTGGCGCTGATGGCCGACGCGGCCCTGCAGCCGGCCTTTGGTGAGGACCTGTTCGCGCAGCAGAAGCAGCGCCGCTTGGCGCAGATCGGCCAGGAAAAGGCCCAGCCGACCAGCCTGGCCATGCGCATCGTGCCGGCTATCCTGTATGGCACGGAGAACGCTTATGGCCGGCCCGCTTCGGGCGATGTCAACAGCGTGCAAGGCCTGACGCGCGCCGACGTGGCGCAATGGCACGCCACCTGGTTCAAGCCGGGCAGCGCCACCCTCATCGTCACCGGCGACACCACGCTGGCGCAGCTGATGCCGGCACTGGAAGCGTCGTTCGGCAGCTGGAAGGGTGGCAGCGCGCCAGCCAAGGTGCTGGCCGCACCGGGCCGCACGGTGGGCAAGCGCGTCTTCCTGATCGACAAACCCGACGCGCCGCAATCGACCATTCTCGCCGCGCACCTGTCGCTGCCGCCGGGACAGCCGGAAGACCTGGCGATGGAACCCTTGATGCAGAACTTCGGCGGCATGGCCACCTCGCGCCTGAACCGCAATCTGCGGCTGGACAAGCACTGGAGCTATGGCACTAGCGGCGTGCTGACGCGTCCACGCGGCCAGCGCGCCTTCATGGTGCTGGCGCCAGTACAGACGGACAAGACGCGCGAAGCGATGCAGGAAGTGGCGAAGGAAATCCGCGACGTGGCGGGCGAGCGGCCGGTGCAGGGCGAAGAGTTCAACAGCATCATGCGCAATATGAACTCGCGCCTGGCGGGCCGTTTTGAAACCCTGGCAGCACTCGATTCGGCGGCATTGACGAGTCTTAACCAGGGTTTGCCTGACACGTACTGGTCCGCTTATTCGGCCAGGATGCGGACGCTCGACGAAGCGCAGCTGGCCAGTGCCGGCGCCAGGTTCGTGCGGCCCGACGAGCTGGTGTGGCTGGTCATCGGCGACCTGCGCAAGATCGAGGCGAGAGTGCGGGAACTGGGCTGGGGCGAGGTGACGGTGCTCGATGTCGACGGCAAGCCAGTGGCAAAATAAGTGTGGAAACGGCGCCCGCGGGCGCCGTTTTTTATGCCGCCGGCTGGTACAGCGCGGCGGGCAGACCGAAGAAGGACGGCGGGCCCAGGGTCGTGCCATCGAGCGAGCCGCCCGCGTTCAGGGCCTTGTTGATGGCCGACAGCAGGGAGCTGCGGTCGGCCAGGTTCTGCATCAGCGCGCGCGGACCATTGTGGAAGGTATGCTGGGCGATGTCCAGGGCGACGACAAAGATCGGTTCGCGGCGCAGGGGGAACTCCACCCACTCGCCATCGTCGTCCTGGGCGCGGAAGGTGTCGGGCAAGGTCATGTTTTCGGCGCCGGGAAGGTGCGACGCCAGCACCAGGCCGAAGGCTTCCGGCACCACGTCGGCCAGGCGGCGCACGCTAAGGTCGTCGCCCACCAGGGCACGGACTTGCGCTTCCACCGCGTCTTCTGCGTCGGGCTGGGCGCCGAGGATGTTTACGGCCTGATAGATCAGGTCGGACGAGAGTGCTTCCATCACATCATCTCCAGGATCATGGCGACGATTTCGTCGCCGTACGAGGCCAGTTTTTTCTCGCCCACGCCGCTCACGCCGCGCATCTGTTCCAGCGAGGTAGGCTTGGCCTTGGCGATTTCGCGCAGGGTGGCGTCGACGAAGATGACGTAGGCCGGCACGTTGTGCGTGCGCGCCGTCTCCACGCGCCACCAGCGCAGCTTGTCGAAAATCGCCTGCTCGCTGGTGGACAAATCCGTCTCGACATAACCCTTCGCCACGCTGGTGCTGCGCTTGCTGGTTTTCACCGGTTTCTGGTACTGGCGCAGCTGCACCTTCTGGCCGCCCTTGAGCACGGGACGCGAGGCGTCCGTCAGTTTCAGCGAGCTGTATTGTTCATGGTCGACCGAGACGAGGCCCAGCGCGATGGCCTGGCGCAAAATCGATTTCCACTCCGCTTCGCCCAAGTCCGAGCCGATGCCGAAGACGGATAGCGAGTCGTGGTGCCAGGTCTTGATGCGTTCGGACTCCACGCCGCGCAGCACGTCGATCACGTGGCCGCCGGCGAAGCGCTGGTCGACGCGGTAGATGGCCGACAGCAGTTTTTGCACGGGCACCGTGCCGTCGAACGACACGGGCGGCACCAGGCAGGTGTCGCAATTGCCGCACGGCGAAGCCGGTTCGCCGAAGTATTCGAGCAATCGCATGCGGCGGCAGCTGAGCGTTTCGCACAGGCCCAGCATGGCGTCGAGTTTCACGCCCAGCACGCGCTTGAAGGTGTCGTCCGCTTCCGATTCGTCGATCATGCGCCGCTGCAGCACCACGTCTTGCAAGCCGTATGCCATCCAGGCGTTGGCGGCCATGCCGTCGCGGCCCGCGCGCCCCGTTTCCTGGTAATAGCCCTCGATGCTTTTCGGCAGATCCAGATGCGCCACGAAGCGCACGTCGGGCTTGTCGATGCCCATGCCGAAGGCGATGGTGGCGACCATGACGATGTTTTCTTCACGCAGGAAGCGCGCCTGGTTGGCGCTGCGCTTGGCGTACTCCATGCCGGCGTGATACGGCAGGGCGCGGATGCCGCTCTGGTTTAAAAACTCCGCCGTCTCTTCGACTTTTTTACGCGACAGGCAGTAGACGATGCCGCAGTCGCCCGTGTGTTCCGTGTTGATGAAGTCGAGCAGCTGCTTGCGGCCATTCGCCTTTTCCACGATCTGGTAGCGGATGTTCGGGCGGTCGAAGGACGAGACGAACTGGCGCGCGTCTTCCAGCTGCAGGCGCATGGCGATTTCGGCGCGCGTCTGCGGGTCGGCCGTGGCGGTGAGCGCGATGCGCGGCACGTCCGGGAACTGCTCATGCAGCACCGACAGCTTGATGTATTCGGGACGGAAGTCATGGCCCCACTGGGCCACGCAATGCGCCTCGTCGATGGCGAACAGGGAGATTTTTGACGCCTGGAACAGGTCCAGGCAACGCTGCGTCATCAGGCGCTCGGGCGCCACGTAGACGACGTCGATGCCACCCGTGCGCACCAGGCGCTCGATGCGGCTCGCCTCTTCGTAGGTTTGCGTGGAATTGAGGAAGGCGGCGCGCACGCCGACTTCCTCCAGCGCGTCCACCTGGTCCTGCATCAGCGCGATCAGCGGCGAGACGACGACGCCCACGCCATCGCGCAGCAGTGCGGGAATTTGATAACACAGAGATTTGCCGCCGCCCGTGGGCATCAGCACCAGCGCATCGCCGCCATGGCTGACGTGGTCGACGATGTCGGCTTGCTGGCCGCGGAAGGCCGGATAGCCGAAAACGGTCTGCAGCAGGTGCAGCGCGCGCTGGTTAAGATCTTGATTCATAGTGCCTTATTCTGCCCAAACAACCCAGCCGTAATGGGCGCTGGCCAGGACCAGCAAGCCAAACACAATGCGGTACCAGGCAAAAAACGTGAAGTCGTGCGAGCTGATGTAACGCAGCAGCCAGCGCACGCACAGGAAGGCGGAGATGAAGGCGGCCACGGTGCCCAGGCCGAACAGGGGCACGTCGGTGGCCGACAGGATGTCGCGCGCTTTGTACAGAGAATAGGCGGTGGCGGCCAGCAACGTCGGGATGGCCAGGAAAAACGAGAATTCGGTAGCCGTCTTGCGCGACAGTCCCAGCAGCATGCCGCCGATGATGGTCGAGCCGGAACGGCTGGTGCCGGGAATCAGCGCAAACGCCTGCGCGCAGCCCACTTTCAAGGCGTCGAGCGGCGTCATTTCATCGACCGAGTTGACGCGCACGGTGACGGGATTGGTGCGCGCGCGGCGCTCCACCAGCAGGATGATGATGCCGCCGATGATGAAGGCCATGGCCACCGGCACAGGCTTGAACAGCGCATGCTTGATCATCTTGCCAATCGCCAGTCCGATAACGGCCAGCGGGATGAAGGCGATGGCCACGTTCAGCACGAACTTGCGCGATTTGACCTCGGTGCTGAAGGTGGACAGCACACTGCCGATGCGCTGGCGGTATTCCCAGCAGACGGCCAGGATGGCGCCGGCCTGGATGGCGATCTCGAAGACATCCATGACTTCTTTCGAGACATCCTTGGTAAAGTCGAGCAGGCTGCCGGCCAGGATCAGATGTCCCGTGGACGAAATCGGCAAGAATTCGGTAAAACCTTCGACCAGCCCCATGATGATGGCTTTTAACGCAAGAATGAGATCCATAGATATATAAACGGGTATAAGTGACAGGATGGGGGGAGCGCATGGCGCCAGCAATGCGCGCGGGGTCGAAGCTTACCACGACAGAGGCTTGCGGACCTTATTTGGGCGCTGGCGGGCAGTGCTTTTTTAGCGCCGTCCGCCAGGCAAGGGGAGGGTCAGGATACCTGTTTTGCCGGCGCCACCAGGCGCGCGCTGGCCGCCACCAGCAGCAGCGCGGCGCCCAGCATGGCGAAGGCGATATTCAGGCTGGTGGCGTGCGCCACGAAGCCGATGACGGCCGGACCGGCCAGGATGCCGGCATAGCCGATGGTGGTGATGGCCGCCACCGCCAGGCTGGCCGGCATGGCACGCTGGTTGCCGGCGGCCGTGAACAGGATGGGCACGATGTTCGCCGCGCCCAGGCCGATCAGCACGAAGCCGGCCATGGCCAGGCTGGCGTGCGGCGCCAGCACGGCGAGGAAGAAGCCTGCCGCCGCGCACAGCCCGCCAAAAGTAAGCACCCGCTTGCCGCCAAAGCGGCTGACCACCTTGTCGCCCGTGAAGCGGCCCAAGGTCATGGCGATGGCGAAGGCGGCGTAGCCGAGGCCACCCTTGGCTTCTTCCACGCCGCGCGTGGTGGTGAGGAACAGGGCGCTCCAGTCGAGGATGGCGCCTTCGGCCAGGAAGACGATAAAGCACAGCAAGCCGATGAAAATGACGGCGCCATGCGGCATGACGAACAGCGGCGTCTTTTCGCCCGAGGCGGACGCCGTCGGCAGCAGATGGCCTTGCGCCGCGCCCAGCACGCCGCACAGCAGCAGCATCACCACCACGCAGGACCAGGCCGGCGTCAGGCCCAGCCACAGCAGCAGGGCCATGCAGGCCGCACCGGCAAAGCCGCCCACGCTGAACAGCGCGTGAAAACCCGACATCATGGCGCCGCCGTTGGCTTTTTCGATGATCACGGCCTGGATGTTGATGGCCACGTCGAAGGTGCCCATGGCCGCGCCGAACACCAGCAGCACCAGGCCCAGTTGCAGCGGCGTGGCGGCCAGCGCCAGACCGGGCAGGATGGCGGTCAGCAGCAAGCCGGCGCCGACGATGACCTTGCGGCAGCCGAAGCGTGCCGCGAGCATGCCTGTAAACGGCATGGCGCACAGCGAGCCGGCGCCCAGGCACAGCAGCAAGATGCCGAGGGTGGCTTCATCGAGGCCCAGGCGCGACTTGGCGTAGGGAACTAAAGGTGCCCAGGCGGCCATGCCGAGGCCGGCGGCAAAAAAGACCAGGCGCGTGGCGCGTTGTTGCAGGGTGCCGGTGAGATGCATGGGAGAGCTTTTCCAGAGTCGGGGTGGATAAAATCAGGCGCGGGCGCGCAGCACTTGCACGCCCAGCCGTTGAAAGGCGGCCACATGGGCAGAGTCGGCATCGGCTTCCAGCACCAGGTGCTGCAGCAAGCCCGTGGCCAGCACGCCGAACGGTGCGGCCGTGCCCAGCTTGTCGCTGGTGACGGCGACCACGACGGCCTTGCTGGCGCCGGCGATGCTGCGCTTGAATTCGGCCTCGTCATAATTAAAGGCCGTCACGCCCGCGTCGGCGTCGGCGCCGCAGGCACCGAGGAAGCACAGGTCGGGATGCATGCGTTCGACGGTGCGCAGCGCCTGCGGGCCCAGGCTGGCGCCGGCACGGCGGTCGACCCTGCCGCCAGCTATGATCAGCTCGATTTCCGGGCGCTCCATCAGCGCCATGGCGATCGCGGGGGCATTCGTGATGACAGTGAGCGCCAACTCCGGCAAGGCGCCGGCGATGGCCAGGTTGGTCGACCCCGCATCGAGAAACAGCACCTGGCCCGCGCGCACGAGGGACACGGCGGCCTGCGCCAGGCGCGCCTTGCGTTCCGGCGCTTCCTGCTTGCGCTGCGTCAAGGTGCCACCGTCGGGCGCCAGCGGCAGGGCGCCGCCATACACGCGCTGGCACAGGCCGGCCGCCGCCATCTCGCGCAGGTCGCGCCGTATCGTATCTTCGGACACGTCGAGCTGGCGCGCCAGGTCCAGCGCCAGCACGCGGCCGTCGGCGTGCAATTGTTGCTGGATCAGCGCGTGGCGTTGTTTGAGGAGCAGGGTGGCGGACATGGGTATATTTCTAAAACGTGCAGGAATGTGAATGAATATACGCAAACGTGCAATCAGAGTCAAGTGTACGGCGTGGTGCCGTAAAATATTGCCGAAAAGATATAAATTCTGTTAGTGTTGTAAAAAATGGAATGAATAAAGGAATACCATGCTGTCACGTACATCGTTGCTGGCCACCTTGCTGGGCCGTGCCTTGCGCCGTCATGGATGGGGAATGCTGGGTGCAGTATTGTTGCTAAATGTCATGCACTGGATGCGCCACCGTACGCTGGACTGGAGCGATGCGCGCGTTTCCCTGTTCCTGCTGTTGACCTATCTGGGCCTTGCCATGCTGTTGGAATACAAGCGCCTGCGCGACGCGGAGGAAGCATCGGCAGCAGCCGAAGATGGCCGCTAAGCGGTAACGATGGCAGGGGCTACCGTTCAGGGCGCCGTCAACCGTTCCAGTTCGGCCAGCCAGCCGATGGCATGTTCGCGGCTGCTGCCGCACATGTCTGCCGACGGCTGCAAGCCGCCGCAAAAGGCGGGCCGCTCCGGCTGGCCAAAGATCTTGCAGCGGTTGTCGTCGGCCAGTTGTATGCAGCGTACGCCCGCAGGTTTGCCATCCGGCATGCCGGGAATCGGGCTGGTGATGGACGGTGCGGTGCAGCAGGCGCCGCAGGATGGCCGGCATGCCAGGGTGGCAGAAGGTGACATGGGATTTCAGACGGGCGGGTGAGGAGCCGACAGTATAGCAAGCCGGCCCCGTGTCTCGCCAGGAGCGTGATTAGCGCACGATGCTGACGCGCTTGCCCGACAGGGTGCGGCGGGCCGGATCGCCATGCACGGTGATGCGGCCGGAACCGCTGGCGCGGGCATTGACTTCATTCTGGACGGTGACATCGATGTCGCCGGAACCGTTGCTCGCCAGATAGGCAACGTCGCTGCGCAGGGCCGCCAGGTTGATATCGCCCGAGCCATTCACGTTCGCGTCGAGGCGCTGTACGGCGCCGCTGGCGCTGATGCTGCCCGAGCCGTTAAGGGCCACGTTGATGCGTTCGCCGCGCAGGCTGCCCAGCTGGATGTTGCCCGAACCGTTCTGCACCGCATCCGTGTTGCCGCTGGCGAGGGCCGCCGCGTTGATGCTGCCCGAGCCATTGTTGGCCACGTCGAGGCGTCCCACCGTGCCCGACAGTTCGCTTTTCATCGAACCGCGCTGTTCCAGGCTGAAATCTTCGCCATTGAAACCACTGGCCACCAGGCGGCCAGAGCCGGAGATGTTGATCTTCTTCAATTGCGGCGTCGTATAGATGACGTGGATGCCATTGCTGCTGCGAATGTTCGTATCGCTCCAGATGCGCAGGGTATTGCCGCTCACTTCGCTATGGATGTGCGGCTGCAGATTGCTGTCCGCTTCAATCACCAGCGATGTCGCCGGCCCGACGCGCACGTCAATCTTGATGTCGATGCGCTTCATGCTGTCGATGTCGAGCGTGTTGATGGTGCTGACCTGGCGCACGTCGCGGCTCACTTGCTCGTTGCCCTGGATGGCATTGCCGCCCGATTCGGCATAGCGCACTTCGCCATCATTGGGGCTGATGACGATGGCGCAACCGCCAAGGGCAACGGCACAGCACAGGGCCAGCAAGGTACGCATGGTGTTTCCTTTATGATTGTTGTAGTTCAGGACAAGAAAAAAGCCGGCTACCGCGCCGCGGTTGCCGTGCTGTCGATGGCAAGATAGCAAATCCGACACGCTTGCTGAGTGGAAATGCGATGAACTGCGCAAAACGGGGGCTGAAACGCATTCCGGTTCACCCGGTGCGACAGGGTCCGGCGCCAGAGGAGGTGTCGCCAACGCCGGCACGGAGCGTACAATACCCGTGTTCGGCGTGCCGGGCGGTGCCCCGCGTCGTGCCAGCGGTGTTACGTCGGAATAGAAACTTGAATGAGGTCTTTTTGAAATCAAGGACTTAAGATTTTCAGTTCTTCTTTATCTCACATGTACATTCTTGATTAGCTCCCCGTACAAGCTACTTTATAGATAGCTATTTTAATATATTCTTGAATGGTTCTTGGTGTATGAAGTCGGGTGCGGGCGATCGGCATTGATAATGGGGTCTAACAGTCGCCGCATTATGGCTGGTGCTTAGTTAAGCCGGCCGGATACGGCGGCTCCGATTCATTATTTGATGTCCCTAGGGAAGCGCTGATCAATTCACTTTTTCGCCAGCGCGCCGCGCGAATTCGCGGCCGGGTAATATCATCAGCAAATATCTGCATTTTTGAGAGCCGATACAAGCTCTTTTTGGGCGAATTGGTGCTGCGTTCGTCGCCTTTCGGTGATCAAGACGGTTTTCGGGTTTCGGTGACGGTAAAGCGCCTGCCGGCCAACACCAGATTGGCGAACGCGAACAGCGTGAACAGTTGCGCCGTGTTCTTCGCCAGCCCACGGTAGCGTGTTTTTTTATGACGGAACAGGTTTTTGATGACATGGAACGGGTGCTCGACTTTCGCCCGAACACTGGCCTTCAGATGCTCCAGTTTTTCTGTCAGGCGCCCCAATTTGTTGTTGGGCAGCGCCTTTCGTTTGGAGCGTTCATGGCCACGTGCCAGATGACGGCTTTGCCGCCATTTTCCGGCCGTTTCTCAACGCCCTGGTAACCCGCGTCGCCGAGCGCTGCGGTTTCGTCGCCGTGCAGCAGCGTATGCGCCTGCGTCACGTCCGAGACATTGGCCGCTGTGCCAACGACAGTGTGCACAAGGCCCGATGCTGCGTCGACGCCAATATGAGCTTTCATCCCGAAGTGCCAGTCATTGCCTTTCTTGGATTGGTGCATTTCAGGGTCGCGTTTGCCATCCTTGTTATTGGTCAACGGTGGCGCGGCGATCAGCGTCGCGTCGACGATGGTGCCTTCGCGCATCATCAAGCCTTTCTCGGCCAAGTGTCCGTTGATCGTGTCGAAGATCTGGCGCGTCAGCCCGTTGGCCTCAAGCAGGTGGCGGAACTTCAACAAGGTCGTCGCGTCCGGCGCCGATTCGCGGCCCAAGTCGATGCCGACGAAAGCACGAATGGATTGGCTGTCGTAGATCGCGTCTTCGATACCTTCGTCCGACAAACCAAAGCATTGCTGGGCCACGTACATGCGCAGCATGCGCGCCAGTCCGATTGGCGGACGGCCGGCTCCCTCGACCTTCGGATAGAACGGCTCCACGGCTTTATACAACTTGCCCCAAGGCGTCACGCTGTCGATCTCGGCCAGGAACCGATCACGCCGCGTCAGTTTTTTCTTGGCAGTATATTCAAGGTGGGAAAAGCTCTTTTACATGGTCGATGGCGGACAGTGGGATGCCGTTATTGTCTCAGTTCGGACTTACTTAGCTATTACTTCGCTACCAAGCTCAATAATTGTTTTCATACCATCAATAAATTCAGATTCTTTACAGCATAGAAAACTTGCCGCACTATCGGAAGTAATTATTTTATTCTCACATGCTAACGCAACAATCCAAGCAAATTTTCCTCTTCTAGTTATGGGTGTAGATTCCACAGGGAAATAGTCAATTGATAGATTCTCTCGCGCAACCCAAGAAAGATCTGGATTGGGAAGTGTAGTATTTTTTACTTGGCTAGTCACTCTTTTCGTAACATTATGAATGTGATACTTTGCAGCTCCAGCCCCTACTCCAAATTTCACCATAGCTTCTTCTATAAGATCTCTAATGTCTGGAAATTTAGCGGACATTTGTTTAACAGCATCATGCGGTAACAGAAATTCAATAGCAAATGCATTGGCTCTCATTTCCACATAATCTTGCTTTGGATCAGTTACACTTCTTTCCATATCTACATAACGATCAACTTGCAATTTATTTAAATTCTCTTCCGAATCCCACAATAAATGACAAAGCTCATGACTTAATGTCATCCTCCTAACCCATACATTACTATTAGTTCCATTTTCATTAACCACTATCCCTCTAACGTTACCGTTTGAGATAGTTGCCCCAGAAAATTCACTAGCTAGGGATTGCTGTACTAAAGGAATCTCCAAAACTTCCTCAATTAAGACACGAAGACTATCTATTGGATCCATCAAAGACAAACCAAGCATTTTTCTTGTTTTTTTTGCAAGTCCATATCCAGCTTCGTACGCTAATTTTTCTAATTTAGTTTCATGCTTTATATTAAAATTTATACGCTTTGATGACTTATAACCCAGCATTTCGACAATATCTTGCTGTTTTGAAAAAACCCAAGCAGCTTCAGTTAATCCTAATACAGTCCTACCATCAAAGATATTAGCTTCAGGTTTTTTCGAATCTTTATGTGATGACATCTCACGCAATCTAACACCCAAATCAGAGTCACGCCCACCATTTGACTGATAGCCAAGGAGCATCTCGTCAAGAGCAAGCGCCTGCGCTATACTCTCGAGAGTTCTCATTTTAGATAATTTTCCAGCAGTTTCAGCATTTATTACATCTGAAGTTTTAACGTTAGCAGACCTAGCCAATTCCTCTGGCATTAAACCTAGTTCAATTCTACGTGCCTTCAATGTAGCTGCAGGTTCTGATGGATCAGAAATTAATGATGCAGCACCTTCTTGCGCAACTTTAGATAATATCTTTAGGCCAAATTTTTCAAGTACTTCTACAGCAGTAAAAATTCTTCCTTTAGCTTGTGGAGATGCATAAGCAATCTGAACCTGACTTCGGACGAACCGATGATTAGAGGTCTTTGCACGCTCTTTTTCAGTGGCACCAATTGACTCATCGCCAAAAACTTCATTTAAATATTTATTTTCATTCATAGCGATTTTATCCGACAAATTGTGGATCTACACCAAGGAAAGGAAGTGGCTTATTTGCCTCGTCATCGTAACCCATATTCCAAACCAAATATCCAGAATCGGAAAATGCCATCGCAATACTTAGCATTTCTTCTTCTGATTTTGGCCCATATCTACCTGAACAACCATTGATGATTATTTGGCAATCATTCAAAAATATAATTTCACCACCGGAAAATGCTTTGCCGCCACCTGTTAAATTTGTGTGCTTTATAATTTTTGATTCCAATTTTTTCCCAAACTCACATTGTTCTTCTGCGTGAACAACGTCTTCAGACCTTACAACCCATAAATGTTGCCCCTGCACCATGTCGCCTGTAATCAGAGGTTGCATATTTGAATCTTCAGATTTTTTTTGGGTGGATTTTGCCCCATCATTCAGAAATTTCAAGCCATCACCTTCACTAATTTGAACCTTTTGGTCACTATTTGAAATTAGATTTTCAGGCGGAAATTTAGCTTCTTGTAAAAATTTTCGGAGTTTATCAAAAGCTGGCAGCGTAAGGAGCATCATCAAAACCTAGCAGGACACACAAAAAGAGGATTTTATCACTCTCTTATGCATTTCAAACGTTAAATTTACCACCTTTTTTTTACAAAAATAAGTTCGTCGAAGCAGGAACTTTAACTATTTGACCACTTGCAGCCGTGTCGGGATTTTGCCGCACTGCTCCAACGTGCAAGACTGTTGATTTGCAGCGAAATCTGACCCACTTTGCCACATAATTTGCACACGAAACTGACCCACGTATAAGACACAATCCTGCTCATAACATTGAGTGGGGAATTGGAGTGATCGACGTGGCATTACTAGGCATTATTCGACGCTGGCACATTCGCGACCAGGTCCCTTTGAGAGAGATAGCCAGGCGTTTAGGCATCTCTAGAAACACCGTCCGACGCTATCTGCGATCGGAAACCGTTGAACCGACCTACTCAGAGCGGCGCTCTACCCGCGCCATCGATAAATACGCGTTCCAGCTTTCTGCGCTCTTGAAGACCGAAGCGGCGCGATCACGCAAGCAGCGGCGTACGCTGAAACAGATCCATGAAGACTTGAAGGAATTGGGATTCGAGGGGTCTTACGATAGGGTCGCGGCGTTCGCGAGAACCTGGAGGGAGGGTCAAACTGAGAGGGTCAATCCGTCCAGCAAACGAACAGCTAGGCAGCGACTTTTCCGACAAAGTAGACAAACGGTTCGATCTTGTTTTTGCCGAACGCTCCGCAATGGTTTACGCGATGGATGACATTCCCAGGCCAAACAAGCCGAGCGACCCGCGTGTACTATCCATACGATTCGCTGCGGACCTCACGACCGTTACTTCTTCCCTACCTCAGACCGCTATAATGGCCTTGCAAAGCATGTTTGGCCGGTGATATAAGGCTTTTTGCATCGGGATGGAGGCATGAGTACGAGGTTGTGCGGCATTGTGGTTGCCGGAGTCGTCAGCAACTTGCATCCAAGTTTTGCACCGCGTGCAGGTTTATGCGTCGTCGCGTGCAACTTTATCTGTCGTCCGTGCAAGCTTATGCGTCGTCCAACGAAGCGGCCTGCGCTTGACCTTGGCGGTAGACAGGTCTACTATTAATGACTCAAAAGTAAGTTACTTGGAAAGACACATGCAAGCCCCGATTGATACCAAGCCCCGCTGGGAGCGGCGCAAGGATGCCCGCCCACAGGAATTGCTCGCCGCCGCCCTCGACCTGTTTGTCGAACGGGGCTTCGCATCGACGCGCCTGGAGGATGTGGCCAAGCGGGCCGGCGTGTCGAAAGGCACGCTGTACCTGTACTTTGAGAATAAACAAGAGCTGTTCAAGGCCGTGGTGCGCGACAATATCGTGCAGTCGATCGGCGAGGCGGAAGACAGCATGGCCGCCTCGGACAGCAGCAGCGCCGAGTTGTTGCGCAAGGTGATGATGCAGTGGTGGGAAGAGTTCGGCGCCACGAAACTGGCCGGCTTGACCAAGCTGATGCTGGCCGAAGCGAACAATTTCCCGGAACTGGCGCAGTTTTACAACGAAGAAGTCGTCACGCGCGGCAATGCGCTGATCGTCAGCCTGCTGGAACGGGGCATGCAGCGCGGCGAATTCCGCCAGGTCGATCCCGTGCTGGTCAGCACCATCCTCAGCGCACCCGTCACCATGCTCATGATGTGGACGCACTCCTTTGTGCCGTGCGAGGTCAAGAATATCGATCCGCTCGCCTATATGGATGCGTTTATCGACATGAGCGTGCGCAGCCTGCAGGTGGAGGCGCCTGGAAAAAGCTGATGCGCTGAGCCTGCTTCCACCGTTCAGTTGCCCCTTTTCCAAGGTTCGCCCCCCCAAATCTGCAGATCGTCGCAAATTTCCTCCATTCCCCGCCTTTATGGTTAACATGTGCTTTCAGCCAGTTCAACGATAAAATGGCGGATTATTACTTCACTTACCGAGTCCAAAGATGAATATCGAACAAGCCCGCTTCAATATGATCGAACAGCAGATCCGTCCATGGGACGTACTGGATCTCGACGTGCTGGAGCTGTTGAACGTGGTCAAGCGTGAAGATTTCGTGCCGGCCGCCTATAAAAACCTGGCCTTCGTCGATACGGAAATTCCACTGGGCGGCGGCGAATGCATGTTGACGCCAAAGCTGGAAGCGCGCATTTTGCAAGACGTAGCCGTCAAGAAGCATGAAAATGTGCTGGAGATCGGCACCGGTAGCGGCTATATGGCCGCTTTGCTGGCGCACAAGGCACGCCATGTGACGAGCGTGGAAATCGTTCCCCAATTGAAAACCCTGGCCGAGCAGAACCTGGCCGCCAACGGCGTGACGAACGTCACCGTGGAACTGGGCGACGGCGCCCAAGGCTGGAGCAAGGGTGCGCCGTACGACGTGATCGTCGTGTCCGGCTCCCTGGCCGTGTTGCCGGAAGCACTGTTGCAACAAGTCAAAGTCGGCGGCCGCATCCTGGCCATCATCGGCGAAGCGCCGATCATGTCGGCGCACCTGATCACGCGCAGCTCGGACAAGGCTTATGACACGCGCAAGCTGTTTGAAACCAATGTCACGCCGCTGCAAGCGGTGGCACCGTCGCATTTCCAGTTCTGAGGCGACCGATTCGATGGAGCATTTGAGTGCACCGCAGCTGGCCGCCTGGCTGGCTGACCCTTCCCGCCCGCGTCCTGTTTTGCTGGACGTGCGGGAACAGTGGGAGTTCGATCTGTGCCACCTCGACGGGGCCACCCTGATGCAGATGAACTCGATTCCTGCGCGCATCGATGACCTCGATGAAGACGCCGAGATCGTCTGCATCTGCCATCACGGCATGCGCAGCATGCAGGTGGCGGCCTTCCTGGAGCGCAATGGTTTTGGCAAGATCAGTAATTTGACGGGCGGCGTGCATGCCTGGGCGCTGCAAGTCGACAGCGCGATGCCGAAATACTAAGTTAATTCGCAGTAGATGCACCCAGGCATGTTTTCCTGCATGCCTGCGGAGGCCTGTACCCCGCTGATCCGGCGGGCGCAAGGCATGCGGTAGCAGATTTTTGATTCCATCAACTTTTGACGACTCCAACGGAGAAATGCAATGCGGAAACCCCTTATCGCCGTGCTGATGACCAGCGCCTTTGTCTCGATGACATGCTCGCTGCAAGCGCAGGCGGCCGATCTCATCCAGGTGTACCAGCAGGCGCTGGCCAATGACGCGCAGTACGCCAGTGCGCGCGCGGCCCTGTCGGCCGGGATGGAGCGGGTTCCGCAGGGGCTGGCAGGCTTGCTGCCGCAAGTGTCCGCCTCGGGCAGCAATACGCGCAATAACATCGAGCCGATCACCAGCACGATCTCCATGCCCACGGTCAAGGTGCACACGAATAGCTACAATCTGACCCTGGCGCAGCCGCTGTTCCGCTGGGACCGCTGGGAAACGTATCAGCAAAGCAAACTGGCGCAGGCGATAGCCGAAGCGCAATTTGCACAGGTGCAGCAAGACCTGATCACGCGTGTGGCGCAGGCGTATTTCGACGTGCTCAGCGCGCAAGACAACCTGGGCGCGACGCAGGCGCAAAAGGTCGCCACGACGGAGCAGCTGGCATCGGCCAAGCGCAACTTCGAAGTCGGCACGCAAACGATTACCGACACGCATGAAGCGCAGGCGGCCTACGACCTGGTGGTGGCGCAGGAATTTGCCGCCATCAATGACCTGGCCAACAAGCGCAGCGCGCTGCAAACCATCATCGGCGAGGCCCCGGCATCGTTGGCGCCGATGCGTACGGGCGTGGTCCTCAGCGCGCCGGAACCGGCCGCCATCGATCCGTGGGTGAGCTCGGCGGAAGAGCAGAACTACGGCGTCGTCACGGCCCAGTTCAACGTGGAATCGGCCAAGCGCGACATCGGCCGCAACCGCGCCGGCCACTATCCGACGCTGGACCTGATCGCCAACGCGGGCCATACCTATACGACGGGCGGCGGTAACGGCAATTCCAACAACAACGCCATCGGCGTACAGTGGAGCATCCCGATTTTCAGCGGCTTTGCCGTCACCAGCAAGGTGCGCGAATCGATTGCGCTGGAAAACAAGGCCCGCAACGACCTGGAAACGGCACGCCGCACGGCATCGCAGGGCGCGCGCCAGGCTTTCCTGGGCGTCAATAGCGGCCTGGCGCAAGTCAAGGCGCTGGAAGCGGCGGAAGTGTCGAGCAAATCGGCGCTGGAGTCGAACCAGCTCGGTTACCAGGTGGGCGTGCGCATCAATATCGACGTGTTGAATGCGCAGAAACAATTGTTCTCGACGCAAAAAGACCTGTCGAAAGCGCGCTACGACACCATCATGAACGGCTTGCGCCTGAAGGCGGCGGCCGGCACCCTGAAGGAAACGGATTTGATGCCCGTCAACGCCTTGCTCGACAAGTAAGCGCGCTCTTGCTCTGAATGAAAACCAGCACCGGCAGCGGCGCTGGTTTTTTTTCGTCTTGAGGTGTTGTCACACGGCGCGGCTGTTGGCGATCTGTGTGAGTACAACACCGGCCACCACCAGGCCCGCGCCGGCCCAGTGCAGCGGAGAAATATGCTTGACGGCAAAGCCCAGCAAGCCGTAGCGGTCGATGGCCAGCGCGGCCAGCATTTGTCCGCCGATGACGGCCGCCATGAAGGGGCCGGAGCCCATGCGCGGCGCCAGCATCAGCGCGGCCGTAATATAAAACACGCCGGCCGCGCCGCCCAGCCAGGACCAGCCGGGCCCGCGCACGGCGAGGTGAAAATCGGGCGCCGGCACTCTCCAGAGCAGCATCACCAGTGAAGCGAGCATGGCGCTGACGGCCAGCGAGGCGAGCGTGGCCCACAACGGGTGGCCCAGGTTGCGGCCCAGTGCGGCATTCGCGCCCGCCTGGAAGGGGACGACGGCGCCGGCCAGCATGGCCAGCGGGGCAAACAGGGTGATCCATCCGTTCATGTAGGACTCCATGCGTGTTGAGTTGATGGCGTCATCGTATTATGCTGTGATGATTAAATCCAATTCGTAATTTGTCGTCCAGCTATGCACCAAATGAATAATCTGCGCGCCGTCGATCTGAACTTGCTGGTGATCCTGGAAGCGCTGCTCAGCGAGCGCCATTTGTCGCGCGCGGCCGAACGCCTGCACATGAGTCAGCCTGCCGTCAGCCATGCGCTGGCGCGCTTGCGCCATTTGCTCGACGATCCGTTGCTGCTGCGCGGCAAGGGCGGCTTCCAGCCCACGGCGCGCGCACTGGAATTGGCGCGGCCGCTGGCCGAAGCGCTGCAAAGCGTGCGCTCCGTGCTGGGCGGCGCCGTTTTCGAGGCGGCCACGGCGCAGCGCGTGTTTCGTCTGGCGATGTCGGATTACGGCGCGGCGTTGCTCTTGCCGCGCTTGTTGCGCCGCTTGCGCGTGGACGCACCCGGCATCGACGTGGCCGTCAGCTACGCCAGCCGTCCTGCCGTGATCGCTGGCGTGCAGGATGGCGAGATTGACCTGGCGCTGGGCGTGTTCCCGCAACTGCCCGAGCAGTTACATAGAGAAACCTTATTCGAGGAAACGTTCGTGTGCGCGCTGGACCCGGCCAGCCTGGCGCCGGGCGAAGCGATGAGTCTGGAGGCCTACCTGGCGCGCCCGCACGTGCTGGTGGCATCCAGCGAGGGGGGCATGGCGGCCGAAGTGGACGCGGCGCTGGCTCAGCTGGGCCAGGCGCGCCGCATCGCCGTGCGCGTGCCGTACTGGACGGTCGCACCCGATGTCGTGCTGGGGACGGACATGATTTTGACGGTGGCGCGGCGCGCCTTGCACGGCAGCGCGGCGCAAGGGCTGGCGCAGCATTCTGCGCCGTTTGCCATCGCGCCGTTTGCGTTTGAAGCGATACGGCACCGCCGCACGGACGGTGATGCGGGCATCGCCTGGCTGCGCGCGGCCGTTGCAACGGCCGCCGGGCCAGGCTGAGGAATTACAGGCCGCCGCCCTGGCCGTCGAACTTGCGCTCGATCAATTCGATCTTGTAGCCGTCCGGATCGGTGATGAAGGCGATGACGGTATTGCCGCCCTTGACGGGGCCCGGTTCGCGCGTGACGTTGCCGCCATTCGCGCGTGCCGCGTCGCAGGCGGCGACGATGTCGTCGGCCGAGATGGCGATGTGGCCATACGCCGTGCCCAGCTCGTAGCTGGTGGTGCCATAGTTATACGTCAGTTCCAGTTCCGCGTGGTCGGGGTTCGAACCATAGCCGACGAAGGCCAGCGTGTACTGGTATTCGGGATTGTCGCTGGTGCGCAGCAACTTCATGCCCAGGACCTTGGTGTAAAAATCGATGGAGCGCTGCAGGTCGCCGACCCGTAACATGGTGTGCAAAATACGCATCGTAAATCCTTGATGATGATAGGGGAATGGCAGGATTTTATGCGGTTTATGGCTTTCTTGCCGAGACCGCCCCGGCTGCCCTGGTGCAGGACAGCAGCGGACGGTGACCTTGGTGCCTCTGGATTTACTCCAGACGGGCATCCAGGGTGATTTCCGTGGCCAGCAATTTGGACACGGGGCAACCGAGCTTGGCGCGCACTGCTACTTCCTGGAACGCTGCGTCGGTGGCGCCGGGAATGGTGGCCACCAGGGTCAGGTGGACGGCCGTGATGGCATAGCTGCCATCGATTTTTTCCAGGCTGACATCGGCCGTGGTTTTCAGGGCCGTGGCGCGCAAACCCGCCTCACCCAGCTGGCCGGACAAGGCCATGGTGAAGCAGGCGGCATGGGCGGCGCCGATCAGTTCTTCCGGATTGCTGCCGGGACCGTCTTCGAAGCGCGTGTTGAAACCATATGCCACATTGTCGAGCGCGCCGCTTTCGGTGGAAATGAAACCTTTGCCATCTTTAAGGCCGCCACTCCAGACGGCTGATCCTGTTTTTTTCATGATGTACTCCTTGCGTGGTTCGAAGGTCCATCATGCGCGCCATGCCCTTGCGCTTCCGTTCGTTGCGTCACACAGGGGGCGAATGCTTGGGGCCAAGGCATACACGGCGCGGAGTCGGCAAAGTCGCGGTGCCGGACAGTTCGACTCAGCGCGCCTTCTTTGGTTCCAGCTGCGCGTCGGGGCGGGCCTGTCGCGGCGCGGCCGGCTTGACTTTTTCCACGCCGGGCTGGGCGTGGCGGTCCGTGTCGACCAGGCCTTGTTCCAGGTCGCTGGCCGCCTGTTGCATGATCTTGCGCGGATGCACGTTCTGCGCATCGGGCGATTCGTCGCGCTCATGCGGCAGACGGTCGACGCCGTCATTCTGGACCTTTGCATCGGTATTGATCTTGCGTTCGCTATGCTGGCTAACCATATGGCCTCCTGACAATAAAGTGCAACCAGTGTCCTGCCGCGCCAGGCCGTCTGCAAGCGAATTTGTCCATGCAGGGAGCGCTGGCGCACGCATGGACGATTCTTTTTCTGCGCTACACTGCGTGCAACACCAAGAACGCCCCTTGCGGGCACACGGCAGCCGCACTATACTGTGCATATATACAGTATCATGCGATGCCGGCGTGCGACGCGACAGCCTGGGGCGGTTTGCCACCGAATTCACTACCGAGACTCATATGCCCGTCGATACACACGCCGAACAACGCGCCGAACAGCCAGCCGCGACCTTGCCAGCCCCGGGCGAGCGCTTTAACCTGGGCGCCAAGACCATCGCCCTGGTCGTGCGCCAGAATACGGATGGCATTGCCGAGCCCGTGAAAAGCATCGTCGATTTCCTGCAAGTGCTGGGCCACACGGTGGTCTTTGAGGCGGAGACGGCCGCGCATCTGAACCTGGCGTTTCCCGGCGTGCGCGCCATGTCGCCGGCCGAGATCGGCGCCGCCGCCGATTGCGCCATCGTCATGGGCGGCGACGGCACCATGCTGGGCATTGCGCGCCAGCTGGCGCCATTCGACGTTCCCTTGATCGGTATCAATCAAGGACGCCTGGGTTTCATGACCGATATCCCGCTCGAGCGCATGCTGCCCGTGCTGGCGCAAATTCTCGGCGGCCGCTTCAAGGCCGAACGCCGCACCTTGCTCGAAGGCAGCGTGCTGCGCGACGGCGAGTCGATTCACGTGGGCATGGCCGTCAACGATGTCGTCGTCTCGCGCGGGGGCGGCGCCGGCATGGCCGAATTGCGCGTCGAAGTCGACGGCCACTTCATGTACAACCAGCGTTCGGATGGCCTGATCATTTCCACGCCCACGGGCTCGACCGCGTACTCGCTGTCGGCCGGCGGCCCGCTGCTGCATCCGACCCTGGGCGGCATCGTGCTCGTGCCGATCGCTCCGCATGCGCTGTCGAACCGCCCCATCGTCTTGCCCGATTCCAGCCAGATCGTCGTGGAAATCGTGCGCGGGCGCGATATCAGCGTCAATTTCGACATGCAGACCTTTGCCAGCCTGGTGCAGCAAGACCGCATCCTCATCCGTCGTTCGCCGCACACGATTACCTTCCTGCATCCGGAAGGGTGGAGTTACTACAACACCCTGCGTGAAAAATTGCACTGGAATGAATACCCGTCGGGCGAGGGCAAGCTCAGCTAACATTTTCTCCACGTCAACCGCGGTGCGCCGCCTAACCACAGAAGCCATGCTCCATACACTGTCCATTCGCGATTTTGTCATTGTCGATACCATTGAACTGGAATTTTCCGCCGGCTTCAGCGTGCTGACGGGTGAGACGGGCGCCGGCAAGTCCATCCTCATCGATGCGCTGACCCTGGCCCTGGGCGGGCGCGGCGACGCCAGCGTGGTGCGCGAAGGCGCGGCCAAGGCCGACATCACGGCCGATTTTTCCGTCAGCGAGGTGGCGCAGGCCTGGCTGGTGGCCAATGAATTCGCCAACGACGATGGCGGCGCCCTGCTGCGCCGCGTGATCGACAATGCGGGCCGCTCGAAGGCGTATATCAACGGCATTCCCGCCACGGCCGCGCAGTTGCGCGAACTGGGCGACATGCTGGTCGATATCCACGGCCAGCACGCGCACCAGTCGCTGCTGAAAAGCGAGGCGCAGCGCGCCCTGCTCGACGGCCAGGCGACGGCGCGCGAAGCGGGCGTGGAGCACGATGCGCGGCAGGTGGCGGCGCTGCACAAGCGCTGGCGCGCCCTCGTGCGCCAGCGCGAAGAATTCGAAACCAACGCCGCCAACGTGCTGTACGAGTGCGAACGCCTGGAATGGCAAGTGGGCGAACTGGAAAAACTGGCGGCCAAGCCCGGCGAGTGGACGGAGATCACGAACGAGCACAGCCGCCTGTCACATGCGGCCAGCCTGCTGGAAGGGGCGCAGGAAGCGCTGTCCCTCATTTCCGAGTCGGAAGACCATCCTATCGTGTCGCAACTGTCGGCCCTGAACCAGAAGCTGGGCAAGCTGGTGTCCGTCGATGCGGAATTGCAGCCGATCGTCGACCTGATCGAATCGTCGCGCATCCAGCTGCAGGAATCCGTGTACGCGCTGAACAATTATCTGGACCGCGTGGAACTGGACCCGGAGCGCCTGCACCAGCTCGATGCGCGCATGGAAGCCATGCACAGCACGGCCCGCAAATTTCGCGTCACGCCCGAAGAGCTACCCGAGGAACACGCCAAGCTGTCGGAAAAGCTGCAGCACCTGGCCGACGCTTCCGATATCGAAGGCTTGCTGCGTCAGGAGGCGAAGATCGAAGCGGAATATCGCGTCGTGGCGGGTCGCCTGTCGGCCACGCGCCAGGCGGCGGCAGTGGAGCTGGGGCACGCCGTCACGCGCGCCATGCAGGAACTGAGCATGACGGGCGGCAGCTTCGAGATCGCCCTGCACCCGTGCGCACCGGCCGCCCACGGCCTCGAGCAGGTGGAGTTCCTCGTTGCCGGCCATGCGGGCACGGCGCCCCGTTCGCTGGCTAAAGTGGCGTCCGGCGGCGAACTGGCGCGCATCGCGCTGGCGATTTCCGTCATCACCTCGCACGCTACCACCACGCCGACCTTGATCTTCGATGAGGTCGACAGCGGCATCGGCGGCGCCGTCGCCGAAGTGGTGGGGCGCCTGCTGAAACGCCTGGGGCAGGGACGCCAAGTGCTGTGCGTGACCCATTTGCCGCAAGTGGCCAGCCAGGCGAACCAGCATTTTCAGGTGGCAAAAAGCACCCTGGACAATGGCAAGACGGCGTCGCGCATCGACATGCTCGACGCCAAGGCCCGCGTAGAAGAAGTGGCGCGCATGCTGGGCGGCCTGGAAATCACGGCCACCACGCGCAAGCACGCCCGTGAATTACTCGCGATTTAAATCCGGGGTCAGACCCCAGCCTTTGCTATGGGTGAATTGCATCAACATCCATCTTTCCCGATGTTGACGCAATGTAACTATAATGGTTGGGCTATCCATTCAACGCCTTCGAAGAGCTTTCATGTCATTTCAAACAGAACCGCCGTACACGCATGGCAGCATCGACCGCAGCGCCGTGGTGCTGATTAACCTGGGCACGCCCGATGCGCCGACCTCGTCGGCCGTGCGGCGCTACCTGAAGCAATTTTTGTCCGACCCGCGCGTGGTCGAGATTCCCCGCCTGGTCTGGTGGTTCATCCTGAACCTGATCATCTTGCCGTTCCGCTCCGGCCAGTCGGCCAAGAAATATGCATCGATCTGGACGCGCGAAGGCTCGCCCCTGAAGGTGCATACGCAGAAACAGGCGAAATTGCTGGCCGGCGCGTTGGCCGAGCGGGGCCATGACGGCGTCACGGTGGCCATGGCCATGCGTTACGGCTCGCCTTCCCTGCCCGAGGTGCTGGCCAGGCTGAAAAGCGAAGGCTGCGAGCGTATCGCCATCCTGCCTGCCTATCCGCAATACTCGGGCACGACGACGGGTTCTATCTACGACGCCGTGTTTGCCCATTACGCCACCGTGCGCAATGTGCCGGAATTGCGCTTTATTAAGCAATATCACGAGCACGACACGTATATCGACGCCCTGCGCGATTCCGTGCTGAACCACTGGGAAGCGCATGGCCGTCCGGAAAAACTGGTGATGAGTTTTCATGGCGTGCCCAAGCGCACCTTGCTGCTGGGCGACCCCTACCACTGCCAATGCCTGAAAACGGCGCGCTTGCTGGCGGAAAAATTAAAATTAACAAAGGATCAATATGCGGTGACCTTCCAGTCGCGCTTCGGCAAGGCCGAGTGGCTGCAACCGTACACGGCGCCCACCCTGGTGGCGCTTGCGCAACAGGGCGTCAAGCGCGTTGACCTGCTGTGCCCGGGTTTTACCAGCGATTGCCTGGAAACGCTGGAAGAGATCGCCATGGAAGCCAAGCATGATTTCGAAACGGCCGGTGGCCAGCAGTTTCATTACATCGCTTGCCTGAACGAAACGCCAGCCTGGATCGCGGGCATGGCGGAAATTGCCGAACAGCACATGATTGGCTGGCCGACGATGAAGACGGCGCCGCAGCGCGAAGCGGACAAGAAAACGGGCGAAAGGGCGCGCGAGGCGGCGCTGGCCCTGGGCGCGGCGAATTAACAAATGTTAATTTTTTGACAGTTATGAGCCGCGCTTGCGCGGCTTTGTCATGTCTGGCGCGACAAAAGTACGATCCAGATAGCAACGCCGCCAGTGGCGATGGCGGCGGCGGGGCTGGTAGAATGCCCGCTTTGCCGTGGGAAGCCTGGAAAATCAAGGGGGCGCGCGCACGGATCGCTGGCCGAAATGGGTAGCGTTTTGTAATAAGCTGTAACATGGATCGCTGTAATTCTGGTTTTGCCATGCATACCCCTTGAAACAATAGGATATAGCCCCATCTGCCCGTTAGTGTTGTAAAGATAGTTAGACTAACTCATTTAAGTCATTGATTGTAGGAGCTTTTCAGATGCAAGATCAGGAAAACCAAGCTGTACCTAATCCGCAAGCGGACGCCGCGGCTCCCGCAGAGCCTACTTTGGAAGAGCAGCTGGCGAGTACCGAAGCGCGTCTTGCAGAGATGCACGATGCCTTCATGCGCGCCAAGGCCGATGGTGAAAATATCCGCCGCCGCGCGCAGGAAGATGTTGCTAAAGCACATAAATTCGCAGTGGAAAGCTTTGCCGAAGCCATGGTGCCGGTGAAAGACAGCCTGGAAACGGCGCTGACGGTGGAAGCACCGACCATCGAATCGCTGAAAGAAGGCGTCGAGATGACCCTGAAGCAATTGAATGCCGCGTTCGAGCGCAACCGCCTGGTGGAAGTGTTGCCGGTGCAGGGTGAAAAGCTCGATCCGATGAAACACCAGGCCGTTGCCGTGGTGCCAGCGGAGCAGGAAGCCAATACCATCGTGTCAGTCCTGCAAAAGGGCTATATGATTGCGGACCGCCTGCTGCGTCCAGCCATTGTCACGACCGCGCAAGCAAAATAATCAGAGTGCGGCATCAAGCAAGCCTTGAAACCATGCCGCTTTGCCACATATAAGAACCATCTGAAATCTAGCAAATAAAAGGAAAAAAATCATGGGTAGAATTATCGGTATCGATCTGGGAACCACGAATTCCTGCGTTTCCATCATGGAAAACGGTCAACCAAAGGTAATCGAAAACGCTGAAGGCGCACGCACGACGCCGTCGATTATTGCTTATCAAGAAGATGGCGAAATTCTCGTCGGCGCGCCGGCGAAACGCCAGGCCGTGACCAATCCGAAAAACACGCTGTACGCAGTCAAGCGTCTGATCGGTCGCAAGTTCGACGAAAAAGAAGTACAAAAAGACATCGCGCTGATGCCGTATCAAATCATGAAAGCCGACAACGGCGATGCATGGATCGGCGTGCGCGACAAAAAACTGGCGCCGCCACAAATTTCGGCTGAAGTGCTGCGCAAGATGAAGAAAACGGCAGAAGACTACCTCGGTGAAGAAGTCACCGAAGCCGTCATCACCGTACCTGCGTACTTCAACGACTCGCAGCGTCAAGCGACCAAGGATGCCGGCCGTATCGCTGGTCTGGACGTCAAGCGCATCATCAACGAGCCAACCGCGGCAGCGCTGGCGTTCGGCCTGGACAAGACCGAAAAAGGCGACCGTAAAATCGCCGTGTATGACTTGGGTGGTGGTACGTTCGACGTGTCGATCATCGAAATCGCAGATGTTGATGGCGAGAAACAATTTGAAGTGCTGTCGACCAACGGCGACACCTTCCTGGGCGGCGAAGACTTCGACCAGCGCATCATCGATTACATCATCGACGAGTTCAAGAAGATCAACGGCATCGACCTGAAAAAAGATCCGATCGCCCTGCAGCGCATCAAGGCTTCGGCCGAGCGCGCGAAGATCGAATTGTCGTCGTCGCAACAAACCGAGATCAACGAGCCGTACATCGCCATGGCGAATGGCGCACCGGTCCACCTGAACCTGAAGATGACCCGCGCCAAGCTGGAGTCCCTGGTGGAAGAACTGATCATCGCGACGATGGAACCATGCCGCATCGCCATCAAAGATGCTGGCGTGAAAGTGTCGGACATCGATGACATCATCCTGGTCGGCGGTATGACGCGTATGCCGAAGGTACAGGAAAAAGTGAAGGAATTCTTCGGCAAAGATCCACGCAAGGACGTGAATCCGGACGAAGCCGTGGCAGTGGGCGCAGCGATTCAAGGTTCGGTCCTGTCGGGCGAACGCAAGGACTTGCTGTTGCTGGACGTAACGCCTTTGTCCCTGGGTATCGAAACCCTGGGCGGCGTGATGACCAAGATGATCCACAAAAACACGACGATTCCGACCAAGTTCAGCCAGGTATTCTCGACGGCCGACGACAATCAACCTGCGGTGACCATCAAGGTCTTCCAGGGTGAGCGCGAAATCGCCGCCGGCAACAAAGGCCTGGGTGAATTCAATCTGGAAGGTATTCCGCCATCGTCGCGCGGCACGCCGCAGATCGAAGTGACCTTCGACATCGACGCCAACGGCATCTTGCATGTCGGTGCGAAAGACAAGGCCACGGGCAAGGAAAACAAGATCACGATCAAGGCCAATTCCGGCTTGACCGAGGCTGAAATCCAGAAGATGGTGAAAGACGCCGAGTTGAACGCGGAAGAAGACAAGAAGGTCAAAGAATTGGCCGAGTCGCGCAACCAGGCCGATGCTCTGGTACACTCGACCCGGAAATCCTTGACCGAATACGGCGACAAGCTCGACGCGGGCGAGAAAGATAAGATCGAAGCGGCGATCACCGACCTGGAAGCAAGCATCAAGGCGGGCGACAAGGCTGAGATCGACACCAAGGTGGAAGCACTGTCGAGCGCATCGCAGAAACTGGGCGAAAAAATGTATGCCGACATGCAAGCGCAGCAAGCTGCCGGCGGCGCGGAAGGTGCACAGCAAGCTGCTGGCGCATCGGACGCAGGCGCCAAGCAAGACGACGTTGTTGACGCTGACTTCAAAGAAGTCAAAGACAGCAAGTAATGTCTTGCGCTCCCATGAACTGGGGGCAGCCGGGCTGAACGCTACATCGCGGAATTAGCCGCGAAGACCGGCCGAGCCGAGTCGTTGCCCAGTGCAGCACTCGACTCGGCTTTTTCGTGTAATTTTTACATCAGTAGATAGACTGCAAGGTGCCGACAACATGGCAAAGCGTGATTTTTACGAGACACTCGGTGTCGCAAAAAATGCTTCGGAAGAAGAGATCAAAAAGTCTTACCGTAAACTGGCGATGAAATACCATCCGGACCGCAATCCGGATAGCAAGGAATCGGAAGAAAAGTTTAAGGAAGTCAAAGAAGCCTACGAGATGCTGACCAATCCGGAAAAGCGCGATGCGTATGACCGTTATGGTCACGCTGGCGTGGACCCGAACATGGGCGGCGGTGGCGGCTTCGGCGGCGGTGCTGGCGGCTTTGCCGACAGCTTCGGCGATATCTTCGGCGACATCTTTGGCGGTGGCGGTGGGCGCAGCCGCAATGCGGGGCCACAGGTGTACCGTGGCGCCGACTTGCGCTACAACCTGGAAATTACACTGGAGCAAGCTGCGCACGGCTTCGACACGACCATCCGCGTGCCGAGCTGGGACAAGTGCGACACGTGCCACGGCAGCGGCGCCAAGCCGGGTACCTCGCCGACCACTTGCGGTACTTGCGGTGGCCACGGCCAGGTGCGCATGCAGCAAGGTTTCTTCAGCATCCAGCAAACCTGCCCGAAATGCCATGGCAGCGGCAAGGTCATCACCGACCCGTGCACGCCATGCGGCGGCGCCGGTCGCATCAAGCGCAACAAGACCCTGGAAGTCAAGATACCAGTCGGTATCGACAACGGCATGCGTATCCGTTCGTCCGGCAACGGCGAACCGGGCACGAATGGCGGTCCGTCGGGCGACCTGTATGTGGAAATCCACATCAAGCCGCACGCCGTGTTCCAGCGCGAAGGCGACGACCTGCATTGCGAAATGCCGATCTCGTTCACCAAGGCGGCCCTGGGCGGCGAAATCGAAGTGCCTACCCTGAACGGCAAAGTGTCGTTCACGATCCCGGAAGGCACCCAGTCGGGCAAGACCTTCCGCCTGAAAGGCAAGGGCATCAAGGGCGTGCGCTCCGGTTACGCGGGCGACCTGTTCTGCCACGTGGCGATCGAAACACCGGTCAAACTGACGGAAAAACAGAAAGACCTGCTGCGCGACTTTGAAAAGTCGACCACCGAGGGCGGTGCCAAGCACAGTCCGCAAAGCAAGACCTGGAAAGACAAGGTCAAGGACTTTTTTGAATAAGCACACGTAATACCATGCGCCGGGATGCTTCAACATCCCGGCGTTTTTTTCACTACGACTGAACAATGTGCGCACATCGCCGGCCTATGGGCGCGATCTGCCGCCAATGCAGTCGTACTTACACAATGGGAGCGATATGACCGAACCGAAAAATGGCATGGCCCTGGCGGAACTGCTGCAGCGTAACCGCCGCTGGGCCGACTCGATGGTGGCGAAAGACCCGAACTTCTTCAAGAACCTGGAAGCGCAAACGTCGCCCGAATACCTGTGGATCGGCTGCTCCGACAGCCGCGTGCCCGCCAACGAACTGCTGGGCATGGCGCCTGGCGACGTGTTTGTGCACCGCAATATTGCCAATGTGGTCGTGCATTCCGACCTGAATTGTTTGTCCGTCCTGCAATTTGCCGTGGATGTGCTGAAAGTCAAACATGTCATCATCGTCGGCCATTACGGCTGCAAGGGCGTGCATGCGGCCATGACGGGCACGCGCATCGGCCTGGTCGACAACTGGTTGCGCCACGTGCAGGACGTGGGCCAGAAGCACGAACGCTACCTGGGCGACGTGCTGACCAGCCGCCAGCGCGGCGACCGCCTGTGCGAACTCAACGTGGTCGAGCAGGTCTTGAACGTATGCCAGACCACCATCGTGCAAGATGCGTGGGAACGGGGCCAGGAACTCAGCGTCCATGGCTGGGTCTATGGCTTGAAGGATGGCTTGCTGAACGATCTGGAAGTGACGGTCACGGCCGGCCACGAGCTGGCGCCGCGCATGGCGACGCGCCTGGCCCGCTACGAAGCAACGGCGTAAGCGACGCAGGCGCAGCGCCAGTTCCCTGGCCACGCCGATGCCAGTTGCAGCGTGGCGCAACGCGCCGCGCATATCCATATAGTAAATGCTTCGTTTGCAAGGGAAGCCGGCCGACATACAGTGGACTTCCCCAGACTCTAGTCGAGTTCCCATGTCGGCCGTCCTGAAACCCAAGTACTCCACCAGCCACTTCCGTATCGAGACGTTCGATGCGCCGCTCGGCGCGCAAGTGCTGGGGCTGGACCTGGCCCAGCCGCTGTCGCTGGGCGACTTCCAGCGCTTGCACCACGCCCACCTCGACCATCACGTGCTGGTGTTCCGCGAGCAGCACATCACGCCGCAACAACAGGTCGATTTCAGCCGCCGTTTTGGTCCCCTGCAAATCCACGTGCTGCGCCAGTTCCAGCTGCCAACGCAGCCGGAAGTGCTGATCATCTCGAACATCGTCGAAAACGGCCAGCCCATCGGCCTCGGCGACGCGGGCCATTTCTGGCATTCCGATTTGTCGTACAAGGAAGTGCCCAGCCTCGGTTCCATGCTGCACGCGCAAGAGCTGCCGGACGAGGGCGGCGATACCGTGTTTGCCAACATGCACCTGGCCTGGGAAAGCTTGCCGGCCGCGCTGCGCCACGCCGTGCGCGGCGCCCGTGCCGAACACAGTTACCTGAGCCAGTATGAGGAATTGCGCCGCCGCAATCCCTGGCGCCCCGCGCTGACGCAGGCGCAGATCGATGAAGTCAAACCCGTCACCCATCCCGTCGTGCGCGTGCATCCGGAAACGGGACGCCGCGCCCTGTTTGTCAGCGAACATTTCACCACGCGTATCGTCGGCTTGCCCGAGGATGAAAGCCGCGCCCTGCTCGACGAATTGTTCGTGCACAGCGTGCGCCCCGAGCATTTATATGTGCACCGCTGGCAGCCGCACGACCTGGTGTTCTGGGACAACCGTTCCCTGATGCACCTGGCGACGGGGTGTCCGCCCGAGCAGCGCCGCAAACTCTATCGAACCACCATCGAAGGCGATGCGCCGTACTGATTTTTTCCTGTAAGCCTGACCCAAGGAGTGTCCATGTTGCCGATCTTTACCTTTTCCCGCCGCCTGCTCGCCACCATTGCCGTGCTGTGCATGGCCATGCCCATGGCCCGGGCCGAAGGGCAGATCCGCATCGCGGGCCAGCATGGCATCACCTTCTTGCTGCTCAATATTGCGCAGGAACAAAAGCTGATCGAAAAGCATGGCAAGCAGCAGGGCGTCGACGTCAAAGTCGAGTGGATCACCCTGTCTGGCGGCCCTGCCATCAACGACGCCTTGTTGTCGGGCAATATCGATATCGCGGGGGCTGGGCTGGGGCCGCTGCTGACGATATGGGACCGCACCAAAGGCCGGCAGAACGTGCGCGGCGTGGCTTCGCTCGGCAATTTCCCCTACTATTTGATCAGCAATAATCCGAAGGTGAAAACCCTGGCGGACTTGACGGACAAGGATCGCATCGCCTTGCCTGCCGTCTCCGTCTCCGTCCAGGCGAGAATATTGCAAATGGCCGTGGCAAAACAGTGGGGCGACAAGGAATTTGCCCGCCTGGATAAAATCACGCAAACCTTGCCGCATCCGGACGCGGCCGCCGCCATCATCGCCGGCGGCACGGAGTTGACTGGCCACTTCGGCAATTCACCGTTCCAGGAGCAGGAACTGACGCAAAATCCGAACGCCCACATCCTCCTCAATTCCTACGATGTGCAAGGCGGGCCCAGCTCGTCGACCCTGCTGTATGCGGCAGAAAAATACCGCAAGGACAATCCGAAAACCTATCGCGCCTTCATCGCCGCGCTGGCGGAAGCGGCGCAGTATGCGAGCAGCAACCGCCAAGGCGCGGCCGACATCTATATCAAGGTGAATAAAAGCAAGGTGGACCGCAATCTGCTCTTGAAAATCTTTGCCAATCCGCAAGTGCAATTCAAGATCGCACCGCAAAACACCTATGGCCTGGCGCAATTTTTGCACCGCGTCAGCGCCATCCGCAACCTGCCCGACAGCTGGCGCGATTATTTCTTTGACGACCCTGCCATCACGCAAGGAGGCTGACATGAACGCGCCCGCTTTTCACCTGGTACGTCCTCCGGTCACAGTGGCGCCATTACTCAGCGTCAAAAATGTCAGCCTGGAATACCGCACGGAGCAGCGCACCGTGCGCGCCACGCACGACGTCAGTTTCGACGTGTTCCGCGGCGACCGTTTTGTCTTGCTGGGGCCATCGGGCTGCGGCAAGTCGTCCTTGCTGAAAGCCGTGGCCGGCTTCATCGCGCCGCGCGCGGGCAGCATCGCCATGCAGGGCCAGCCCATTCATCAACCGGGACCGGACCGGGTGGTCGTGTTCCAGGAATTCGACCAGTTGCCACCGTGGAAGACGGTGCTGGAAAACGTCATGTTCCCCTTGCTGGCCAGCAAGCGTCTCGACCAGCAGGCGGCGCGCGAGCGCGCCCATCACTGGATCGCCAAGGTGGGCCTGGCCGGCTTCGAGGATGCCCATCCACATACCTTGTCGGGCGGCATGAAGCAACGGGTGGCCATCGCCCGTGCCTTGGCCATGCAGCCGGAAGTGCTGCTGATGGATGAGCCGTTCGCCGCGCTCGACGCCTTGACGCGGCGCAAGATGCAGGAAGAGCTGAGCCGCCTGTGGGAAGAGCTGCGCTTTACCCTCGTCTTCGTCACGCATTCGATCGAGGAAGCTTTGGTGGTGGGCAACCGCATCCTGCTGCTGTCGCCCCATCCGGGCAGGGTGCGCGCCGAACTCAACAGCCATCAGTTCGGTTTGCACAGCGCGGGCAGCGCGGAATTCCAGGCTGCCAGCAGCCGCATCCACGGCCTGCTGTTCGATGAGGAAGTGGTTCCTGTTCCGCAAGCAACTGGCGCGCAGCGGGAGGCCGTATGAATGTGTTGCTGGAGCCGCCCATTCGCCAGGAATTCGTGTATGCGGCGCCGCCGCCGGCCGGCGTCACCGTCGAGCAGCCACTGTCGCGCTGGCAGCGCTGGAGCCAGCACGCGCTGTGGCGCAAGGCCTTGATTTTGCTCAGCCTGGCCCTGCTGTGGGAAGGCGCGGCGCGCTGGACGCAGAACGATTTATTGTTGCCCAGTTTTCTGCAGACGGCGCAGGCGTTTATCGGCGGCATTGCCAGCGGAGAATTGCTGACGCGCACGGCCGCTTCCCTGATCGTCTTGCTGCAGGGCTATGCGGTGGGCGTGCTGGCCGCCTTCGTGCTGACCTTGCTGGCCGTGTCCAGCCGCATCGGGCGCGACCTGCTGGAAACCCTGACGGCCATGTTGAATCCCTTGCCCGCGATTGCCCTGCTGCCGCTGGCCCTGCTGTGGTTCGGCCTGGGGCGCGCCAGTTTGATCTTTGTCATCGTCCATTCCGTGATGTGGCCGCTGGCCTTGAACACGTATGCGGGCTTCCAGGGCGTGCCCGAGACCCTGCGCATGGCGGGCCGCAACTATGGGCTGAACGGCTTGCGCCTGGTATTGCACATTCTCGTGCCGGGCGCCTTGCCGTCCATCGTCTCGGGCTTGAAGATCGGCTGGGCGTTTGCCTGGCGCACCCTGATCGCGGCCGAGCTGGTCTTCGGCACCACCTCGGGACAGGGCGGCCTGGGCTGGTACATTTTCCAGAACCGCAACGAGCTGTACACGGACAAGGTGTTCGCGGGCCTGGCGGCCGTCATCGTCATCGGTTTAATCGTGGAAAATCTTGGCTTTCGCACCCTGGAGCGCGTCACCTTGAAACGCTGGGGCATGCAGCGGTAGTCATTTCAGCATGGTGCGCGCCGCCGCGATGATTTGCCGCGACAGCTGCTCCATGCGCGGCGACTGCACCTTCCACGTGTGCCAGTACAGGGCCACGTCGGCCGGCGTCTTGGGCGTGAGCATTTCCACCCGTTCGCCATCCGTATTTGTCTTCAGCAGCAGCTCCGGCACCATGCCGTAGCCGAGGCCGTAGCGGATGGCGTTGAAGTGCGAGGTGGCGCCCGGCACGTAATGGCAGGGGTAAGCGCCCTCGGGCAGTCCCAGCGCCTCTTGCAGGAACGATGATTGCAAGGTGTCCTTGCGCGTGTAGGCGACGACGGGCGCCGTGCGCGCCGCCTTGCGCGTCAGGCCGTGCGCAAACCACTGCTGGCGGAACGCGGGCGTGGCCACCAGCCAGTAGCGCATCACGCCCAGCGGCTCGGCCGTGCAGCCACGCATGGGTTTTGGCTCCGTGCTGATGCAGCCGATCGCCATGCCCGTCTCCAGCAAGGTGTACGTGTGGTCCTGGTCTTCCACGGTCAGGTCCAGCAGCACGCGCTCGCGTATCAGCACCTCGGACAGGGCGGGGAAAAACCAGGTGCCCATCGAATCGGCGTTCAGCGCCAGCACCAGGGTCAGCGGGGCATCCTGCTGCACCGCCAGTTCCGCCTGCAAGTCCGCTTCCAGCAGCTTGGCGCGTTTCAGGTACTGCATCAGGCGCTGGCCCATGCGCGTGGCGCGCGCGGGACGGCTGCGCACGATCAGCGAATTGCCCAGCTGGCTTTCCAGCGCCCGTACCCGTTGCGAAATGGCCGGTGACGTCAGGTGCAGCCGCAGCGCCGCCTGCTCGAAACTGCCCGTTTCGACGACGGCGCGGAACGCTTCCGTGTGCTTGGGATTGAGATCCATGACCACTGCCTAACATAAGAAAAATTTATCAATACTAAATAATACTTACTTTTCATAAGGATGGGTGTGTTGCAGTGCACAATGCCTCTTTGATGGAGTGCCGCGCGCCAGCGCGCGGCCTCCTGGCAGCAAGGGAATACCACCATGGAAGCACAAGCGAACGACACACCTGCCCGCAAGCCCCAGTCGAAGCTGGCGCGCAATCTGAAATTCGGCCTGGGATTGACCCTGGGCCTGGGCTTGTCTGTAGCCCTGGCGGGCGGTTGGTGGCTGCGCCAGGCATGGCAGGATTTGCCGGCCGTCGAGCACCTGGCCCAGTACAAACCCGCGCTGCCGCTGCGTATTTTCTCCAGCGAAGGCGAGCTGCTGGCCGAATACGGCGAAGAGCGCCGCGAATTCCTGCCGCTGAAGGAGATCCCGCTGCGCATGCGCCAGGCCTTGCTGGCCATCGAGGATGCGCGCTTTTATGAACACGGCGCCGTCGACTTTTATGGCTTGACGCGCGCCACGCTGGCCAACGTCGTCACGGGCCACCACGTACAGGGCGCCAGCACCATCACCATGCAGGTGGCGCGCGACTTTTTCCTGTCGCGCGAAAAGACCGTGCAGCGCAAGCTGACGGAGATGCTGCTCGCCTACAAGCTGGAACAGCACTACGGCAAGGACAAGCTGCTGGAACTGTACATGAACCAGATTTACCTGGGCGAGCGCTCCTACGGCTTTTCCGCCGCCTCGAACATTTATTTTGACAAACCGTTGGCGGAAGTGAGCATCGCCGAAGCGGCCATGCTGGCCGGCCTGCCGAAAGCACCGTCGGCCTACAACCCCGTCGCCAATCCGCAGCGCGCCACCGTGCGCCAGCACTACATCCTGCAGCGCATGCGCGAACTCGCTTACATCACGCCGGCCGAATACGACGCGGCCGTGGCGGAAAAGCTGGCCCTGAACAAGGATCGCAACAGCTCCGTGCACGCGGCCGCGTATGCGGTCGAGGAAGCGCGTCAATTGATCTTGCAAAGCTATCCCGAAGGCGCCTACAGCATGGGCCTGGACGTGACGACCACCATCCGCATGGCGCCGCAAATCGCAGCCGACAAGTCGCTGCGCGATGGCTTGTTGAACGCGCAGGCGCGGCGCGGCTACCGTGGCCCGGAAGCGCGCCTGGCCCCCTCCGCAGACAGCGTGGCGCGCCAGCTGGCCGCCTATCCGGACAGCGGTGAACTGCGCGCCGCGCTGGTGCGCAAGGTCGAGACGAGCGGCAAGCGCCAGTTGACGGCGCAGCTGCGCAATGGCGACCAGATCGTGCTGACGGCCTCGGACGCGCGCCTGGGCGGCAAGCTGCAGTGGGATGGCAAGCGCGCCATCGTCGCGGGCAGCGTGATCCGCGTGGTGCACGACGCGGCGAAAAAGCGTTGGCTGGTGAGCCAGCTGCCCGAGATGGAAGGCGCGCTCATTTCCGTCGAGGCGCACAGCGGCGAAATCGTCGCCATGGCGGGCGGCTTCGATTTTTACCGCAACCACTACAACCACGCCATGCAGGCCTACCGCCAGCCCGGTTCCAGTTTCAAGCCCTTCGTATATTCGGCGGCGCTGGAAAAGGGATATTTTCCCGGTACGGCCGTGGACGATACGCAGCGATTGCTGCTGCCGCAGGAAACGGGCGCGCGGCAGTGGCGTCCGCGCAATTACGGCAACAACTATGAAGGTTTCATCAGCGTGCGGCGCGGCCTCGTGCGCTCGAAAAACCTGGTGGCCGTCAGCCTGATGCAGGCGGCCGGTCCCGGCTACGTGCAGCACTACGCCACGCGCTTCGGCTTCGAGGGCGCGCGCAATCCCGTCTCCCTGCCGCTGGCGCTGGGCGCGGGTGCCGTCACGCCGCTGCAGCTGGCGCAATCGTATGCGGTGTTCGCCAACGGCGGCATGCAGATGCCGCCCAAATTGATCAAGGAAGTGCGCAGCCGCAGCGGAGAAGTGCTGTTCAGCGATGCGGCGCCACGCGCCAAGGGCGAGCCGGCACGGGGCACGCAGGTCATCTCCACGCGCAATGCCTACGTCATGGACAGCATGCTGCGCGACGTCGTCAAGAGCGGCACGGGACGCGGCGCGCTGGCGCTGGGGCGCGGCGATGCGGCCGGCAAGACGGGCACGTCGAACAATGCCTATGACGCCTGGTTCGCCGGCTACTCCTCGGGCCTCGTGTCCGTCGTCTGGCTCGGCTACGACCAGCCGAAAAGCCTGGGCAATGCCACGGGGGGGACTTTGGCGCTGCCCGTCTGGCGCGATTACATGCAGGTGGCCGTGCAGGGCCGCCGCGAACAGGTGCTGGCCGAACCACCAGGCCTGGCCCTGCTCGACGGCGACTACGTGTATGCCGAATACCTGGCCGGCGACTGCCTGAAGGATAACTTCGCCTTTATCCACAGCAGTGTCGGCTGCGGCAGCGGCGGTGCCGATACGCGCATGGCACGCGGTGACGCTGGCGCTGGCGGCGATGGCGGTTCCAGCACGGGCACGAATGAAGCGCGCACCCTGAGCGAAGCGCGCGAACGCGAACAAATTCTCAAATCATTTTCGGAAGAGTAAGAGCATGCTGCTATATACGATTTACCTGGTGGCGATTGTCGCCGAAGCGATGTCCGGCGCCATCATGGGCATGCGGCGCGGCATGGATTTGTTCGGCATCTGCATGATCGGCACCGTCACGGCGCTCGGTGGCGGCACCGTGCGCGACGTGCTGCTGGGGCACTACCCGCTGGGCTGGATCGCGCATCCCGAATACCTGCTGTTTACCATCGGCGCGGCCATCGTCACGGCCTTTGTCGCGCGCTACCTGCACCATCTGCGCGCCATCTTCCTGCTGGTCGATGGACTGGGCCTGGTGGCGTTTTGCGTGATCGGCTGCGACATCGCCATGTCGGCCAAGATGCACCCGGCCATCGTGGTGCTGGCGGGGATGATCACGGGCGTCTTCGGCGGCCTGCTGCGCGATATCCTGTGCAACCAGATTCCGCTCGTGCTGCAGCGCGAAGTGTATGCCACCGTGGCCCTGTTCACGGGCGCCCTGTATGTCGGCCTGTTGCACTTCAAGGTCGACAGCTCCGTGGCGCAGCTGTCGTCCATCGGCGCGGGCTTTTTGTTCCGCTTCCTGGCCTTGCACTTCGAGTGGCGCCTGCCGAATTTCAACGGCGACCGCATACGCGGGTTTGAGTAAGGCGGCAGCCGCGTGACTACTGCGTGACTACTGCGTGAATATTTTCACTCGCCTTTAACCCCTTTTTCTGCGCCGCTGCGTTTCATGTTGGACACCCCAGCCAACCGGAGAAGAAGCGATGCCCAGCGTCCTCAAGATCACATTGATACTGTCCCTGCTGCTGTCGGCAGGCAGCCATGCCGCCGACACGGCGCCAAGGAAAACCTTGCCTGCCTTCGCCAGCGAGCAGGCCTTGAGCAGCTACCTGCAGCAGCTGCAGGCGCGCCAGGCGGCACTGCTAAGGGAGCAGCAAATACAGCAGCAGAAACTGCAGCGCGCCACGGCGCAGTCCATGTCGGCGCCGATGGTGGCGAAAGCCGCGCCGGCAGCATCGGCAGAGGCGGCCGAATCGATCACCAATGTGCAGACGGCGGGCGTGGACGAAGGCGGCATCGTCAAGCTGCACGGCAAGCACCTGGTGATGCTCCGGCGCGGCAAGCTGTTCACGGTGCAGGTGGGAGGCAATGCCTTGCAGCCGGTGTCCTCGCTCGACGCGTACGCGCCGGGCAGCGACCCCTCGGGCAGCTGGTATGACGAGATGCTGATCGATGGCGATACGCTGGTGGTGATCGGCTACAGCTACAGCCGGGGCGGCACGGAAATCGGCCTGTTCGACATCGATGCGGATGGCAAGCTGGCCTACCGCGCCACGTATCATTTGCGCTCCAACGATTATTATTCCTCGCGCAATTACGCCAGCCGCCTGATCGGCGGCAAACTGGTGTTCTATTCGCCCTTGTCGCTGAACCTGCGCCGGGGCGACCCGTTTGGCGGCTTCCCGGCGCTGCGCCGCTGGCGTCCCGACGCCGTGCCGTCCGACTTCAAGCGCATCGCTCCGGCCACGCGCATCTACCGCACCGATGAAGAACCCGAACCGGGCTTTGGTCTGACCCTGCACACGGTCACCGTATGCGACCTGGCGCAGCGCGACATGCGCTGCGAAGCGACTGCCGTGATGGGGCCGCAGGGCCGCGTGTTTTATGTGTCGGGCGAATCCGTTTTCGTGTGGACCACGCGCCGCGGCAGCGACTCGGGCGTGTTCCGCATTCCTCTCGATGGCACGGCGCCCAGCGCCCTGAAGGTGGCGGGCGCGCCCGTCGACCAGTTCTCGTTCCTCGAAAGCGGCGACGGCTACCTGAACGTCCTGCTGCGCGCCGAGGGCCAGGGCGACGCCATGTGGGATGGTACAAGGGGGCGCGGCGACATGGCCCTGCTGCGCGTGCCATTGACGTCATTTTCCGATGGCCGCGACAGTGCGCCGGCCAGCAGCTACAGGGCGCTGCCCGGTGGTGGCGGTTACGGTCTGCAGAACCGCTATGTGGGGCCGTATCTGTTGTACGGCCATCCCGGCAATGGCGGCCGGCGGCAGGCGGACCAGGCCTGGCCGCGCCAGCCCCTGTATGCCGTGCGCTGGGCCGATGCGGGCAGCGTGCAAGCCTTGTCGCTGCCGCACGGCGTGGAGCGCATCGAAGCGCTGGGCAATGACGCCGTGGTGATCGGCGCGCAGGGCAAGGATCTGCACTTCAGCAGCATCCGCCTGGGGGCGCAGGCGGCGATTGCCACGCGCTACATCCGCGCCGACGCGGCGCAGGGCGAGTCGCGCAGCCACGGCTTTTTCTACAAGCCGCACACGGCCAGCGAGGGCGTGATCGGGCTGCCCATCCTGGGTGCGGACGAGCGGCCAGGTTTAAGCCGGCCGGCCGCCTCCGTCCTGTACCTGCGCAACAGTGGTTTGACATTGACGGAACTCGGTGCGCTGGCCGCGCGTCCAGATCCAGCACCGGACGATGGCTGCCGCGCATCCTGCGTGGACTGGTATGGCAATGCGCGGCCCCTGTTCCTGCTGGGCCGCGTCTTCGCCCTGCTTGGCTATGAACTGGTGGAAGGGGCGCTCAGGGAGGGACAGATCCGCGAAGTACGCCGCGTCAGTTATGCGCCCGTTGCGCCCACTGTACGCTGACGGCGTAGGGAAATTGCCGCTGTCGCGCAGTTCGGCTACACTGCTCCGCATGCCCGACACCCTGATTACCGCGACGGATGAAGACCTGATGCTGCGCTACAGCGCCGGCGACCTGCCGTCGTTTCGCGAATTGTACCGGCGCCATAGCCAGGGTCTGTACCGCTTCGTGGCCTGGCGTTCGCCCCGGCGCGCGTGGGTCGACGAGATTGTGCAGGATGCGTGGGCCAGCCTGCATGCGGCGCGCACGGGCTACCAGCCGCAGGCGGCATTTCGCACCTATCTGTACCAGATCGCGCGCAACCGCCTGATCGATCTCCTGCGCCAGCGGGAAGGGCAGCAACACGAGGACGCGGGCGAACTGGTGGACGAGGGCGCCTCGCCGCCGCAGTCGCTGGAGCAGAAACAGCAGCATGCGCTGCTGCATGCGGCCATCGCGGCGCTGCCCGTGGAACAAAAGGAGGCGCTGGTGCTGCAGCAGTTCAGCGGCATGAGCATCCAGGATATCGCCGTGGTGACGGGGGCGGAAGCGGAAACCGTCAAGAGCCGGCTGCGCTACGCCATGCAGAAGTTGCGCGCGGGCTTGGACAGCGCGGGAGGACAGGCATGAATACGCACGATCAAGATCACGACGAACCGAATGACGAGGAATTGACGGCGCTGCTGGCCAGCCTGCCGCAGCCAGCGCCTTCGAGCGCGCTCGATGCGGCCATTCTGGCGGACGCGGAAAAAGCCTTGCACCAGCCGGCGGCCGCGAACGACAGCGCCGATGGCGTGTTGCGCACCTTGCCCGCCAAGAAATCACCGGACTATCTGCAGCGCTGGCGCATTCCGCTGGGATTGGCCGCGGCCGTGCTGCTGACGGTAAACCTGATCGGCGTGGACTGGTTCGGCTCGAAACCGGCGCAGTTTCCCGTGGTAGGGGAACCGGTCACGCAGGAGATGACGCAGGAGGCCGCACCAGTCATTGCACCGGCCGCTGCACCTGCGACTGAGTTTGCGCCACTACCGCCAGCACCGCGCGCCATGGCCAAGGCGGCACCGAGGTCGCCGGCGCAAGCCGAGCCGGCGCCAGCACCCGTGTCAGTACCCGCGCCTGCGCCACCGGCCCCGCCACCTCCCCCGGCGATGCGGGAGGCGATGGAGCGGCAAGCGGCCATGCAGGCCGAATCGAGCCTGCTGCGCCAGGCGCCGGTGCAGCGCGCGCTGGCCATGCCAGCTCCCATCGCGACAAAGTCGGCGCCGTTGCCGCCGCCGGCAAAGCTCGACGCTTCCGTGTGGCTGGTGAAGATCGACGCGCTGCTCAAGGCAGGTGAGGGCACGCTGGCGCAGGAGGAATGGGCCGCGTTCCGGCAGGCGTATCCCGACTATCCGGTGGCCGAGGAGCTGCGGCAGCGGCTGGAAAAAAAGTAGCGCGTTACACGATCCCCTTCCTGCGTTCCCACACGGCGCTGCCGACGAAAATGGCGCAGCACACCCACATCACGGCCGGCAGGGCGTTCACGCCTACCGATTGCATCAGCACGCCCGTCAGCAGGGGACCGCCGCCGCTGGTGACACCCCAGGTGGCGTTGACGATGGCGCTGGCGCTGGTCAGCGACAGTCCCGTAAAGCGCTCGCCGCAGGCCACCAGCGCCAGCATGTAGATGCCGCCCGCCGCCGCACCCAGCAACAGCAGCAAGGTCCACCACAGCCACGGCGTGCCGACGGCGAACGGCAGCAGCGGCAGCAGCAGGCAGACGGCCACGCCGCAGGCCGCGTGCACTTTGGCCCGGCCGAAGCGGTCGGCCATCCAGCCCAACGCGAATTGCAGGCCCGTGTCGCCCACCAGCACCACGGTGGCCGACAGCAGGGCCAGGTCCGTGCCGATGCCGTGCTCCATCGCGTACAGGGGCAGCAAGCTCAATGCCAGCGTGTCGAACAGGGCAAAGAAGGCGGCACCGAGCAGTATCATCGGCATGCGCGGCAGGATCAAGGTCCACTTCACGCCCTGTTCTTCCGGCTCGCGTTCCGGGCCGCCGTTCGAGATCAGCATCAGGCCCGGCACGGCCAGCAAAAACAGCAGGCCGCAGGCGGCGAAGCTCCAGCTGATCTTGTCGTTGAACAGCGCCACGAGAGCAGGGCCGATCAGCTGGAAGAAGGTAAAACTGGTGGTGTACATGGCCACCACGCGTCCGCGCGAATTGTCGGGCGCCAGGCGGTTCACCCACGCCTCGCCGATAGTGAACAGCACGCCCATGGCGCCGCCGAACAGGAAACGCAGCACGCTCCACGCCAGCAGGTGGTCGGTGAACTGCATGGCGATCGTCGCCAGCGACGCCACCCACACGGCGCCCAGCATGGTGGCGCGCGCACCGAAGCGTCCCACCCAGCGCGAGACGAATGGCGAGGCGGCCAGGATGCCGAGCGCGCTGACGGCCGTGATCATGCCGATGATGTCCGTGCCCACGCCGCGCTGGTGCAGGGTCAGCGCCGTCAACGGCATGGTCGCGCCCAGGCCCAGGCCGACCACGCCGATGCTGACCACGAGGGCAAAGAAGTCGCGCCATGGCATGTGCTTCATGGCTGCCCCCGCAGGGTGAAAAAGGAGTTTCGGAAGGCTGGAAAGCGGTGTGAGTGCATGGGAAAGTAAGGGGACTTTGCCGGTGGCGCTGGTGTTTGGCGCCGGACGGGCATATGATGATTTTAATAAAGGCAAGATTGCAAGGCCGTAGTGTAGGTGATGTGTGCCGCCGCTGGCCACGTCCATCGGTGTGGCCGCCCCTACCGGCTCTGCTGTACAGTGTAGCGAGCGGCAGCGCTGTCATGGCGCTGTCATTGGATCGTCACGCCAGCGAGGTAGCACTCTATGCGCCGTCCCATCGTTCTCGTCCCCGCCTGCCAGCGCCAGCTCGGCAGTCACGCCTGGCACATGGCGCAGGACAAATACCTGCACGCCGTGCTGCGCGGCGCCGGCTGCATGCCACTGCTGCTGCCCGCGCTGGGCGCCGACGCCGACCTGGAAGCGGCGCTGCGGATCGCCGATGGCATCATGCTGACCGGTTCCGCCTCGAACGTCGACGCTCGCCTGTACGGCGAAGCAATTCTCCACCCCGACCTGCCGCAAGATCCTGCGCGCGACGCCACCACCTTGCCCCTGATCCGCGCCGCGCTGGCGCGCCAGCTGCCCTTGCTCGCCATCTGCCGCGGCTTCCAGGAAGTCAACGTGGCCCTGGGCGGCAGCCTGCACCAGGCCGTGCATGCGGTGCCGGGCATGATGGACCACCGTGAGAACGTGCTCGATCCCCTGGCGCGCCAGTACGCGCCCGCGCACCGCATCAAGTTGATGCCGGACGGCCTGCTGTCACGGTTGCTGGGCGGCGAGAGCGAAATGATGGTCAATTCCCTGCATGGCCAGGGCATCGCCCGGCTGGCCGATGGCTTGCTGGTCGATGCCCTGGCCGGCGACGGCCTGGTGGAAGCCTATACGGTGGCCAGCGCCACCGGTTTTACGCTGGCCGTGCAATGGCACCCGGAATGGCAGGTGGAAGACAATCCGCAGTCGATGCGGTTGTTCGGCGCCTTTGGCCAGGCATGCCGCGATTACCAGGAACAGCAGCACAGAAAGAATGACCGGACAGGATGACAGGCGCGCCGCACCAGCAGCATGCGGCGCTTAATCAGGAAAAGCGCAAGACCAACGAGAGGGAAACATGGCAATACGCGAAAATTTCACCTATACGGATATGGATTTGTGGCTCAATGAAAAGCGCGTCACGGAAATCGAATGCCTGGTGCCCGACTTGACGGGCGTGGCGCGCGGGAAGATCCTGCCGCGCGGGAAATTCACCCAGGAGCGCGGCATGCGCATCCCGGAAGCGGTGCTGGGCATGACCGTGACGGGCAATTACCCGGTCGATGATGGCGGCTATGACCGCGCCATTTCCAGCACCGACCGCGACATGATCTTGAAGGCCGATCCCACCACCATCACCATGGTGCCGTGGGCTACCGATCCCACCGCGCAAGTCATCCACGACTGCTATTTTTCGGATGGCGCGCTGGTCGATTTTGCTCCAAGATCCGTGTTGCGGCGCGTGCTGAAACTGTATGCGGACAAGGGCTGGAAACCCGTGGTGGCGCCGGAGCTGGAGTTCTACCTGACGGCGAAAAACACGGACCCCGACTTGCCGCTGAAGCCGCCCATCGGCCGCAGCGGCCGGGCCGAGACCAGCCGCCAGGTGTACAGCATCGACGCCGTCAATGAATTCGACCCGCTGTTCGAGGATATCTACGATTACTGCGAACTGATGAACCTTGACGTCGACACTTTGATCCATGAGATCGGCGCGGGGCAGATGGAAATCAACTTCCTGCACGGCGACCCATTAGGCCTGGCCGACAAGGTCTTCTTCTTCAAGCGCACCCTGCGCGAAGCGGCCCTGAAGCACGATATGTACGCCACCTTCATGGCCAAGCCCATGGCCGGCGAACCGGGGTCCGCCATGCATGTGCACCAGAGCGTCGTCGACGCGAAGACGGGCTTGAATATCTTCAGCAACGACGACGGTTCTGCCGCGCCCATCTTCAAGCATTACATCGCGGGGCTGCAGCGCTACATGCCGTCGGCCATGGCCATCGTCGCGCCCTACGTGAATTCCTACCGCCGCATCGTGCGCCACACGGCCGCGCCGATCAACATCCAGTGGGGCCTGGACAACCGCACGGTGGGCTTCCGCGTGCCCGAGTCGGGCGTGCAGGACCGGCGCGTGGAAAACCGCATCATCGGCGCCGACGCGAATCCCTACCTGGCGCTGGCCGTCACCCTGGCCTGCGGCTATCTGGGCATGACGGAGCAGCTGGAAGCGACGCCGATGATGGTGGGCAGCGCCTACGACATGAAGTTCGAGCTGCCGCAAGGCTTGCCCGAGGCCTTGCAGCTGCTGCGCGCGGAAGACAAGCTGCGCACGGTGCTGGGCGAGCGCTTCATCGACGTGTATGCGGCCATCAAGGACCTGGAGCACCAGGAATTCATGACCGTCATCAGTCCGTGGGAGCGCGAACACCTGTTATTACACGTTTAAAAGGAACACGCATGAGCACAACAAACAATCCGCTGGCGCCGAGCGCCGCTTTTGTCTCCTCCGTGGCGCAAAAGAATGCGGCGCCACAGGTATATGACACGGCCGCCATCCAGAAAATGGATACGGCCCATTACCTGCACCCATTTACCGATTTCCAGGACCTGGCAAGCAAGGGTGCCAGGGTGATCGTGCGCGGCGACGGTGTCTACCTGTGGGATAGCCAGGGCAAGAAAATCGTCGACGGCATGTCGGGCCTGTGGTGCGTCAACGTGGGCTATGGCCGCACGTCGATCTCGCAAGCCGTGTACAAGCAGATGGAGACGCTGCCCTTCTATAACAGCTTCTTTGGCACGACCAACGTGCCGGCCGCGCAACTGGCGGCCAAGCTGGCGCAGATATCGCCGCCGCAGTTCCAGCACGTGTTCTTCACCAGTTCCGGCTCGGAAGGCAACGACACGAACCTGCGCATGGTGCGCCGCTACTGGGATATTCTCGGCTACCAGGAGCGCCACACCATCATCAGCCGCCACAATGCGTATCACGGCAGCACCGTGGCGGGAGCATCGCTGGGAGGCATGGATGGCATGCATGCGCAGGGCGGCTTGCCGATACCGGGCATCGCGCATATCGGCCAGCCCAATTACCTGGAGTCTGGCCACGGCTTGACACCGGAAGCATTCGGCTTGAAGGCGGCCGGCTGGCTGGAAGACAAGATACTGGAAATCGGCGCCGACAAGGTGGCCGCCTTCATCGGCGAACCGGTGCAGGGCGCCGGCGGCGTCATCATCCCGCCATCGACCTACTGGCCCGAGATTCAGCGCATCTGTGACAAGTACGGCATTTTGCTGATCGCCGATGAAGTCATCTGCGGCTTCGGCCGTCTGGGCCGCTGGTTCGGCTCCGAACTGTTCGGCATCAAGCCCGATCTGATCACGTTTGCCAAGGGCGTCACTTCGGGCTACGTGCCGCTGGGCGGCGTGCTGGTGGGCGACAGGGTGGCCAAGGTGCTGATCGAGCAGGGCGGCGAATTCACGCACGGTTTTACGTATTCCGGCCACCCAGTGGCCTGCGCGGCGGCGCTGGAAAACATCCGCATCATCGAGGAAGAACAGCTGGTGGCGAAGGTGGCCGAGGATACGGGGCCGTACCTGCATCAGTGCTTCGCCAGCCTGGGCGAGCATCCGCTGGTCGGCTATGCGGACAGTTGTGGCCTGGTCGCGGGCCTGAACCTGGTGCGCAAGAAGGGCGCCACCGTGCACGAGAACGAGTTGTTCGACGAGGACCAGGGCGTGGGCATGATCTGCCGCGGCCACATGTTCGACAACGGCGTCATCATGCGCGCCGTGGGCGAGCGCATGATCGTCGCTCCTCCCCTGGTCATGACGCGCGCGCAGATCGACGAGATGGTGGCGCTGATACGGCTGTGCCTGGACAAGACGTATGACGAGGTGAAGGCGAAGGGCTGGGTGTAGGGTCTGGCTGAACCCAAACGCAAGGGCTGGGGTCGTACCCTCAGGGTACGACCCCGGGGTTTGCTCTGGGGTTGGTGTCAGTTTTTCACCCAAATAGACGCTAACTCAAGTTTTTTTGGACCAGAATCGTGGCAGTTCCGCTAAACTTCCATCCTGGCCGCTCTTGTAGTGGCCAGTTTTTCATTTTGATACCCTCTTACCCAGAAGCCACCCACACATGACGATAGCAACACCTGCCGCGTCGGCCAGCGACGCCCCAGCGCCTTTCTTGCTGATTGATCAGCTGGTCAAGGAATTCGATGGCGTGCGCGCCGTCGATGCGATTTCCGTGACGATCAACAAGGGCGAGATCTTCGCCCTGCTGGGCAGCTCAGGTTGCGGCAAGTCGACCCTGCTGCGCATGCTGGCCGGCTTCGAGACGCCGACATCGGGCAGGATCGCCTTGGCGGGCAACAGCATCGTCGACGTGCCGCCGCACCAGCGTCCCATCAACATGATGTTCCAGTCGTATGCGCTGTTCCCCCACCTGTCCGTGTGGGATAACATCGCCTTCGGCCTGCGCCGCGACGGCTTGCCGAAAGCGGAAGTGGCGGCGCGGGTCGAGCAGATGCTGGCGCTGGTGCAACTGGGGCAGTACGCGAAGCGCAAGCCGCACCAGCTGTCGGGCGGCCAGCAGCAGCGCGTGGCGCTGGCGCGCAGCCTGGCCAAGCGTCCGCAGTTGCTGCTGCTCGACGAGCCGCTCGGCGCGCTGGATAAAAAACTGCGCGAACGCACGCAGATGGAACTGGTCAACATCATCGAGCAGGTGGGCGTCACCTGCGTGATGGTCACGCATGACCAGGACGAGGCGATGAGCATGGCCACGCGCATCGCCGTCATGAGCGAGGGGCGCATCCTGCAAGTGGGCGCGCCCGGTGAAATCTACGAAACGCCAAATTGCCGCTTCGTCGCCGACTTCATCGGCAGCGTCAACCTGTTCGACGGACGCATCACGGAAGATGAACCCGATCACGTGGTCATCGACACGCCCGATGGCGAGCACTATGTCTCGCACGGCATCACGGGTAACCTGGGCATGGATGTCTCGGTGGCCGTGCGCCCCGAGAAAATCGGCATCCAGATCGCGCCACCCGCTTTGGAAGAGCGGGCGTCGCCGGCCGAACACGGCTACAACTGCGCCCAGGGCGTGATCGTCGCCATGGCGTATTTTGGCAATGAAACCAGCTACCACGTGCGCCTCGACAGCGGCACGGTGGTGAAAGTCTCGCGCACCAACGCGGCCCGCCACGACGCCGCGCGCCTGGAGCGCGAACAGCGCGTGTGGGTGTGGTGGGATGGCGCCGACATCGTCGTGCTGACCAGCTGAGGCTACCATGACTTCCCTCCTGCAATCGCTGCGCAGCATGGTCACCCTGCGTTGGGTCACTGGCCGCAACGCCGTCATCGCCGTGCCGTCGCTGTTCCTGGCGGCCGCCTTTCTGGTACCCTTCCTGATCGTGCTGCGCATCAGCCTGTCCGACATGGACACGGCGGGCAGCCCGTTCGGCGGCTTGCTGTCGTACGTCGACGGCATCGTCGTGCTGAAGGTGAAAATCGCCAACTACCTGTTCATCGCCGCCGATGAGCTGTATCTGCTCACCTACCTCAGTTCCATCAAGTACGCGGCCATCACCACGGCCATCTGTCTGTTCATCGGCTACCCGTTCGCCTATTTCATGGCGCGCGCCAGGCCATCGATCCGGCCCGTGCTGATGCTGCTGGTGATGCTGCCGTTCTGGACCTCGTTCCTGCTGCGCGTGTATGCGTGGAAGGGCATCCTGGCCAACCACGGCTTGCTCAACGACCTGCTGCTCGCGCTGGGCGTGGTGCAGGAACCGCTGCACATGATGAACACCTCATTCTCGCTGGTGGTCGGCATGGTGTATGCCTATTTGCCGTTCATGATTTTGCCCCTGTATGCGAACCTGGTCAAAATGGACATGCGCTACCTGGAAGCGGCGGCCGACCTGGGCGCCACGCCTTTGCAGGCGTTCTGGCGCATCACCGTGCCCCTGTCGAAATCGGGCATCATCGCCGGCGCCATGCTGGTGTTCATTCCGTCCGTGGGCGAATACGTGATTCCCGAGTTGCTGGGCGGCCCGGAAACCCTGATGATCGGCCGCGTGCTGTGGGATGAATATTTCACCAATAACGACTGGGCCATGGCTTCGTCCGTGACGGTGCTGGTGGTCTTGCTGATCCTCGTGCCGATGGCCATTTTTAACAAGTACAAGACGGACCAGGACGCGGAGGAGCGCACATGAACGGACGTACTTTCCTGCAGCGCTGGTTCGGGCGCGGCTGGCTCTCGCTCGGTTATCTGTTCCTCTACCTGCCCATCATCGTGCTGATCGTCTTCTCGTTCAACAGCTCGCGCCAGGACATGGTGTGGAGCGGCTTTTCGCTGCGCTGGTACAGCGAGTTGATGAGCGATACGGAAATCATGTCGGGCTTCGGCCTGTCATTAAAAATCGCCTTCATGTCGGCCACCTCGTCCGTCATCCTGGGCACGTTCGCCGCCTTCGCGCTGACCAATTACCAGCGCTTCCGTGGCCGTACCTTGTTTTCATCCATGGTCAGCGCGCCGTTGGTGATGCCGGAAGTGATCATCGGCCTGTCGCTGCTGCTGATGCTGGTGTCCATGCAAAAGGTCTTCGGTTTCCCCGAGCGGGGCGTGCTGACCATCTGGCTGGGGCATACCTTGCTGGGCATGGCGTATGCGGCCGTGGTGGTGCAGTCGCGCCTGCAGGAAATGAGCAAATCGCTGGCGGAAGCGGCCATGGACCTGGGCTGCCGCGCGCACCAGGTGTTCTTCCTCGTGACGCTACCGAACATCACGCAGGCATTGGCCTCGGCCTGGCTGCTGACATTTACCCTGTCGCTGGACGACGTGGTGCTGTCGGCCTTCCTTTCCGGTCCCGGTTCGACGACCATGCCGCTGGTGATCTTCTCGCGCGCGCGCCTGGGGCTCGACCCGCGCGTCAATGCCATCGCCGCACTGACGATTCTTGTCGTGACGCTCGCCGTGATCGCGTATGCCGTGCTGCTGGCGCGCGCCGAACGGCAGCGCCGCAAGCAGATGTCCGCGGCGTATTCGGCAGACCAGGAGTAAGCTGCTCTTACACTGACACAGGAGACGACCATGACGGAAAACACCAGCTGGCACGCACGGGCCGCAGAGATCAAGATCGATGGACGCGCCTTCATCAACGGCGAGCGGGTCGCGGCCAGGTCCGGCCAGACCTTCGACAATCTGTCGCCCATCGATGGGCGTTTGCTGGGGCAGGTGGCGCGCTGCGACACCGCCGACGTGGACGCGGCCGTGCAGGCCGCGCGCGCCGCCTTTGACGACCGCCGCTGGGCAGGCAAGTCGCCCGCGCAGCGCAAGCGGATATTGATCAAGTTCGCCGACCTGGTGCAGAAATACGGTCCCGAGCTGGCCCTGCTGGAAACCCTGGACATGGGTAAACCGATCAAGTACAGCCAGAGCGTGGACGTGGGCGCCACGGCCAATTGCCTGCGCTGGTATGGCGAGGCGATCGACAAGGTCTACGATGAAATCGCCCCGACCCCGGCCAACAGCCTGGCCCTGATCACGCGCGAACCGGTCGGCGTCGTCGCCGCCATCGTGCCGTGGAATTACCCGATGATCATGGCCGCCTGGAAGATCGCGCCCGCCCTCGCGGCCGGCAACAGCGTGATATTGAAACCGTCGGAAAAATCGCCGTTGACGGCGCTGCGCCTGGCCGACATCGCGCTGGAGGCGGGCGTGCCGGCGGGCGTCTTCAACGTGTTGCCAGGCTACGGCAATGAGGCCGGCGCCGCGCTGGCGCTGCACATGGATGTCGATTGCATCGGCTTTACGGGCTCCACGCGCACAGGGAAATTGATCGTGCAGATGGCGGGTCAGTCGAACCTGAAACGGGCGTGGACGGAATTGGGCGGCAAGTCCGCCAACATCGTTTGCGCCGATTGCCCGGACCTGGACAAGGCCGTGGCGGCCGCCGTCGGCTCCATCTTTTTCAACCAGGGCGAAAGCTGCAACGCGCCCTCGCGGCTGTTCGTGGAAGAGTCGATCAAGGAAGAATTTGTCGCCAAGGCGCTGGCCATGCTGCCCCGCTTCCAGCCCGGCGACCCGCTCGATGAAGCCACCGTCATGGGCGCGATTGTCGACGCCACGCAGATGAACACGGTGATGGGCTATATCGCGGCCGGCAAGAACGAAGGCGCACAGCTGCTCGGTGGCGGCGAGGCCGTGCGCCTTGATACGGGCGGCTATTACGTGCAGCCGACCATCTTCGGCGTGGACGCCGGCATGACGATCGCGCGCGAAGAGATCTTCGGCCCCGTGCTGTCCGTGCTGGGCTTTACCGATATCGCCGAAGCCATCGAACAGGCCAACGCCACGCCGTACGGCTTGCAGGCGGCCGTATGGACCTCCGACATCACCAAGGCCATCCAGACGGCGCGTGCCCTGCGCGCGGGCACCGTGCACGTCAACCAGTACGACGGCGACGACATCACCGTGCCGTTCGGCGGCTACAAACAGTCGGGCAACGGGCGCGACAAGTCATTGCACGCGCTCGATAAATACACGGAGCTGAAGACGACGTGGATACAGGTGGGGTAGGGAGTTGCGCCTGTGGTGTTGTCGGATTACGGCCTGCGGCCTCGGCGGCCCCGCCTAATCCGACCTACCCGACCTATAGCGTGGATGGTTTCGTAGGTCGGCTTAGCGCGCAGCGCGTAAGCCGACTTGGACGTAAAACACACTACATCAGAAGCAGTGTTCCAGCGCCGGGAAGCTGCCATCCTTGACGGCCTTGACGTAGCCGGTGACGGCGTCGTCGATGCTGGCCGCGCCTTCCATGAAGTTGCGCACGAAGCGCGCCTTGCGGCCTGGGAAGACGCCCAGCATGTCGTGCATGACGAGAACCTGACCCGAGCAGTCGGGACCTGCGCCGATGCCGATGGTGGGGATTGTCAGCATGTCGGTCACTTCCTTGCCCAGCTGCGATGGCACGGCTTCCATCAGCACGATGGCGGCGCCCGCGTTTTGCAGCGCCAGCGCGTCGTTTTTCAGTTCGGCGGCCCTTTCCGTGCTCTTGCCCTGTACTTTATAGCCGCCCAGCTGATGCACGAATTGCGGCGTCAGGCCGATGTGGGCGCAGATGGGGATGCCGCGCTCGGTGAGGAAACGGACGGTCTCGGCCAGCCAGGCGCCGCCTTCGATCTTGATCATGTGCGCGCCAGCCTGCATCAGGATGACGGCGTTGGCGTAAGCCGTTTCAGGCGTGCCGTACGCGCCGAACGGCAGGTCGGACAGGATCATGGCCGACTTGCTGCCGCGCGCCACGGAAGCCGTGTGGTAAGCCAGTTCGGCCACGGTGACGGGCAGGGTGGAGTTGAGGCCGTTGCAGACCATGCCGAGCGAATCGCCGATCAGCAGGATCTCCACGCCGCAGCGGTCCATCAGCGACGCGAAGCTGGCGTCATAGCAGGTCAGCATGGTGATCTTTTCACCGGCGGCGCGCAGCGTGGCCAGGGTATGGATGGTCACGGCCTTGTTGGCGACAGGCTTGGATGGCGCCGGCGCCGGTGTGGCGGCCTTGTCTTTTGCGGCCAGATCTGTTCCTTGCAAATAAGCGGACATAGGTATTCTCTAGAGTGAAAGGGGGGTGATGCTATTGCGACGCCGCTAGTGTAGTACTTTATATGGCGGCGTGCAGGGGCGGCATTGTAGAGCAATGCCGCGTGGCGCTCACAGCTGGCTGATAGCCTGGTCAGCGACGCTTGCCAGGTAGGCTTGCGCCGGTCCGAGGCCGGGCACGACGACGGCGGGCGCCAGTTCGAGCAGCGGCACCAGCACGAAGGCGCGTTCGGTGATGCGCGGATGGGGCACCGTCAGGCTGGCGCTGGCGATCCGTTCCTCGCCGTACAGCAGCAAGTCCAGGTCCAGGGTGCGCGGGGCGTTGCGGTAAGGCCGTTCGCGCCCGTGCGCCGCCTCGATGGCGTGCAGCGCCAGCAGCAGTTCCTCTGCCGGCAGGGTGGTCGTGATGCGCGCCACGGCGTTGATGTAGTCGTCACCGCTCGAAGCGATGGGCGCCGTGCGGTAGCTGGACGAGGCGTCCAGCAAGCTGGCGCCGGGCAGGCGCGCCAGGCGCGCAATCGCATCCTGTACATTCGCGCGCGCGTCGCCCAGGTTGGCGCCGATGCCGATGTAAGCAATGACGACCATTATTCGTCGCTGCCGCCGCCGGTGGTCGAGCCGCCTGTACCCGTCTTGCTGCGCGTACTGCGGCGTGGCGGGCGCTTCTTCTTGACGGCACCCGGCGCGGCATTCGCGCTGACGAGCAGCGCTTCGCGCGTTTCCTCGTCGCCTTCATAGAACGCGGTCCACCATTCGCCGATCTCCATGTCGATCTCGCCCGAGGCGCAGCGCAGCAGCAGGAAGTCGTAGCCGGCGCGGAAGCGCAGGTGCTCCAGCAATTTGTGCGGCGCCTTGCCGACTCTGCGCTCGAAACGGGGCTGCATCGACCAGATGTCGCGCATGTCGGAGCCGATCTTGCGCTGCAGGGCCAGTTTTTCCGTCTGCGAATCGAGCACGTCGTCGGCCGCCAGGTGCAGCGCGGGAATGGTCGACTCGCCGGCGGCGCGGTAGGCCGTCCATTTTTCCAGCACCTGGTGCCACAGCAGCGAGGCAAACAGGAAGCCTGGCGAGACGGTCTTGCCGGCGGCGATGCGCCGGTCGGTAGCGTCCAGCGCCAGGGTGACGAATTTCGCGCCCAGCGGCTGCTCCAGCACCACGTCGAGCAGCGGCAGCAAGCCATGATGCAAGCCTTCCTTGCGCAACTGCTGCAGGCAGGCCAGCGCGTGGCCGCTCATCAGGAGTTTCAGCATCTCGTCGAACACGCGCGGCGCCGGCACATTGTTGATCAGCGGCGCCATGATGGGAATCGGCGCGGCCGTATGCGGCTCGATGGTGAATTTCAGCTTGGCGGCGAAGCGCACCACGCGCAGCATGCGCACCGGGTCTTCGCGGTAGCGCTCTTCGGGCTTGCCGATCATGCGCAAGGTCTTGGCGCGGATGTCTTCCACGCCGCCGTGGTAATCGAGCACTTCCTGCGTGGCCGGGTTGTAATACATGGCGTTGATGGTGAAGTCGCGGCGCAGCGCATCTTCGTGCTGCAAGCCGAAGGTATTGTCGCGCAGGACGCGGCCATGTTCATCCTTGGGCGCGGAGTCGGCGCCGGCGCCACGGAAGGTCGTCACTTCCAGCAAATCCTGGCCGAACATCACGTGCACGATCTGGAAGCGCTTGCCGATGATGAAGGCGCGGCGGAACAATCGCTTGACCTGTTCCGGCGTGGCGTTGGTGGCGATGTCGAAGTCCTTGGGTTTGACGCCCAGCAGCAGGTCGCGCACGGCGCCGCCGACGACAAAGGCCTCAAAACCGGCTTCCTGCAGGCTGCTGGTGACGCGGATGGCATTCGACGACACCAGTTTCGGGTCGATTCCGTGTTGCGCGGGACCGAGCACGATGGGTGCCGTGGTGTCGCGCGCTGCCTCTTTTTTAACGCCGAGGATCTTGCGGATGAATTTTTTAATCATTGAATAAGTGGAGTGATGGCCAGCCGTGGAGGGATGCGTGTGCGCTCAAAGCGGTGTTGGGATTGGTCGCGACAGGGTGGGTCACGACCGATAGCAAGGGAATGTCGTTGTGTGAATCGCTGTAAAAATAGCTGCGCTCGAACTGCCCCAGCTCCTTGCCCATCTTTTCCAGCCAGGCGTGGGTGTGGGTCAGCTTGCCCGCGCCCAGGGTCGGCGTGCCGAGCAGCTTGCCCGTGACATTGCCTGCGTCGTCATATTCGGGCATGGCGGCCAGCAGGTGCTCGACGCCCAGCGCATCGGCGATGGGTTTGGTGATGAAATGGTTGGTGGCCGTGACGATGGCCAGCAGGTCGCCCGCGTCCTGGTGCTGCTTGAGCAGGGCCACGACTTCGGGGCGGATGGCCGGCATGACCACTTCGGCCATGAATTGGCGGTGCAGCGCTTCCAGGCGTTCGCGCGGGAATTGCGCCAGCGTGCCCAGCGAAAATTCCAGGTATTCCACCGGGTCCAGGGTGCCGGCCTGGTATTGCGCGAAAAATTCGTCGTTGCGGCGGGTGAATTCGGCGGCGTCCACGGCACCGATGCGTACCAGGAATTCGCCCCACTCGTGATCCGAGTCGATGGGCAGCAGGGTGTGGTCGAGGTCAAACAGGGCCAGATTCATCATTCTTTCGCTTCCGCCTGCAGCAACTCGCGCAACAATGGCAAGGTGATCGGGCGTTGGGTTTCAAGGGAGTAGAGGTCGAGAGAGTCCAGCATCGTCGACAGCGAACGCATGTCGCGCCGGAAATGGGACAGCAGATAGGGTAACACGCCCGGCGACAAGGTCAAGCCGCGGGTGGTGGCCGCCTGGGTCAGGGCGGCGATTTTTTCATCGTCGGTCAAGCCGTGGATTTGATAGATCAGACCCCAGCCCATGCGCGTGCGCAAGTCTTCGCGCACGGGCAGCACGGCCGGCGGCACGGCGCCGCTGCACACCATGTAGGCCTTGTTGGCGCGGATTTCATTGAACAGGGCAAAGGCATCGATCTGCGCCAGCGGCGAGAGCTTTTCGCAGTCGTCGAGCAGGTACAGGTCGACGTCGGGCGAATACACGAATTCGGATTCGATCGAGAACGGCGAAATATAGCGCGCGCGCTCGGTGCTGGCCAGGGCCTTGAGCAGATGGCTCTTGCCGGCGGCCAGTTCGCCCCACAGGTAGGCAAAATGTTCGCGCGAGGTGCGCGCGGCGAACTGGCGCATCAGCTGCGCCACTTCGGCATTCTGTCCCACCTCGAAGGTATCGAGGCTGTGCGCCTGGTCTGTGCCTAAATCGAGCACCAGTTGTTTCATGGCGTACGCCTTGTCCTGTTTTTCATTACTGCTTGTGCGTCGTCGTCGCTGTTATTGGATTTTTATTAATTTAACATTGTAGTGGTATCGAGTGCCTGACAGAAGCGTAGCGAGCGGCAGCGATTTGTGGCCGAGAAGCGCAACCGTACTTGAGTACGGTGAGCATCGCCGGCCGCAAAGTGCGACGCGCAGTAGCTTATGTCAGTCACCTTGTCACGCATTATAGAAGGTGCTGGACAGGTAGTGGCGTCTTAGATGCTTAAAAGCGACCATCAGGACGGCAGAAGCGGGTAAAGCGAGCAGAACGCCGACGAAACCGAACAGTTGTCCGAAGGCCAATAAGGCGAAGATCACGGCCAGCGGATTGAGGCCGATACGCTCGCCCACCAGGCGCGGCGTGAGGAAAAAGCCTTCGATGACCTGGCCGCAACCATAGATGATGGCGACGGCGATCACGCCGCTCCAGTCGGCAAATTGCAGCAGGGCGGCGATCAGCGCCAGCATCAACCCCAGGCCGAAGCCCAGGTAGGGGATGAACACCAGCAAGCCCGTGATGATGCCCACAGGCAATGCGACTTCAAAACCGGCGATGGCCAGCGCCACCGAGTAATACGTGGCCAGCACCAGCATGACGAGCAACTGGCCGCGCAGGTATTGCGCCAGCAGGGTATCGACTTCCTGCGCCATGCCCACCGTGCGCCCGACCCAGCGGCGCGGCACGGCGCCGGCGATGCGCGCCAGCATCGGATGCCAGTCCAGCAGCAGGTAGAACAGCACCACGGGAATCAGCACCACGGTGGCCAGCCAGCCCAGCACGGCCGTGCCGCCGATGCGGGCCGAGGCGAGTACCGTGCTCCAGATTTCATCGCCGCTGGTGGCCATCTGCTGGCCCAGCATGCGCTTGATGCCCGTGCCATCGAGGCGCACGCGGATGCCCAGGTCGCGCAGTTTCGGCGCCAGGAAATCATTCGCCTTGTTCAGGAACTGCGGGATCTGCGCCTGCAGCAATGGGATTTCCTTCTGCAACACGGGCACGACGATCAGCACCAGCGCCGTGATGGCGAGGAAAAACAACACCACGACGACCAGCACGGCCAGCGGACGGGGCACGTAAAAACGCTTGTAATGCAGGCGTTGCAAGCGGTCCACGCCGGGATTGAGCACGTAGGCGAGGATGGCGGCGGCCAGGAAGGGCGTCAGGATGGGGCCCAGGCTGACGAGCAGCAGCAAGAATGCCAGCCAGACCGCGATCCAAAATGCTGTTTGCTTCTGCTCGGCGGTGATGGCGAATGGCATGTAGTTTGTGCTGTTGCGTTAAAAAAAGGCAGTTAATTACGAAATGGCGAGGCAGTTTGATAAAATAGCGTCTTGATCGACCGAATTCACCCGCTGGCAGCCTGCCGCACGATGTTGAAAAACATGCTTGCGCGCGCGTGCCGGCGGGTATCCGCCTTCTATTTTACCGCCTTCGCTGCCACCACACCATGAACCAGACTTCTAATGTTTCCCTTTCCTACCGTGACGCTGGCGTCGATATCGACGCAGGCGACGCTTTAGTCGAAGCAATCAAGCCGTTTGCCAAGCGCACCCTGCGCGAAGGCGTGATGGGCGGCCTGGGCGGTTTTGGCGCCATGTTTGAAATCAGCAAGAAGTACAAGGAACCGGTGCTGGTCTCGGGCACCGACGGCGTCGGCACGAAATTGCGCCTGGCGTTCGAACTGAACCGCCATGACACGGTCGGTATCGACCTGGTCGCCATGAGCGTCAACGACATCCTGGTGCAGGGCGCCGAGCCGCTGTTCTTCCTCGACTATTTCGCCTGCGGCAAGCTGGACGTGGCGATTGCCACCGACGTCATCAAGGGCATCGCCCAGGGTTGCGAACAAGCGGGTTGCGCGCTGATCGGCGGCGAAACGGCGGAAATGCCGAGCATGTACCCGGCCGGCGAATACGACCTGGCAGGTTTTGCCGTCGGCGCCGTGGAAAAATCGAAAATCATCGACGGCACCAAGATCGCCCCGGGCGACGTGGTGCTGGGCCTGGCCTCGTCGGGCGTGCACTCGAACGGTTACTCGCTGGTGCGCAAGATCATCGAAGTGGCGAAACCGGACCTGGAAGGCGACTTCCACGGCCGTAAACTGGCCGACGTGCTGATGCAGCCGACGCGCATCTACGTCAAGCCGCTGCTGGCGCTGATGGACGCCATGGAAGTCAAGGGCATGGTGCACATCACCGGTGGCGGCCTGGTGGAAAACATCCCGCGCGTGCTGCAGCCTGGCCTGGTGGCCGAGCTCGACTCGAAGGCATGGACCATGCCGCCGCTGTTCACGTGGCTGCAACAGCATGGCGGCGTGGCTGACGCCGAAATGCACCGCGTCTTCAACTGCGGCATCGGCATGACCGTCATCGTCTCGCAGGAAAACGCGGACGCCGCCATCGCGCAATTGCAAGCGGCCGGCGAAAGCGTCTCGCGCATCGGCACCATCCGCGCCCGCGTGGGTGATGAGCACCAGACGATCGTGATCTAAGACATAACAATGGTTTTCGAAAGCGGCGAATGCGAATGCATCGCCGCTTTTTTTTGCTCTTCTGCTTTACCCAAGCATCTTGAAAGATTATTTACTTATTAAGTAAAATTAAGGAATTAAGTTAGAGAACCGGCGGAATAATGCGCCGCCTGTTACTCTTTAGTCTACTGTAAGAAAAGTTAAGGCTTGAGTACTTTCGCCACCTTGGCGGCCCGCAGGCGGAACGCATCGGGCATGCCCGAGCCCAGCAGCGGGCGCAGATACAGCCTGAAAGCATCGGTCACGTCCGTGCCGCTGGCGCTGATGAATTCGTCTTCCATGGTGCGCGTCTTGCCCGCCACGTCGGTCAGGGGCAGCAGTTCGTAATCGACGGAATAAAAGCCCGTGCGCTTGATGGCGACGGAACCGTCGCGGTCGCCCCACATGGCGAACTGCACGGCTTTTTCGCCCACTTCGCGCGCTTCGCGTTGATCTACATCAGAGACGCAGCCGATGAAGGAGCGCTGCAGATAGCCGAAGGTATCGCCGCGCACGCGCTTGATGCCCAGTTTGGCCTTGATTTCGTCGCACAGCAGGTCGGCCAGCGCACCCGTGCCCGACAATTGCACATTGCCGTGCGCATCGCGTTCCACTTCATTGCCCACCTGTTTCGCCAGCAGGCTGGCGATCGGTTCGCCCGAGGCGTCGTGGATGCCTTCCGAGACGGCGATCACGCAGCGGCCGTATTTTTCATACGTGGCTTTCACGTCGGCCAGGAATTTCTCCAGCACGAAGACGCGCTCGGGCAGGTAGATCAGGTGTGGGCCATCGTCGGGGAACTTCTTGCCCAGCGCCGAGGCGGCCGTCAAAAAGCCCGCATGGCGGCCCATCACCACACCCACGTAGACGCCGGGCAAGGCCGCGTTGTCGAGGTTGGCGCCGGCGAATGCCTGCGCGACGAAGCGCGCGGCCGAGGGAAAGCCGGGCGTGTGGTCGCTGCCGACCAGGTCGTTGTCGATGGTTTTCGGGATGTGGATGCAGCGCAATGGATAGCCGGCCTTGTGCGCTTCCTCGCTGACGATGCGCACGGTGTCGGACGAGTCGTTGCCGCCGATATAAAAGAAATGTTCGATCTCGTGCGCGCGCAAGACTTCGAAGATTTGCTGGCAGTAGGCAATATCGGGCTTGTCGCGCGTGGAGCCGAGGGCGGACGAGGGCGTGGCGGCCACCAGTTCCAGGTTGTGGCTGGTTTCCTGCGTCAGATCGACGAATTCTTCATTGACGATGCCGCGCACGCCGTGCAGCGCGCCATACACGCGCGTGACATGCTGAAAACGCCGCGATTCGAGCACCACGCCCACCAGCGACTGGTTGATGACGGCGGTGGGGCCGCCTCCCTGGGCAACAAGAATTTTTCCAGACGGCATGGGATTTCCTCGTAAATGGAGCGGCCCTCCAGCCTACTCCTTTTTTGCCGGGGCGCTGTCTTTTCCGATATTTCTGTCGAGGAATTCTTCCACCTTGCCCAGTCCTTGCCGCGTTGTCATTCCGGCGCCCGGATATGCTCCACCAGTCCCCTGCTGCGCCGTCCCGGCGCCGGTGTCAGCCAGCTGACGAGGATGGCGGCGGCCAGGCCGGCCGGCACGCCGAAGATGCCGGCGGAAATGGGGGCGATATGGAACCATTGTCCGCTGGCATTGCCACCCAGCATGGTGCTCGTGTGCAGCATGTAGTAGAGACAGACGCCAAAGCCCGTGAACATGCCGGCCAGCGCCCCCTGGTAATTGGCGCGTTGCCAGAAGACGCCCAGCACCAGCGGCGGGAACAGGGTCGAGGCGGCCAGGGAGAACGCCACGCCCACCAGCGACAGGATATCGGCCGGCTTTTGCGAGGCCGCATAGGCGGCGATGAAGGCCACGGCCAGCAGCAGCAATTTGGAAATCGTCACGCGCTTTTGCGTCGAGGCGCTGGGATCGACCACCTTGTAATAGATGTCGTGCGACAGGGCATTTGAAATCGCCAGCAACAAGCCGTCCGCCGTCGACAGGGCGGCGGCCAGGCCGCCGGCCGCCACCAGGCCGGAAATCACGTAGGGCAGGCCGGCGATCTCGGGCGTGGCCAGCACCAGCACGTCGGCGTCGATGGAAATTTCCGCCAGTTGCACGATGCCGTCGCGGTTGACGTCGACGATGCTGATCAGGGGACTGAGCTTGTCCACATTGGCCCAGTACGACACCCAGGTGGGCAGGTTCGTGTATTGCGTACCGACCAGTGCCGAGTAAATATCGTACTTGACCAGCACGGCCAGCGCGGGAATCGTGAGATAGATCAACAAGATGAAAAACAGGGCCCAGAACACGGAGACGCGCGTTTCGTGCACGGAGGGCGTGGTGTAGGATCGCATGAGGATATGCGGCAGGGCGGCCGTGCCCAGCATCATGCAAAACACGAGGGCCAGGAAATTGTTGCGCTTGATGTCGGACTGCTCGCGGTCGGCGGCGGGAAACGGCAGCGCGTGCGGAATGATCGGTTCGGCGCGTTTCTGATTCTGCGCCTGCGCCGCCTGCCACAGCACGCGTGCCTCGTCCGGGCTTTTCGGATAGGCGACCAGGTAGCGCTCCGCGTTGCGGATGTCGAACAGCGAGGTATTGCGCTGGCGCAAATGATCGAGCTGGCGCTGGGCCGCCAGCCGGCCTTGCTCCCAGGAACCGGGCAAGCCGGCGATGCGCGCCTGGTAGCTTTGCGCGCGCTGGCGGAAGATGGCGCGCACTTCGTTTTCTTTCGGGTCCGTTTCCAGCACGTGTTCGCGCGCGCTCAGTTGCGGCAACACCTTGCCGTAAGCGATCTGCGGCACGGGATTGTCCGCATGCTTGACCGACAGCCACATGGCGGGAATCAGGAAGGCGACGAGGATGATGATGTACTGCGCCACCTGCGTCCAGGTGATGGCGCGCATGCCGCCCAGAAAGGAGCAGACGAGGATGCTGGCCAGGCCCAGAAAGATGCCGACGGAAAAATCCACGCCCGTGAAGCGCGAGGCGATCAGGCCGACGGCGTAGATCTGCGCCACCACATACGTAAACGAGACGATGATGGTGGCGGCGACGGCCACCACGCGCACGCTGGCGCCCCGTTTGTCGGTGCCGCTGGCGTAGCGGGCGGCGAGGAAGTCGGGAATCGTGTACTGGCTGAACTTGCGCAGGTAGGGCGCGATCAATAGCGCCACCAGGCAATAGCCACCCGTCCAGCCCATGATGAAGGCCAGGCCGTCGAAGCCGTTCAAGTACAGGCCGCCGGCCAGGCTGATGAAACTGGCGGCCGAAATCCAGTCGGCGGCCGTGGCCATGCCGTTGAACATGGCCGGCACCCTGCGCCCCGCCACATAGTATTCGGTGACGTTCGAAGTGCGGCTGATGACGCCGATGGTGGCGTACAGGGTGATGGTGACCAGCATGAACAGGTAGCCGATCCAGGCGCGCGGCATGCCTTCCTGTTCCAGCACCGACAGGGCCAGCAGGAAGGCGGCGAAACCGGCGGTAAATAGCAGGTAGTAGCGGCACAGCCGCGCAAAGAAGCTGCGCTGGCCGCTCATGTTTGCTCCTCGGCATGAAAATCCCGGTCCAGGCGTCGCATGCGCCAGGCATAGAAGGCGATGATGGCCAGATACACCAGCGAGGCGCCCTGGGCCGCCATATAGAAGGGCAGCGGCCAGCCGAACAGGTTCAGGTGCAACAGTTCGCGGGCATAAAACACGGTCAGGAAGCCCGTCAGCAGCCAGATCAGCAGCAGGATGGCCGTCAGGCGCCGCGTCTTGTGCCAGTGCACGTCGAGGCGCGCCTGCAGCTCGGGGCCGGGCGTGCGCGCCGGCCGCAGCGGCGCCGCGGGAAGGCTGGGCTTATCCATACGTGATGTCATCCTCTTCTGGCGCGTCCGGCAACAACAGGGCGATGCTCAGGCGCAGCAGGGTGCCCGGCAGCTTCGGCGACTGCGCGCGCGGATTGTTAAAAATATCGACTTCGGCGCCATGCTGCTGGGCAATCTCGCGCACGATGGCCAGGCCCAGACCGCTGCCATCGACATTGCTGCCGAGAATGCGGTAAAAACGTTCGAACACGTGCGCCCGCTCGGCCTGCGGTATGCCGGGGCCCGTATCTTCCACTTCCAGGATGGCCAGTTCCAGGGTGCTGCGCACGCGCACCGTGACGCTGCCGCCGGCCGGCGTGTAGCGCAGGGCATTGTCGATCAGATTACTCAGCAGTTCACGCAGCATCATGGCATTGCCGGAAATCATGATCGAATACGCGGGCTGCTCGAAGCCCAGGTCGATATGCTGGGCAAACGACGCTTGCACCCAGTCCTGCACCACGCCGCGCGCCAGTTCGCTCAGCTCGATCGGCTCGAACGCCGTGCCCGCCTGCGGCTGGTTTTCCGCGCGCGCCAGGGCCAGCAGCTGGTTGACCAGGCGCGTGGCCGCTTCCGAACTTTTCGCCAGTTGCAGCAGCGAGCGGTGAATCTCGTCGTGGTCGGTCTGGCGCAGGGCCAGCTCGGATTGCATGCGCATGCCGGCCAGCGGCGTTTTCATCTGGTGCGCCGCATCGGCGATGAAGCGTTTCTGCATGTCGATCGACAGCGATAGCCGCGCCAGCATCTCGTTGAGCGAACCGACCAGTGGCGTGATTTCCTCGGGCACCTGGCCCGATTCGATGGGGCTCAAATCGTCGGGCGGTCGCGCGCGTATGCGCTCCTGCAATTGTGCCAGCGGCGACAGGCCGCGCGCCAGGGCAAACCAGACCAGGGCCAGGATCACGGGCAGGATGATGAACTGCGGCAAGATCACGCCCTTGATGATTTCATTGGCCAGCTGGGCGCGCTTTTCCAGCGTCTCGGCCACTTGCACCAGCGTGCGGCGCGGTTCGTCGTCGCTGCCGGACGGCATGTCGAGATAGGTAAACGCCACGCGCACGGGCGTGCCGTGGATGGTGTCGTTGCGAAACAGCACCATGCCGCTGCGGTATTTGTCGGGCTCTTGCGGCGGCGGCAAGTCGCGGTCGCCGTCGAGGTATTCGCCGCGCCCGCCCACCACCAGGTAATACAGGGTGTCGACATCGTCGCCGCGCAGAAAGTCGCGGCCGCTGCTGTTCTTGTCCGGCACGCGGCGCAGCAGCGTGCCGTCAGCTTGCTTGACCTGTTGCGTCAGCACCGTCACGCTGTCTTCCAGCGCATGGTCGAACGGTTGATTGGCGATGCCCTTGGCCACCAGGTAGGTGATGGCGATGCTCATCGGCCACAGCAGCAGCAAGGGCGCCAGCATCCAGTCGAGGATTTCGCCAAACAGCGAATGCTCGATGGTGTCATCCTGCTCGGTGGTGGGCGGCTCGAACCAGTCGTCGTCGTCCACCTCGTCCGCTGGCGCTTCGCGCGCCTTCACTTGCTGGCGGGTCCGCTGGCCGGGACTGCCGCCTCGCCCGCTTCGGCGTTCAGGCGCGCCGCTTCCGAGTATTTTTCCAGGCAATAGCCGAGGCCGCGCACGGTGGCGATGCGCACGCCGCCCACCTCGATCTTCTTGCGCAGGCGGTGCACATACACCTCGATGGCGTTGTTCGACACTTCTTCGCCCCATTCGCACAGGTGGTCGACCAGCTGCTCTTTCGAGACGAGGCGGCCGGTGCGGCCCAGCAGGATTTCCAGCAAGCCCAGTTCGCGCGCCGACAGGTCGAGCATCTGGTCGTTGATGTAGGCGCTGCGCCCCACCTGGTCGTAGCTGAGGGGGCCGTGCTTGATGACGGTGGCGCCGCCGCCGGCGCCGCGGCGCGTCAGGGCGCGCACTCTTGCCTCCAGTTCCGACAGGGCGAACGGCTTGGCCATATAATCATCGGCACCGAGGTCGAGGCCATTCACGCGTTGTTCGATGGAATCGGCGGCCGTCAGGATCAACACCGGCAGCAGCGAGGCGCGCGCGCGCAGGCGGCGCAGCACCTCCAGGCCGGACATCTTCGGCAGGCCCAGGTCGAGGATCAGCAGATCGAATTCCTGGGTGGACAGGGCCGTATCGGCCTCCTGGCCGGTCTTGACGTAGTCGATTGCATAACCGGACTGGCGCAGCGAGCGGGTCAGGCCATCGGCCAGCACGCTGTCATCTTCGGCAAGTAAAATACGCATGGTGCACTTCCTATGCTTGCAACATCAGGACATCTGAAGTGTGTATTGTGTTTCATTTTCCGCAAGGTGGATAGTTTTTGTGAAAAACCAGGCTTGTATTGATCTGTTTCAAAACAAATCCACGTTCCGCTTGCATTGATCACTGTTTTTTTATACAGTACTGTCTGTGTAAAGAATTTAACCCACTGGCGCTATCGCAGGCTGCCGGATTCCACTGAGTCCGCAACTGTAGAACGGCTGAAAGAACATATGGACGATAAAAAAGCTGTAGTACCCGCATCGGAAAAAGCCAAGGCGCTCGCCGCCGCACTGGCGCAGATCGAGAAGCAGTTTGGCAAAGGTTCGGTCATGCGCATGGATGCCAGCGCGGTGATCGAAGAAGTGCAAGTCGTGTCGACCGGTTCGCTCGGCCTCGATATCGCGCTGGGCGTGGGCGGCTTGCCGCGCGGCCGCGTGGTGGAAATCTACGGTCCTGAATCGTCGGGTAAAACCACGCTGACCCTGCAGACCATTGCTGAAATGCAAAAATTGGGCGGCACGTGCGCCTTTATCGATGCCGAGCACGCGCTCGACGTCGGCTACGCGCAAAAACTGGGCGTGAACCTGCACGAATTGCTGATCTCGCAACCGGACACGGGCGAGCAGGCGCTGGAAATCTGCGACGCCCTCGTGCGTTCGGGCAGCGTCGACCTGGTCGTCATCGATTCCGTGGCCGCACTGACGCCACGCGCCGAGATCGAAGGCGACATGGGCGATTCCCTGCCAGGCTTGCAAGCGCGCCTGATGTCGCAAGCCCTGCGTAAATTGACCGGTTCCATCAACCGCACGAATACCCTGGTTATCTTCATCAACCAGATCCGCATGAAGATCGGCGTGATGTTCGGCAGTCCTGAAACCACCACCGGCGGCAATGCGCTGAAATTCTACGCTTCCGTGCGTCTGGACATCCGCCGCACCGGCTCGATCAAGTCCGGCGATGAAGTGATCGGCAACGAAACCAAGGTCAAGGTCGTCAAGAACAAGATCGCGCCACCGTTCAAGGAAGCGCACTTCGACATCCTGTACGGCGCCGGCACCTCGCGCGAAGGCGAAATCCTGGACCTGGGCTCGGATGCCAAGATCGTCGAAAAATCCGGTTCGTGGTACAGCTACAACGGCGAACGCATCGGTCAGGGCAAGGACAACGCCCGCGCCTTCCTGCAAGAGCGTCCGGCGCTGGCCCGCGAGATCGAAAACAAGGTCCGCGCTTCGCTGGGCGTGCGTGAACTGCCGCCGCTGGCTGCTGAAAAGCCGGAAAAAGCCGATAAAGCCGATAAAGCCGCCGACAAGGCTGCCAAGGCGGAAGCCAAGCCAGAGTAGGTCGGATTAGCGCGGCAAAGCCGCGCGTAATCCGACAACACCACAGACGCCAACAATGTTGTCGGATTACGGCCCAAGGGGCCTAATCCGACCTACGCATGGTTTGCCGCAAGGTAGGACCATGATCGCCGTCCCGCGCTGTTGCGCCGGGCGGCGATTGTGTTTGGGTGCTGTGATCGTGGAATGAAAGACAAGGTGGGTGTATGGCTGCAGTACAACTAAGCCTGAAGGGCAGGGCGCTACGCTTTCTGTCGATGCGCGAGCATAGCCGCATGGAATTGCGGCGCAAGCTGCAGCGGCATGCGCAGGAAGGCGATGATGTGGAAGCCTTGCTCGACAGCCTGGAGCAGGCCAACTGGCTGTCGCAGGAGCGCTTTTCCGAGTCGCTGATCCACCGCCGCTCGGCGCGTTTCGGCAATAGCCGCATCATGGCGGAATTGCAAAGCCATGGAGTCAAAGGCGAGGCGCTGCAGGAACTCAAGGCGGGCCTGGCCGAAGGCGAGACCGCGCGCGCCTGCGAAGTGTGGCGCCGCAAATTCGGTGCAGTGGCGCAGGATGCAGAACAGCGCAACAAGCAGGTGCGCTTCCTGATGCAGCGCGGCTTTTCGCAGCGCGCCGTGCAGGTGGCCTTGAAAGGCCTGGAGCCCGAAGACGAGTAATATTTGTTAACTTGACAGCAAGGATCAGTTATTCTGCCCAATTGCTGCTGCGCATGTTGCGTCCCAGCTTTTTTACTTGATATACGGGACACCTGATGAGCAATTGGCATGCCGGCTACACGGCCGAAACCGCATACACCTACGGCTATTACACGGAATTGAACCCCTTGCGCATACAGTTGTTGCTGCTGAGCTGGGGCATACAGCCGCCGAAGGTCAGCACCGCATGCGAACTCGGGTTTGGTCAGGGCATGACCGTCAATATCCATGCCGCGGCGTCCCGCACACGCTGGTATGGCACCGATTTCAATCCGGCCCAGACCGCCTTTGCGCAGGAACTGGCCGAGGTCTCCGGCAATGGCGCCGTGCTGTCGGAGCAAGCGTTCCAGGATTTTTGCGCCCGCACCGACCTGCCTGACTTCGATTTCATCGCCCTGCACGGTATCTGGAGCTGGATCTCGCCGGAAAACCAGGCGCATATCGCCGATTTCCTGGCGCGCAAGCTCAAGCCGGGTGGCGTGCTGTACATCAGTTACAACACGCAGGCGGGCTGGGCTGCGATGGCGCCGATCCGCGACCTGATGGAGCAGCACAGCCGCGTGCTGAGCGCGCCGGGGCAGGATTCGCTGACGCGCGTGGGCAGCGCGCTCTCCTTCGTCAACCGCCTGATGGAGACCAAGCCGCGCTATCTGCTGGCCAATCCCAGCATCGCCCTGCGGCTGCAACAGATTAGTGAGCAGGATCCGAACTACCTGTCCCACGAGTACTTCAATCATTACTGGCAACCGGTATCGTTTTCGGCCATCAAGCCGGTGCTGGCCGCGGCCAAGCTCGAGTTTGCCGGTTCGGCCGCCTACCCCGATCATGTTGCCCCGCTCAATTTCTCGCCCGAACACCTGGCTTTCCTGGCGCAGATTCCGGATGCCACGTTCCGCGAGAACACCGCCGATTTCATGCTGAACCGGCAGTTTCGCCAGGATTACTGGGTCAAGGGCAGCCGCAAGCTGAGCGCCCATGAACAGGCTGCCGCCCTGCGCGCCATACGCATCCTGCTGGTGGCGCCGGTCGAGCAGATCGCCATGAAGGTGACGGGCGCCTTGGGCGAGGCCGATCTGGACCCGGCCGTGTATGGCCCCCTGCTGGAACTGCTCGGTGACTGCAAGCCCCATACCATAGCCGAACTGCAACAGCGTTTGCTGGCCGACCTGGGCAGCCTGCTGCAGATGTTGCTGGTGCTGGCACATAAAGCCTGCATCTCGCCAGTGCAGGATGACGCGGCGATCGCACTGGCGCGGCCGGCTACGGCCAGGCTGAACCGGCATCTGCTGGAAAAGGCCCTGGGCCGCACCGACCTGGCCGCGTTGGCCAGTCCGGTGACGGGCGGCGGCGTGGGTGTGTTGCATCTGCAACAGTTGTTCCTGCTGGCCAGACTGGAAGGGCATCAGGAGGCCGACACCTGGGCGGCATTTGCCTGGCAGGCTTTCCGCGCACTGCAGCAAACCATGGTGCGCAATGGCACGGTGCTGACGACGGAAGAAGACAACCTGGCTGAACTGGCCGTGCAGGCGGAAAGCTTCCGCGTCACCGTGCTGCCCATCCTGCAGGCACTGGGCGTGGCCGATTGAGGCTGATGCCGACGCCTCTCGTGTCATGGCAATGACAGTGATTTTTATGATATCAATCATTTGTTTTGTGAATGACTTCATGAAAATCACTGTTTTCTATTTATAATTTGAAATGTTTTTAACGAAGCAATGAAAAATTATGTTGCGGCGCAACCTGCGTCCAATGTGCTACACTTTTAGGGTTTTTGCGGCGCCGCAGGTGCGGTTGCTGTTCGTAGAAGCTGCGAACAGAGTGCTTTAGGCACATGGCTGCTTACTAAATTTTGGCCGCGCAAGCGGCATCGGTCTTATGCCCCTGTCAACTCCCGTATCCCGGCGCGCCCTACGGCACTCCCGCGTTATCGACGTCCAAGCGTATATGCGCGACGACGGCCTGTGGGATATCGACGCCCGTATCACCGATATCAAAAGCTATGACGCGACCCTGGCCTCCGGCCCCCGTCCCGCCGGCACTCCCCTGCATGACCTCCATTTACGCATTACCGTCGATCGCGAACTGACCATCGTCGAGGCCGAAGCCGCCTCCGATGCCGTGCCCTATCCCGGTTTTTGCGATACCATCGGCCCCGCTTACAGGGCGCTGATCGGTTTGAATTTATTGAAGAATTTCCGCCGCGACTTGAAACAGCGCCTGGCGGGAATCGCCGGCTGTACCCATTTGACCGAACTGGCGCAAGTCTTGCCGACTGCGACGGTTCAGGCATTTGCCGGTGATGTCTGGTCGACCCGCGACGGTGAGAATGCTGATTTGTCGCATGAAAAGCCGTTTCAACTCGACAAGTGTCACGCCCTGCGCACCGATGGCGGGGCAGTTGCACAGTATTACCCGCGCTGGGTAGCCAAAGCGTGACCCCGGCGCTGTATTTCCTGTTTTTTTGCACCACTAACCGTATTTTTACAAATCAGTATCAGAAGGGAAGCCAGCATGAAAATCCATGAGTATCAAGCCAAAGAAATCCTCCGGCAGTATGGAGTGACGGTACCACGCGGCATTCCGTGCATGTCCGTCGACGAAGCCGTCAAGGCTGCGGAAACCCTGGGCGGCCCGGTATGGGTCGTCAAGGCGCAGATCCACGCAGGTGGCCGCGGCAAGGGCGGCGGCGTGAAAGTGGCAAAATCGATCGAACAGGTCAAAGAATACGCTGACCAGATCATGGGCATGCAGCTGATCACGCACCAGACCAGCGCCGAAGGCCAGAAAGTCAACCGCCTGCTGGTGGAAGAAGGCGCCGACATCAAACAGGAACTGTACGTTTCGCTGGTCACCGACCGCGTCACCCAGAAAATCGTCCTGATGGCTTCGTCCGAAGGCGGCATGGACATCGAAGAAGTGGCCGAGAGCCACCCTGAGAAGATCCACCACGTCACCATCGAGCCTAGCGTTGGCCTGACCGATGCCCAGGCAGACGACATCGCGACCAAAATCGGCGTGCCTGCCGGTTCCATCGTCGACGCCCGCGTCAACCTGCAAGGCCTGTACAAAGCGTACTGGGAAACCGACTGCTCGCTGGCCGAAATCAATCCGCTGATCGTCACCGGCAGCGGCAAAGTCATCGCCCTGGACGCCAAGTTCAACTTTGACCCGAACGCCCTGTTCCGTCATCCGGAAATCGTCGCCCTGCGCGATCTGGACGAAGAAGATCCAGCTGAAATCGAAGCGTCGAAATTCGACCTGGCCTACATTTCGCTCGACGGCAACATCGGTTGCCTGGTGAACGGCGCCGGCCTGGCCATGGCCACCATGGACACGATCAAACTGTTCGGCGGCGAGCCAGCCAACTTCCTGGACGTCGGCGGCGGCGCGACGGCAGAAAAAGTGACCGAAGCGTTCAAGATCATGCTGAAAAACCCAGGCCTGAAAGCCATCCTGGTGAACATTTTCGGCGGCATCATGCGTTGCGACGTGATCGCCGAAGGCGTCATCGCCGCGGTGAAAGCCGTCTCGCTGAACGTACCGCTGGTGGTGCGCATGAAGGGCACCAACGAAGATCTGGGCAAAAAGATGCTGGCCGATTCCGGTCTGCCTATCATCGCAGCCGACACCATGGAAGATGCAGCCAAGAGCGTCGTTGCCGCTGCTGCCGGTCAAGCTTAATTAAGGAATCAACATGTCCATTCTGATCAATAAAGATACCAAAGTCGTAACCCAAGGGATCACCGGCAAGACCGGCCAGTTCCACACCCGCGGTTGCCGCGACTACGCGAACGGCAAAGCTGCCTTCGTGGCAGGCGTGAACCCGAAGAAAGCCGGCGAAGACTTCGAAGGCATTCCTATTTTCGCTAGCGTCACCGAAGCGAAAAAAGAAACCGGCGCCAACGTTTCCGTGATCTACGTGCCGCCAGCAGGCGCGGCAGCGGCGATCTGGGAAGCTGTCGAAGCTGAAATGGATCTGGCCATTTGCATCACCGAAGGCATTCCTGTCCGTGACATGATGGCCTTGAAAGACCGTATGGCCAAGTCGGGCAGCAAAACCTTGCTGCTGGGCCCTAACTGCCCAGGCTTGATCACGCCAGACGAAATCAAGATCGGCATCATGCCAGGTCACATCCATAAAAAAGGCCGCATCGGCGTGGTATCGCGTTCGGGTACCCTGACCTATGAAGCAGTGGGTCAGCTGACCGCACTGGGCCTGGGCCAATCGTCGGCAGTCGGCATCGGCGGCGACCCGATCAACGGTCTGAAGCACATCGACATCATGAAGATGTTCAATGATGATCCAGATACCGACGCGGTCATCATGATCGGCGAAATCGGCGGTCCGGACGAAGCCAACGCGGCGTATTGGATCAAAGACAACATGAAAAAACCGGTCGTCGGCTTCATCGCTGGCGTGACGGCTCCTCCAGGCAAGCGCATGGGCCACGCCGGCGCGCTGATCTCGGGCGGTGCCGATACGGCACAAGCCAAGCTGGAAATCATGGAAGCTTGCGGCATCACCGTGACCAAAAACCCGTCGGAAATGGCGCGTCTGCTGAAAGCCATGCTGTAATTCCAGCCTGGTTCACGCAATGCAAAAAAGGAGCTTCGGCTCCTTTTTTTGTCCTTTGCATCCCCCTTCCTGCCAACCGCTCGCCCTATCCCGCGACACCTCGTTACCGTCTACGTGCCCGCTCGCGTGGGCCATGACAGGCATGTGACATTACCAACTTGTAACACCGTTCGGTGCACCGCGCGCCTATGATTCGGCCTGTCAGCTTCACCTTCGCGCGCCGCGTGCGTGCCTACTTTCTACATCGGAAAACTACCCTATGGATGCCATGAAACCGGGCGTGGCCGCGCTATGCCTGTTGCTGTTGTGCGCCTGTGCCGAGGCGCCCAAGGTGGACTGGCGGCAGGGCGCAAAGCGCGCCTGGGTCGTCGCTGCGTACGCACCCGGACGCACCGCCGATTTGCCAGCCTGTCTGGCGCGCTTGTCCGACGCCGAATTGGCGAGCCGCCATTTTGTCGAGTTGCGCTACCACCATGTGCGCGTCATGCGCACGGCGGTAGCCGAGGTGCCGCCGGAGATCGACGCCAGGCCTGGCGTGCAGGTCGAGTTGTGGCCAGAGGATTGCGGGAGAGGTCATTTGTCGCGCATGTCCAGATTATTGCCCGCTGACAGCGATTAAATTCCAAGAGAATGTGAAAGCAAACATCATGTCCATGAAATGTTTACGGTGGCCAGCGGCGTTGTTGCCGTTGTTCCTGCCACTGATCCTGCATGCGCAGACCCCGCTGGAGGACAGCCTGGGGCTGGAGCAGTTGCAGCGCGTTGCGCTCGAACGCAACCACGACGTACGCGTGTCGGCACTGGCGCTTGACAGTGCCGCCGCTGCCGTGACCAGCGCCGCCGCCGCGCCCAATCCCATGTTGACGGTGCAGACGATGAACATCAACCCCGGCCTTGGCGTGGGCGCAGGCAGCTTGCGCAGCAAGACCGTCGACAGCAGTGTGCGCATCGACCAGTTGCTGGAGCGGGGCGGCAAGCGCGGCCTGCGCCGCGACGGTGCACTGCATCAGGAAGAGGGCGCGCGCGAAGACGTGCGCGAGGCGCGGCGCCAGTTGCGTCTCGCTGTCAGCCAGGCTTATTACGATGCGCTGGCGGCGGGCGAGCGCCTGACCATCCTCAATGATACGGCGCAGTTGTACCAGCGCACCGTCGAGGTGGCGCAGAAGAAGCGACAGGCGGGTGATGTGTCGCCGGCTGACGTGGCGCGGCTGCAAGTTGAAGCGCTGCGCGCCAGCAACGATACGGCGCAGGCGCGCAGCGATGTCGCGCGTACGCGCCTGGCGCTGGCCTTGCTGACCGGTATCGACAACCGCCAGGCGCAGCTGCCGCTTGCCGATGGCTGGCCCGCAGTCGCAGCCACCACCCTGGCGCAGGCCGATCCGGCCGAGGCAGCCATTGCGCATCGCCCCGATGTGATGGCGGCGCAGGCGAGGGTGGCCGCGGCCCTGTCGGCACACAAGCTGGCGCTTGCCTCGCGCACGCGTGACGTTTCCATCGGCGTGCAGGCTGAACATTACCCGACCAGCGCCAGCAATCCACAAGGCAGCGGCAACAGCTTCGGTATTTCCCTGCAGGTACCGCTCTTTCTGCGCTACCAGTATGACGGCGAGATCCGTAGTGCCCAGGTGGCGCTGGACCTGGCGCAGGAAAACCTCGAGCAGGCGCGCATCCTGGCCAGGGCGGAGCTGAGCCGTTCTGTACTCGACATGCGCAGCAATGGCGAGCGCTTGCAACGCATCGACGACAGCTTGCTGCCGGCCGCGCAAAAGTCGGCCCAGGCGGCGGAATTCGCTTACCAGCATGGCGCCCTGCCGATCGCCGATGTACTCGATGTGCGGCGCAGCTACCGCGCCGTGCAGCTTGACGCACTGGCCGCCCGCAGTGACTACGCCAAGGCGCTGGCCGCCTGGCAGGCATCCTTTCCCACCGCATCTCTTGAAAGTACGACACCATGATATCGCGCAGTACTTTGACTTATGGCGCCCTGTTCGTCCTGTTGTGCGGCGGGTCCGCCGCGGGCGTGCAGTATCTGCAACGGGCGCACGCCGCCGCTTTGCCTGCCGCCGCCGTGGCCAGCAGCGTTGCCGCGCCCGGCGTGCTGCATTTTGCCGCGAATGCGCCGCAGATGGCGACGCTGAAAATCGCCGCAGTGAGTGCGGTGCCGCTGCCGGCCAGCGCCGCCCTGAACGGACGCATCGCCTACGATGAAAACGTCACCACGCGCGTCAGTTCGCCCGTGCTGGGCCGCGTGCTGGCGTTGCATGCCGATAGTGGCGAGCGCGTGGCGCGCGGCGCCTTGCTGGCCGACCTCGATTCTCCCGACCTGGCCAGTGCCGAGGCCGACTGGCGCAAAGCCCAGTCCGACGAAGTGCGCAAGCAACTGGCCTATCAGCGCGCCGACACACTGTTCCGCGGAGAGGTGCTGGCGCGCAAGGATTATGAGTCGGCCGATGCCGATTTCCAGCAGGCACGCGCGGAAACGCGGCGTGCGGCCTTGCGCATGCATAGCCTGAACGCGGTCGGCAGCGACAATGGCCGCTACACGCTGCGCGCGCCGCTGGCCGGCACCATCGCCGACCGCCAGATCAACCCGGGCCAGGAAGTGCGTCCCGACGCGCCCGCGCCCCTGTTCGTCATCAGCGACTTGCGCCGCCTGTGGCTGCTGGTCGACGTGCCGGAAAGCGCCCTCGCCAGCGTGCGCCAGGGACAGGCCGTCAGTGTCGAGACGGATGCCTACCCGGGGCGCCGCTTCAGCGCCACGGTGGCGCATGTGGCGCCGGTGCTGGACCCGCAGACGCGGCGCATCCAGGTGCGTTGCACGCTGGACAACGCCGATGGCGCCCTGAAGCCGGAAATGTTCGCGCGCGCCTCCTTCCTGGCCGGCGATGGCGGCGTCCTGGCCGTGGCCTTGCCCAATACCAGCCTGTTCGCAGAAGGCGTGCACAGCTATGTCTTCGTGGAAAAACAGCCAGGCACGTTTGAAAAACGCCGCGTGAACGTGCGCATCAAGGGACGCGACAGCAGCTTTGTCGATGCGGGCGTGAGCGCCGGCGAACGGGTCGTCACGGAAGGCGCCTTCCTGCTCAACGCCGAGGTGGCCACCAATGCTCGCTAAGCTGATCGATTTTGTCCTGGCGCAGCGCGTTTTCGTGCTGATCCTGACGGCGGCGCTGGCCGTCTTCGGCTACCGCGCGCTGAGCAACCTGCCCATCGAAGCCTTTCCCGACGTGCAGGACGTGCAGGTGCAGATCGTCACGCAGTATCCGGGCCAGGCGCCGGAGGAAGTCGAACGCAACGTCACCTTGCCCATCGAACGCGAAATGAGTGGCGTGCCGCAGCAGACGCAGCTGCGTTCCGTGACGATTACCGGCCTGTCCGTGGTGACCCTGACCTTTGCCGATGGCACGGACGATTATTTTGCGCGCCAGCAAGTGCTGGAAAAATTGCAGAATGTCACGCTGCCCACGGGCGTGCAGGCGAGCCTGGCGCCCTTGTCGACGGCGGTCGGTGAAATCTTCCGCTATGTGATCGAGGCACCGCCGGGCATGGATGCGAACGAAGTGCGGGCCTTGCAGGACTGGGTCGTGCGGCCTGCGCTGCGCATCGTACCCGGCGTGGCCGATGTCGTCAGCTTCGGCGGCACTGTCAAGGAATACCAGGTGCAGGTCGACCCGGCCGCCCTGCAGCGCTATGGCGTCACCATCGACCAGCTCAGCGCGGCCTTGAACAATAACAGCGCCAATGTGGGTGGCGGCCTGGTGCGCCGCGGCGACGAGGCGCTGGTGGTGCGCGGCATCGGTATCTTTGGCAGCATCGACGATATCGGCCGCGTCATCGTCAGCGCCAAGGGCGGGCGCACGGTGCTCGTGTCGGACCTGGCCGAAGTGACCGTGGGCAATCGCCCCCGTTCCGGCGTGGTGGCCTTCAACCGTGAAAACAGCGTGGTGGAAGGCATCGTGCAGATGAGCAAGGGCAGCAACGCCGCCAAGGTGGTGGCCGACGTCAAGCTGGCCATCGCCGGCCTCGATGCGCGCCTGCCGAAAGGCGTGCATTTGCGCACGATCTACGACCGCACGGAACTGATCGGCCACACGGTACACACGGTGGCGGAAAACCTGCTCCTGGGCGCGGCGCTGGTGATCGCCATCCTGGTAATTTTCCTGGGCAACTGGCGCGCCGCCCTGATCGTCGCGGCCGTGATTCCCCTGTCGTTGCTGTTCGCCTTCATCATGCTTGATGCGCGCGGCATTCCCGCCAACCTGATTTCGTTGGGCGCGGTCGACTTCGGCATCATCATCGACAGCGCCGTGGTGCTGGTCGAAGCATTGCTGGTACGGCTGGCCCTGCTGGGCGAGCAGGGGCGGCATGATGCCTCCCTGCGCGAGCGCACCCTGAAGCAGACGGTGGTCGACCTGGGTCACCCCATCCTGTTTGCCAAGGCCATCATTATTGTCGCCTTCATTCCCATCTACACCTTCCAGCGCGTGGAAGGCAAGATCTTCTCGCCCGTGGCGTTTACGCTGAGCTTTGCCATGCTGGGCGCCATCATCCTGACCATGACGCTGATTCCGACCTTGCTGGCCTGGACCATGCGCCGCCACCCGATGGCGGAAAAGCACAGCGCCTGGCTGCAGCGCATCCAGGACGGTTACGGCCGCCTGCTGGCGGCGGCCCAGCGCCAGCGCAATTTCGTCATGCTCGCCTCGGTGCTGGCGCTGGTGGTGACCCTGGCGCTGGCACCGCTACTCGGCAGCGAGTTCCTGCCCAAGCTCGACGAAGGCAACCTGTGGCTGACGGTCAGCCTGCCGACCTCCAGTTCGCTGGAAAAGACGCGCGCCGTCGAGCAGCAGGTACGCGCCATCATCCTGTCCTACCCGGAAGTGGGGAATGTTATCTCGCACGTGGGCCGGCCCGACGACGGCACCGATCCCAAGGGCAGCAACAACATGGAAATCCTGGCGGACCTGAAACCGCGCGGCAGCTGGCGCTTTGCGGACAAGGAGGCGCTGGTGGCCGATATGTCGGCGAAGATACGCACCTTGCCCGGCGTGCCGACGAACTTTTCGCAAGTCATCGAAGACAATGTGGAAGAGGCGCTGTCCGGCGTGAAGGGCGAAATTGCCGTGAAGATTTACGGTCCCGACCTGGACGTGCTGACGCAAAAGAGCGAGCAGATCGCCGGCATCCTGAGCGGCATTGCGGGTGCGGCCGACGTGGGCGCCGTAAAAATCGGCGGACAGAGCGAACTCGACATCGTTATCGACCGCGAGCGCATCGCCCGCCTGGGCGTCAACGTGGCCGATGTCAACACGGCGATCCAGACGGCGCTGGCGGGCAACGTCGTCAACGCGTATTTCGAAGGCGACCGGCGTTTCGACATTACCGTGCGCCTGAAGGAAGCGGCGCGCGACTCCGTCGATGCCGTCGGCGCCCTGCCGGTCAATTTGCCGGGCGCCACCGGCACGGTGGCGCTGGCCGAGCTGGCGCACATCGAGGTGCGCCAAGGCGCGGCCCGCATCAGCCGCGAAGCGGGCGGGCGCAATGCGTCCGTCAAGGCCAACCTGCTGGGCCGCGACCAGGGCAGTTTCGTTGCGGAGGCTCAAGAAAAAGTGGCGCGCCTCGTGCACCTGCCGCCGGGCTACCAGATCACCTGGGGCGGGCAGTTCGAAAACCAGCAGCGCGCCGTGAAGCGCCTGGAAGTGATCGTGCCGATCACCGCGCTGATGATATTTTCGCTGCTGTTCTGGGCCTTCCGGTCCGTGCGCAAGGCCATGCTGATCCTGTCCATCGTGCCATTTACCATGATCGGCGGCATCCTGGGCCTGGCGCTGGTCGGCCTGCATTTTTCCGTCTCGGCGGCCGTTGGCTTCATTGCCGTGGCCGGTATATCGGTGCAGAACGGCGTCATCATGGTCGAGCAGATCGTCGAGATAGCCCGGCACAACGCGAGTGCCGTCGATAGTGCCATCGCCGGCGCCGTGGCGCGCTTGCGGCCCATTCTGATGACGGCATTGATGGCAGGCCTGGGCTTGCTGCCGGCGGCGCTGTCGCACGGTATCGGCTCGGAAACCCAGCGCCCGTTCGCCGTGGTGATCGTGGGCGGCATCGTGTCGGCTACCTTCTTTACCTTGCTGCTGTTGCCTCTGGCCTATCCCTATTTTGCGGAAAAGAAAGGACTGTCCGAGGACGCCGCCTGACGCAGTTGGGCCGCGTATGCCAAAAAGTGTCGCTTTTCTTTCCACGTGCACCGCCGTTGCCCGGGCGCGCCGCTGGCATGGCGCTTGCACCGTACCTGGCGTGCACAAGGCACCATGGGAGGCGACGATGCGCGCGCAGAGCGGATTTACCCTGATAGAACTGATGATCGTGGTGGCCATCGCCGGCATCCTGGCGGCCGTGGCCATTCCCCAGTATGGCGACTATACGATGCGGGCCAAGGTCAGCAACGTGCTGGCCGCCGCTGCCCCGTTGAAAACGGCCGTGGCCCTGTGCGTGCAGGAAAACGGAGGACTGGCGACCGCTTGCAGCACGCCCACCGAGGCCGCGCCCAGCGCCATTCCCCTGTTCAGCCCGACGCGCGAAGTGGCCAGTGCCAAGGTCGACAAGGGCAATATCGAGCTGACCCTGGCGGGCGACATGGGCAGCGGCATGGGTGGCCAGACGGTGAGCATGGAGTTGCAGGTCGGCTCCAGCAGCCTGAGCTGGTTTAACAGCACCAGCGTGACGAATGCGGCGGCGAAGGAAGCCATTACCAGGAACAATATTCCCAAGGTGGTGGCGACGCAGTGAGCGCTGCCTGCCGTGCCAGTGTCAGACGATTTTTTGCCGGTCCGCGATCAGCGCTTCATACGTGAGGTTTTGCAGCAGGGTGTAGTGGGTCGGTTCCAGGTCGATGAATTGCACGCCATACGTATAGATTTCGGCGACGTCGGCCGCATTGCCATTCGACGGCTTGCCCACGCTGACGTTCTGGATGCGCGCGCGCGTGTTGACGCGCATTTGATGCTTGTTCGGCTGCACCAGCAGGGTAAAGCTGAGCGCGACGCCCTCGTCGTCCGGCGTGAGCATGCTGGGCGCCTCGATCAGCGCCCCCGAGACGCTGAGGTTGACGATGAACACGGGCACGGCCGCCACGTCGCGGTAGCTCAGCTGCGCCGGAATGTCCACTTTCACGCGCATGGCCGTGCGCAGGCTGGTGCCCTGGATGGCGTCGGGAAAGCTCAGGTGCACATAATTGAGCGGGCGGCCAAAGATGCGCAGCACGCTGCAGGCAAACGAACACACGGTGACGCCGGAAAACACGCGGATGGTCAGCTTGTCGCCCTCGTTGAGCACGATGGCGGTGCCGTTTTCCATGGGAATCTTGACGATCAGGTACTCGTCTTTCACATAGCCGATCAGGGTCGAGAAATGCTGGATGGGCTTGATGGTGCGGTGCGTGATGAACTGGATGCGTCCGCCCACCTGCAGATTCATCGCCTCGAATTCGAAGTCCTGGAGCTTGCTTTCCGCGGCGGGCTTGTTGCTTGTCATGCGATGCTCATCTCGATATGGTCGAATCGCAGTATGCATGATTTCTTGATGAAAAAGCACTCATATCAATGAAATTCATATTCGCATGGAAAAATGCCATGGACGCGTGCCGGTGCGCGGTTCTGGCTTTACAATTGCGTCAATATTGACGAATGTAAATCTTATGGCACGCAGCTATTTCTGGACGATGTTGTTGTTGATCCTGCATCAGGTCGATGCGGCGTACTGGCGCGAATGGGAAATGTTCCATGTGCCGGGCGGCATACAGGGTTTCCTGTTGTTTAACCTGGCGGCGATTGCGCTGGTGCTGGTCGGTTACCGGCACGTGCTGCTGGCCACCCCGCGGGCGGCCCTGTACGCTTGTGTGTGCGCCGCGCTGGGCGTGGGAACCTGCCTGATTCATGCCGGCTTTGCGCTGGCAGGGCTGGAACAATTCCACTTGCCCCTGTCCGTGGCCATCATCGTGCTGTGCCTGGCCAGTGCCGTCTGGCTGCTGTGCGACCTGCGCCGCGTCCTGGGCCAGCTGGCGCGCCAGCTGGCATAGTTACACCTCGGCGTGCCAGTCGCCCGACTTGCCGCCATGCTTTTCCAGCACGCGCACATTCGTCATGACCATGCCCCGGTCGACGGCCTTGCACATGTCGTAAATCGTCAGCAAGCCGATTTGCACGGAAGTGAGCGCTTCCATTTCCACGCCCGTCTTGCCGGTGGTATCGACCTGGGCGCGGCAGTGCACGCTGTTGGCCGCTTCATCCACTTCGAAGTCGACGGTGACGCGCGTGAGGGCCAGCGGGTGGCACAGGGGAATCAGGTCGCTGGTGCGCTTGGCGCCCATGATGGCGGCGATGCGGGCGATGCCCAGCACGTCGCCCTTTTTCGCATGGCCGGAAATGATCAATGTCAGGGTGGCGGGCTGCATGCGGATGGTGCCGGCGGCCACGGCGCTGCGGCGCGTGTCTTCCTTGCTGCCCACATCGACCATATGGGCCTGGCCCGTGGCGTCAAAATGGGTCAGTTCTCCGGCGGGGGCTTGCTTGTCTGCTGTTGTCATGGCGTCAAAATAGGTAAGGAGTGGAGATGCGGCACGCCCGGCCACGGCGTCATAGCACTGGCATGGCGCATGCTTGTCGCGTGAGAATGGGCGCCGCTAACAAGGTATGATAGCACCCGTGAATTCAAAAACTCCCCTTCCTATCGTCCTTGAAAACGCCGCTGCGGCATGGCTGCGCCGCTCCCGGCGCGCATCCATGCTGGCTGCATTCTGGCTGGCGGCGCCATGTGCGCTGGCGCAAACCTATACGTCCGCACCGGCGGCGCCGGCCGCCATCACGGCGACCACGGCCAGCAGCTGGACGCCGCTGGCCGTGCCGCCGGCGCCGAACCTGCCGAACCTGGGCGATACCTCGCGCGTAGACCTGTCGCCGGCGATGGAGCGCAAGATCGGCGAGGAAATCATGCGCGGCATCCGCGGCGACCGCGATTACCTCGATGACGCCCCGCTGCTGGAATACCTGAACACTTTCGGCAACGCCCTCGTGGCGGCGCGCCCCAGCGTGCGCGGCGAAACGAATTACGACTATTTCTTCTTTGCCGTGCGCGATCCCCAGTTGAACGCGTTTGCCTTGCCGGGCGGCTTCATCGGCGTGCATTCGGCCCTGGTGCTGGCGGCGCAAACGGAGGCGGAACTGGCGTCTGTGCTGTCGCACGAGATCGGCCACGTGGCGCAGCGCCATATCGCGCGCATGCTGGGCCAGCAGCGCCAGGATGCGCTGATGCCGCTGGCGGCCATGTTGCTGGCGGCGCTGGCGTCGCGCGCGGGCGGCGACGTGGCGCTGGGCGTGTTTGCCGCCGGCCAGGGCCTGGCCATCCAGCGCCAGCTCAATTTTGGCCGCGATGCCGAGCGCGAGGCCGACCGCATCGGCTTCCAGATCATGGGCGAAGCCGGTTTCGACACCACCGGCATGGTGGCCTTCTTCGGCCGCATGCAGGCGGCCAGCCGTTCGTACAGCGACCTGGTGCCCGCCTATCTGCAGACCCACCCGCTGACGACGGAACGCATCGCCGATATCCAGGCGCGTATCCGCGAGCAACCGTACAAGCAGCGTCCGGACAGCCTGAGTTTTCACCTGGCCCGCGCGCGTGCCCGCGTGCTGCAGGATGAAAGCGTGCAAGGCCTGTTGAATGCCACGGCCGTCTTCAAGACGCAGCTGGAACAGCAAAGCCGTTTCCAGGTGGTGGCTGCCCATTACGGCCTGTCCTTTGTCGCCGTCAAGCAGGGCAAGCCGGCGGAGGCGCAGAAGGAACTCGATGCCGCCAATGCCGCCCTGCACCAGCCGGCCGGGCCGAATGTGTTTACCTCGGGCGGCACGCAGGCGCCGAACTCGCTGCTGGCGGCGATGGGGCTGGAAGTGCTGTTGATGCCGGCGCAAAAGAAGGAAGTGGCGCAGCAAGCCCTGAAGGCGGCGGATGCGGCGCGCCAGCAGTTCCCCCTCTCGCGCGGCATTGCCCATCAGTATGCGGAAGCACTGATGGCTGCCGGCAAGCTGGAGCAGGCTACCTTGTATCTGCGCGACCAGGTGCAGCTCTACAAGGAAGAACCGGAACTGTATGATTTACTGGCGAAATCCTATGCGGACCAGGGCAAGATGACTTTGCAGCACATGGCGCTGGCCGAATCCTATGTGTTGCAGGGCGCCACCATGGCCGCGCTGGACCAGCTGACCATCGCCCGCAAGTCGACGGACGCGACTTTTTATGACCAGGCCGTGATCGATGCGCGCGAGCGCGAATTGCAGGAAAAGCGCCGCGAACAGCTGAAAGACCAGAAGGGTTAAGCCTTATTCGGCTTGCGGCGCGCGCTGGAAGCCGAAGGTTGTCGGCACGGCATCGTAGCGCAGCGGCTGCACGACTATCTCCTTGTCGTCATGCAATAACACCAAGTTTCCCTGCCCATTTTCCAGCCAGGCCAGCAGGGCCTCGTCGCCAGCCGCCAGGCCGTCGAGCCGCAGCGATGGCAGCACCTGCGCCATGTCGCGGTCGTCCACCTGCGCCACGATATGATCGTTGCGCAAGATCAGCGCGCCGTTGTCGCATAGATACGCCGCCTCGATGGCCGCCAGCGGCGTGCCTGTCTGCAGGACAAAACCGTGCCGCGGGTCGCTGCGGGCGATGTAGGGCGTCGCTTCCAGGTTCAGGTAGACGCGCTGCGGGCCATTCTGGAAAAACCAGCAACCGCGGTCGTCATGGTCGTAATTGCGGTTGATAAATCCCAACAGGGCTGCATGGGCTATCTTGTCGCCGGGCAGTTGCTGCTGTTGCGCCTGCTGGTCGCGCATGCGCCAGTGGCCGCGCGCATCGAGGCCCAGCCAGCCGTAGCAGTGCGGCACGTTCGGCCATTTGGCCAGCGCCTGTTTGACGAGTTCATCCATGTGTAGCGTTTTCCGTGTGCGTTTGCGAACTGCCAGCGTGACAGCTTTATGGTGCCGATGGCGCCGTGTTGCCGCCTTCAAAAAAATGGATCAGGCGCTGCGGCAACCAGCGTGTGCTTCCTGGTAACTTGCCAGCGGCAAAGCCGACGTGGCCGCCGTGGCGTGGATATTCGAGCGTGACCTGCGGCGCGGCGCTGCGCGGCAAGTAGCGCCCGGGCAGGAAAGGATCGTTCTGGGCATTCAGCACCAGGGTCGGCACGGTGATGTCTGGCAAGACGTGCTTGGCGCTGGCGCGGTGCCAATAATCGTCGGCGTCGCGGTAGCCGTGCAGCGGCGCCGTGACGACATTGTCGAAGGCGTGCAAGTCGCGCGCGGCCAGCATGGCGTCGCGCGCAAACAGGCCGGGAAACTGTTCCAGCTTGGCCAGGCACTTCGGTTTGAGCGTGTTCAGGAACATGCGCGTGTAGAGGCGGTTGGCGCCGGACGACAGGGCTTTGCCCCCTTGCGCCAGGTCCAGCGGAGCGGACACGGCGGCGGCGGCATCGATGAAATCGGCCTGGTGCTGCGACTGGCCCAGCCAGCACAGCAGGGCGTTGCCGCCCAGCGAGACGCCAGCCGCGTAAAATTTACCTGTCGCGCGCGGGCGCAGGCGCTGCACGATCCAGTCCACTTCCTGCGCATCGCCCGAATGGTAAAAGCGCGGCGCCAGATTGGCTTCGCCCGAGCAGCCGCGAAAGTGCGGCACGGCGCCCGACCAGCCGCGCGCGGCCACCTCGGCCATCAGGGCGCGCGCGTAATGGCTGTTCGACGAGCCTTCCAGGCCGTGGAACAGCAACACGAAGGGCTGGCCCGGCTGGCCGTCGACCAGGTCGACGTCGACGAAGTCGCCATCGGGCGCCTGCCAGCGTTCGCGGCGGAAAGCCACGGCCGGCTTGGCGAGGCACACGGCCGGATAAATCGTCTGCGCGTGGCCGCCAGGCAGCCAGAGCGGCGCGGTGTAGGAAAGAGACAAGGACATCAGTGCAGGATCTGCGTTCCCGTGGCGTCGGCCGGCGCGCCACCGGGGGCGATGGAGGCGTGGTGCAGCACGATGCGCCAGCCGCGCGGCGTTTTGACATATACATTCGTGGCCAGCAGATGTGCCGGGCCGCCCTCTTCGGCGGTGACGCCTTCGATGACGGTGTGCACTGAGCTCATCAGGTTGTGCGTTTCATGCAGCTGCGCCGGCACGATGTGCAGGCCGCCGGCCGTCAAAATGGTTTCCCACGAGGCGCGGATGGCGGCATGGCCGATCAGGCGCGCGCCGCCCGGGTGGATGCAGACGATTTCCTCGTCGTCGGCCCATAGCGCCATCAGCGCTTCGAGGTCGGCGCGGTGCAAGGCATCGTAGAAAGCCGCTTCGACTTCGGCGGCGCTGCCATTGAGTTCTTTCAGACGTTTCATGACGACTCCGGGCTGGTGCAAATAAAAACGGCGCGCTGGGGGCGCGCCGCTGGGCAGTTTAATGATGGCCGGCGCTGGCGCCTTCCTTCAGGGTATACGCCGTGCCGCAGTACGGGCACTTGGCGATACCGTCTTTGTTGAATTCCAGAAACACGCGCGGATGCGACGACCACAGCGGCATGGCCGGGTTAGGGCAGTGGGCTGGCAAGTCTTTACCGTCGAGTTCGACCGCTGGCTGGGTGGTTTTTGTCATCTTGTCATGCTCCGTGAGGCTGTATGGAAGGAAGTCGGCTGCTGCCAAAAGTACGATTTTAACGGATTCAGGCAGACAGCAAAAATCATGGCTAAAATGGCGGCTCGATCATCTGCGGCTGCGGCGCGGGTTTTTTGCGGAAATATGGCAGCTGCAGCGCCACACTGACTGGATTCGCCTTGCCGGTATCACCGTTGCGTAGCGCTACTACGCGCACCATTGTTGTGCAGTTACCACACTCCGCTTGCCGGGGGTGCGCATGAACACCCGCGTGAGCGCCGTCATGGCCGACAAGGACGAGGCCCTGCTGAAAGACGCCTGGCGCGCCGGCCTGAATCTGGGCGCGCCCACCCTGCTGGGCATCGCCGCCTGGGGCATGGTGGTCGGCGTGGCCATGGTGAAAAGCGGTTTGACGGTGGCGCAGGCGGGGGCGATGACCCTGTTCGTGTTTGCCGGCTCGGCCCAGCTCGCCTCCTTGCCCCTGCTGGCCGCGCAAGCGCCCGTATGGGTGATCTTCGCCACGGCCCTCGTCGTCAATTTGCGTTTTGTCATCTTTTCCGTGTTGCTGGCCCCGCATTTTTCCCATCTGCCGTGGCGCCAGCGCTTTGCGCTCGGCTATGTGGCCGGCGACATCACGGTGGGCCTGTTCCTGCAGCGCTACCCGCATGAAACGCCGGACCCGGCCAAGCTGCCCTTCCTCAAGGGACTGATTTACCCGAACTGGCTGGCCTGGCAAATCGGTTCCTTCATCGGCATCGTGCTGGGCGCCGTCGTGCCGGCCGAATGGGGACTGGGCTTTGCCGGCACGCTGGCGATCCTGTGCGTGACGGTGCCGCTGATCCTCAGTCGCGCCGCCCTGTGCGGCGTGCTGGTGGCGGGTGCTGTGGCCGTGCTGGCCTTCGGCCTGCCGTATAAGCTGGGCTTGCTGGTGGCCGTGGTGGTGGGCATGGTCAGCGCCATGGCCGTGGAAGAATTGACAGAAAAATGGATAAAACGCCATGTTTGACGGCATAGACTGGGGCAGGGCCGATGTGTGGATCGCCATCGCCGTGCTGGTGGTGGCCACGGCCGCCACGCGCAGCACCTTCTGGCTGGTCGGCCATCACATCACCATTCCGCGCCGCGTAGGCGAGATGCTACGCTATGCGCCGGCCTGTGCGCTGGCGGCCATCATCGCGCCCGACCTGCTGATGGAGGGGCAGCAGCTGCACTTTGAATTGTCCAATTTGAAACTGTTATCCGGTATTGCCGCCACGCTCTTTTTCGTGATGCGCCGCAATATGCTGCAAACCATCGTGTTTGGCATGCTGGTTTTCACGGGCTTGCGACTGTTGCATGTTTTTCAGTAAAGCAGGACAAATCGGGGATTTGGTCTGGTCATTGCGGTAAAATAGCGCACTTCCTTCCACTCGTCATCTGGATCGCCATGTCAGCTGTTCTCAACTTCATCCGTCTGCAAGATTTGATCGCCCAAAATGCACTGCAAGGCAAGCGCGTGTTTATCCGCGCCGACCTGAACGTCCCGCAAGATGACAGTGGCAAGATCACCGAAGATACGCGCATCCGCGCCTCGGTGCCGGCCATCCGCGCCGCCCTCGACGCTGGCGCCGCCGTCATGGTGACGTCGCACTTGGGCCGTCCGACGGAAGGCGAGTTCAAGCCGGCCGACAGCCTGGCGCCCGTGGCCGCCCGTTTGTCCGAGCTGCTGGGTCAGGAAGTTGCACTGAAACAAAATTGGATCGACGGTGCCGGCTTGGAAAACCTGGCCCCAGGCCAGGTGGTCCTGCTGGAAAACGTGCGCGTCAACAAGGGCGAAAAGAAAAACAGCGATGAGCTGGCGCAAAAAATGGCGAAATTGTGCGATATCTACGTCAATGACGCGTTCGGCACGGCCCACCGCGCCGAAGCGTCCACGCACGGCATCGCCAAGTTCGCCCCTGTCGCCTGCGCCGGCCCGCTGCTGGCCGCCGAACTCGATGCGCTGGGGAAAGCTTTGCACGCCCCGGCCCGCCCGCTGCTGGCCATCGTCGCCGGTTCGAAAGTATCGAGCAAGCTGACCATCCTGAAAGCCCTGTCCGACAAGGTCGATAACCTGATCGTCGGCGGCGGCATCGCCAACACCTTCATGAAGGCCGTTGGCTTGAACGTCGGCAAGTCGCTGGTGGAAGCGGAACTCGTCGAAGAAGCCAAAGCCATCATCGAGATCATGGCCAAGCGCGGCGCGCAAGTACCGATTCCCGTTGATGTCGTGTGTGCCAAGCAGTTTTCGCCTACGGCCGCCGCTACCGTCAAGGACGTGGCCGACGTGGCGGACGACGACATGATCCTCGATATCGGCCCGAAAACGGCGGCCCTGCTGGCGCAGCAGATCGCCGCCGCTGGCACCATCGTGTGGAACGGCCCGGTCGGCGTGTTCGAATTCGACCAGTTCGGCCACGGCACCAGGACCCTGGCGCTGGCCATTGCCGAGTCGAAAGCGTTCTCGATCGCCGGCGGTGGCGACACCCTGGCGGCGATTGCCAAATACGACATTACCGATAAAATCAGCTATATCTCGACGGGCGGCGGCGCTTTCCTGGAGTTCCTGGAAGGCAAGACTTTGCCCGCAGTGGAAATTCTCATGCAACGTGCTGGCTGATAAAGCCTGACTGTAGTGCCACCAAGCGCAGCCTGACCGCTGCGCTTTTACCTTGCCGGCTGCTGTCTCCAACCGGCCTTGCTCACCTTCGCTCGCGCACAAGGATTCCTATGCCACGTGGTACAAAAATCGTAGCAACAATCGGCCCCGCCTCCACTGACTTCGATATCCTGGTCAAAATGATACGTGCGGGCGTCGACGTGGTGCGCTTGAATTTTTCCCACGGCAAGGCGCAAGACCATATCGACCGCGCCGCGCTGGTGCGCCTGGCGGCGGCCGAATGCGGCCGCGAAGTGGCCATCATGGCCGACATGCAGGGTCCGAAGATTCGCGTCGGCAAGTTTGAAAACACCCGCATCCAGCTCGAAGCGGGCGAGCGCTTCATCCTCGACGCCAAGTGGGGCGAAAACGGTGAACTGGGCAACCAGGAACGGGTCGGCCTCGACTACAAGGCTTTGCCGCGCGACCTGCACAAGGGCGACGTGCTGCTGCTGAACGACGGCCTCATCGTGCTGATCGTCGAGCGCATCCACGGCAGCGAAATCCACACCACCGTCAAGATTGGCGGCGAGTTGTCGAACAACAAGGGCATCAACCGCCAGGGTGGCGGCCTGTCCGCCCCCGCGCTGACGGCCAAGGATATGGAAGACATCAAGACGGCCATGAGTTTCCAGGCCGACTATCTGGCCATTTCCTTCCCGAAATGCGCGACTGACATGGAAATGGCGCGCCAGCTGGCCAATATTGCCGGCGAAGCGTACCACCACAAGCCGATGATGATCGCCAAGATCGAGCGCGCCGAAGCCATTCCTGCCCTGCAGGAAATCCTCGACGCGTCCGACGGCATCATGGTGGCGCGTGGCGATCTGGCCGTGGAAGTGGGCAATGCGGCCGTGCCGGCCTTGCAGAAGCGCATGATCAAGATGGCGCGCGCGTCGAATAAACTGGCGATCACGGCCACGCAGATGATGGAATCGATGATCGTCAACGCCGTGCCGACCCGCGCCGAAGTGTCCGACGTGGCCAATGCCGTGCTCGATGGCACGGATGCCGTCATGACCTCGGCCGAGACGGCCTCGGGCAAGTACCCGATCGAGACGGTGGAAATGATGGCCGCCATCTGCGTCGAGGCGGAACAGTCCGAATACAACAAGCTCGATGCCGATTTCCTCAACGTCACGTTTACCCGCATCGACCAGTCGATCGCGTATGGCGCGCTGTTCACGGCCCATCACCTGCGCGTAAAAGCCATCGTGGCGCTGACGGAATCCGGTTCCACCGCCTTGTGGATGAGCCGCCACAGCATCGACACGCCGATCTACGCGCTCACGCCCAGTGTCACCACTTTGCGCAAAGCCGCGCTGTACCGCAATGTTCGGGCGTATCATCTGATGCAGAACGCCCCCAGCGCGCAAGTGCTGAAGCAGGCGGAAGAGCTGCTGGTGGCGCAGGGCATCGTCAAAAAGGGTGACATGATCGTCGTCACCTGGGGCGAGCCGATGGGCCAGGTGGGTGGCACGAATGCATTAAAGATTGTCACAGTCGGCGAGTTTGATTAATAGCTAAGAATTCAGGCGCCGCCGCGGTCATCGACCGCGAAGCGCCGCAACGGTTTCTATTGTTCTCTGGAGTATTACCATGTCTCTCGTATCCATGCGTCAACTGCTGGACCATGCCGCCGAAAACGGTTATGGCATTCCTGCTTTCAACGTCAATAACCTGGAGCAAGTGCAAGCCATCATGGCCGCCGCCGATGCCTTGAATTCGCCGGTGATCATGCAAGCGTCCGCTGGCGCGCGCAAGTACGCCGGTGAAGCCTTCCTGCGCCACCTGATCGACGCCGCCGTCGAAGCGTATCCGCACATTCCCGTCGTCATGCACCAGGATCACGGCCAGTCGCCGGCCGTCTGCATGGCCGCCATCCGCTCGGGTTTTACTTCCGTGATGATGGACGGTTCGCTGGAAGCGGACGGCAAGTCGGTCGCTTCCTACGAATACAACGTGGAAGTGTCGCGTGAAGTGGTGAAATTCTCGCACGCCATCGGCGTGACGGTGGAAGCGGAACTGGGCGTGCTCGGTTCGCTGGAAACCATGAAGGGCGACAAGGAAGACGGCCACGGCGCCGACGGCACCATGACCCGTGAGCAACTGCTGACGGACGTGGCGCAGGCTGCCGACTTCGTGCAGCGCACCCAGTGCGACGCCCTGGCGATCGCCATCGGCACCTCGCACGGCGCGTATAAATTCACGCGCAAGCCGACGGGCGACATCCTGGCCATCGACCGCATCAAGGAAATCCACGCGCGCATCCCGAACACCCATTTGGTGATGCACGGCTCGTCGTCGGTACCGCAGGAATTGCTGGCCATCATCCGCGAATTCGGCGGCGACATGAAGGAAACCTACGGCGTGCCAGTGGAAGAAATTCAGGAAGGCATCCGTCACGGCGTGCGCAAGATCAACATCGACACCGATATCCGCCTGGCGATGACGGCCGCGATCCGCAAATACCTGTTTGAAAACCCATCGAAATTCGACCCGCGCGACTACCTGAAGCCAGCCCGTCTTGCTGCAGAGCAAATCGTGCGCGCCCGCATGCAGGCATTCGGTTGCGAAGGCCAGGCGTCGAAAATCAAGGTCATCACGATGGAAAAAATGGCCGAGCGCTACAAGGCCGGCGAGCTGTCGCAAATTGTGAAGTAAAATTCTGTCTGGAACGGGCCGGAAGCTGCATCTCCGTGCCCGATTTTCTCGACCGGCGGGCGTCTTCCCTGCCTGCCGGTTTCGTTTCATCCAACTATTCCCCCCGCTATGAACAGCCTCTATCAGACTTCCATCCACTCCCTGCCATTGCTGGGCCACGGCAAGGTCCGCGACAATTACGCCGTCGGCGACGACAAGATCCTGATCGTCACCACGGACCGCCTGTCGGCCTTCGATGTCGTCATGAACGAGCCTATCCCCGGCAAGGGCAAGGTCCTCAATCAGATGAGCGACTTCTGGTTCGAGAAACTGGGCCACATCGTGCCGAATCACCTGACCGGCGTGGCGCCGGAATCCGTGGTGGCGCCCGAGGAAGTGGAGCAAGTCAAGGGCCGCGCCGTGGTGGCCAAGCGCTTGAAGCCCATCATGGTCGAGGCGGTGGTGCGCGGCTACATCATCGGTTCGGGCTGGAAAGACTATCAAGATACAGGCAGCATCTGCGGCATCAAGTTGCCAGCAGGCCTGCAACAGGCGGAAAAACTGCCGGAACCGATCTTCACCCCGGCGGCCAAGGCCGAGCTGGGCGAGCATGACGAAAACATCAGCTTTGCTGAAATGGAAGAGCGCATCGGCGCCGAACTGGCCGCCAAGATGCGCGACGTGGCCATTGCCCTGTACAAGACGGCCGCCGAGTACGCGGCCACGCGCGGCATCATCATCGCCGACACCAAGTTCGAATTCGGCCTGGACGACAATGGCGTCATGCATCTGATGGATGAAGTGCTGACGGCCGACTCGTCGCGCTTCTGGCCCGCCGATTCCTATCAGCCTGGCATTTCGCCGCCGTCGTTCGACAAGCAATTCGTGCGCGACTACCTGGAAACGCTGACCTGGGGCAAGACCGCACCGGCGCCCGCGCTGCCGGCCGACGTCATCGAAAAAACCCAGGCCAAGTACTTCGAAGCCATCGAACGCCTGACGGGCGAGAAGCTGAAGGCATAAGATGACAGAGCAGAATAAGCCGCTGGTCGGCGTCATCATGGGCTCGTCCTCGGACTGGGAAGTGATGCAGAACGCGGTTGCCATCCTGAAACAGTTTGGCGTGCCGTACGAAGCGCAAGTCATTTCCGCGCACCGCATGCCCGACGAGATGTATGCGTACGCGAAAAGCGCGCGCGCGCGCGGCTTGCGCGCCATCATCGCCGGCGCCGGTGGCGCCGCCCACCTGCCTGGCATGGTGGCGGCGATGACCATCGTGCCCGTGCTGGGCGTGCCGGTGCCGTCGAAATACTTGCGCGGCGAAGATTCCATGCTGTCCATCCTGCAAATGCCCAAGGGCGTGCCGGTGGCCACCTTCGCCATCGGCGAAGCGGGCGCGGCGAATGCGGCGTTGACGGCGGTGGCGATGCTTGCCGCCAACGATGACGCCCTGGCTGACCAACTCGAAGCTTTCCGCACCACGCAAACGGCCGCCGCCAAGGCCATGGTCTTGCCTGAATAATGTGTTTGAAAAATAATGAATAGTAAATCGACTTCCCCATTGCTGCCCGCCGCCCATCCACCGGCGTGGCTGGGCGTGATGGGCGGCGGCCAGCTCGGCCGCATGTTTGCGCAGGCCGCCCAGAGCATGGGCTATCAGGTTGCCGTACTGGAACCATCGGACGCCTGCCCTGCGGGGCAGGTGGCGCAGCGTCTGGTGAATGCCGGCTACAGCGATGCAGCCGGGCTTGACGCGCTGGCCGCGCAATGCCTGGCCGTCACCACCGAATTCGAAAACGTGCCGGCCGACAGTCTGTCGCGCCTGGCCGAAAGCGTGTTTGTCGCCCCCAACGCCCACGGCGTGTCGGTGGCGCAGGACCGCATCGCCGAAAAACGTTTCTTTGTCGCCTGCGCCTCGACATCGGGCGTGCTGCCGGCGCCACATACGGTGATTGCCACGCAGCTTGACATCGATGCCATCAGCGACGACTTGCTGCCAGGCATACTGAAAACCGTGCGCATGGGCTATGACGGCAAGGGCCAGTACCGCGTGCGCACGCGCGACGAGGTGCGTGCCGCGTTTGCGGAAATGGGCGAAGTAACTTGCCTGTTGGAAAAGATGCTGCCGCTGGCGTATGAAGTGTCCGTGCTGACGGCGCGCGGCGTGGACGGCGCATCGGTCGTGTATCCGATCGCCGAAAACGTGCACCGCGACGGCGTGCTGTTTACCACCACGGTGCCGGGTCCGAACGTGTCCGACGACTGCGCCGCCAGGGCGCAGCGGGCGGCGCAAGCGATGGTTGCCGAACTCGGCTATGTCGGCGTGCTGTGCATCGAATTTTTCGTGCTCACAGACGGCAGCCTGGTGGTCAATGAAATGGCGCCGCGTCCGCACAACAGCGGCCATTACACGATGGATGCCTGCGTCACCAGCCAGTTCGCGCAGCAGGTGCGGGCCATGGCGCGCTTGCCGCTGGGCGATGTGCGCCAGCATTCGCCGGCCGTGATGCTCAACATCCTCGGCGACGCCTGGTTTGCCGACGACAGCGATGTCGCCTGCGAACCGGCGTGGGACCAGGTGCTGGCGCTGCCGGGCGCCTGTTTGCATCTGTATGGCAAGGACGATCCGCGCCGTGGCCGCAAGATGGGTCACCTGACCTTCATCGCGGCCAGCTTGCCAGAGGCGCAGCAGCGCCTGCGCGATGCTTGTCTGATTCTGGGAATCGCGCCGTGAGCGTGCCCGCGCAAGACCTGGCGGCGGCGGCCGCCGTGCTGGAAGCGGGCGGCCTCGTCGCTTTCCCGACGGAAACAGTATATGGCCTGGGCGCCGATGCGGAAAACCCGGCCGCTGTGGCGCGCATCTACGAAGCCAAGGGCCGGCCATCGGACCACCCCGTGATCGTGCACGTGGCGCCCGGTGCCGATTTGGCGCACTGGTCCGATGATATTCCCGTGGAAGCGCAGCAGCTGGTGGCCGCCTTCTGGCCCGGCCCGCTGACCCTGATCGTCAGGCGCGCCGCGCATATTCCCGACGCTGTATCCGGCGGCCAGGATACGGTGGGCCTGCGCTGCCCGTCGCATCCGGTGGCGATCGCATTGCTCCGCGCCTTCAAGGGCGGCAAGGGCGGCCTGGCGGCGCCGTCGGCGAACAAATTCGGCAATGTCAGCCCCACCACGGCGCAGCACGTGCGCGATGAGTTCGCGGCGGAACTGGGCAGCGGCTTGCTGGGCCAGATCCTCGATGGCGGCCAGAGCGAGGTCGGTATCGAGTCGACCATCGTCGACCTGTCGCGCCTGGCCACGCACGGTCCCGTGCTCTTGCGTCCCGGCCATATCAGCAGCGAACAAATCGCTGCCGTCATCGGCCGCGCACCGGCCGTGGCGGACGCGGCCGCGCCGCGCGCCTCGGGCACACTGGAATCGCATTACGCACCGCACACGCCTGTTGCGATGCAGCACAGCGACGACGTGCGCGCCACCTTGAACCGCCTGCTCAATGACGGGCGTCGCGTGGCCCTGATCCACTACTCGGATCTGCCGCCAGCCAGCGCCAGCGTGCGCCTGGCCGCGACCCCTGAAAATTACGCACATGCGCTGTATGCCTCGCTGCGCACGATGGACCAGGTCGGCGCCGAGCTGATACTCGTCGAAGCACCGCCCACCGGGCCCGCGTGGCTGGGCGTGAATGACCGTTTGCGGCGCGCCGCGTTCGGCTCAAGTGGTATCTTGCAGCAGTTTCTATCCGCATAATGAAAAGCCCCGCAAGGGGCTTTTTCTTGATGCAGCGCAATAGCGATGCTTGCCACGAAACATCTTATATCCTCCATAATTCAGCTGATCGCCCGGTCATGACAGGGCGCCGGCGGTGTTGTTATTTCGTTGATTTTTAAAACATATTTTCTATACAAGCCTGAGGAACGATGGCATATTAGTTGGGTAGCGAATAGCACGCCCGTTCGTTTAGAAACCAGAAAAAAGACCGAGGAGACAAAATGCATCAAACAAAATTCGCGCTGGCCGTGCTGGCTGCGGCTGTCCTGGCAGGTTGCGGTGGCGCCAGTGGCGGTGATCAAACCTTGAAAGTCAAATACACGGCGCAGGTGTCGTTCGGCGACAGCCTGTCCGATGTCGGTTCGTATGCCGTCGGCACGGTGCTGGCGAAAGGTGGCGGCAAGTTCACCATCAATGGCGACAATACCAAGATCAATCCTGAACTGACGGGCAAGAACTGGACCGAGCACCTGGCCGCGCAATTCAGCCTGGCCGCGCCATGCGCCGCCGAGACTGGCCTGGAAGGCAATGCGTTGAAGGGCTTGGCCGTGCCACGCGTCAAGCATGCTGGTTGCTACGGCTACGCCATGGGCGGTTCGCGCGTGACCAATCCGGTTGGCCCGAACAACAAGGCGACGGGCAGCGAGCTGGGTGCCCTGACCGTGCCCGTGGTGACGCAGATCGCGAACCACCTGGCCGTGTCCGGCGGCAAGTTCAGCGGCACGGAAGCCGTGTTCGTGATGGCCGGCGGTAACGACGTGCTGTTCTTGCTGGGTGATTTGCAAGCGAAGGCCACCGCTGCTGGTCAGGCGGCAGGCGCTACTGCTGGTGCCGCTGCTGGCGCGAAAGCCTTTGCCACCAATTTGGTCGCGGCCTTCGCTGCTCACGCCGCCAATCCTGCCACGGCGGCGCAAGCCATCGGCGCCGCCGTGGCGGCTGCCGCCGCAGCGCCAGGCGCCACCTCCGCATCGATCGTGGGTGCTGCCGTGCAAGCTGCCGTTATTGCCGGTGATCCGGGAATATCTTCGCAAGCCGTGTATGGCCCGCTGGTGGCCAAGGCGCAAGCCGATGCCACCGTTACCGGTAACGCCGCCGGCGCCGCTGCAGGTGCCAAGGCCGGTGCCGATTACGCCGCAGCGAATGGACCTGCACTGGTTGGCGCCATGAAACAGGCTGGCACCGAACTGGTAGCGCTGGTGAAGGACCAGATCATTGCCAAGGGCGCCAACTATGTCATCGTCAACAATCTGCCTGACGTGGCCGGTACGCCATCGGGCCTGGGCAAGGATGCCAATACCAAGGCGCTCATCAATGCCATGGTCAGCACCTTCAATGGCGAAATCAAGGCGGGCTTGACGGGTAATGCGAAAGTCTTGCTGGTCGACGTGTTTGCCGTCAGCCATGACCAGGGCGTCAATCCCGGCCCGTATGGCTTGACCAACGTCACGGAAACGGCATGCGACCTGAGCGCGCCAGGCAATATTCTGGGCAGCTCGCTGGTGTGCAATGGCACGAACCTGAAAGCGGGCGACGTCAGCCACTATGCGTATGCCGACGATGTGCATCCTACGCCGTTCAATAACCTGTTGCTGGCCCGCTACGTGGCCAAGGACATGGTCGTGCGGGGCTGGCTGTAAGGGATGGCCGTACCGGCTGTGCCTGGGAGGCGCGGCCGGCAGCGACAAGACTCGATAGCGGAACACTCCGCACATAATGAATCAGGAGACAAGATGAAGAATCGTTTGAATACCGCTGTACGCGTGCTGGCTGCAGCTGCCGCGATGGCCATGGCGACGGGCGCTTCGGCGCAAAGCGCAGGCACCTGGATGGTCAAGGCTGGCATCAACAAGATCACGCCGCACGTGGACAGTGGCGACATTTCCGCACCGGCACTGCCGGGCACGAAAGCCGATGTCAAGGCCGATACCAAGCCCATCCTGAGCTTTGCCTATATGCTCACGGACAATATTTCCGCTGAAATGATCCTGGGCGTGCCGTACAAGCACGACCTGGTGGGTGATGGTTCGATCAAGGGCACGGGCAAGCTGGGCACGGCAGAAGTGTTGCCGCCGACGGCCTTCATCCAGTACCGTTTCTTCCAGCCCAATGCGATGATCCGCCCTTACGTGGGCGCGGGCTTGACGTATGCATATTTCCAGAAGGAAACCGGCTCGGGTCAGATGACGGCCCTGCTGGATCCGGGTGGAAAACCAGTCACCTACCGCATGGACAACAAGCTGACAGGCAGCCTGGTGCTCGGCAGCACCGTGGCCATCAACGAGCGCTGGTTTGCCGACGTGGCCGTGGTCAAGACCTACCTGAAAACCAAGGCGAAATTCTCGACGGGGCAGACGCAGGACATCAAGCTCGACCCGGTTGCCGTGAGTATCAGCATCGGGTACAACTTTACCCTGTAAAACAAAAAATCCGCCTCGGCGGATTTTTTTTTGTCCCGCTCAGGCTGGCGGTGTATTGAACTTTCCATTGTGGAAGATCAAGGGTGGTTGCGCGGCAAACGCGCATTGTTCCACTTCGCCCACGAAAATGACGTGGTCGCCTTCCGGATAGCGGCTGCGGTTGTGGCATTCGAACCAGGCCGATGCGCCTTTCAGGATGGGCTGGCCCGTGCGCGACAGTTCGTATTCGACATCGTCGAAGGGATTCGGCGTGCGGCGTGCAAAGCGCTGCGCCAGTTCCGCCTGCTCGGCGCCCAGCACATTGATGACGTAATGCGAGTTGCCGCTGAAAATCGGCATGCTGTTCGCCACGGAACCGAGGCTCCACAGCACCAGGGGCGGCGACAGCGAAACGGAATTGAAGGAACTGGCCGTCAAGCCGCGGAAACTGCCGTCGGCCAGGCGCGTGGTGATGACCGTCACGCCGGTGGCAAACTGCGACAATGCCTGACGGAAATGTGTCGTATCGAATTCTTGCGCGGGCGCGCGGGGAGAGCGTGTGTTCATGGGAGACCTGTCTGTTTGTCTCCATTATGCCAAAAAATGGCCTTGCCAGTACTTTCCCGTCATGAAGGCCCGAAGCGAAATGAAGCCGGAGCATGCGTCGGCGACATCAATAAATATGGTCAGCCGGAATTTTCTTGATTTTGCTGATCAGTCCGATGTTAAGCCAGGCGCCGAGAATCGCCAAAGGCAGAATGAATTTCCCTATTTCCCATGCCATCAGCGTGCCAGCCGCAATGGCAAGGCATATGCCGGCAAAACCGTATTGTGTGAAAAGACTCTGCCGGAAGGTTTGCCCGTCATTTTGGGTAATGCCGATAATCAAAGGCCGGAATGCCCATTGGATGATCCACAATTTCGCAGGCCCCTCGCGTTTCATTTGATCACGCAAGATAATGCTGAGGCGTTCGTCGATGTAGACATTCTTGATGATCTCGGTACCGATCTTGATATACGTGTACTTACGCCATTTGCCACTTGGTTTGCTCGGGCCGATTTCCAGATAGTCGCCAGTATATTCCTTCATGTTTTGCCTTGGAGTGAGAGATGAAACATTCGTGATATGGCATCCGTAATGTTTTGTTGCTTATAGGAAATATTTAATCCAGTATAGCAGCGCCCGTGTTTGATGGTCAAATGACAAAATGTTCCATGCGATGACCGTATCAGCCCGCAGCATGCAGGCTGCAATGCAGCCGCTGGCGGTTTGGTTTATAGTAATTTAAGTAGCAATATTGCCTTCATGGCCAATTGGGAGAAGGGAGTACAAGATGCGTGCGGAAATGGAAGTGGCGGTACTGGGCGGCGGCTGTTTCTGGTGCCTGGCCGCCGTGTATGGGGAAGTGCGCGGCGTGACGCGCGTCGCGGCCGGCTACACGGGCGGCGGCGTGCCCGATCCCACGTATGAACAGGTATGCGCGGGCGACACGGGCCACGCGGAAGTGGTGCGCCTGGAATTCGACCCGGCCGTCATCGCTTACCACGACTTGCTGGAAATCTTTTTCACGCTGCACGACCCCACCACCCTGAATCGCCAGGGTAACGATGTCGGCACGCAATACCGTTCCGTCATCTATTACCAGTCGGCGGAACAGGAAAGCGTGGCGCGCAAGGTGCTGGCCGAGATGGCCGGCGTGTGGGATGCGCCCATCGTCACGCAGCTGGCGCCGGCGCAAGTCTTTTACACGGCCGAGGATTACCACCAGAATTATGTTGCCCAGCATCCCTTGCAGGGCTATTGCGCGCTGGTCGTCGCGCCCAAGGTGGAGAAATTCCGCGCCATGTACGCGGGACGCCTGAAGTAGGCGCCCCGCGCGCGTGCCTGTCAGGGCGTGAGCACGGGTGACGGCCTTGTCTCCTGCGCATACATGTAGTTGCGCGACCAGGGCAGGGTGGCGGAGCGCCGGCCCCCCTTCACGCAGACGATCTGGTACAGGCTGATCAAATCTTGCTCGAAGGCATAGGCGCAGCCGGCCAGGTAGACGTGCCAGATGCGGAAGCGCCGTTCGCCCGCCAGCGGGCGTATCTGCTCGGCGTTGGCTTCGAAATTTTCCGTCCACAGGGCGCAGGTGCGCGCATAGTGGCGCCGCAGGTTTTCCACGTCCAGCACTTCCAGCCCCCCTTGCTGCATGGTTTTCAGGACATTGCCGATGTGCGCCAGCTCGCCGTGCGGAAACACATATTTTTCGATGAATTCGCCGCCGCCATACGGCGTTTCGCCATTCTCCGGGTCGGTGGAGGTGATGCCGTGGTTCATCGCCATGCCGTCCGGCGCCAGCAGCTTGTTGATGATGGAAAAGTAGTCGGGCAAGTGCTTCAAACCCACGTGCTCGAACATGCCCACGCTGGTGATGCGGTCGAACTGGCCCGTGACGTCGCGGTAGTCTTGCAGCCGGATGTCGATCAGGTGCGCCAGGCCGGCTGCCGCCACGCGCTCGCGCGCCAGCGCGTACTGGTTTTCCGACAGGGTCACGCCCACGCAGCGGGCGCCATATTGCTGTGCGGCACGAATGACGAGCGCACCCCAGCCGCAGCCGATGTCGAGCAGGGTCTGGCCCGGCTGCAGCTGGATTTTCTTCAGGATATGGTCGATCTTCTTGACTTGCGCCTGCGCCAGGGTTTCATCGCCATGTTCGAAATAGGCACAGGAATACACGAGAGCGGGGTCGAGAAATTGTTCATAAAACGCGTTCGACACGTCGTAGTGGTAGCGGATGGCCTCGGCATCCTTGCTCTTGTCGTGCGTAAAGCTACGCACGATGCGCGCCAGCTTGCCTTCCGGTTTCAAGGTGTTACGCGCCAGGGCATTGCAGATGGAAATCATATCCATCGCCGTGCCCTTGACCTCGATATTGCCTTCCACATAGGCCGAGCCCAGATTGGCCAGCGAGGGGTTCAGCAGATAGCGGGCCGAGGCGACGGTCGGCAGGCGGATGGTGACTCTGGGCGTTTCGCTGGACAGGTCGACATGCTGGCCGTTCCACAATTCGATGCGCAGCGGCAGGGCGGTCTTGCTGCGGATGCTGGCGATCCAGGACTTGAGTTGGTTTTGTACAAACAAAATGGCCTCCAATGCAGCGGCCCCAGTTGGGGCCGCAAATTGAGAAACAATGTTATTTAGTAACTTCTACCTTCATAGCCTACACCTATATTGACCAGCTTGCTTTGCGCCGCCTTGACCAGCTTGCTCAGGGTTGCAAGCGTTGCATGCTCCATTGCCCGTCGGCACCGCGCGTAAACACGATGCGGTCGTGGAAGCGCGAACGGCGTCCCTGCCAGAATTCGATGCGCTCCGGCTGCAAGCGGTAGCCGCCCCAGTGGGCCGGGCGTGGCGGCTGCGCGTCGCCAAGGGCTGCGGCCACGGCCTCGTAATGGCTTTCCAGCGTGGCACGGTCGGCGATGGGGGCGCTTTGCTGCGAGGCAATCGCCGACAAGCGGCTTTGCAGGGGGCGCACATTGAAATACTCGTCGCTCTCGGCCGCCGTGGTTTTCACCACCGTGCCTTCGATGCGCACTTGCCGTTCCAGCTCGCGCCAGAAGAACAGCAGGGCCGCGTGCGGGTTGTGTTCCAGCTGCTGGCCCTTGTCGCTGTTGTAATTCGTGTACCAGGTAAAGCCGCGCTCGTCGAACTGCTTGATCAGCACGATGCGGGAGCTGGGCTTGCCGTCGGGACTGACGGTGGACAAGTCCATCGCGTTCGGCTCCATCACCTGGGCCTTGACGGCTTCGGCAAACCATTTCTGGAACTGCGCGATGGGATCGGCCAGTACATCCGTCTCGCTCAGGCGCGATTGCACGTAATCGGTGCGCATGGCCGCCAGCACGGCGGCCGCGTCCGGCACTGCGGGAGCTTCCGGCGCATCGGGCGCGATGCCGCGGCGGCGCTGCATGGCCGTGCCCAGCTGCTCCATCTGCTGCGCGCTGAACAGGCGCTTGGCCATCGGCGCCAGTTGTCCTTCTTCCTTGGCCATGTGGGCCTGGTAGGCGGCGACATAGTCGCGCACGCCATCGTGCGACAGCTGCGAGTCCGTGCCGGCGGCAATGGCGTCCAGTTCCGGGCGCAGGGTCAGCCAGGCCTGGTCCATGCGCTGGTGGTCGGCCAGGATTTCCGGCACCAGGGTGGCCAGCAGGGCCGCGTCCTCGCCCGTGGCCGTGGCCTGCAGCATGGGCATCAGGTCTTGCTCTTCATCATCATGATGCAGATGGGCGGCCTTATTGAAATACTGCAACACCGCCTTGGCCGCCTGTTGCGCTTCCGGCGTGTTGCCGTTCTGTCCCAGGTGGCCCAGCAGATTTTGCAGGGTCGTCAGCTGCTTGCGGATCTTGTCGTGGCAATGCTTGAGCACGGCGATGGGCTGGTCAAAGCCGGGAACGGAGTCGAACAGGGGAGAGGTCATGGCGAGTTCTCGTGGTGGGCGGTGTGGGGGCGCGGCGACAAACGGAGCTTGTCGCTGTGTCAATTCGGCTATTTTAGAATATCCGCCAGCGCAGTGTCCGTTAAAATGGCGCCATGCATACCTCCACCAATGAACTAATTTCCATGGACTTGACCGAGATCGATTTTGAACGGCGTTTCGGCGGCATTGCCCGCCTGTACGGCGCCCCCGCGTTGGCACGCTTCCGTGCCGCTCATGTGTGTGTGATCGGCGTGGGCGGCGTCGGTTCCTGGATCGTCGAAGCGCTGGCGCGCAGCGCCATCGGCCGCCTGACCCTGATCGACCTCGACAATGTTGCCGAATCGAATATCAATCGCCAGATCCAGGCCATGAGCGACACCATCGGCAAGGCCAAGATCACGGCCCTGGCCGAACGCATCGAACTGATCAACCCCTTGTGCCAGGTCACGCAGATCGAGGATTTTATTGCTCCCGATAACCTGGAGCAATTGCTGGGCGGGCGCGATTTCGACTACCTGATCGACGCCATCGACAATGCCAAGGCGAAAGCGGCCGTGATCGCGTATTGCCGTGCGCGCAACATTCCCATGCTGACGATCGGCAGCGCGGGCGGGCAGACGGACCCGACCCTGATCGCCGTGCGCGATTTGTCGAAAACGGAGCAGGAACCGCTGCTCAAGCGTGTACGAAAACTGTTGCGCACCGAATATGGTTTTCCCCGTGGCGTGAAAAACAAATTCAATGTCGACGCCGTGTTTTCCATGGAGCCGTTGAGCACGCCCGAGAGCGCCGAAGCGTGCGCCATCGATGGCAGCGCGCCCGCCGGCGTCACGGGCTTGAACTGTGCCGGCTTCGGTTCCAGCGTGGTGGTGACGGCCAGCTTCGGCATGGTGGCGGCCGCCCATGCGCTGAAAAGCTTGCGCCAGGACAAACTGGCCGAGGTGCCAGTGTTAATACCGGACGCCGCCTAGCTTAATTTCCTGCTGGCCAGGATGCGGTAATCGCCGCTGCTTTTCAGCGATTCCACCAGCACCAGTTCGTCCGCCAGCCAGGCGATGGGCGCGAAGTCCTGGTTGGCCGGCGGCGGCGCCTGGCGCGCCAGCGTCACGTGCGGTGTAAAGCGGTCGTGCTCGAAGCGGGGCGCGAGGCCCTGTTGCGCCAGCTCATGCATGCAGGCCGCGCGCAAGGCGAGCAGGGCGGGCGAGGGCTGCGCCAGGGCGGCCCAGGCCAGCGCCAGCTGCGCAAAGTGGCTGGCGTGATCGAACAGCAAGGGTATGGGATGCGCCGGCAAGTGCGCCAGGATATCTTGCAGGGCCGGCAGCTCGCTGGCCGGGCGCTGGCCCAGGAAGGCCAGCGTCAGGTGCAGTTTCTCGGCGCGCACGGGCTTGCCTTGCAAGCGCGCCTGCCAGGCGAGCAGGGCCGTGCGCGTGGCTGCATCGGGCCACAGCGCGTAAAACAGGCGGGGGCAATGGGTATCAGGCGACAAGTTTTTCCTATCGTTGCGGCGGTTTGCTATGATTGGCGTTCCCTGCCTCTTGCATTGGCAGGGATCTCACCGAAACTCACTGAAAGAATACATCATGACGCGTAGCTCCGTTTTGTTTGCCCTGATCTGCTCCGTCGCCGCGTCGCTGGCGCAGGCACAGGCGCCAGCGCCTGTTCCCGCCTCCGCCGTCTCGCTGAGCCCCGGCCCTGTCGCCGATAAACTGATCGTGATCGACAACAAGGTCGGCACGGGCAAGGAAGCGTCCGCCGGCAATAACGTCACCGTGCACTACACGGGCTGGCTGTACCGTCCCATGGCGAAAGATTCGCGCGGCAAGAAGTTCGACAGCTCCGTGGGCCGTGGCCCGTTTGACTTCCCGCTCGGCAAGGGCATGGTCATCAAGGGCTGGGACCAGGGCGTGGCCGGCATGAAAGTGGGCGGCAAGCGCACCCTGATCATTCCAGGCGAACTGGCCTATGGTCCGCGCGGCGCCGGCAATGGCGACATTCCGCCGAACTCGGCACTGATCTTCGACGTGGAATTGCTGGACGTGAAGTAATTGTTCAGTTTCGGCAGCGCACCACGTGCGCTGCCGTGAAAAAGCGGTAGACTGGGATTTTCTGATATAGCTGTGGAGACTCCCATGAACATCGCCAACGACGTCACTGAACTGATCGGCAACACGCCCCTGGTGCGCATCAACCGCATCGCCGCCGGCAGTGTGGCCACCATCCTGGCCAAACTCGAATTCTACAATCCCGCGCACAGCGTCAAGGACCGCATCGGCCTGTCCATGATCGTCGCTGCGGAAGCCGCTGGCAAGATTCATGCCGATACCGTCATCGTCGAGCCCACCAGCGGCAACACGGGCATCGCGCTGGCCATGGTCTGCGCCGCGCGCGGCTACCGCTGCACCCTCGTCATGCCCGATACCATGAGCCGCGAACGGCGCATCCTGCTGCGTGCCTACGGCGCCGAGCTGGTGCTCACGCCCGGCAGCGAAGGCATGCTGGGCGCCATCCGCAAGGCCGAGGAAATGGTGGCGGCCGAGCCGCGCTACCTGATGCTGCAGCAATTCAACAATCCCGCCAATCCCGCCATCCACCGCGCCACGACGGCCGAGGAAATCTGGCGCGATACGGATGGACAAGTCGACATCGTCATCGCCGGCGTGGGCACGGGCGGCACGATCACCGGCATCGGCGAAGTGTTGAAGGAACGCAAGCCCGGCGTCCAAGTGATCGCCGTGGAACCGGAAGCGTCGCCGATGCTGTCGAAAGGCACCAAGGGGCCGCACCCGATCCAGGGCATCGGCGCCGGTTTCGTGCCGCAGATACTGAACACGGCCATCTACGACGAAATCATTTGCGTGAAGAACGACGACGCGTTCGCCACGGCGCGCCTGGCCGCCAGCGATGAAGGCTTGCTGGTTGGCATCTCGTCGGGCGCCGCCCTGTGGGCAGCCCTGCAAGTGGCGCGCCGTCCGGAAAACGCGGGCAAGACCATCGTCACCATCATCCCGTCGTTCGGCGAACGCTACCTGAGCACGGCCTTGTACGCGGGCTTGGGCGACTAAGAGCCGATCCGTCCGGCGGGGCTGCGAAGGTAGCGCCGCTTGACCGGCGCCGTGCAAGGGCGCCGGTTGAACTTGCCATGCCGAAATATGCGCCAGGCAGGCAGGGCAGGCGCAGTACAATATCGCACGGGCCGCAATGGTTCGGTCCGTATTGTGCCTTTGAATGGAAATATGTTCCTGGTAAAACCTGAACGCCGCCGCCTGCTGCAGGTGGGCGCAACCGTGGCTGTCATCGCGCTGGGCCTGGCCTCGCGCGCCTATCCCCAATTCCTTCCCGCCGCGCTCGGCAAGTATCCGGGCGACGCCCTGTGGGCCATGATGATCGTCTTTGCGCTGGGCATCATCGCCACGCGCATGCGCACGTGGCAGCTGGCATTGTGGTCTTTGCTGATCTGCTTTGCCGTGGAATTCGGCCAGCTGGTCCAGACGCCATGGCTCGTCGCGCTGCGCGCGCATCCGCTGGGGCACCTGGTGCTCGGTTCCACCTTCGGCTGGGGCGACTTGATCGCCTACACGGCCGGTGTGGCGATCGCGGCGCTGGTGGATAAAGCGGCGCTGTTCAAGCGCCGCTAGTCCTCACTTCACGTTACCCTCGGCATCGCGCAGTTCCACGGGCGCCAGTTTCAGCTTGCTCAATTGCGGGGCGATCTTCGCCTGGTCGCCCACGCCGATGACGATCAGCTTTTCCGGCTGCAGGTATTTTTTTGCCACCTGCTGCACCTGCTTGTCCGTCACGCTGGCAAAGCGCTGTGGCAGGGTCGCGTAGTAGTCGAGGCCCAGGCCGTAGATATATACGTTGGCCATGCTGGCGCTGATGCTGGCATTCGTCTCGAACTGGCCCGGCAGCGACAGCACCTGCGAATTGCGCGCATTCGACAATTCCCTGGCCGTCAGTGGCTTGGCGATCATGGCGCGGATTTCCTTGAAGGTTTCCGACACGGCCGGGCCCGTCACGTCCGTGCGCACGCCGGCGGCTATCGAGAATGGGCCTGGCTGGCTGCGGTACTGGAATTGCGAGCGCACGCCATAGGTGTAGCCCTTTTCTTCGCGCAGATTATTGCTCAGCCGACTCGTAAACAAGCCGCCCAGCGCGGCATTCATTACTTGCAGCGGCGCATAATCGGGCGTCGTGCGGGCCACGGCGATGGTCGACAGGCGCACGGCCGTCTGCGGCGCGCCCGGCTTGTCGACGAGGATCAGTTTTGCTTTTGTCGTGGCCGGCGCCGCCGTCACGGACGGCGCCACCGCGCCCGCCTTCCAGCTGCCGAACTTGGCTTCGGCCAGGCTCTTCAATTGCGCGGCGTCGATGTCGCCCGAGACGATCAGGGCCGCATTGTTCGGCACATAATGCTGCTGCCAGAACGCCTGCAGGTCGGCGCGGCTGGTGGCTTTCAGGGCCGCTTCCGTGCCCAGTTGGATGTACCCGTACGGATGTTGCGGGCCGTACAGGGCTGCCGCTTCCACGCGGGCCGCCACGGCCCCCGCGTTTTCGCGCTGCTGCGCCAGTTCGCCGATACGGCTGGCGCGCTGGCGCTCCACTTCGGCCGCGGGGAATTGCGGGTGCTGCACCACGTCGGCCAGCACGTCGAGCGCTTGCGGGAAGGTGGTTTTCAGCGACGTCAGCTGGGCGAACGAGGCGTCCGCGCTGGAACCCGTGCCGAGGAAAGCACCGAGTTGCGCCACGTCATCGGCGATCTGCGGCGCGCTGCGCGTACTGGTTCCTTCCTGCAGCAGTTGCGCCGTAAAGCCCGACAAACCCGGCTGCGCCAGCGGATTGGCGCCCGAACCGCTTTTTACCACCAGCTGGCTGGAAATCAGCGGCACGGCCGGGTTGTAATTATGGATCACGGTCAAGCCATTGCTCAAGGTGAAGGACGTCGCTTGCGGCAGCACGATCTTCGGCGCGGGACCGGCAGCCGGCACCTTGTTACGCCAAGGCTCGTCCGCATTGATGGCCGTGCCTGGCGCCGCCTTGACCTTGCCCGGCGCCGGCGTCGCCACTTCCGCTCCCAGGTCCGGCGTGCCCGGCACGCCATACACGACCACACGCGCCTGGTTTGTCAGGTAGGTGTCGACGGCACGCTGCACGCCGGCCGCCGTCACCTGGCGGTAGCGTTCGATATCCTTGCCCAGGTAGCCGGGGTCGCCCAGGTACTGGTTGTACTGGTTCATCATGTTGGCGTTGCCGCCCACTTTTTCCACCTGGCTCAGCATGCTCGTCTCGATGCTGTTGCGGGCCCGCTCGATTTCCTTCTCGCTGGGTCCCTTGGTGCGCAATAGTTCCAGTTCGGCCTGCATGGCTTGCTCGATTTCCTCGGGCTGGTGGCCGGGGCGGGCCGTCACGTCCAGGCTGAACACCGAGGTGAGGGCGTTCGAGCTCTGGTTCGCGCCCACGTCCTGCGCGATCTGCTTGTCGTACACCAGCGACTTGTACAGACGGCTGGACTTGCCGCCGGCCAGGATGTGCGCGGCCATCGACAGTTCCGCGTCATCCTTGGCGTAGGCGGACGGCGTCAGCCAGGCCATGAAGACGCGCGGCAACTCGACCCGGTCCTGCACCACGATGCGGCGCTCCTGCGTGATGGGCGGCGTCACCACATCGGGCTTGGCCACGGCGGGGCCGCTCTTGAAGCTGCCGAAGTATTTGTTGACCAGTTGCTTGGTTTTCGCCTTGTCGATGTCGCCGGCGATCACCAGGCTGGCATTGTTGGGACCATAGTATTTGGTAAAGAATTCCTTGATGTCGGCCAGCTTCGCGTTCTGGATGTCCGCATGCGAACCGATGACGCTGGCGTAATACGGGTGGGTCTTCGGAAACAGCTGGTGGTACAGGGCTTCCTGCACGATGCCGTACGGTGCGTTTTCCACGCTCTGGCGGCGCTCGTTGCGCACCACGTCCTGCTGGTTCGTCAGCGCCGTCTGGTCGAGCACGTCGAGCAGATAGCCCATGCGGTCGGAATGGGCCCACAAGGCCAGTTCCAGCTGGTTCGACGGCACCGTGTCAAAATAATTGGTGCGGTCGAAATCCGTGCTGCCGTTCGAATCGGTGGCGCCCGCGCCTTCCAGCAACTGGTCGGCCATGCCGCGCGGCACGTGCTTGGTGGCGGCAAACATCATGTGTTCGAACAAGTGCGCAAAGCCCGTCAGCCCCGGCGCTTCATTGGCCGGACCCACGTGGTACCAGACATTGACGGCCGTGACGGGTAATTTATGGTCTTCCACGAGGATCACGTCGAGGCCATTCGGCAGCGTGTATTTTTCGTAGGCAACATTTGGCACGGTCGTGGCTGCCGTCGCGGCGGCCGCACCGGCGGCGTGGGCGAGGCTCAGGGGGGCGCCGTACAGCGACAGCATCAGGGCGGGTATGGCCAGCAATTTGATCGGTTTCATGCATGCTTCCAGGCTAGGGTGGGGAAGACGCTGCGGCCCGCTCGTGGCGGGCGCAGCGCGACGGTACTACAGTTTATACAGCAGGGTCGCGCCGCCCAGCACCAGCAGCGCGCAGGCGACGGAGACGATGGCGGCCGCGCCCAGCAAACGCCATTCGCGCGGCGTAAAGCCGGCCGGCGATGGCGATGCTGCCGGCGCTTGCGGCGCGGGCTGGGGCATGGCTGGCGCCGGTTCGGCCGGCAAGCCGCCCGCCGCGCGCGCCTGCGCCGCCAGCGCTTGCGTGGCAGAGTTCAGCAGGGCCAGCTGGCGCTCGACGGTTTCCGCCAGCACCGCTTCGTTCAGCGCCACCAGGGCGAATATCGGGTCATCGACGTCGATCTTGATGCCCGTCTTGTCGAACACATGGCTGCGCAGTTTGTGCTGGTCCATCTACCATTGCACCTTGTCGAGTTGTTCGAAGATGTCGCGGTAGACGACCTTGATGCGCTGTTTTTCCATGATGTTGAACTTGTCGTTCTGCATCACTTCCTGCATCGTCAGGCGTGCCGTGTTCATTTTTTTCACATCCGCGCCGAAGGTGTCGGGATTGCGCTGGCTCAAGGTGATGCTGCCTTTCACGCGCGCGCGGTTGTCGGCATACGACTGCGATTCGACAAACTGCTTGCCGGACGCCGATTGCAGCAGGCCGAAGTGTTCGTTTTGCCACAGCACCAGCGGCACTTTCGTCGCTTGCGCCGTGGCGACAAAGCCCGTGGCCGTATCGTGCAAGGTGTCGCCGCCGCCGACGATGGTGTGGATGTACACCTTGCGGCCCGATTCTTCCAGCAGCGAGAAACAATCGTTTTCCAGCAGATAGCCCATCAGCGGCGAAAAGGTGTTGGCGCCATTGTCGATCACGCAGTTGCCGTCTGTTTCGAGGATGTCGATCATCAGCGCGTCGAAGCGTTTCGGGTCGATGTTGCGCGCATCCGTCATCACGGGCACATGCTTGACCTGCATCGCCTTGTAGCGCGAGAACGTGGCGTTTTCCTGATCGGTGTCATAGCAGCGCAAGGGCGTGTCGTCCTTGCCGCCTATCCACTGGGCCAGCAGGGTCGATACCAGGGTCTTGCCGATGCCGCCCTTGCCCTGCAGGATGAAATGTACCGTGTTTTGCATTGCGACTACTCCAAGTTGTTGCGTCAGTGACAATCAAAGATCCGTGACAGCGGCGCGGGCGCCAGGCCAGGCCACGACTGGCATTTTTACCACAATCCTTTGCAAATATGCCATGCGGAACAGCGAATCTGGTTATGATGTTAATCAGGATACCATTGATACAGAGCAAGTTTTGTGTGAAAAATCCACCCCAGAGTGTGAACGAGGACGCAGTGCCGATCTCCAGTCTCGATAAAGCCGACATTGACCGTTTGAATCAGCAAGCCCTGTCTTGCCTGGTCGGCAACCGCCGCCAGGCGCGCCGGCTGGCGCAGATGGCGCTGGCGGCGGCGCAACGACAACAGTATGCGCGCGGCGGCGCGTATGCGGAACTCAATCATTGCTGGCTCGCGTATTACGCGGGCGAGGCTGAACCGTCGTGCGAGCGCCTGCACGCGTATTTCCAGCACAGCGGCGACCTGGAAGGGGGCATGGAAGTGGCCGCCCTGCAGGGCGCGTATGCGAGCCGGCGCGGCGACTTTGCCGATGCCGAGCAGCATTTCCTGCAGGCGCGCAGCCAGGCCGCGCAGATCCCCGATTCCTTGCACAAGTTCATGTTGTATGCGCGCCTGGGCGTCGACGCCCTGAACCGTGGCGATACGCAAGACGGCCCGCGCAATTTTTTGCTGGCGCTGGACATCGCCGAACGCTTCGGCAGCCCCGCGCACCGCGTCAACAGCCTGTCGAACCTGGCGTCGTCGCAGCATGACCTGGGCAACGATGAAGACGCGATTCCCCTGCTGGCCGAGGCGCTCGAGATCATCGGCACGCAAAAGCTCAAATACCAGCAAACCATCGTCTCGGCCAACCTGGCCATGTGTTTATTAGCCACAGGCAAGCCGGCCGAGGCGCTGGCGCTGGTGGAACCGTTTTACGAGTGGCCGGAAGAAGACCTGGCCGTGCGCGCCTTTTTGTTCTGCATCGCCGCGCACGCCGCCATCTTGCTGCAGCGGCCCGACAGCGCGCTGCAACTGCTGCTGCGCGCCGAAGACTATGCGCGCCGCGGCCAGGACCTGGAAGAGCAGATGCACGCGTGGCTGGTGCGCGGCAAGCTGGACCTGCACGCGGGCCAGACGGCGCAGGCGCTGGCCTCGCTGACGCAGGCGCACAGCCTGCTGAGCTGGACGCGCAATCCGTTTCACCAGCAACAGATTTTGCGGGGATTGGCCGAGATCAATGCCCAGCTGGGCGAATGGCAGGCGGCGTACGGCTTTCTGCAGCAATACCAGGCCGTGTTCGAGGCCAGCAGCAAGTCGGCGCGCGCCTCGCGCAGCCTGATGCGCAACCTGGAAAAGGAAATGCACAGCCTGAAGGCCGAGCGCGACAAGGCGCTGGAGCTGCAGGCGGCGCGCGAGACGGAAAACGTCAAGCTCGAACATCTGAACCGCGAACTGGCGCACCAGATCCTGCACGTCAATTCGCTGCAGGACAGCCTGAAGGAGCAGGCCATGCGCGACCACCTGACGGGCCTGTACAACCGCCGCCATTTTGAAACCTGCCTCAATGCCATCCTGCACGCGGCCGATGCGGACGCCCCCGTGGCCATCGCCATCATCGACCTGGATTTCTTCAAGCGCGTCAACGATACCTACGGGCACAACTTTGGCGATGCAGTGCTGATCCAGTTCGCGCGCCTGGTGGAGAGCCAGCTGCGCGGCAGCGACATGGTGTGCCGCTATGGCGGCGAGGAATTCTGCCTGCTGTTGCGCGAAGCCGACAGCGTCATCGCCGCGCACAAGATCGACGATATCGCCGCGCGCTACCGCCAGTTGCTGATCCGGCAGGCGCCGCACAGCTTGACGGGCTGCACCTTTTCGGCGGGCATCGCCGAGTATCCGCGCCATGGCGCCGGCCGCCACGAGTTGCTGCTGCGCGCCGACAGCGCCCTGTATGCGGCCAAGCAGGCGGGCCGCGACCGTGCCTGCATCGCCGGGGCTACTGGATAAAGCGCAAGAGGCCCTGCAGGGCATGCAGAACGGCCTGCTCGCGCACGGCTTGCCGGTCACCGGCAAATACCCGGCGCTCTGTTTGTGCGCGCCCGTCCATGGCCCAGCCGAAGCAGACGGTGCCGACGGGCTTGCCGGGCACGCCGCCCGTGGGGCCGGCGATGCCCGTGGTCGAGACCGCCACCTGAGCATCGCTGTGCGCCAGCGCTCCCTGCGCCATGGCGGCGGCCACTTCCTCGCTGACGGCGCCGTGGGCGGCGATCAGCTCGGCGGGCACGCCCAGCATGCCGCTCTTGGCCCCGTTGGAATAGGTGACGAAGCCCCGATCGAACCAGGCGCTCGACCCGCTGATGTCGGTGACGGCCTGGGCCACGCCGCCGCCCGTGCACGATTCGGCCGTGGCCAGCAGCAGGCCCTTCGCCTGCAAGGCCAGGCCGACGGCGGTGGAGAGGGAGGCGAGTGTGTTGCTCATGGAGGACTCCTGCATGCGGTGGTAAGGGTGGCGAGACTGTAGCATGGCCAACGGTAAAAGAAACTTTCCCCGGTAACAGCGAAAATGCGTACACTCTTTTATACATTTGCTACCACTTCGGGCCGGCAGGCGCTCTGTCGCTGCGCCACCCTGGTGCGCATCGCCCGAACCGGCAAGCGGCATGGTGCCGCGCCTTCGTATGCATTATCTTACTCGGTTGTCATGGCAATTCTGAACTGGACCTGGTGGCGTCATGCTGGCCCCCTGCGCCGCCCCGCGCGCGGCGCCGGCCGCCGCCCTCTTCGCTGGGGCTGGCTATTGCTGTTCCTGGGCGTGCTGTGCGCCGACGTGCGGGCGCAGGTGCCAGGTGAACTGGAACGCCAGGTCAAGGCCGCGTATCTGTACAAGTTTGCCGGCTTTGTCGAGTGGCCGGACGGCAGCTTTGCCCGGCCCGACTCTCCGCTGGTGATCGGCGTGGCGGGCGCCGACGCGCTGGCCGAGCAGCTCGAACTGAGCGTGGCCGGGCACAGCGTCAACGGCCGCGCCGTGCAGGTGAAAAAAGTGCGCCGCGGCGAAGCGCTGGCCGGGCTGCACGTGCTGTACCTGGGCGCGCTGGAAAAAACGGCGCTGCAGGAGATGCTGGCCGCCAGCCGTGGCCTGGCGTTGTTGACGGTGTCCGATTCGGATGAGGTCTACGCGATGGGCAGCATGATCAATTTTGTGATGGCCGAAGACAAGGTGCGCTTCGACGTGGCCTTGAAACCCGTGGCGCTGGCGCATATCCGCATCAGCGCGCGCATGCTGCTGGCCGCCTATCGCGTGCAGACGGGGGGCGCCTGACCATGCTGCGACTGCGTTCCATCCGCCACAAGCTGATGTCGGTGGTCTTGCTGACCACCCTGGTGGCGCTCGTCATTTCGCTGGGCACCATCGTCGTCTACGACTTGCGCGCCTATCACCGCAACCTGGTGGCCGACATCAGTACCCAGGCCGAGCTGCTGGGGCACATGAGTTCGGCCGCGCTGGCCTTCGACGACGAACGTCTGGCGCTGGAAAACCTGAACCTGATGCGCATCCGCCCGCGCGTGACGGCCGGCGCCCTGTACAAGGCCGACGGCAGCCTGTTTGCCAGCTACCGCGCGAACGAGCGCGTGGGCGCGCTGCCGGCGAAGGTGGGCAAGGAAGGCGAAAGCATCGCCGGCAGCTCGGTGGAATTGTTCAAACCCATCGTCGACAATGGCGAGCTGCTGGGCACCGTGTATCTGCGCGCCGATTATGAGCTGGCCGGCCGCACGGCCGACTACCTGGCCATCGCGCTGGGCGTGACGGTGCTGGCGCTGCTGGTGGCTTTGCTGTTGCTGCGCCGCCTCGATTTCGTCATCACGCAGCCCATCCTCGATATCGCCGACGTGGCGCGCGAAGTGATCGAGACGGGCGACTACTCGCGCCGCGCGCGCAAGCTCAGCGACGACGAAGTAGCGCAGCTGGTCGATTCCTTCAACAAGATGCTGGCCGAGATCGAGCTGCGCACGCACGCGCTGGAACGCTCGAATGGCGAACTGGCGCGCGAAGGCGAGCAGCGCACCCAGGCGCAGCAGGAAGTCATGCGCCTGAACCAGGAACTGGAAGTGCGCGTGCACGAGCGCACGATGCAGCTGGAAATGACGAATGGCGAACTGGCCATGGCGATGGAGGAGGCGCGCAGCGCCAACTATGCCAAGTCGGCCTTCCTGTCGTCGATGAGCCATGAATTGCGCACGCCGCTGAACGCCATCCTGGGCTTCGCGCAAATCCTCAGTTCCGACCGCCTGCCGTCGACCCTGGAGCAAAAGAAGGAATTCGCCGGCCATATCCTCAAATCGGGCCGCCATTTGTTGACCTTGATCAATGAAATCCTCGACCTGGCGAAGGTGGAGTCGGGCACGGTCAGCCTGTCGCTGGAACCGGTGGGCCTGGACGCCATCTTGCAGGAATGCCGCGACATGATCGCGCCGCTGGCCAGCCAGCGCGGCATCGGCATGGCTTTTCCCGATGCCTGTCCCCTGAACGTGCTGGCCGACCGCACGCGCCTCAAGCAAATTCTGTTGAACCTGCTGTCGAATGCGCTCAAGTACAACCGCGAGCAGGGGCAGGTGGCCATCGATTGCGCGCCGCACGCTGGCGGACGGGTGCGCATCAGCGTGCGCGACACGGGCGTGGGTCTCGATGCCGAACAGCTGGCGCTGCTGTTCCAGCCCTTCAACCGGCTGGGGCAGGAAGGCGGCACGGAGGAGGGCAGCGGCATCGGCCTGGTGGTCACCAAGCGCCTGGTGGAATTGATGGACGGCAACATTGGCGTGGCCAGTGCACCCGGCGAGGGCAGCACTTTCTGGATCGAGCTGCGCGTGGTCGACGCCGTGCCCATTCCCGTGGCCCCGGTCTTGCCGCGGCCGGACCTGGCCGGCGCGCTGCTCGAGCACAGCGCCCTCGTGACCTTGCTGTACGTGGAAGACAATCCCGCCAACCTGACGCTGGTCGAGGAAATCGTCCGCTACTGCCCGCAATTGCAGCTGCTGACGGCCACGGATGGCCGCCTGGGCGTGGAGATGGCGCGCACGCATTTGCCGCAGCTGATCTTGATGGACATCAACCTGCCCCATGTGAACGGCACGGATGCGCTGAAACTGTTGCGCGCCGATCCGCGCACGGCGCACATCCCCGTCATCGCCCTGACGGCCAACGCCATGCCTGGCGACGTGGAGCGCAGCATGGCGCTGGGCTTTTACCGCTACCTGACCAAGCCGATCAACCTCGATGAATTTACCGAGGCGATCAACAGCACCCTGGCCTATGTGGCGCGGCAGCGCCGGCAAAAGGGAACAGGCGCGCCATGATCAGCCAGGCCGATATCTATGCGGCGAAAATTCTCATCGTCGACGACCAGGAAGTCAATTTGCGCCTGCTCGCGCATTTGCTGGAAAGCGGCGGCTACACGGCCATCAGCAGCACCCTCGACGCGCACGCCGTGGCCGGCCTGCACCAGCGCCAGCAGTTCGACCTGATCATCCTCGACCTGGTGATGCCCGGCATGAGCGGCTACGACGTGATGGATGCCTTGCGCCCGCTGGAGCTGGAAGGCTACCTGCCCGTGCTGGTGATCGCCGCCGACCCGGACGCCAAGCTGGCCGCGCTGGAAGCGGGCGCGCGCGACTTCATCAGCAAGCCCTTCGACGCGCTCGAAGTGCTCACGCGCATCCGCAACATGCTTGAAGTGCGGCTGCTGCACCGCGCCGCGCGCCACTACAACACCTTGCTCGAACGCACGGTGGGCCAGCGCACGGCCGAACTGCAGCGCTTTCGCGGCGCCATGGACGCCACCACCGACGCCATCTTCCTCGTCGACGTGCTGGGCATGACCCTGGTCGACGTCAACGACGGCGCGTGCCGCCTGCTCGGCTATGCGCGCGCCGAACTGCTGGCGCTGGCGCCCGGCACCTTGCTGCCATCGCCGCCGGCCCCGCCCCTGGCCGCGCTGCCGGGTGGTCCGGGCCACCTGGCCACGGAAGTGACGGAATGCGAACTGGTGCGGCGCGACCTGAGCCTGGTGCCCGTGGAACTGGGCTGGCACTGGTATGCGCAGGCGCCCGTGGCCGGCGGCCATGCCACGGGTGGCCTGCTGCTGATCGCCGTGGCGCGCGACATCAGCGAACGGCGCCAGACGCAGGAGCGGCTGAAGCACCTGGCCCATTACGATGGCTTGACGGGCCTGCCGAACCGCAGCCTGTTCTACCAGACGCTGGCGCAGGCGGTCGAACTGGCGCAGGAAAAAAGCTGGCGCATCGTGGTGCTGTTCATCGCGCTCGACCGCTTCAAAAGCATCAACGACACCCTGGGCGCGGCGCTGGGCGACGAGCTATTGCGCCAGTTCAGCAACCGCCTGGTCGAATGCGTGCGCCTGCGCGACACGGTGGGGCGCCTGGGCAACGACGAATTCGCGCTGATACTCACCATGAGCCGCAACCAGCAGGAAGCCGTGGCGGTAGCGAACCAGGTGCGCGAAGCCTTGCGCGCGCCGTTTGACTTGCGCGGCCACGCGGCCACCCTGACGGCCAGCATCGGCATCGCCATGTATCCGGACGACGCCACCGACCCGGAAACGCTGATCAAATACGCGAATACGGCCATGGGCGGCGCCAAGCAGGCGGGGCGCGACGGCTACCGTTTTTTCACGGCCGGCATGAACGTGCAGGTGCTGGCGCGCCTGGACCTGGAACTGGCGTTGCGCCATGCGCTCGAACATGACCAGTTCATCCTGTACTACCAGCCGAAGGTGGACTTGCGCACGGGCCGCATCAGCGGCGTGGAAGCGCTGCTGCGCTGGCGCCGTCCCGGCTACGGCCTGGTGGCGCCGGCCGAATTCGTGCCGGTGCTGGAAGACACGGGCCTGATCGTGCGCGTGGGCGCCTGGGTGATCCAGGCCGCCTGCCGCCAGATCGCCGAGTGGCGCGACAGCGAAGTGGGACCCGTGCGCGTGGCCGTGAATGTGTCGAGCCGCCAGTTTGCCGAAGGCGACCTGGAAGGCGAAGTGACGCGCGCGCTGGCGCAGTACGGCGTGGCGCCGGAATTGCTGGAACTGGAACTGACGGAAACGGCGCTGATGTCGAACGCCGAGCGCACCATCGTCGTGCTGGGCAAATTGAAGAAAATCGGCGTGAAGGTGGCCATCGACGATTTCGGCACCGGCTATTCCAGCCTCGCGTATCTGCAGCGCTTCCCCATCGACAAGCTGAAAATCGACATCGCCTTCGTGCGCAACATCACCAGCAATCCGAACGACGCGGCCATCGCGCTGGCCATCGTCAGCATGGCGCACAGCCTGAAACTGAGCGTGGTGGCCGAGGGCGTGGAATCGCGCCCGCAGCTCGAGTACCTGCGGCGCAACCGCTGCGACGAGATCCAGGGCTTTTATTTCAGCCGCGCCCTGCCGGCGCTGGAACTGGGGCAGATGATCGCCGCCGGCGCCGGCCTGCCGCCCGGCCACGATCCCGCTGCCCAGCCGGCGCAAACCCTGCTCATCGTCGACGACGACGTCAACGTACTGTCGTCCTTGCACCGCCTGTTCCGTCCCGAGGGCTACCAGATCCTCACGGCCAGCACACCGGCCGAAGGGTTTGAAATGCTGGCCCTGCACAGGGTCCACGTCATCGTCTGCGACCAGCGCATGCCCAGCATGAGCGGCACGGAATTCTTGAGCAAAGTCAAAGAGCTGTACCCGGAAACCATCCGCATCATCCTGTCCGGCTACACGGGCCTGGAAGCGGTGCTCGACTCGATCAACCGCGGCGCCATCTACCGTTTTTATACGAAACCGTGGGACGACACCCAGCTGCGCGACAACATCCGCCTGGCCTTCCAGCACTACTGGATGGTGAACCAGCCGGGGCTGGCGCGCGTGGCGGTGCGGTAGAATTTACTCGCTGAAGTGGTCGAAAGAACTCAAGGCCAGATCGAGCGGCTGCCCGGCCGCATCGACCAGCCGCAAGCCGCTAACCGCCTCGATACGGCCCACGCGCGTGACGGCCGTGCCGCAGCTGAGCGCCAGCGCGGCGATGCCCTCGCGCGACGATGGGGGCGCCGTGAAGCACAGCTCATAATCGTCGCCGCCGGCGGCCGTGTAGCGGCGGCGCAAGCTGGTTTCCTGCCGCGCCAGCACGGGGCCGGCCGGCAGGGCGTCGACGTCGAGGGTGGCGCCCACTTGCGACGCTTTCAAGATGTGACCGAGGTCTCCGACCAGGCCGTCGGAAATGTCGATGGCCGCATGCGCCAGGCCCGCTTCGGCCAGGGCGCAGCCGAGCGCCACGCGCGGCGTGGGCGTGTGCATGCGCGCGGCGGCCGTCAGCAGGTCGGCTGGCGCCAGTTCCTGTTCCACGCGGTAGCCTGCCAGCGCCAGGCGCGCGTCGCCCAGGGTGCCGCTGACCCAGATATCGTCGCCCGCCACGGCAGCGCTGCGGCGCAGGGCCTGGCCCGGTGTCAGTTCGCCGAATACGGTGATGCAGATATTCAAAGGCCCCTTGGTGGTGTCGCCGCCGATGAGTTCGCAATCAAAGGCGTCGGCCAGCGCAAACAGGCCTTCGGCAAAGCCGGCCAGCCAGCTGCGCTGCGCTTGCGGCAGGGCCAGGGCCAAGGTAAATGCCACGGGCCGCGCGCCCATGGCGGCCAGGTCGGACAGATTCACGGCCAGGCTTTTATGACCGAGCATGCGGGCGTCGGCGCCGGCAAAGAAGTGCCGGTCCTCGACCAGCATGTCCGACGAGATGGCGATCTGCTTGCCCGCGCCGGGCGTCATCAGCGCGCAATCGTCGCCAATGCCCAGGGTGGCGCGGCCGGGGCGCTGGCGCACGAAATAGTGTTTGATCAGGTCGAATTCGGAAAGCGCGTCGTGTGGGGCCATGGCGTAGTCTGTGCGTTGAGTGATGGTGTGGCCCGGCTATTATAGGCTGGCCTACAATACGGGTCTTTTCCACTGCCGAGCAACTTGCCATGCCCATTCTCGATATTCACGTCTTATTGCAATCCTGGCTCGACCATGGCTGGCTGCGCGACCCGCAAGCCGTCGGCTTGAATACTTTTGAGGCGCAGGAACTGGTGGCGTGGGGCTTCGACGCCATCAGCGACGGCGGCCAGCTGTGCCTGTACGAGGACGAGCGCCTGTTCCGCAGGGGCCAGCGTCCGGTGCTGGCATCGTTCAAGGCGTATCTGCAGCGCGGCCAGCTGGGCGCGAATGGCCTGGACCTCGGTTATCAGGTGCACCTGGCCGGTTTCCTGCGCGCGGCGCGGCAGCCCTTGCCGGCGTTTCGCGTGCTGCTGGAACAGGGCGGGCGCAGCGGCGCCCTGCTGTTCGACAGCGGCCTGGTGCTGCAGTTTGCCGCCAATTTGCGCGGCAAGCCCCGTCATTACTATCTGACCCTGGTCGAGGGGCACGTGGCCGAGGCCCAGCTTCCCGACCGCGACAGCGATATCGACTTGCGCGCCGCCAGCGTGGGCCATGTCCAGGCCCTGTACGACAGCCGCGACCCCGCCGACCTGCGGCGCCTGGCCCGGCGCGGCAATGCGGCGCTGCGCGAGCTGGCGCAGCTGCTCGCTCCTTAAACTTTCTTCGCCTGCGCCATGCCCTGCAGCAGCTTGGCCAGCAACTGGTCGAGCTGGCGCTGCTCGTCCGCGCTCAGTGCCGACAGCATGGCGCGTTCGTTCTCCACGTGCAGCAGCACCAGCTTTTCAATCAGTGCCAATCCCTTCGGCGTCAGGGCCACCAGCACGCCGCGCCGGTCCGTCGGGTGCTTCTGGCGTTCGATCAGGCCTGCCGCTTCCAGCCGGTCGATGCGGTTGGTCATGCCGCCCGAGGACAGCATGGCCGCCTCGTACAGGGCCGTCGGCGTCAGCGCATACGGCGCGCCCGAGCGGCGCAAGGTCGCCAGCACGTCGAATTCGCCCGGTTGCAAGCCATGTTCGGCAAACAGCGGGTTGAGCCAGTCGCGCGCCATCAGCTGGGCCACCGTGCCCAGCTGGCCCACCAGTTGCATGGCATGCGTATCCATCTGCGGCAATTCGCGCTGCCATTGTGCGGCGGCAAATTGCGCGCGCGTGTGTTCTTGCGGGGTATCCGTCATGGTGTATGCATTTATCTCGACATCAAGATAGATTTCTATCTTTATGTTAAGATACTTTTCATCAAGTTATTATGTGACGCATTAAACCATGTGCCTCCCTGCGAGGCAAGGACAACTCTGCCATGCCTGTTGAACGCCCCGTATCTTCCCCGCTGCCCTCGTCCGCCCTGCTGGTGGCCGCCATCATCCTGCTGGGCCTGAATTTGCGGCCCATCCTGGCCGCCATCGGTCCCTTGCTCGACAGCATCCAGGCCAGCACGGGCATCAGCAATGCCGACGCGGGCTTGCTGACCACCGTGCCCGTGTTCGCCATGGGCGTGTGCGCGCTGGCGGGCGCCCAGCTGCAGCGCCGCCTGGGCGTGGCGCGCGGCATCTCGCTGGGCATCGCCATCATCGCTGCCGCCTGCGCGCTGCGCTGGCCCTTGCATGGCAGCGGCGGCCTGATCGCCACGGCAGCTCTGGGCGGCCTGGGCATCGCGCTGGTGCAAGCCTTGCTGCCGGCCTTCATCAAGCGCCATTTCCCCCAGCGGGCGGGCCAGTTGATGGGCTTTTATACGACGGGCATCATGGGCGGCGCGGCCATTGCCGCCGCGTCCGCTTCACCGCTGGCGCAAAGCTGGGGCTGGAACGCGCTGCTGGCCCTGTGGGCGCTGCCTGCCATGGCCGCCGCCCTGCTGTGGCGTCGTGCATCCGCTGCGCGCGTGGACGTGGCCGGCGGCGCGGGCGCCAGCCTGCCCGTGGGCAGTGGCCGCGCCTGGCTGCTGATGGTATTTTTCGGCATCGGCACGGGCGCGTACACCCTGGTGCTGGCCTGGCTGCCGCCGTTTTATACGGAACTGGGCTGGAGCGCGGCCGACAGCGGCTTGCTGCTGGGCGCCCTGACTCTGGTGGAAGTGCTGGCGGGACTGGTGATTTCCAGCATCATCCACCGCTTTCCCGACCGCCGCATCCTGCTGCTGTCCGTTTTGTTGTCCGTGCTGGGCGGCCTGGCCTGCCTGATCGTGGCGCCGGCGCAACTGGCGTTGCCCGCCGTGATCCTGCTGGGCTGCGGCATCGGTTCTCTGTTCCCCCTGTCGCTGATCGTCAGCATGGACCACGTGACGGACCCGGCCGGCGCCGGTGCCCTGCTGGGTTTCGTGCAGGGCGGCGGCTACATCATCGCCAGCAGCATGCCGTTCATCGCCGGGCTGATTCGCCAGCATTCATCCAGCCTGGCCCAGGCGTGGATGGTGATGGCGGGCGGCGTGGTGGTGTTATTGCTGATCGCCGTGCGCTTTGCGCCGGGGGCGCGGCTGGCGTCGTCTGCGGGGAAAGTCGCGTAGGCTGGCGGTTTGTTCTTGAGAGAAAGATGCCGCCATGGCTGACCATATCGCCGCGCCACCCTCGCTGCTGCCCGCCAACCGCCGCATCGTGCTGTCCGGCGAAGATGCGCTGCGCATCCTGCGCGAGATCGAATTCCTGCTGCAGTCGCTGCATCACATCGGCCGCCACTATTATCCCGACGGCGACGATGATGGCGCCGATGCCTTGCGGCGCGCGCAGTATTGCGCGGAGACGACGCGCTTCATCGACGAGGAGCAAGCGACGACGCGCCTGGCGCTGATGCGCAGCATCCTGTCCGCGCCGTTCGACACCGCCCTTGGCGACGACGAGATGGACGATATCGAGCGCGCCGTCGCCGCGCTGCCGCTGTGGCGCGCTCCCGGCGGTCTATCATAAAAACTAATTGAAATATAAAATTTGATAGTTTTTCCTGCTCAGCACGTTTGTGCCGCCGGACGGCCTTACAATGCTAGGTTATGCGTTTTCGTGATATCAGACTGTGGCTAGCGGAAAATACCTAGCTAATTGAAAGAATCGGTCTGATAAAATCCGGAACACCCGATCGACCAAACAGGAAGGCTGCACAGCATGGATTCGTCATCTGATAAAAAAGAAGAATTGCGTCAACAATTGCGCTTGGCCGCACTCGAATATCACGAGTGCCCGCGCCCCGGCAAAATCAGCGTGACGCCCACCAAACAACTGACCAACCAGCGCGACCTGGCGCTGGCCTACTCGCCAGGCGTGGCGGCACCGTGCGAAGAAATCGTCATCGATCCGGCGAATGCCTATAAATATACGGCGCGCGGCAACCTGGTGGCCGTCATCACCAACGGCACGGCCGTGCTGGGACTGGGCAATATCGGCCCGCTGGCCGCCAAGCCGGTGATGGAAGGCAAGGGCGTGCTGTTCAAGAAATTCGCCGGCATCGACGTCTTCGACATCGAAATCAACGAAATGGACCCGGACAAGCTGGTCGACATCATCGCTTCGCTGGAACCGACCTTCGGCGGCGTGAACCTGGAAGACATCAAGGCGCCCGAGTGTTTCTACATCGAGCGCCAGCTGCGCAGCCGCATGAAGATTCCCGTCTTCCATGACGACCAGCACGGCACCGCCATCATCGTCGGCGCGGCCATCCTGAACGGCCTGAAAGCCGTCGGCAAGAAAATCGAGGACTGCAAGCTGGTCGTGTCGGGCGCGGGCGCCGCGGCGCTGGCCTGCCTGGACCTGATCGTCGACCTGGGCTTCCCGCTGAAAAACATCTACGTCACCGACCTGGCCGGCGTGGTCTACAAGGGCCGCGCGGAACTGATGGACCCGGACAAGGAACGCTTCGCGCAAGACACGCCGCTGCGCACCCTGGCCGAGATCATCCCGGACGCCGACATCTTCCTCGGCGTGTCCGCCGGCGGCGTGCTGAAACAGGACATGGTGCGCAAGATGGCGCCGAACCCGCTGATCCTGGCGCTGGCCAATCCGAATCCGGAAATCCTGCCGGAAGAAGTCAAGGCCGTGCGCAGCGACGCCATCATCGCCACGGGCCGTTCGGACTATCCGAACCAGGTCAACAACGTGCTGTGCTTCCCGTACATCTTCCGCGGCGCCCTCGATTGCGGCGCGACGACGATCACGCGCGAGATGGAAATCGCCGTCGTGCACGCGATCGCCGACCTGGCGCATGCCGAGCAGTCGGACATCGTCGCCACCACCTACGGCATCAGCAACCTGTCGTTCGGTCCTGAATACCTGATCCCGATGCCGTTCGACCCGCGCTTGCTGATCAAGATCGCGCCAGCGGTGGCCAAGGCAGCCGAGGAATCGGGCGTCGCCACGCGTCCGATCAAGGACTTGCAAGCGTACGCGGACAGCCTGCAGCAATTCGTCTACCGCAGCGGCACCTTCATGAAGCCGCTGTTCCTGATGGCCAAGTCCACGCCGGCCGAACTCAAACGCATCGTCTACGCCGAAGGCGAAGAAGAGCGCGTGCTGCGCGCCGTGCAAGTGGTGGTCGATGAAAAACTGGCGCGCCCCATCCTGGTGGGCCGTCCGCCCGTGCTCGAAGCGCGCATCCAGAAGTTCGGCCTGCGCCTGAAGCAAGGCGTCGATTTCGACGTCATCAACCCGGACTTCGACGAGCGCTATCGCGATTACTGGAACACGTATTACGCGATGACCAGCCGCAAGGGCGTCACCGAGGAATACGCGAAGCTGGAAATGCGCCGCCGCCACACCCTGATCGGTTCGATGATGATCCACAAGGGCGACGCCGACGGCATGATCTGCGGCACCTTCGGCACCACCCAGCTGCACCTGAAATACATCGATCAGGTGCTGGGCAAGCGCGCCGGCAGCAATGTCTACGCGGCCATGAACGTCTTGATCATGCCGGAGCGCCAGCTGGTGATGGTCGACACGCACGTCAACGAAAACCCGGACGCCGGGCAATTGGCCGAGATCACCATCATGGCCGCCGAAGAGATGACCCGCTTCGGCCTGTCGCCGCGCGCGGCCCTGCTGTCGCATTCGAACTTCGGTTCCAGCGACAGCGCCTCGGCGCAAAAGATGCGCGCCGCGCTGGCCATCATCAAGGAACGCGCGCCGGACCTGGAAATCGACGGCGAAATGCACGGCGATACGGCCCTCGACAGCAAGCTGCGTCAAAAAATCATGCCGAATTCGGCACTGAAGCACGATGCCAACCTGCTGGTCATGCCGAACATCGAGTCGGCCAACATCGCCTACAACCTGGTGAAAACGGCCGCCGGCAACGGCATCGCCGTGGGTCCGATCCTGCTCGGCTGCGCCAAGCCCGTGCACATTTTGACGCCATCGGCCACCGTGCGCCGCATCGTCAACATGACGGCCTTGTGCGTGGTTGATGCCGTAGCGCAACGCAAGGTCTAAGGCTGTCGCTGTCAATTGAAAGCCGCGCCATCCGCAAGGGTGGCGCGGCTTTTTTACGTCAGTGCGCCATCAGCACGGGTAATGTCATCTGGCGCAACACGGTTTCCGTGACGCCGCCCAGCAGGATTTCGCGGAAGCGCGCGTGGCCGTAGCCGCCCATTACCAGCAGGTTCGCATGCACTTCGGCGGCCATGGCCAGCAGCGCCGCGCCGACGTCGCCCGTGGCGACGGCCGGGCGTACCTCGACGGGCACGCCATGGCGGCTCAGGTAGGCGGCGATGTCGGCGCCCGGATGGCGGGCCGGCTGCGCATGGCCGGTCGGCGGATGCAGCAGGGCCAGCACCACCAGGCGCGCCGCGCGCAACAGCGGCAGGGCGTGGCCGATGGCGCGCGTCGCTTCCATGCTGCCATCCCAGGCCACCACCACGGTGTTGCTGACTTCCGCAAACTGGCCGCTGCGCGGCACGATCAGCACGGGACGCGCCGCGTTCAGCATCACGTAGGGCACCAGGTCGCTCATGGCGCCGGGCAGTGCTTCGCTGTCGTCGTGCTGGCTGAGCACTGTCAAGTCGCTGTAGCGGGCGCTGACGGCCATGCCGCCATCTTCATCGTCTTCGATCAGACGCCGTTCGAGCGAGACGGCGCCGGCCTGGCGCGCCAGCGTTTCAAACTGGTCCAGCGCCTGATCCGCCTGCCCATGCAGGGCGTTGATCTGCGCCGCCACGGCGCCGCCGCGCATGCCGCGGTTGTTTTCCAGGGTAAAGCGCGACATGCCCGTCATCGCCGCGCCGATCAGGTGCGCCTGGTGCGCGTGCGCCAGCCGCGCCGCGATGGCGATGCGCTGCGGCGCATGGCGCGACAGGTCGGCGTGGACGAGGATGGATTTATAAGCCATGGTGTCATTCGCTAGTCAGGATGGCAACAAGGCTAGAACGACAACGTGGGCAAGTCCAGCATTGCCGTAGTGGCCAGGGATTTTCTTATGCTGGGCTTGACGTGGGTCAAGAAAACACGGGCCGTGGCCTTGTGCAAGGCGACGGCCAGGAAATTGCGAGCTGTTTGATGTGCATCAAAATGCCTGGCCCACTGCCGGCGATAATGGCATCGAACTCCTTGCCCTTCCAGTGGTCTGCATCGGCGCCGGCGCCATCTGTCCGGCACTGCTTTGTGTGACGCAACAACGCTGGCCGTGGCGGGAGTTCACTTAATTGTAGGGCTGCAAGTCCAGCCACACGGCATACGACAGGCGCTTGCCGTTCCACAGGCCGCCGCCACGGATGACGGCGTCGCACGAGGTCAGCTGGCCCACCAGGTCCATGCGGCCCAGGTTGCGGCGCAGGCGCAGGGCGTCGTTGTGCGACAGGTAACCGACCAGCTGGCCATCGATGAAGACGGCGATGGCCTTGTCCTGGAACGGATTGGCATCGTCGCAGACGAGCAGGGCCAGGCATTTTTCTTCCGCGTTGCCGGGACCGTGTTCGCCGGCCAGTGTGGCGATGGCGCTCTGGTACATCGCTTCGTTTTCCACTTCCGACGCAAAGCGCCCCTCGTCGTTCCAGTGGTGCGCCGGTGCGCCCGCGGGAATCGCCGGCACGTACTGGCGCACCGAGACGAGTGGCTTGTGCAGCGGTTTGACGGGCGTGCGGCCGCTGAAGACGTAGTACAGCAGGGCGATGACGATCACGATGGCAAGCAGGTAAAGCATGGTATCTCTCTGATTTCTAAGGGGGAAGCCGGGAACGCGGGCGCGCCGCGCGGCGTTGCCGCTACTATAGCAAGTTCGCCGCCTGCTTCCCGGTAAATCTGGCCATCAGATGGCGGCGCCGGCGCAGCGCGCGCGGGTCGTTCAGCACGATGGGCGCGGCGCCCGTCAGGCCCGAATAATACTGGCCGTGCCGACGCAGCACCGTGGCATAGTCGCGCCACGCGTGGCCGTGCGCCAGCATGCGCGCGTCGCAATCGACTTCGATGGCAAAGCGCAGCCGGTGCAACTGCCACCACAGGGGCAGGTTCCACGGCATGAGCACGATCAAGGCGTAGGCCAGGGCCAGCAGCAGCGGGTCGCGCGCGGCCAGCCGGCATTGTGCGTGCGCCAGCAGCAGCGCCTGTTGCTGGGGAGGAATCAGTTGCAGCCAGACGGGCATCACGATACGCGGTCGCAGCAGCCCCGCCACGCAAGGGCCAATGCCGCCACTCAAGTACACGGGCGTGCCCAGCAAGGTGCTCTTTTGCCAGCGGCGCTGGTGCGACAGCAGCCAGATGCTGCGCAGCGCCAACATCAAGAGCATGCCGCTGGATAAGACAAACCAGCCCAGTTTCAGCTGTGCCTGCTCCGCCGGCATGGCTGCCAGCACGCCGGGCAGCCATGCCAGGGGCACGATGACGGACGCGGCGATGGCCGCCAGCCACAGCCAGCGCGTCGGGCGTCCGCGCCGCTGCCGCGCGCGTTCGGCGCGCCAGGCGGCGGCGCTCAACAGCAGCGCCAGCGCCATGCTGCATAGCAGCCAGACAGGCATCGGGCGCCTAGCGCTTCAGCGCCATGCCGACCGAGGCGGGCGCCGTGTGCTGGAAGCCGAATTGCGCGTACAGGTCTTGCGCCTGGCCATCGGCGATCAGGCTGACATACGCGCTTTCCGGCACCGCCGTCTCGATGAATTGCATGATCTCGCGCATGATGCGCTTGCCCAGGCCCTTGCCCTGGTGTGCCGGCAGCACGGCGATATCGGTCACCTGGAAGAAGCAGCCGCCATCGCCGATGATGCGGCCCATGCCCACCACGGCGTCGCCATGCAGGATTTGCACGGCAAACAGGGAGTGTGGCAAGCCCTTGGCCGCCGCGTCCGTGCTTTTCGCGCTCATGCCGGCGGCCACGCGCAGCTGCTGGTAGGTGGCGATGGAGGGGATGGCCAGGCGGGTGGTGTAGGGCGATGCTGCGGTCAAGGCTGTCTCCTGTCGAAATAGTTGGAGCGGCAATTATAGGCGGCGATGGGCTTGCGGGGCGGCACGCTTTATTCGCCCGTGCCTATGTCGTGCGCGCCGCTTTTGCGCTATGGTGGCGTCATCCCTCTATTTGTTGAAAGCACGCCATGTCCGCAGGATTTACCGCCACCGAGTTGTCCGTCATGAATGAAGACGACGCCCTGATCACCACCCTGGCCGCGCCGGCCGGCAAAGGCGAGCCCGTCTACCTGATGTTGCAGCGCGCGGACGAGTATGACGAGCAGGACGTCGCCATGGGCATGGACGAACCGTATATTGAATACTGCGGCCAGGAATTTGCCTGGTATGGCCACATGCACGCCGTCATCCTGCATCCGAACCGCTTGTCCGTGCAGATGGATGCCGAGGCGGCCATGCAGATGGATGACGACGGCCAGATCGACGTGCGTTTCAATTTGACGCCGGAGCGCTACGCCCAGCTGCAGCAGGCGCTGCGCACCACGTTCGAGGGCTGCGACTACTATCGCGAGGAACGTTGATCTGCACGGACGACGCCGGCCATGGCGTCGTCTATGCTCGGTAGCTGCTATTGACTGCGGGAGAAGACGATGACGGTGCTGATACTCGGTTTGCTGCTGTTCCTGGGCTTGCACTCGGTGCGTATCGTCGCCGATGGCTGGCGCAGCGCCCAACTGGCGCGTCTCGGCGAAAAGCGCTGGAAAGGGCTGTATTCGCTCGTGGCGTTTGCCGGGCTGGGCCTGATCATCTGGGGCTATGCCCTGGCGCGCCAGCACGCGCTGGTGCTGTGGACGCCGCCCATGGGTTTGCGCCACGCCAGTGGCCTGCTGATGCTGTTCTCGCTGATTTTATTGGCGGCGGCCAATGTGCCGCGCAACCGCATCAAGACCTGGGTGCACCACCCCATGCTGCTGGGCACGCAACTCTGGGCCGTGGCGCATCTGCTGGCCAACGGCAGCGTGGCCGACGTGCTGCTGTTCGGCGGCTTCCTCGCCTGGTCGTCGGTGGATCTGTATGCCGCCGTGCTGCGCGACCGCGCGGCCGGCGTGGCGTACCCGGGCGGCACCATGCCAGGCACCCTGATCGCCATCGGCGCTGGGGTCGCGCTGTGGCTGCTGCTGGCGTTTTGGCTGCATGGCGTGCTGTTTGGCGTGCGGCCGTTTGGTTAAGTACTAGCCTTAGGCAGCAGCTTCCCTGCTGCTGTGCCCGCTCCCTTGTTCCCGCCTAATCACGGCAAACAGATAGCCAAATGATCATCTTGCATGGTTTTCAACTGGGACATTTTGTCTCAATGTATGGAAATTGTTTTGAAGTAGTATGCTTCAACACGTGCGGCAGCATCCTTGCATGGCAGTCGCTGACGTTTTCTCCTCTCTCATCCGCATTCGGCCAATCACTGCGCCCGATGCCATTGTTATTTCATAGGTAGATATAATGAAAGAGTCAAACAGGATGTCTGGGGGGGATGGTTTGCACAGAAGCTGCTGACGCAGCGTTTTGAGGCAGTGCTCCTCACGATAGATAGTGTCAAGTAATAGACTGGAAATACGCAAAATGATCGATTGGACCCCCATAGTCTTCGTGACATTCAAGGCTTTCGTGCTCTGCACGGGCATGTTCTTCGCCATCAAGTGGCATTACGATCAAGGGAAGAAGGATAAGGATAAGGCGAAGCAGAACCGCGCGGTGCTGCGCGCAAGCGGCAAGGTGGTCGCAGTCTTCATGCTGTTGCTCCTGGCCTTGGGGATCGTCACCTTCTTCGTTGTCAGGATGGCCGGTCTGGAAATGAGCTACTGATGATGGCAAGGAATCGTCGGCCGCTATCCAGTGATGCGGCGGCACTTCCCCGCTGCGGCTCATAGCTCGCCTCGCTGCAGCGCAGTAGCGCTTCCCGTTCGACCGCCCAAGCGGCGACTTCTTGGGCGTAATGTGCAGCTCTATCGGGAATAAACGCTGGTGTTCGGAATGAGCGGACAAGAAAAAAGCCACTAAATCCTTGATTTTATTGGATTTAATGGCTTTATCGGTACTTCTTTGATGTGTTCTGTGGGGGAGCCGGAATCGAAAGCCGCTATGAGAATTCAGCGAATATCCAAAAATACCATCATAAATACCATCATTGGAGAAAAAGTTCTTCGTTACCATTCCACTTGGAGCGGTTGCTGGTGACTTCAGACAAACAGTCTAGTACAAAAAACGTCAAATGCTAGTACTCCCGATGAATTTTTTTGATTTTGTATTTTCCTCCCAGCAAGCATCGGCAGCGAGGGAACACTTTCTTGAAAAGCATGGCCGAAATTACTGCGAGTTGCTTTGAGGCCGCAGCTTCCCACTGCGGTGTCCGCTTACGCCCCAAAGCCGACACTCATAATTTCTAGATATTTTCCTCGATATCGTCTTGCGTCGGGTAATGCGAGACTGCTAACCCCAGTCCTAGCTCAGCAACATGCTGCACGAACGTAGACGAAAAATAGCTGGTTTGAGTTACAAATCCTGGGCGTGTCGACACTGAAAAATCTAATGTTGCGTTCGCGACACCTGCAGCCGACACAAGTATGGAAATTGCGTTGTAATTCGTCGCCAGATACAACTCAGCATCGATGATTTGACGTGCGAAATCTTCAATTTCGGCATCACTAACATCGAAGTTAGCACCTGAATCAGTATGGAATCGGCCCTTCAAAAATCGCTCTTCTCCCTTTCGCCAACTAACGATGGGGATTAAATTTTGCCTTTGAAGCAGAGCATCGATATCAAGATGCTCACCGGACACGCTCAACACGCAGGACATCGCTATCTCCATTTCATGAATGACCGGAAGTGGCCGGTTGCCGTCGTTGGCGGATTATGCCCCAAAGCAGACGTCTCAGCACTCCTCAGGAACGCGCGGTCTCCAACGGCTTTGCGTCTGGGTATCGTATCAAGAACGAATGGATGGCTTGTTCAGGCAGGTTGATCAGAATCGTCCCACTGCTGTCCCAACACGCGATCTCGAACAACGCGCCCTCTAGTTGCGGCTTCGGTTCCGTACCATCCCAATACTGCGGATTGTCCTCGACGTATGGCGCGGGAGCAGGTATCGGACGAAGCCCCTTAGGTACCGCGCTGAATACTGCCCAGATAAACTGGACCTCATAGGCATGCAGGAAGGCTGCAAGCTCGTCGCCAGTGAACCATTGATCATCCGGCGAGAAACCTGGTGGTCTCCAGTTCGTTTCGATGTCGCTGACGTACCAGTCATAGTCTTGCGGCGCAATGTTGGCGGCCTCGAACACGTCGCGCATGTTCGTGTACCAGCGGACTTCACTCGTTTTTTCAAGGATGATGTTCTTCATGTGGCTCTTAATCTTCGAACGTTGAAAGACCGCTTCTGGCCGCCTGCCGTCGTTGGCAGGTTCCGCCCCATTACGGGCGTTCACCAGGGTATTCATCCAACCAACCTTTCGTCACATTATTGCCATAAAGTCACTTGTTGCTTTGGATCAGTCTGAATGAACCATGCCGTCCCAACCTGGGGGGGGCGCTGTCCCGGGCCATCGTGAGTCGACCTTGGGCTCGTTCGCACACAGGGAGTTCATAACGAATTTACCGCTTGGCACTGCGCGACAGTTCCATCTCATATCGCCTCGATGAGAAATTTCGTCCCATGCCACGCCTGTATCGCTCGGCAAGGGGAGGCGTAAATTTTCCTCGCCTGGGAATGTGTACTCCGGGGCTTTAGTCACGTCAGCGGCCCACGGTGCAACATTGGCAAAAGGGACAGGCGCCGCTTTGGGTTGAGAGGCGGAGCACCCGTAGAGCGCACTGGTCACTATGACGGCTAATATGGTCCCAAAATACTGATTCATCGTAATGACGTCCTGTTGTTGAATTCTTGCCCGATCCGGGAGGTGCCGCTTCGGGCTGGCTGAAGCCTGATGCGACTGGCAACTTGCAACACTAAGTAACTGATTTCTTGCATGGAGAATGCATCAGCATGAGCTCTTCTCCGCGCTGTTGTTCCAGCCGAAGCGGAAACTGCCCGGCAAGCGCGGCACTTTACAGCGCCAGGCATGTTAAGCCGCCCGGGAATGAATGCTTCTTGCCGATTGCCTTAAAAAACATAGCTACCTTGACGTTAAGATAGAAATCCTGCCAACCTGAACTGGCCAGAACCGCCGCTATGGAACGAACAGCGACTGATTGGAGGTCTGCGTCCTCCTGAAAATGTCGTCGTTCGTTTTTTTCAACACGATAGGCCGGTAGCCGTCATTGGTAGGTTCCGCCCCAAAGCGAACACTGCTATACGCGCTTAATGTTGTGAATCTGACCGCGCTTTTGAAGCATCTTGGAAGCCGCGACGGCGAGCGCCTCATCCTCAATGATGCGTGCCATTAGACCACTACTCTCATCAAGATAGCCGACGAGATGACTGCCAAGGGAGAGCCAGCGGTCTAAAGTTATGCCATTAACCGTCAGTGCTTGAATTACATCTTCGTCTTTAATTTTCACGATGCAACAATATCCTGTTTTGGTCGTTTCTCTACAAGGGCGGTTTTGAAAGACCGCTTGTGGCCGGTAGCGGCACCAGAGCATAGCGGATTGCCAATCAGAAAATCTCACACATTGTCACGCTGGTTCGAATGGCCGCTTCTGGCCGATATCAGTTAGCGCTCCTGAACTTAAATATCGGCGCGGGTTGTTCGACCTAAGCGTCAAGATTGCGGAAATTTTCGTATGACATTGGCCACGCCAGTCTCAATTTTTTACCGTATCGGCGGCGGTGGCGTCATTCGGCATCGCGAACTCAAATTCCACGAGCGTGTCATCCGGCCAGCTTTGATCATGCAGCGGTGGTGCATAGCGCGCGCGGTCCTTTGCATCCAGACGCTCTGCCGGAAGCCTTTCGCGGCGCGAACCCGACACCAGCGTAGCACCCGTTATGGGGACGTTAGACGAATAAAAAACCCGGCTTCTCGATGTATGACAAACTCCGCCTAGAGGGACTAGATAGGCCAGCTTGATCAACGACGCGTCAAATTTGTCGACGGCCCATCGCACTTCGCATTCCAGACGCAGATCACCCAGGCGCCTTGTTCCGAGAGGGATGCCAGCGGTATGGATGTCAGGCCGCCAACGAAATAATCCCTTTTTGGTGCTGAGCCGGAGATCGGCATCATCTTTTGCTGCCGACTCGTCGCGGGGTACTGAAAAAGTCAGGTCGGCTGCAATCGGAACTTCGATGTTCACATTATCCCCGACGATGCGAAGTTTGAGATCGGATGCCGTCAGCCGAGGCTGTTGCGGGCGTAAAATAAATTTCAGCTGGGCTTGCGGCGCCAGAGAATGGTAGCGGTCGAATGCATCTATACCATCCAGCATTTTCCGGTACGGTTTCCAGTCCGGATCTCTGCTACCCGCCACAGTCACTTGTTGAGTTGATTCGGGAGGGGGCTGTTCGGTGCCGGATTGCGCCATGACGGAACTGGATACGGACAAGAGCAGGATGATCGGGAGAGCGATATGCATAAAGGCACAATCATTTTTGTTAGAGGGCGAACTCGATTGAGGGAAGGTCGGCTTTTGGCCGCTTGCCGTCGTTGACCGGTTGAATCCGCAGCCGACAGCCGTCCCCGAGAATAGCAAATTGCCAAACAGAAAACTACACGCATTGTCACGCCCGGGGAAATGGCTTTCTCATGCGCCAAACGTTCGTCACCATGTCGAAATGCAACCGGTAAAGCTGCTGCTAAGGCCGCCAGCACCTGGCCGGTTATCTGGCGCGCCCGCTTGAGCGTTTCCGGACGGCGCCCTGCGGCATGGACAGCCTGGGCGGCGGTGGCAGGTCCGGCAGGTGCGCCATGCGCTCCAGGCAGGGCGCTGCAGCGGTTGCCACTGCTCCATTCGACGCTTGCAGCAGCGCATAGCGTGCCGCTTGCCCTTCGGCCATGCCCGGCGCGTGGCAGGTCAATCCGGCCAGCGCGCCAAATTCGGCGACCGTGATGGCGCTGCCGCTGCGGCAAAGCTCGGCCGCCAGGCGGGATGCCGCCTGGCCGCGCAAGGCGTCGGCGACTGGCTGGCCGGACAGTTTGATCCAGGCCTGGAAGCGGCCATGCTGCACCTCCACCACGGCGGCGCCCTGCCAGCCGCGCGCGTCCAGGCGCTGCAAGTCGGCCTGTTGCAGGCCGTCGAGCAGCACCAGGCCATGCGGGCCTGCGGGGCGCACGGTGACGTCGTAGCTGCGCGCATTCATGCGCTTGAGCCAGGCCAGGCTGCGCAGCAGTTCCAGCCCGCTCCACTGCCGCGTCTCTTGCTTGCCGTTTTTCGCCTCTACCAGCCTGACGATGAACTGCGCGCAGCCCAGCGCCGTCATTTGCCCGCGCACGGCTTCCAAGCTGCGGTCGCGGGCCGGATCAGCGCGGCCAGCTGCTGCGCGTCCAGTACGTTCTGCAGCCTGGGGGCAGGTGCCAGCCAGAGCCACAATGCGCTGGCGAGCAGTCCCGTCATCATGCCCACCAGCGCGGCCAGCAGGTACTGGCGCTGCGACAGCGTACGGCTGCTGCAGTCGATTGCCTGGGCGCTCTCGCGCGCCGCTTGCTCCGCGCTGCGCCAGGCGCTCGTCGCCGCCTCGATCTGGCGCCGGAACTGCTCGCCCTGGCGCGTGCCGTCGAGGCCCAGCTGCTGCATCGTCTGGCGCGCCTCGTCCGTCAGGGCCGCCATCGCCTGCGCCAGCGGCTCCAGGGTCGCCGCCAGCTCCTCGGCGCTGGCCAGCTTCGCCTGGTGCAGCTGCGCCATCCTGCACGCCAGCGCGTCCAGCTGCGCCGTATTCTCGGCAGTGGCCAACCGCCGCAAGGTCTCGCTCTTTGTCATAGTGGACTCCTCGTTTCGCCAATCCCATGGGACTGTATCCGCGTCCCAGGTCGCTGCCCTTCATCAGCACGCCATCGAGGCGGTAGGACAGGCCCGCCAGGGTGCTGTCATTGCGCTGCGTCACCGGCACCAGGGCCACGCCCGCCGCTGCCAGGCGCTGCATGAAAGCGGTGAAACTGCCGCAGCCGGTAATGGCGGCATCGCACAGCTGCTGCAGGCGCTGCCGCGTCGAGGCGATGCCGGTGCGCAGGCTTGCCTCGATCTCGCCCCGGCTCGCCGCGCGGCGCGGCGCCTCGACGGAGGGCCGCAGCTGCTGCAGGCCAAAGTCGCGTTCGACCGCGCGCATGATGACTTCCTGGCGCCGGTAGTCGTGGCTGTCGCTGGCCACGCCACCATCGCAGCGCACGCGGTTGACCAGCAGGTGCACGTGTTCATGCCGGGTGTCGGCATGGCGCGTCAGCAGGTACTGGTTGTCGTCCAGGCCCATGCCCGCCAGATAGCGGCCCGCGATCTGCGTCCACTAGGCGTCGGACAGCTGCTCTCCCGGCGCGGCCGACAGCGACACGTGCAGCACCGCCTTGCCCAGGCCTGGGCGCAGCTTGCGCACGGCGCCGAATTCCTGCGCCAGTTCGCGCGGCGTGCGGCCGGTCATGTTGGTGTCGATCACGCGCGCCTGCTTCTTGCCCAAGTCATAGGCCAGCACGCCGCGAAAGCCGCGTCCCTTGATGGCCTTAGCGATCATCGTCCTGCTCCTTCACGCCCAAGAGTGCCAGCCGCAGGCGGCGCGTTTCCGCGATCAGCCGCTGCAGCAGGGCGTCGGCCACGGCGACGCGGCCACCCTCGTTGGCGAGATGGGTCAACTGATTCAGGTTGGACGCCAGGCGGGCCAGTTCCACGTAGTGTTCGCGGTTGATGGCGGCGACCGGCGGCGCGGGCAAGGCGCGCGCCAGCGCTGCGGCGCGCAGCCATTGCGCGGGACGCATCTGCATGCGGGCGGCGCGTTCCAGCAGCGCCGCATGTTCGGCGGCCGAGACGCGCACGCCGATGGTGGCGCCGCGCACGGCGGCCGGGTCGCCTTTCGGGCGGCCGCCTTGTCGCTTGCGTGGCGTGGTCTCGGCGTGCATCGATGCTCCTGGCGTGGTGGGCGAGCGCAGCGAGGATGGCCCCGCAGGGCAAGCCGGTTTGAGCGAAGCGAAAACATGGCTTGCTCCTCGCCAGCCCACGCGCCTGCAGCTCCCCGGTCTTTAATGTAGGCGCGGGCCAGCCGCTTTCCTTACGCGATATCAAACAGCGCGGGCGCTGTCGCGAAACAGGACGACGGCGGATGCGGGTGGACGCACGCCGTGTCGCCCATCGTGGCGCGCAGGCGACAGGCATGCGTATCGCGGCACCTGTTCCTGCCAGCGCCACCACTGGTTTTCTTTCTCCAGGCGGGCGTCGGCGTCAGGCTTGCGCTGGCGGCGTGGCGACGCCGTCGCGCAGGGCGTCGAGATAGTCGGCCCAGCGCTGCATCATGGCGCGGCGCGCAGGCAGGTGCGCCGTGCGGTTGTAGGCGCGCCCGTTCGGGTCGATCACGCTGTGCGCCAGCTGGTGCTCGATCAGGTCCACGCGCTCTTGCAGCACTTCGTCGAGGATGGTGCGGGCCATGGCGCGGAAGCCATGGCCGGTCATGACTTCCTTGGCATAGCCGAGGGAACGCAGCGCCGCATTGATGGTGTTTTCGCTCATGCAGCGCTGGCCGCTGCGCAGGCCGGGAAACACGTAGCGGCCTTCGCCGGTGACAGGCTGCAGCGCGCGCAGGATCGCCACGGCCTGTGTCGGCAGCGGCACCAGATGTTCGAGCTGCATTTTCATTTTCCTGGCCGGGATGCGCCACTCGGCGGCATCGAGATTGATTTCGCTCCATTCGGCGGCGCGCAGTTCGCCGGGACGCACGAACAGCATGGGCGCCAGTTTCAGCGCCGCCACCGCCGTGGCGTGGCCCTGGTAGCCGTGGATGGCGCGCAGCAGCGGCGCGACATCGCCCGGTTCCGTCAGTGCCGGGTAGTGTGTTCTCGGCACCGGCGTCAATGCGCCTTTCAGGTCCGCCGTGACGTCGCGCTCGATGAGGTCCATCGCCACGCCGAAGCGCAGCACCTGGCCGCACAGCTGCTTGATGCGGTGCGCCGAATCGATCGCGCCGCGCGCCTCGACGCGCTGCACCACGCGCAGCACGTCGCGCGGGCGGATGGTGTTGAGCGGCATCTTGCCCAGGTAGGGGATGACGTCGCCTTCGAGCCAGTTGCCGACTTTCTTTTGCGTGCTGGCGCTGCCGTTGCGCTGGATGGTGAGCAGCCACTGGCGCGCCAGCTTGTCGAAGGTATTCAAGGCAGCGCTGCGCTGCTCAGCCTTCTGCGCGCGCTTGACGGCGTTCGGATCGATCCCTTCGGCCAGCGCCTTGCGCGCATCTTCAGCCTTGCGCCGCGCCTGGGCCAGGCTCACGCGGGGGTAGACGCCCAGGGCCAGTGTCTTTTGCTTGCCTGCATGGCGGTAATTCATGCGCCAGTACTTGCCGGTACGGGTGACCAGCAGGTACATGCCGTACAGGTCGGGATACTTGTCGCCGCTGGGCGTGCCCTGGTAGACGGCATGGCGGAGAAACAGATCGGACAGTGGCATAGCGCACTCCCTGATGGTATTTTTTTAGAGAAAATCCTAAATCCAGCAAAAAGTACCAACAAAGTTCATGGCTTTTAATGTACGCCGATGGACAAACACGGACAACAAAAAACCCGCGCTCCTATGACGAAGGCGGGTTCCTGGATATTTTTCGAGCTTTTACTGCTGTGTTCTGGTGCCGGGAGCCGGAATCGAACCGGCACGCTGTTTCCAGCGCGGGATTTTGAGTCCCGTGCGTCTACCTATTCCGCCATCCCGGCAACGCGAGACGCATTATCGCTGATTTGTCACAATCTGGCAAGTTTTATGCTTGGCGCGTGTTTTACACCAGCATTGAGCATCCTTGAAGGCGCCGATTCCAGCGCAAGAAACGGAGTGCCGCGCCTGGCCAGCCGTTCTAGTGGTGCGCGGGCATCGATACCAATCTCCCCAGTGCCTTCCTGGTGGCCAAGTAGCAACTGCCTGCGATGGCGGCGTATCCATCTTGTGGACATCAACGCGGTGCCGGAAACGCCGACGGCCCGGGGATGAGCCGGGCCGTCGGTGTGGTGCAGCTTGCCTTACGCTACATCAAGCTCAGTTGTGAACCGAGTTCAGCTGGCGCGCGATGATGTCGTGGTTGAGCCAGATGACGGGCGCTGGCGGTTCCGACATGGTGTGGAACATCAGCGGGCCCGTGCCTTCCAGCACCAGCGAGCTCAGGTGGTCGGTGATCAGTTCCTTGCGCTCCTTGTGCAGCTTGGTGATGTCGTCCGAGGTACCGATCATGACGTCGGCCAGTTCTGGCGTGTTGTCCATCGGCCAGGCGGCGAAGTTGCGGAACTGCACGCTGGTGGCGTCGCCGTTGTAGGTGGCGATACGGTCGAGCAAGTCTTGCAGCGAGACGCCGTCTTCCAGCAAGCCCTGGCAGATTTTCCATTGCTCTTCGGCCCAGGCGCCGCCGCCTTCTTTTTTCAGCGCGTCGAGCAGGGGGAACAAGGACAGTTCCACGCCGACGAAAATGTCGGACGAATTCGTGCGGATTTCCGGGCAGTTGAAGACGGTGGCCTTGATGCCTTTTTCCCACGCGGCCTTGGCCACGTTTTCCAGGCGCATCTTGGCCAGGCCCTGCGTGTAGTTGCTGTAGGTTTGCCACTGGTACTTGCCGTCGATCAAGATCTCGGTGCCGTGGTAGCCGTAGGCGCTGTAGCGCACCTGGCCGCCCGTTTGCTCGATGCGGGCGCGGATGGCGGCGCTGCCGTCGATCAGGTGTTGCAGGGTGTTGGCCGTGACTTCGTCGAAGTTCATCAGGATCAATTTACCCAGGTCGCTGTCGAGCAGGGCGCGCGAGGACATGAAGCGCTCGCCGCGGCCTTTGTAGATGCGGTTGGCGATGGCCAGGAAGACTTTGACTTTCGGAATGCCGCCCGCCATGGTGTGGGCGAAATACACATTGCTGGCGTCAGGAATCAGGCTGTCCAGCTCGGCCATGGCCTTCGCCACGGAAGCGCTGAAGCGGGCGATGCCGGCTTCGCGGCAGCGTTCGATCTGCGCCCAGTCCAGCTTGTCTTCTTGCCAGCTTTTCAGGGTCATGTCGGCCAGCAGGGCCGTCGGCGTCGGTTCGCCGGCTGGCGCGTCGAGGTCGAAACCGGCCATCAGCGGCACATTGATGATGCGGCCGCCCAGGTTGGCTTCGGCTTCGGCCAGTTCTTCCGCGTTCAATGGGCGCAGCGCCATGTTTTCATCGCGGCGGCCCACCGTCATGCCGACGATATTCATGCCCGCCTTGCGCGCTTCGTCCAGCAAGCCATTCACATAGCCGCGGCCGAACAGCTCGCCAAACAGCACAAAGGTGTCGCCCTTGCGGAAGATATTTTTTTGCGGGATGTCTCTTAAGGACGTAATCTCGGTCATGGTGTCAATTCATTCAAAAATTAGCAAGGCAGATGGCTGGTGCGACTGCCCGCTGGTTCAACATAGTGTTAAATGATGCGCCATTTCAGCCGGGGAAATCATGTTGCGAACGATTCTCGTCTGGAATGGCATCTTCTTCATGCAGCTCTTATTCTTTCGCCATGGCGTATTTTACGCTGCCCCGGCGCACAGCGCCTGCGGACTGGCCTGGCAGGCGCCGATATTACCTCAGCTTGGCCATGCCGGTCAGTAAAATTGACCTAAAACAAATCCTGCTGCCCGGACACGAGGCGCGAAAAGTCGTCGCCCAGGAAAGGCAGGATCGCGTCGGCCACCGGCTGCAGCTGGCGCGTCAGGTAGTGATGGTAGTCGATGGGCGAGCGCTGCGTTTCCAGCGGTTCCGGCCCCGCCACCGTGATGACATAGCTGATCCAGCCGCCGTTCTGGTATTGCAGCGGCCGGCCCTGCGCCAGATTGTAGGCGTCGGCCGTGCGCGCCGCGCGCACATGGGGCGGCACGTTGCGCTGGTAATCGCCGAGCGGGCGGCGCAAGCGCTTGCGATAGACCAATAAAGCGTCGCATTCGCCGCGCACGGTGCGCGCCACGTAGTCGCGCACATAATCCTGGTAGGCGGCGCGCTGGAAGATGCGCCGGTATAACTCTTGCTGGAATTGCTGCGCCAGCGGCGTCCAATCGCTGCGCACCGTTTCCAGGCCCTTGTAGACCATCTGTTCGCTGCCGTCCGGCTTGCCCACCAGGCCCGCATAGCGCTTCTTGCTGCCTTCTTCCGAGCCGCGGATGGTGGGCATCAGGAAACGCCGGTAATGCGTCTCGAATTCCAGCTCCAGCGCATTGGCGAGGCTGAATTCCTCGCGCAGATGGGCATCCCACCAGGCGTTGACGTGCGTCACCAGGGCGCGGCCGATCTTGCCCGCCTCTTCATCCGTATGCGCCGTTTTCAGCCACACGAAGGTGGAGTCCGTGTCGCCATAGATCACCTGATAACCCTGTTCTGTGATCAGCTCGCGCGTGCGGTGCATGATGTCGTGGCCACGCAGGGTGATCGACGAGGCCAGGCGCGGATCGAAGAAGCGGCAACCGCTCGATCCCAGCACGCCATAAAACGCATTCATGATGATTTTTAACGCTTGCGACAGCGGTGCGTTGCGTTCGCGCTTGGCCGTCTCGCGCCCTTGCCACACCTGTTGCACGATGGCGGGCAGACAGTGTTTGACGCGCGAAAACTGCGCGCCCCGGTAGCCGGGCACGGTATCGGCTTCGTCGCCGCTGGTGCCCACCACCAGGCCCACCGGATCGATGAGGAAAGTGCGGATGATGGACGGGTACAGGCTTTTGTAGTCGAGCACCAGCACGGAATCGTACAGGCCCGACTGGGAATCCATGACGAAGCCGCCCGGGCTGTTTTCGCCGGAGATATCGCCCAGGTTGGGCGCCACATAACCCTGCCGGTGCATCAGCGGCAAGTACAAATGTTCGAAGGCGGCCACGGAGCCGCCGCTGCGGTCGGCCGCCAGGCCCGTCACGCTGGCCCGTTCCAGCAAGAAGGTCAGCAATTCGGTCTTGGCGAAGATGCGCGTGACCAGTTCGCAGTCCTTGAGGTTGTAGCGCGCCAGTGCGGGTTTATCCTCACGGAAACGCCGGTCGATCTCGGCCATGCGCTGGTAGGGATTGTCGATGGACTTGCCTTCGCCCAACAGCGTTTGCGCCACGTTTTCCAGGCTGAAAGAGGAAAAATTCCACGTCGCCGATTTTAATGCTTCGATGCCGTCGATGATCAGGCGTCCCGCCGCGGCGGCAAAATAGTGTTCCTGCTTGCCGCCATGCTCGCGCCATTCCATCACGGCGCCGCCGCGTCCCAGCCGCAAGGGAATTTGATAGCGCTCGGCATGTTCCTTGAGCACGCGCAAGTCGAACTGCACCAGGTTCCAGCCGATGATGGCGTCGGGGTCGTGGCGTTCCATCCACGTGTTCAGGCGTTCGAGGATTTGTGCGCGCGTGTCGCAGTATTCGAGGTCGAAGTCGAGTGTCTCGTCGCCGCCGTTTTGCGGCCCCAGCATGTAGACCTGGCGCTGGCCGCAGCCTTCCAGGGCCAGCGAATACAGCTCGCCGTGCGCCGTCGTCTCGATATCGAGCGATGCCAGTTTTAATGTGGGGCGGTAGCCGGGTGACGGCCTCAGCTGCACTTCCTGCCCGGTTTCTCCGCTGAACGTTACCGGCGCCGTAATGAAACGCTCCATCAGATAGCGCTCGGGCGGGCGGATGTCGGCTTCGTACACATCGATGCCGTGCGCGCGCAGCTGCTTTTCCAGCTTCAGCAAATGCCGGTATTGCTTGCAGTACAGCCCCAGCACGGGGCGCTGGTGAAAATCGCACAGCGACAGGGGCCGCAACTCGGCGTGGCGCTCGCCGCGCAGCAACAGCTCCGCCTGCTCGCGCTGCTCCATGGGAAGGAAGGCGACGGCCGTCTGCACGGGCAGGCGCACGTGGCGTGGCCCGGCGTCTGTTGCCAGCCAGAAATCGACCTCCGTGCCGTCACGCGTGTCGCGCCAGTGGCGGGTCAAAATAAAGCCCTGTTCGGGCGGATGCTGCGCGTTGCCTGTCATGGTGCCGTGAGTGTCTGGTGTGCTGGCCTGCACATTACAGCAAGCCGATGCAGGGCGGGGGCGGTTGCGGCTATAATTTTCTGCATCGAAGACGATAACAAGAGCGCGTCGCGCCACACACCCTGGAGATAGCATGCAAGCAATGAGTTATGTACATGGCGCCCACGAGACGCCGTTGATCGGCGAAACGATAGGCGCTTACCTGGACGGCGTCGCCGCCCGCTACGGCCAGCACGATGCCCTGATCGTGGCGCACCAGAACGTGCGCTGGACGTATCTGGAATTCCAGCGGCGCGTGCACCGGCTGGCCGCAGGCTTGCTGAAGCTGGGCTTGCAGCCGGGCGACCGGATCGGCATCTGGTCGCAAAACTGTGCCGAATGGGTGCTGACCCAGTTTGCCACGGCGAAAGCCGGTTTGATCATGGTCAACATCAACCCCGCTTACCGGCGTTCGGAACTCGAATACGTGCTCGACAAGGTGCAATGCAGCGCGCTGATCCTGTCGCCCAGCTTCAAGTCCAGCGATTACCTGGCCATCGTGCAGGACGTGGTGCCGGAAATCGCCCGTTCGCACGCGGGCGCCCTGCAATCGCCACGCCTGCCGCAATTGCGCCACGTCATCCGCCTGGGCACGGCCGCCACGCCAGGCATGCATAACTTCGACGCGGTAATGGACGGCATCACGGACGCCGACCTGGCGCGCCTGGAAGAAGTGAGCGCTGGCTTGCAGTTTGACGACGCCGTCAACATTCAGTTCACTTCCGGCACCACGGGCGCGCCGAAGGGCGCCACCTTGACGCACCACAATATCCTGAACAACGGCTTTTTCATCGGCGAAGCCATGCGCCTGACGCAGCAGGACCGCTTGTGCATTCCCGTGCCCCTGTACCACTGTTTCGGCATGGTCCTGGGCAACCTGGCGTGCGTCACGCATGGCGCGGCCATGGTGTTCCCGGGCGAAGGTTTCGATCCGAAGGCCGTGCTGGAAACCGTGCAGGCCGAGCGCTGCACGGCGCTGCATGGCGTGCCCACCATGTTCATCGCCATCCTCGACCATCCTGATTTCAAACAATACGATTTGTCGAACTTGCGCACCGGCATCATGGCCGGCTCACCCTGCCCGATGGAAGTCATGACGAGGGTCATCGAATTGATGCACATGGCGGAAATCACGATTGCGTATGGCATGACGGAAACATCGCCCGTCAGCTTCCAGACGTCGATCGAAGACCCGCGCGAGATGCGCGTCTCGTCCATCGGCCGCGTCCATCCGCACCTGGAAGTGAAAATCGTCGATGCGGAAGGCCGGATCGTGCCGCGCGGCGAAAAGGGCGAGTTGCTCACGCGCGGTTATTCCGTGATGCAGGGCTACTGGGGCGACCCGGAAAAAACAGCCGAAGCTATCGACACGGCGCGCTGGATGCACACGGGCGACCTGGCCGTCATCGACGAGAACGGCTTTTGCAGCATCGTCGGCCGCTCGAAAGACATGGTGATACGCGGTGGCGAAAACATCTATCCGCGCGAAGTCGAGGAATTCCTGTACCGCCACCCGAGCGTGCTCGATGTGCAATGCGTGGGCGTGCCCGATGCCAAGTATGGCGAGGAGTTGTGCGCCTGCATCATCCTGCGGCCGGGCACGCAGGCCACCAGCGAGGATATCCGCGCTTTTTGCGACGGGCAGATCGCGTATTACAAGATTCCCCGCTATGTGCGCTTCGTCGAGGAATTCCCCATGACGGTGACGGGCAAGATCCAGAAATATTTGTTGCGCCAGCAAGTCGCGACGGATCTGGGGCTGAGCGCGGACTAAGCTTTTCGCCAGCACATAAAAAAACACCGGGACGCTGGCGCGGCCCGGTGTTTTTTTATTGATTCAGCGTAAAGCTCAGGCCAGTTGCGCTTGCGGCGCGCGCGCTGGCGTGCGGCGGCGTACGAAGGCGAGCAAGCCCAGGCCGGCCAGCAGCATGGCCCAGGTGCCTGGTTCCGGTACGGCCGACACGTTGACCGTGTTGAAGCCGGAGCCGTTCATCGAGACGTGGCCATAATTGATCGAGCTGACCGAATTGGCGATCAGGGTGCCGTTCATATTGCCCGAACCCGAGAAAGCGCTGTTCGGCGCCAGGATGCTGCCGTTGATGCCGACGTTCTGCAGGCTGGTGGTGGTGGCGTTGGCGAAGTTGAACAGCGTGCGATCGGCGAAACTGGCGAAATTGTCGAAGCCGCCGCTCATGGTGATTTTGGTGGCCGTGCCGTTGATGATGATGCTGGCCGTGCTTTTCAGCGACGATACGTCCAGGATCAGGTTATGCAGGTTGTCCGCATCGATCGTGAAGACATTCACGTCGGCGTTGACGTCGCCCACCAGCTTGAAGCCGCCGTATTGGGAGATCACGGTGCCGTTCGATTGCAGCTTGGCCACGTCGCCCGACAGGGTCGTCAGTTGCTGCTGGGCAGCTGCAAAGTCCAGGGTGGAGGCATTGCCCTTGCTGAAGGTGCCCGTTGGGTACCACGATGGCGCTGTCACGCTGCCGTTGGCATTGCTCACGCCGTAGACGCCCGTGCCGTTGATGCTGCCGCCGCCGATGTTCAGGTTGCTACCGGCAACCAGCGTGTTGGCGGCGCTGCCCGGCTTCTTGTTCGTGCCGACGCTGTAGCCGTCCAGGTAGATACTGCCGCCAGCGGCCAGGCTGCCGCTGACGCTGGTGAAGCCGCTGGCGTTGCTGCTGCCGATGTTGCCGAAGATGAAGGCCGAGTAGCCGTTGGCGACGCCGAGGTCAATCACGGTCGCCTGGGCCGAGGCGCTGAAGGAAAAAGCGAACAGGGCGGCGCTGATGAGCGGCAAGGTGCGTGAGGCAAAAAATGTCATAAATATTCTCTAGTAATAGGGACGGAAGGGCGGGAAAGCAAGTACACCGCCATCGCGCTGGCCGACATTATAATATAAAAAACAATTGTCGTTCATTTTAGCTAATTGACTATACTTAAAGGCAACATTTTGTATGTTCTTAACGCTGCTCTGGCGGGCAAGAAAAAACCGGGACATGCCCGGTTTTTTCGTGTGTTACCTGACGCGCTGGTACAGGCGGAAGCGCTCCACGTTGTCGGTGGGGCGGCGGCCCTCCCATAGCTTGATCCAGTCCGCGCCGTGATGCTCGGGCAGCTGTTCCTTGCTGTCAGGAACCTTGATGCTGTCTTGCAACAAGAACACATCGCATTGCTGCTGCTCCACGCCGGCAAACGGCAGGTGGCCGTAGTAGGCGAACGAGGCGCGCTGGGCGGCGCCGACGTTGCTGTTGATGCACTTGCTGCCTGGCGGCAGGTGGATGGAAATCTGGTGCGCCACGCTGGCGTAGCTCTTGCTGTAGTTCAGCGGCGGCAGGAACAGCGTCATGATCAGGACCCAGATCAGGATCAGGCCGCCGGACGACAGCACCACGGCGCGCCACAGCACGGCAGGCTGGCGCGAGATGCGCCAGTGCACCAGGGCGATCCAGCCAGCCGTGACGCCAGCGGCCACGAAGAAGGCCACCAGTTCCAGCTCGGGCTTGAATCCTGGCACGAGTTTCAGTGCATTGTGGGCCTGTTGCGGCGGCCAGCCCGTCAGGATGGCGAACCAGAACAGCCACAGCACGAGGGCGCAGATGGTCAGCACCATCACGGAGAACCAGTCGATGGCGTTGATGGCGCCCCGTTTCATGGTCAGCAGGCCGAACGCGGCCATCACGGCCAGCGGCGGCAGCAGGGGCAGCAGCTGGCTCGGTTCGGGATCGGGGTGGCACAGGCCCAGGATGGCGAGCATGGCGACAAAGGTCAGCGGCACGACGATGTGCAGCACGTGGTGCTGGCGACGCCAGGCATACACGGCCCAGGCGGCGAATGGCCAGGCGGGCCAGAAGAACCAGATGCCGACACGCAAGAAATATTGCAGGCTTTTCAGGCTCGGGGCGCTGAACTGGCGGCCATTCCACTCCATCCATGCCTGCAGCGGCGAATGGCCGTATGGTTGCAGCAGTTCGCCCGGCAACAGCCAGACCAGGGCCAGTGCGATGGCCACGAGCACGGCCAGCGCCAGGTGGCGCACGCTGCGCAGCAGCGGCAGGCGCAGGAAGACGGTGCACAGCAGCAGGGCCATGCTCAGCGCCGCCGGCGTGATCCAGCCGCGCGTGAGGGTCAGGCCGCCCAGTGCCAGGCCCAGCAGCGCGGCATTGCGCATGGACGGGCCTTCCACATAGCGCACGGCGCGGTACAGCAAATAGGCCATCAGCGACACATGCAGCGCTTCGGCCGTGATGTCGTGGCTGTGCTGCAGCAAGCCCAGGCAGCCCAGGTAGATCAGCACGGCGGCATCGGCCAGGGTGCGGCCGAAATCGTCCGGCTCGGGCTGGCCGCCGAAGGCCAGGCGCAGCGGCTGGGCGTCATTGCGGCGGCCCAGGTTGAAGGCGGTGTACCAGACGGACAGGGTGCTGACGACGAAGATGCCGATGGTCGACATGCGCGCGCCGAAGACGTCGCCGTCGATCCAGCCGAACAGTTTGATGAAAATGGCGCCCAGCCAGAAGGCCAGCGGGCCTTCATCCGGCAGCGACAAGCCGGCCACGTTGGGCCATAGCCAGTCGTTCAGGCCGCCATGTGCCATGGTCCACATGATGCCGAAACTGGCGGCATCATCGTTCTTCCACGGTTCGCGGCCGATCAGGCCAGGCAGGATGTACAGCAGGCCAAGCGCAAACAAGGCCCATCGTGGCAGCGCGAGTGTGGCAGCGGCGGGAAGGCGGACTGGCTTCATCGATAATCGGTATCAGAATAGTGGCAAGACGCGACGAATGGCGTCGGGTATGCGCGAGTATAAAGTAAAGCGGCCAAAGACAAAAAAGGCAGCCGTGGCTGCCTTTTTTCTGGGAGCCGAAGCTGCCCTTTTTTGCCGCCAAGCGGCAAAAATCAGCCTGCTGCGACTGCGGTTTTCGAACCAACAGTACCGAACTTCTGACGGAACTTCTCGACGCGACCAGCGGTATCGACGATTTTGTGCTTGCCCGTGAAGAATGGGTGCGATTCAGCCGAAACCTCGATCTTCACCAGTGGGTATTCTTTACCGTCGTGGGTGATTTTTTCGCGGGTTTGGATGGTCGAGCGGGTAACGAATTTGAAATCGCACGACAGATCGTGGAAAACAACTTCGCGGTATTCTGGATGGGTATCGACTTTCATGGGATTCTCTCTAAGTAGGTAGCCAAACAGCACTTCGTCGGTCGTCTTGCTTCTTGACCCGATTGCCGATCACTTGCCAGGGTTTAAAATAATGCAACCGTCGATTATATAGCGCTTTCGGACTGCAGGCAATAAAAAAGCCGCTCAATGAGCGGCTTGGGCCGGTAGTACATTGATATGTGCCACCGAGGGGAGGGAAACCGTAGCGAGCAGGCCCGATATACGGCCGAGTAGCGCAGCTGTACGAAGGTACAGCGAGCAACACAGGCCGTAGAGCGGGACGCGCAGTAGGTTTACCCTCCTCGGCGCATCATGTCGAAGAATTCGGCGTTGTTCTTCGTGGCTTTCATCTTGTCCAGAATGAACTCCATCGCCTCGATCTCGTCCATCGAGTACAGCAACTTGCGCAGGATCCAGATTTTTTGCAGTTCGTTCGGCTTGATCAGCAGTTCTTCGCGGCGGGTACCCGATTTGTTCAGGTTAATTGCCGGATAGACGCGTTTTTCAGCCAGACGGCGTTCCAGATGCACTTCCATGTTGCCGGTACCCTTGAATTCTTCAAAGATCACGTCATCCATGCGCGAACCCGTTTCGATCAGCGCCGTGGCGATGATGGTCAGCGAACCGCCTTCTTCGATATTGCGCGCGGCGCCGAAGAAGCGTTTTGGACGTTGCAGCGCGTTCGCGTCGACACCACCGGTCAGGACCTTGCCCGAGGCAGGGATGACGGTGTTGTAGGCACGCGCCAGACGGGTGATCGAGTCGAGCAGGATCACCACGTCTTTTTTCATTTCGACCAGGCGCTTGGCTTTTTCCAGCACCATCTCGGCCACTTGCACGTGGCGCGTGGCCGGCTCGTCGAAGGTCGAGGCGACGACTTCACCGCGCACGGAGCGTTGCATTTCGGTCACTTCTTCCGGACGTTCGTCGATCAGCAGCACGATCAGCGTGATATCCGGGTGATTGGCCGTGATCGCATGCGCGATGTGCTGCAGGATCACGGATTTACCGGATTTCGGCGATGCCACCAGCAAGCCGCGCTGGCCTTTGCCGATCGGGGCGATCAGGTCGATGATGCGGCCGGTGATGTTTTCCTGGCCATTCATTTCACGTTCCAGGCGCAGCGGCTCGTTCGGATGCAGCGGCGTCAGGTTTTCAAACAGGATGCGGTGTTTCGACATCTCCGGCGATTCGCCGTTGACCTTGTCGACTTTGACCAATGCGAAATAGCGTTCGCCATCTTTCGGGGTCCGTACCTCGCCCTCGATCGAATCGCCGGTGTGCAGATTGAAGCGGCGGATTTGCGAAGGGGAGATGTAAATGTCGTCGGTGGACGCCATGTAGCTGGCGTCAGGCGAGCGCAGGAAGCCGAAGCCGTCTGGCAGCACTTCCAGGGCGCCGTCGCCAAAAATCTGTTCGCCGGACTTGGCGCGTTTTTTCAGGATAGCGAACATCAGCTCCTGTTTGCGCAAGCGGGCTGCGTTGTCAATGTCAAGACCGATCGCCATCTCAAGCAGGGCGGATACGTGTAGGGCCTTTAGTTCGGATAAATGCATATGTGTTGAGTGTCCCGAGACGGGATGTAAAGGTAGGGGAGGGGACTGCGTGGCGTTGATTAATCAGTGGGGAAGGCTGTGCACGAATGAGGGCAAAGCTGCTTCCCGGACGTTCCAGTCAGGCGGCGCTGCGGGCGCAGCGCTGCCTATCATACATTAAATGTTGCTGTCGACGAAAGCGGTCAACTGGCCCTTGGCCATGGCGCCCACTTTTTGAGCAGCTGCAGCACCATCCTTGAACAGGATCAGGGTCGGAATGCCGCGGATGCCGAACTTGGCAGGCACTGCCTGGTTGGCGTCCACGTCCATCTTGGCGATCACGATGCGGCCGGCGTATTCCTTGGCCACTTCTTCCAGGATCGGGGCGATGGCCTTGCAGGGACCGCACCACTCAGCCCAGAAGTCCACCAGGACGGGCAAGTCGGATTTCAGGACGTCTGCTTCAAAAGATGCATCGCTAATGTGTTTGATATTTTCGCTCATATTTTCCTCAAATGAGGGTGGGATCAATAATGCCTGGGATTAACCATACGCTGGTTCGCCATCCATGCTTCCTGGAATGCAGCTAGCAGATGGGGGCAATGGGCACAAATTCAATATTCTTGGAAGGTGCGACCAGAGGTATGCAGGCGGGGATGGCTGAAATAATAACCCATTTTTTCAAAGCGTGGCGATTATTGCAGAAAAACTTGAGGCATATCGCCACCGCGCGTGCCGGCAGGGCGGCAAAGCCGCATGCCTGCTGGTCCGCAGCGCCGTGCCCGCCCCGTGACCATCCTCCGCGTTCAGGCCTGTACGCTGGCCTGGCGGGCCGTGTGTTGCAGTTGCAAGTTCACCATGAGCTGCAATTCCGCGCTTTCCATCGGCTTGCGGAAGGTGCCTAATATATGCAGACCATTGGCCATGGCCAGGCGTTCGGCCGCCAGGCGCACGGCCGAATGCAGGCCCGACAGCAGGACCACGCCGCCGCGGAAGCCATTCTCCGCCGCCATGCGCAAAAATTCGATGCCGTCGATGTCAGGCATGGACAGGTCGCAGATCAGCAGGTCGGGCTGGTGCTGCTTCAGGGTCGCCAGCGCCTGTTCGCTGTGCGATTCGCAGCGGATGTCGAACGGGCCCATTTGTTCGAGCATGTCGCTGAGCACGTCGAGCATGAAGACATCGTCGTCCAGCAGCAGCACGCGCAACGGCGCCAGGCCTGCTTCGTTGTGTTCCCGGCTTGCTTGGTTTGATACAGTATTCATCGTCCGTCTTCCTATTCATATGCTGCATCGTTGTCGATGCCGATACCTTGCCGTAAGGTGATTTGGCGGTAGCTAATCGTCATTGGCAAAGCTGGTGTTATTCATGATTTGTTCGGTAATCAGTTCCAGCAGGGGCCACAGGCGCGCCACGATGCGTTGTGCCCGCTCAGCCTCGTCGGCCGGTTCGCCCGGCGCCAGGGTTTCCAGGTTGTGGCACAGTTCGGCCAGCCCCAGGGCCCCCACGGTGCGCGCCGACGACTTGATGCGGTGCCCCAGTTCGCGTACCTGGTGCACGTCGCCGCGCGCCAGGGCCGCATCGATGTCGCCAAAGCCATCCTGCGTGGTCTGCAGGAACTTGAAGGCAAATTTGCGCACTTTTTCCGGGTTGTAACCCAGCAACTTGGCCAGGATGGACAGGTCGATCACTTGCGGGTCGCCGGCCAGGGTGGTCTTGAAGGCGGGCGCGGCGCGACTGCGCGCGGGCGGCGGCGGTGTCTCGCGCGCCGGCAGCCAGCTGGCGATGGTCTGGTACATCATGGCCGGCTGGATCGGCTTGGAAATGAAATCGTCCATGCCCGCCTCCAGGCAGCGCACGCGGTCTTCACTGGTGGCCGTGGCCGTCATGGCCAGCACGCGCAGATGCGCCAGCTGCGGGTCGGCGCGGATGTGGCGCGTCGCCTGCAAGCCATCCATCAGCGGCATCTGCACGTCCATCAGCACGCAGTCGAACTGCGTCTGGCGCAGCAGGTCGAGCGCCTCTTCGCCATTGTTGGCCAGACAGACGGCGGCGCCCGCTTCTTCCAGCAATTCCAGCGCCACTTGCTGGTTGAAGGTGTTGTCTTCCACCAGCAGGATGCGCGCATGCTTGAGCGTGCGCAGGACCAGGGCGGCGTCGGCGCTGGCGCGCATGGCCGCTGCCGTCTGCGCCATGCTGTCGAGCATGGCCGGCGCCGCCTGGTCGGAAATGCCCAGGTTGGCCGTGAACCAGAAGGTGCTGCCGGCGCCGGGACGGCTGTCGACGCCCACGTCGCCACCCATCAGCTGGGCCAGCTGCTTGCAGATGGCCAGGCCCAGGCCCGTGCCGCCATATTCGCGTGTGGTGGAGGTGTCGGCTTGCTGGAAGGACTGGAACAGTTTACTCATTTCATCCTGCGACAGGCCGATGCCGTGGTCGCACACTTCGAAGCGCACCAGGCAGTGCCTGGCGTCCGCCACCACCTTGCGCACTTTCACGGTAATGCTGCCCTGTTCGCTGAACTTGATGGCGTTATTGGCGTAGTTGATCAGTACTTGCCCCAGGCGCAGCGGGTCGCCCACCAGCACAGCCGGCAATTGCGGGTCGATCTCGAACAGCAGTTCCAGGTTCTTGCCGGCGGCGCGCGGCGCCACCACCGTCATCAGGGTTTGCACCACGTGGTCGAAACTGAAATTGACGCGCTCGATTTCCAGCTTGCCCGCCTCGATTTTCGAGATGTCGAGGATATCGTCGATGATGCCCAGCAAATGCTCGCCGGCGAAGCGGATTTTTTCCAGGTAATCGCGCTGGCGCGGTTCCAGGTCTGTTTTGAGGGCCAGATACGCCATGCCGATCACGCCATTCATCGGCGTGCGGATTTCATGGCTCATGTTGGCCAGGAATTGGCCCTTCGCCAGGCTCGCTTCCTCTGCCACCTGCTTGGCCTGGTCCAGCTGTTCCGTGCGCTGCGCCACGCGCTCTTCCAGGTGTTCATTGAGTTCGCGCAAGGCGCTCTCGCTGCGCTTGTGATACGTGATGTCCGTCAGACTGGCCACCACCATGCCCACCTTGCCGTATTCATCGCGGATGGCCTCGGTATTCACGGACAGCCACGACAGGCTGCCATCGGGCTGCTGCACGCCCATCAGCACGTCGCGCATGGCGACACCCGTCGACAGGGTGATGTGCACGGGATGGCTGCGCTGGTCGAAGGCGGAGCCGTCTTCGCGGATGGCTTGCCACAGGCTGCGGTTGGTCTGATTGGCCGCCAGCATGCGCTCGGCGGCGGCGTTGCTTTCCAGGATGTGGCCGTGGCTGTCCTGCACCACCAGGCCATTCGTCACGGCGCCGAACACGGAGGCCATGCGCTGGCTGGAATTCGACAGGGCGATCGATGCCTGGCGCCGTTCCGTGATGTCGGTAATCATCGCCAGCGTGCCGCCCGGCTCGCCATTGTCCGACTGGATACTGGTGCTCGACAGCAAGCCCCACAGGCTGGACAAGTCCTTGCGGAAGAAGCGGAAGTCAACCTGGTCCGGCTGGCTGGCGAAGCTGCCGTGGCTGGCCAGGCGCCGCTGCATCAGCAACTGGCTGTCGCGGTCCATGAAGTCGAGCATGGGACGACCCAGCATTTCCTGCACCGTATAGCCCAGCATGTGCGCCATCTTCGGGTTGACGAACGTGGTTTTGCCGTCCGCATCCGTCATCCAGATGCCTTCGGCCGCCGTCTGCACGATCAGGCGGTAGCGTTCCGAACTGGCGTGCAAGGCTTCTTCGGCGCGCTGGCGCTGCGTCATGTCGCGCAGCGAGACGATGGAAAACACTTGCCCGGCCATGCGCAGCGGCGACAGGCTGACCTTGGCGGGGAAGTGCGTGCCGTCGCGGCGCCGCGCCATCATCACCCGGCCCGGCAGGCTGTGCCGCGCTTGCGGGTCGACCACGGAGTGGTTGGCCGTGCTTTCCGGCACCAGTTGTTCCAGTGACATGCCCGTCAATTCGGCCAGCGGATAGCCGAAACAGCGCGCGCCGATCTGGTTGGCGTAATGCACCTTGCCCTCGACGTCGGCCACCAGCATGGCTTCGGGCGCCGCTTCCAGCATGGAACGCATGCGCGATTGCTCGTCCTGCTTGCGTTCGCTGATATCGCAGACGATGCCGCTGGCGTGGGTGGCGGCCCCATCCGAGGCGCGTGCCAGCACGGCGCCGCGCGCCAGCAGCCAGCGCCAGTGGCCGTCGCTGTGGCGCAAACGGAATTCGCAATTGAAGGTGCCGTGCGCCTGGCCATCCAGATGTTGTCGAAATGTAAGACTCAGGCGCGCGCGGTCGTCGCGGTGCACTTCGGCCAGCCAGTCGGCCAGTGTATGGTCGAGCCTGGCGCTCTTGTCGCCCAGCACGTCCTGGTACTGGGGCGCGAACTGCAGGCGGTCGGACTGGCGCCGCCAGATCCAGCCAGTCAGGGCCGCGCCGCGCAAGGCTTGCCCGGCATTCTGTTCGCTCAGGGCATGTGCGGGCAGGAGCAGGTGGCGCAGTTGTTGCCGCAGCCGCCAGGCTTGCCAGCAAGCCAGTCCCGCCAGGGCGGTGGCGCTGGCGGCGGCGTACGGCCACAGCAGTGTCGGCGCCATGCCATGTACCGCCGCCTGCACCGGCAGCGAGAGTGTCATGCCTGCCGCCAGTATCATGCGAGCGAGCCGGCGCAGCGCAGGGCGCCGTCGGCGTGGTGCGCTGAAACTCGTGTGGCTGCAATACGACAAATGCATCCCTTTCTGGGGCGTGATTGGGCTGGGCTGGCAGTGCATGCTGCGCGCTCAAATAAACGCCTGCGGCGCTTTCTGGCGGCAACTATAGCATCGAATATTTAGTCGCAGTAGTTAAGTTCTGAAACAGCCAGAACGGGATTTTTTTTGCCCCGGAATGGCTGTTTTTTTTGTGATTTGGTGAGAATTCGTGAGAAAGTTGGCGCAAAATCGTGCTACTCAATCGAGGCGATAGCCTCAGGTGAAACTTCCGGCGAACTGATAGCGGTGTCCGGGATGCCACATGGTGGCGATCGAGGCGATCTTGCCGCCCGAGCGCGTCTGGCGGCGCAGCACCAGGCATGGCTGTTTGGTGTCGATGGCCAGCATTTCGGCGATGTCGCGCGGCGCCGACAGCGCTTCGATGCTGTAGGTGGCGCCTTGCAGGGGGGCGGCGGCCATCAGGTATTCGTTCGGCGTGATGCTGGAAAAATCCTGCGTCATGTAGTCGGGCGCGCACTCGGGATTGACCCAGCGGTCTTCCACCTGGATCGGCACGCCGTTTTCAAAATGCACGATCAGCGAATGAAACAGCGGGTGCTCGGGCGGCAAGCCGAATTGCTTGGCCAGCAAATCGGAGGCCTTGGTGCGTTCGAGTAATTGCAAGCTGCTGCGGTGGATATGCCCGCGCGCGCGCACTTCATCGGCGATACTCTTGATTTCCAACAAGGTCGCCTGGTATTTTTGCTGCGCCACATAGGTGCCGGAACCCTGGCGCCGCGTCAGTATCTGCTCGCTGGTCAGTTCGCGCACGGCGCGGTTGACCGTCATGCGCGAGACGCCGAATTGTTTCACCAATGCCTGCTCGGAGGGAATCACGTCGCCTTCCTTCCAGCGCCCGGCGGCGATGCCGGCCAGCAGAAAATCCTTGATGCGCTGGAAAATGGGCGTATTTTCCTGGGTAGTATGATCGTCCAATGCGGTTTCTCCGGGGCGCGGGCAGGGCGCGCCGCCGGCTGGAGGCGCGATGGCCGATTTTAGCACCGAGCACGCTGCCCGCCGCCAGCCTTTTTTTGAATTCAAAAGCAAGCGCCGGAGTGTGGCGCGCGCGGGTGCTGGCTATGCTGGTGACTTACCCTTGACTTGCACGGAGTTCGCCATGGAATACGCTTACCTGACTGACGATGCACGCTGGGACGCCCTGCAGCGGCGCGCGCCCGACGCCGACGGCGTCTTTTATTACTCGGTACGCACGACGGGCGTGTATTGCCGCCCTTCCTGCGCGGCGCGTCCCGCCTTGCGCCGCAACGTGGCTTTTCACGCCACGTGCGAAGAGGCGGAGGCGGCCGGTTTCCGCCCCTGCCTGCGTTGCAAACCAGACTTGCCGCCGCTGGCCCAGCGCCAGGCGGCCATCGTGGCCGATATCTGCCGCCTGATCGACGCCAGCGACGAGTTGCCAGACCTGGACAGCCTGGCGCATGCGGCCGGCATGAGCCGCTTTCACTTCCACCGCGTCTTCAAGGCGCACACGGGCATCACGCCGAAAGCCTACGCGGCGGCGCGGCGCGGCGAGCGCCTGAAGGCCGGCTTGCAGGGTGCGGCGAACGTCACCGAGACCCTGTACGCGGCCGGTTTCAATTCCAGCGGCCGCCTGTATGCGGCCACGCCGGGCCTGCTGGGCATGACGCCGGGCGCATTCCGTGCCGGCGGCAGCGGCGCCGTGATCCGCTTCGCCATCGGCGCCTGTTCGCTGGGCGCCATCCTCGTGGCTAGCACGGACAAGGGCATCTGCGCGATTTTGATCGACGACGACCCGGAAGTGCTGCTGCGCGACTTGCAGGACCGCTTTCCGCAAGCCGAACTGCGTGGCGCGGAAGGGGACTATGAACAGACGGTGGCGCAGGTGGTGGGCCTGGTCGAGGCGCCAGCGATCGGCCTGGACTTGCCGCTCGACGTGCGCGGCACGGTGTTCCAGCAGCGCGTGTGGCAAGCGTTGCGCGAGATTCCCGCCGGCAGCACGGTCAGCTATGCCGAGCTGGCCCACCGCATCGGCGCCCCGAACGGTGCGCGGGCCGTGGCGGGTGCCTGCGCCGCCAATGCCCTGGCCGTCGCCATCCCCTGTCACCGCGTGGTGCGCAACGATGGCGCCTTGTCCGGCTACCGCTGGGGCGTGGAGCGCAAGCAGGCGCTGCTCGAGCGCGAGCGCGAGGGTGAACGGTGAGGGCGCTGGACTGGCCGCAGATCGAGGATGCGCTGAATCAATACGGCTGCGCCGTCGTGCCGCGCTTGCTCAATCCTGCGCAGTGCGCCGCGCTGGCGGCGCAGTACGACGATGCGTCGCGCTTTCGCAGCAGGGTGGTGATGCAGCGCCATGGTTTTGGGCAGGGCGAGTACCAGTACTGGGCGTATCCGCTGCCCGACGTAGTCTCCGATCTGCGCACGCGCTTGTATTCGCCCCTGGCGGCGATCGCCAACCGCTGGCACGCCAGCATGGGGCTCGATAGCCGCTTCCCATTGGACCACGCGGACTTCCTCGCGCGCTGCCATGCGGCCGGGCAGACGCGGCCCACGCCCTTGCTGCTGCGCTACCGGGAAGGCGATTACAACTGCCTGCACCAGGATCTATATGGCGAGCACGTGTTTCCGCTGCAGCTGGCCGTGCTGCTGTCGCGCCCGCAAGACGATTTCACGGGCGGCGAATTCGTGCTGACGGAGCAGCGCCCGCGCATGCAGTCGCGCGCCGAGGTGGTGCCGCTGGCGCAGGGCGACGCCGTCCTCTTTCCCGTGGCGCAGCGCCCCGTCAACGGCACGCGCGGCAGCTACCGCGTCAACATGCGCCATGGCGTGTCGCGCCTGCGTTCGGGCATGCGCCACACCCTGGGCATCATTTTCCATGATGCGAGCTGAACGGTAGCTGCGGCGCTTGAGTTTCCGCAATTACATGGCATGATGGCTATTCTTGTCACTCTTTCATTTCTGCCATGTCCGCGTTGCTCCGCCTGTTGTGCCTGTTGACCATTTTCCTGCTGCCCGCAGCCCATGCGGACGATGGCGCATCCTCGCTCGTTGCGGAAGCCGCGACCGCCATCGCGCCGTCACAGGCCGCCACCGTCAAGACGGCGCCGCTGATGTTCGCCAACCGCAAGGTATTCGTCTTCCGCGCCGCGCTGGCCGGCTATCCGCCCGATGAACGGGCCATCGGCGCGCAGCGTCGCCTGGAAAGCGTGCTGGCGAAAAACGGTCCCTTGCAGGCGAGCACGCGCATGATTCCCGAAGGCACGCAAGTGCTGCTCGATGGCGTGCAACTGTTCGTCGTCGTGCCCGGCGACGTCAACCAGCTGGCCGGCGACACGACGGAAAGCGTGGCGAAAGCGGCCGCCGAGGAATTACGCAAGGCTGTGCTCGACTATCGCGAGCAGAGCAGCTGGCGCTACCTGTCGATCGCCGCCGCCGTGTGCGCGGCCGCCACGCTCGTGTTCTGGCTGGTGTGGATGGGTTTGACGCGTTTGTACCGCTGGGCCAAGCGCCGCAGCGGCATCCTGCTTGCTTCTCGCCTGCGCGACGTGCGCCTGAAAAACGTGCGCGTGCTCGACGCCGAACACTACATCGCCTTCGCGTATCAACTGCTGAGCGCCGTGCTGTGGGGCTTGCGCCTGATGGCCACCTATCTGTGGGCCGCCTTCGTGCTGGGCCGGCTGCCCTACACGCGCTCCTGGGGCGAAAGCCTGAGCGGCTATTTGTTCGACGTGGCGGCCGACGTCTTCCACGCCATCATCGGCGCCTTGCCGGGGCTGGTGCTGGTGTGCGTGATCTTCGCCATCGCGCGCCTGATCGCCGCCACGGCCGCCTCGCTGTTCAAGCGCGTGGAAAGCGGCGAATTGCAGATCGGCTGGCTCGACAAGGACACGGCCCTGCCCACGCGCCGCATCGCCAGCGTGGTGATCTGGCTGTTCGCGCTGGCCATGGCCTATCCCTATCTGCCCGGCTCGCACACGGCCGCCTTCCAGGGACTCTCCGTGCTGGTCGGTTTGATGGTGTCGATCGGTGCGTCGAGTATCGTCGGCCAGGGCGCCAGCGGCCTGATCCTGATGTACACGCGCGCCCTCCGCAAGGGAGAATATGTGCGCGTGGGCGACAGCGAGGGTACCGTGGTCGACGTGGGCATGTTCGAGACGCGCCTGCGCACGGGCCTGGGCGAGGAAGTTGCCTTGCCGAACGCGTGGGTCATGTCGCAAACGACGAAAAACTATTCACGCGCCCAGCCGGGCGGCGGCTTCGTGCTCGACTCCACCGTCACCATCGGCTACGCCACGCCTTGGCGGCAAGTGCACGCCATGCTGGAACTGGCCGCGTCGCGCACGACAGAACTGTCGACCACGCCGAAACCCTACGTGATGCAGCTGGCCTTGCAAGATTACTACGTGCAATACCGCCTCGTCGCCTACGCCAGCGCCGAAGTCCCGCGCCAGCGCGCCGAAGTGTTGAACCGCTTGCACCAGAACATCATCGACGTCTTCAACGAATTCGACGTGCAGATCACCTCGCCGCACTACATCGACGACCCGAAAGAATCGCACGTGGTGCCGCCCGGTGAATGGTTCAGGGCGCCGGCAAAGCGGGGGGAGGAATCAGGTCAAGTGGCGCCGCCCAAGCCCTGAGGGTGCTAGGGAGGAGGTGGGCAAACTTCATCTATCCAGGCCTGCATGTCGCTGTTGATGGGGATGACTTGCTGGCCGCCATCCGCCGTAGCTCTCACGCAGAATTTTCCTTGGTAACCATAGGTTGGATCGGACGAATCTTTGGGGCTGCCATTCAGGAATACGCTATAGAAATGCCCAGGAATCAGTTTTTCAGCGCGTATGCCCGTCGCACCGGTAGGCAGGCTGCCATAGCGTATGCATGTGCTGGCACGGATGGGTAACGCCATTTCTGGCGGTAGGGAGAACCCCCATACTTCTTTTACCGTTTGCACGGACATGTCTGAAACCATGAGTGCGCCAAGAAATGGCAGGCCATTGCGCGCCTCTTCTTTTTTTGTAATGGAGAAGCAGGGCGTGCCGTTGACAGAGTGAATGTGGGCATCAGCGATGCGCGACCATGCCGAGGCATTGACGTTCGTCAAGGCGGCAAGCAGGAATAACAGTGTGTGACGATATGGCATGGCGATCCTTGCACTATCTGATGAGCGAATGCTCCGGGCAACTATCCTGTTTCCATGCTGGCGTGTCGCTGCCAATGGCGATGATTTTTCGTTCACCAGCGGGCGTGGCAACTATGCAAAATTTCCCCATGTAGCCATAGGTGGGGTCGGAAGGATCATTTGGTCTTCCATTGAGGAAAATGCTGTAGACCCGTCCTGTTTGCAGTTCAGGGGCGGGCATGCCGTTCGCTCCCTGAGGAAGATCACCATAGAGAAGGCAGCTTTTTGACGAGAGCGGTACTTTTTTTCCACCAGTCATATAAAAACTCCACACACCAACGACGGGCTTTTCTGAGAGGTCTGAAATACTGAGTGCTCCCAGGAGTGGCTGGCCGTTACGCTGCTCTTCCGTCTGCGAGATGGTGAAGCAGGGTGTGCCATTCACTGAACTGATGTCAGCATCGGCGATGCGCGATGTTGCACAGGCATGCAGGCCGAGGAACATGAGCAGTATGAACAGGGCATTCTGTTGCAAGGAGATTATGTTTTTCCTATTTCTGAACGGGACAGATTTCATCTATCCAAGCTTGGCTATCGCTGTCGATACGAAGAATCTTGCGCTCCCCGGAGATGCCTGTCATTAAGCAAAACTTGCCTACGTAACCGCGAGTAGGATCTGAAGGATCGGCTGGCCTACCGTTCAGGAAGACGTCATACATGCGCCCCGTTTTCAGCGGCGGCGCTTTGGGCGGCTTGACCTCTGCCGTTGCGGGAGCAAGCCCATACAAAAGGCAGGACTTGGCATGCACAGGGATAGTTGCTGTGCCCGGTAAAAGAAAAGACCATACTTTGACTGCAGGCTTGACGGATACATCTGTCAGTACGACCGCACTAATCTGCGGAACCCCGTTGCGTGCTTCTTCTTTTTAGAAATAGAGAAACAGGGAGTGCCGTTTTTTAGCTGTACTTCCGCATATGCCATGCGGGAGGTGGCCGAGGCACTCATGCTGGTCAGAAAGATAAGCATCAATTGGGTCTTGTTGCAGTTGGGCATTATTGGCCCTTTTGTGCTTGGAGGTTTGCTGGACAAACTTCATCGATCCAGGCCTGCATGTCGCGCTTGATGGGAATGACCTGTTGACCGCTGTTAGCTGTCTCGATGAGACAGAATTTCCCTTTGTAGCCGTAGGTCGAGTCAGACGGGTCATCCGGCCTGCCATTCAAAAAAACGCTGTACATCCTGTCTGTTTTCAGCATTGTCGCGGCAGTCGATTCGGCTCCTGCCGGTACTTGGCCATACAAATAGCAGGTTTTCGCATGCATGGGGAGGGTCGTCGCTCCAGGGAGAATGAAGGACCAGACCTTTACAGGCGGCTTTATGGAGATATCGTAAACCATGAGTGCGCCCAGCATTGGAGTTCCATTGCGGCGTTCTTCTTTTTTTGAAATGCTAAAGCATGGTATGCCTTTGAATGAGCTAATCTTGGCTTCTGCCATGCGCGACCACGCCGAGGCATCCATGCTCGTCAAGGTCGCCAGCAGACAAAGACTAAGGTGGCGATGATTCATTGCATGCCTTGCGTTATCGGGAAGAATTTCTTGCTGGGCACGTATCATCCATCCAGGCCTGTGTATCGCTTTTGATGACGACGAGGCGTGGCTTGGCAGAGACCTGCTGTACGAGACAGAACTTTGCCACATATCCATAGGTAGGATCGGCAGGATCGGCTGGCCTGCCATTCAGAAATACCTCGTACATCCTGCCGGTCTTCAATTCAGGCGCGGGCGCGGCGTCGGCATGTGCCGGAATATTTCCATAGAGAATGCAATCTGTTGAAGACAGCGGAATTTTCTTACCGTCCGTCATGAGAAACCCCCATATTTCCGTCGTTGGCTTGACCGTCACATCGGACACGCTCAAGGCGCCGAGGAAGGGCTGGCCGTTGCGCCTCTCTTCCTGTTTGGAAATGCTGAAGCAGGGCACGCCATTGATCGAGGTAACTTCGGCATCGGCCATGCGTGATCGCGCGCAGCTTTTCATGCTCGTGAACGCGAGCAGTATGCACAGTGTTTTATGACGCAAGGGCATGATGCTAATAAGGCGTCGGGCAGACTTCATCGATCCAGGCCTGCATGTCGCTGTTGATGGGGATGACTTGCTGGCCGCCATCCGCCGTAGCTCTCACGCAGAATTTTCCTTGGTAACCATAGGTTGGATCGGACGGATCTTTAGGGCGGCCATTCAGAAATACGCTATAGAAATGTCCTGGAACAAGACTTTTTGGTTTGATTCCTGTAGCAGTAGGGGGTAAATCTCCATAACGAATGCACGAATCTGCATGGATTGGAATAGGCCAATCTGGAGGTGCAGAGAAAGACCATACCTTCTTGACGGGTTGAACGGATAGATCGGAAACGATCAATGCCCCGAGCATTGGTGTGCCATTGCGTGCCTCTTCTTTTTTTGTAATGGAAAAGCACGGCATTCCGTTTGAAGTAGTGACGACGGCATATGCCATACGTGAAAAGGCGGATCCGTCAGGGGATATCGAATAAAGGCTCATGGTCGATATTGTTACCAGGAAGATTTTTTGGATTTTTTCGATTTTTAAAGAAATCACCGAGTACCTCTTCAAAAGTTTTTTGAGAGTTCTTATATTTCTGTTGGACCATTGCTTCAGTAGAATCTAAAAATTTCAGCACAAAGTAGTCTGCAATTAAATCTCCTTGAGCTTCCATATTGTGATCGGCCAGTTTTTGATTTGCTAGCAAAACGTATGTATAGTCCAGGCCGAGACGAATGGCACCACGTATCTTTACTGGATAGTTGAGTTGATACTGCCAAATATGAACCATTTCGTGGATGAACCAATGCTTCCGATGATCATCCTCCTTTGAGAAATCCTCCCGATACTCCGACTCATGAAAATACATCTCCCCATCCGGCGTCATGGCCACGTTCTTGGGCTGCCAGTTAAACCATAGATACGGCTCGCCATGCACCTTGACCTTGCCATAGTCGATCGCATCCTGGAACAGCATCCACGCCATGTCGATCTCGCCCTTGGTCAGCGGGCGAACCTTGTCTTTCACTTTGACCTGTTTGACGGACGAACCGACGTCCTTGTCGGTCGTCTTGATGCCTTCCAGTTGGACGACCTTGATGGCTGGCGCAGCATGTTTTGGCGCGGCGGCGCAGCATGGCGATTTATCCGCGTGCGGCAGGAATTCGGCCTGGGTAATCAGCGCTTCCTGCTTGCTGGCCACGCGCCCCGTGCGGCCCTTTGCATCCGTCGTCCCCGTCCACGTTTCGCCATTGCTCAAGGTGAGCCGGTAGTCGGCGTGCGCCAGCGGCACGCTGGTTGGCGAGACGAATTCCAGCTGCTCGTCGTAGCCGCAGCACCAGCATTCGTCGGGCTGGCCGGCCAGGCGGTGCAGTTCGCAGCCGCTAGTCGCGTTGCGCAGGGTGGCGCCCAGCACGGGCCGACCGTCGGCGCTGAAGGTGACGATCATGCTGTCGAAGTGCGCGCCCAGGCTTTTCTTTTGGTGCGCCACGAGCTTGAAGAACACGTCGCAAGCGGTGGTGCTGATGACATGGTGCCTGGCCATGGGAGCTCCCCGTTAAAACGCCAGCGTAGGACAGCGGCGGTGGGGAAGTATTGACCAGGCGCAAGGCCTGCGCGCTTGCGCTAAGATGCCGGGCGTTTTAATACAAAGAAAGAGATCCCATGTCCAGCCCATCCAACATCGAATTTCCCCGCATCGCCCGCAGCCTGGCCGCCGCCCTGATCGGCGACCCGTTCTACCGCGTCGTCACGGTGGCATGCGGCGAGGACGAAGCGGCGCGGCTGGAAATGCTGACGGCGTACTTTGCGCTGGCGCTGGACGAGGGCGAGCAGGCGGGCCGCGTCGACCTGGCTGATGACGCGGGCAATGGGGCGGCCATCTGGACCACGGATACGCCGTCGGCCCAGCGCCAGGCCGCGTATGCGCAGCGCGAAGCCGCCTTGCGCAACTTGCTGGGGGAGCGCGGCTTCGCGCATTTCACGGCCATCGTCGAGAACATGGAGCACGCGCTGGCGCCGCATGGTCTGCAGGACGCGTGGTACCTGTCGATCGCCGGCATCGCCCCGGACGCGCAGGGCCGGGGATTGGGCGCATCCGTGCTGGCGCCTGGCCTGGCGGCCGTCGATGCGGCGGGCGCCACGTGCTTCCTGGAGACCTACAACGAGCGCAGCCTGCCGTTCTATGGCCGCCTGGGCTTCGCGGTGGCGGGGCGTTACGCGGAAGCCGTCACGGGCTGCGATTACTGGCTGATGCTGCGGCAACCATCTGCTGCCTGATTGACCATTTTGCCAATTTCTATACACTCGTCTTTTCATTCAAGACCTGGAGATGGAAATGCCGACCCTGCCACTGCGCCGCACCCTGCTCGTTCTCGCCTGCCTTGGCACGCTGGCCCACGCCCACGCCCACGCCGATACCGTCATCGACAATGCCAACGGCTACACGCTCGACGCGCACGGCAAGGTGGTCCGCTTCACGGCGCTGGCCTTTGACGACGCTGGCAAGCTGCTCGCCGTCGGCAGCGCCGCGCAGGTGAAACGCAAGGCGGCCAAGGGCGCCAAGCACGTCGACGTGCAGGGCAAGACCGTGCTGCCTGGCCTGATCGACGCGCACGGCCACGTGTTTGGCCTGGGGACGATCGCCAGCGGCGTGATGCTGTACGGTTCCGCGTCGCTGCAGGCCGCCGTGCAGGCCGTGGGCGACTTCGCCCGCGCGCATCCCGAGCGCAACTGGGTCGTCGGCAATGGCTGGAACCAGGAAATCTGGAAGCTGGGGCGCTTTCCCACGGCCTTTGAGCTCGATGCGGCGGAAAGCGCGCGGCCCGTGTGGCTGCGCCGGGTCGATGGCCACGCGGGCTGGGCCAACAGCCGCGCGCTGGCGCTGGCCGGCATCACGCGCGCCACACAAGACCCTGCGGGCGGCAAGATAGTCCGCGATGCGGACGGCAACGCCACCGGCGTGCTGGTCGACAGCGCCATGGACTTGATGGATGCCGTGCTGCCCAAGCCCGGTGACGTGGAAAACCGCGCCGCCCTCGATGGCGCGCTGGCGCAGCTGTCACAGGTGGGCCTGACCAGCGTGCACGATGCGGGCATCGGCCAGATGCAGGACCGATTGTTCCGCGACTATGCGGACCACGGCAAGCTGACGGTGCGCGTGTACGGCATGATCGCCGACACGACGGACGACTTCGACGCGCTGTCGAAAAACGGTCCCTTGAACAGCTACGCGCGCGACATGTACGCCTTGCGCGCCGTCAAACTGCTGTCCGACGGCGCCCTGGGCAGCCGCGGCGCGGCGCTGCTGGCGCCGTACAGCGACGATCCGACCACCAGCGGCCTGCTGTTCTTCAAAGATGACGCCATGCGCGCGAAGATGGAAAAAGCCATGCGCGCCGGCTACCAGGTGAACGTGCACGCCATCGGCGACGCGGGCAACCATCAAATCCTCGACGGCTATGAAGCCTTGATCGCGCAGTACCGCGGCGCGGGCCTGCGCCACCGCATGGAACATGCGCAGGTGGTGCAATTGAGCGACATCCCCCGTTTCAAGACCTTGGGCATCGTGCCGTCGATGCAGCCGACGCACGCCACGTCCGACCAGAACATGGCGGAGCAGCGCGTGGGCCATGAGCGCATCAAGGGTGCGTATGCGTGGCGCACCTTCCTCCAGCAAGGTTCGCGCATCGCCTGCGGATCGGACTTCCCCATCGAGTCGCCGAATCCGTTCGAGGGCATCCACGCGGCCGTCACGCGGCAAAACAGCGACGGTTTCCCGGCCGGTGGCTGGTATCCGCAGCAAGCCATGACGGTGACGCAGGCGCTGCGCTGCTTCACCCTGGACGCGGCCTGTGCGGCGCACCAGGAAAAGGTCATCGGCACGCTGGAAGCGGGAAAATGGGCGGATTTCATCGTCGTCGACCAGGACCTGTTCAGGGTGGCGCCGAACGCCATCGGCAAGACGCAGGTGCTGCAGACGTGGGTGGCGGGCCAGCGCGTGTTCGAGAAAAAATGAGGGCTGGGGTCAGACCCGCCGGGTCTGCCCCCAAAGAAAACCTGTTGACTTGGTTGTATAGACAACCTATGCTGGGAGTACCAGAGCGGGCCAGGTATCGGGCCACGTATCGGGCCAGATACGCCCGCTCGCACCCTACGAGGAGACAGCATGAACAGCACAATGGACACCGATCCACGCTTTGATGCCAGCCGTACCATCCGCGCGCCGCGCGGCACGGTCATGGCTTGCAAGAGTTGGCAGGCCGAGGCGGCCTACCGCATGTTGCAAAACAACCTGGACCCGGAAGTGGCGGAAAATCCGCAGCATCTGGTCGTCTACGGCGGCATCGGCCGCGCGGCCCGCAACTGGGCCTGTTTCGACCAGATCCTCGCTTCTCTGCGCGAACTGGAAGATGACCAGACCTTGCTGATCCAGTCCGGCAAGCCGGTGGGCGTGTTCCAGACGCACGCGGACGCGCCGCGCGTGCTGATTGCCAACTCCAACCTGGTGCCGAAATGGGCCAACTGGGAACACTTCAACGAACTCGATCGGCAAGGCCTGTTCATGTACGGCCAGATGACGGCCGGCAGCTGGATTTACATCGGCACGCAGGGCATCGTGCAGGGCACGTATGAAACCTTCGCCGAAGCGGGCCGCCAGCACTTTGGCGGCGACTGGGGCGGGCGCTGGATTTTGACGGCGGGCCTGGGCGGCATGGGCGGCGCGCAGCCGCTGGCCGCCACCATGGCCGGTGCCGTGTCGCTCAATATCGAATGCCAGCAAAGCAGCATCGACTTCCGTTTGCGCACGCGCTACCTGGACAAGCAGGCAGCCAGCCTGGATGAAGCTTTGGCGCTGGTCAAATACCACACCGAACGCAAGGAAGCCATTTCCATTGGCCTCCTGGGCAACGCGGCCGAAGTGCTGCCGGAACTGGTACGCCGCGCCAAGGCGGGCGGCCTGGTGCCGGACCTGGTGACGGACCAGACGTCCGCGCATGACCTGGTCAACGGCTATTTGCCACGCGGCTGGAGCGTGTCGGACTGGAAGGCGGCGCAGCAGGATCCGCAGCGCCATGCGCGCCTGACGGTGGCCGCCGCCGATTCCTGCGCCGCCCACGTGCAAGCCATGCTCGATTTCCACGCCATGGGCGTGCACACTGTCGATTACGGCAACAACATCCGCCAGGTGGCGTTCGACCAGGGCGTACAGAACGCCTTCGACTTCCCCGGCTTCGTGCCCGCCTACATCCGCCCGCAATTTTGCGAAGGGCGGGGGCCATTCCGCTGGGTGGCCCTGTCGGGCGACCCGGAAGACATTTACAAGACGGATGCGAAGATCAAGCAGCTGTTCCCGCACCACACGCAGGTACACCACTGGCTGGACATGGCGCGCGAGCGCATCGCCTTCCAGGGCCTGCCGGCGCGCATCTGCTGGCTGGGACTGGGCGAGCGCCACATCGCCGGCCTGGCCTTCAACGAAATGGTGCGCACGGGCGAGCTGAAGGCGCCCATCGTCATCGGCCGCGACCACCTGGACACGGGTTCCGTCGCCAGCCCGAACCGCGAGACGGAAAGCATGAAGGACGGCACGGACGCCGTCTCCGACTGGCCGCTGCTGAACGCCATGCTGAACACGGCCGGCGGTGCCACCTGGGTCTCGCTGCACCATGGCGGCGGCGTGGGAATGGGGTATTCTCAGCATGCGGGCATGGTCATCGTGGCCGACGGCACGGAAGGCGCGGCGAAACGCCTGGCCAGGGTGCTGGTCAACGACAGCGGCTCGGGCGTGATGCGCCATGCCGATGCCGGCTACGAAACAGCGGCCGCCTGCGCCAAGCGCAACGGCCTGATTCTCCCCATGATGAAGTGAAAGCGAAGATGACACAGCACTCAAAAAGTTGGACGTTAAAACCCGGCGCGATGACCCTGGCCGATTTGCGCGCCGTATGGGCCGCGCCCGCGAAACTGATCCTCGCCGCCGAGGCGTATCCCGTCATCGAGGCGTCGGCCGCCGCCGTGCAAGCCATCGTCGCCAAGGGCGATGCGGCCTACGGCATCAACACGGGCTTCGGCCTGCTTGCCAAGACGCGCATCCCCGATGCAAAGCTGGAGCAATTGCAGCGCAACCTGATCCTGTCGCATTCCGTCGGCACGGGTGAGCTGCTGTCGGACGCCGTCGTGCGCCTGATCATGCTGATGAAGATCGGCAGCCTGGCGCGCGGCTATTCCGGCGTGCGCCCGCTGATCGTCGATACCCTGATCGCGCTGTACAACGCGGGCATCATGCCGGCCATTCCCGCCAAGGGTTCCGTCGGCGCCTCGGGCGACCTGGCGCCGTTGTCGCACATGACGCTGGCCATGCTGGGCGTGGGCGACGTGCGCGTCAACGGCGAATTGATGCCGGCCCCCGAGGCGCTGGCGCAGGCGGGCATCGCACCCGTGGTGCTGGCGGCAAAAGAGGGCCTGGCGCTGATCAACGGCACGCAGGTGTCGAACGCGCTGACGCTGCATGGCCTGTTCATGGCCGAACGCCTGCTGGAAGCGGCCATGGTCACGGGCGCGCTGTCGCTTGACGCGGCCAAGGGCAGCGATGCGCCGTTCGACGCGCGCGTGCATGCCGTGCGTGGACAGCCGGGACAGATCCTGGCCGCGCAGATGTACCGCCAGCTGGTGGCGCACAGCGCGATCCGCGCCTCGCACCTGGAAGGCGACGAGCGCGTGCAGGATCCGTACAGCCTGCGCTGCCAGCCGCAAGTCATGGGCGCCTGCCTGGACCTGATTGGTAACGTCGGCCGCACCCTGCTGATCGAAGCCAACGCCGTCACGGACAATCCGCTGATCTTCCAGGACGGTCCCAACGGCCAGGCGGAAATCGTCTCGGGTGGGAACTTCCACGCCGAACCTGTCGCCTTTGCGGCCGACACGCTGGCGCTGGCGATCGCCGAAATCGGCGCGCTGGCCGAGCGCCGCATCGCGCTGCTGATCGACGCCACGCTCTCGGGCCTGCCGCCCTTCCTCGTGCGCGATCCGGGCGTCAATTCCGGCTTCATGATCGCCCATGTGACGGCTGCCGCGCTGGCGTCGGAAAACAAGTCGCTCGCGCATCCGGCCAGCGTCGACAGCCTGCCCACGTCCGCCAACCAGGAAGACCATGTGAGCATGGCCACGTTCGCCGGGCGCCGCCTGGACGACATGGCGCACAACACGGCCGTCATCGTCGGCATCGAGCTGCTGGCCGCCGCGCAGGGCATCGATTTCCACCGCCCGCTGAAAACCTCGCCGCACCTCGAACATGTGCATCACCAGCTGCGCCAGAAGGTGCCGTTCTTCGATGCCGACCGCTTCTTCGCGCCCGATATCGAAGCGGCCAAGCAGATGGTGCTGCACGGTGAGTTGAGCAGCACGTGCAAGAATTTGTTCGCCCCGCTGTACGCCTGAGCGGGCGCAAGGAGACAAGCATGGATTTCCGCTTCAACGAAGGCAGCATCCCGCTGCTCGTGTCGATGCCCCACGTGGGCACCGACATACCGGACGATATCGCCGCGCGCATGACGCCGCAGGCCTTGATCAAGGCCGACACGGACTGGCATTTGCGCGAGCTGTATGGTTTTTTGCACGAGATGGATGCGTCCGTGCTGTCGGCGCGCTGGTCGCGCTACACCATCGACTTGAACCGCCCGCGGGAAGACACGAATCTGTATCCGGGCCAGGATACGACGGGCTTGCTGCCCAACGATACGTTTCATCGCGAGCCGCTGTACCTGGCCGGCCGCGAACCCGATGCGACCGACGTGCAGCACCGGTTGCAGCGCTACTGGGCGCCGTATCATGTGCAACTGCGCGCGGAACTGGACCGGCTGCTGCGCGTGCATGGCGCCGTGGTGCTGTGGGATGCCCATTCCATCGCTTCGCACGTGCCGCGCTTCTTTGACGGCAAGCTGCCCGACCTGAACTTCGGCACGGCCGATGGCGCCAGCTGCGATGCGGGTCTGACGTCCGCCGTGGTCGACATCGCGCGCGCGCAGGATGCATTTACCGTGGCGCTCAACGGCCGCTTCAAGGGCGGCCATATCACGCGCCATTACGGCCAGCCGGACAAGCGCGTGCAGGCGATCCAGCTGGAGATGTGCCAATGTGTGTACATGGACGAGACGGCGCCGTTCGGCTACCGGCCCGACCTGGCGACAAAGGTGCAGCCGCTGCTGCGTCAGATGATGGAAGCGGCCGTGGCATGGGTGGCGCATTGAGTACCTGTCTGTTCGCGCGCCATGCGCTGCTGCCGCAGGGCTGGCGCCGCGACGTGCTGCTGGAATGGGACGCGGCTGGCGATTTGACGGCGGTGACGGAGAGCGCCACAGTGCCGCCCGGCGCAGAAGTGGCCGAGTATGTCTTGCCCGGCATGGTGAACCTGCATTCGCATGCGTTCCAGCGGGCGCTGGGCGGCATGACGGAGATTGCAGGTGACGAGGTTAATCATGTAGCGGATAGCTTCTGGACCTGGCGCGAGCTGATGTACCGCTTCGCGCGCCACATCACGCCGGAACAGATGGAGGCCATCGCCGCGCAGCTGTTTGCGGAATGCCTGCGCCATGGCTACACGTCCGTCTGCGAATTTCACTACCTGCAGCGCGATATGGCCGGCGCGCTGTATGCGCGTCCCGCCGAAACGGCGGAGCGGGTGCTGGCGGCGGCGCGCCTCAGCGGCATCGGCATGACCATGCTGCCCGTGCTGTACAGCCATGCGGGCTTCGGCGAGCAGCCCCTCAAACCCGAGCAGGCGCGCTTTCGCACGGACGCCGACGACGTCTTGCGCATTATCGAGGCGCTGGCGCCGCAGCGCGGCGGGCAGGTGGAAGTGGGCTTCGCGCCCCATTCGCTGCGCGCGGCCGGCGTGGCGCAGATCCGCGCAGTGGCGCAAGCGCTGCCAGCGGGCCGCCCCATCCACATCCATATCGCCGAGCAGCAGGGCGAAGTGCGCCAGTGCCTCGACTACAGTGGCCGGCGCCCGGTGCAGTATTTGTACGATCAGGTCGACGTCGATGCGCGCTGGTGCCTCGTGCATGCGACGCATGTGCAGCCCGACGAGGTGGCGCTGATGGCCGCCAGCGGCGCCGTGGCGGGCCTGTGCCCGACGACGGAGGCGAACCTGGGCGACGGCCTGTTTCCGCTGGCCGAATTCATCGGCGCCGGCGGGCGTTTCGGCGTCGGCAGCGACAGCCATGTGTCGCAGTCGCCCGTGGAAGAGTTGCGCTGGCTCGAATACGGCCAGCGCTTGCAGCGCCAGCAGCGCAATGTGGCCGCCACGCCGCATGAGCGCCATGTGGGCGACTATCTGTGGCAGGCCGCCTTGCAGGGCGGCGCGCAGGCGTCCGGACGCAAGCTTGGCGCCCTGGCGCCGGGCTGCCGCGCCGACCTGCTGGTGCTCGACGACGCGCACGTGAACCTGTGCGGCGTGGCCATCGCCGATGTGCTGGGCAGTTTTATCTTTTGCGGCAACGACACGCTGGTGCGCGACGTGCTGTGCGGCGGCCGGTGGCAGGTGCGCGGCGGGCGCCACGTGGCGCAGGACGCCATCGCCACTGCCTACAAGCGCACCCTGGCGCAACTGAGGGCGCTCTGATGGCGACCTTCATCCCACAGGAATACCTGCGCGCCGCGCCGTGGAAAAACGGCGGCGGCAGCACGACGGAAATCGCCATTTCGCCAGCGGGCGCCAGCCTGATGGAATTCGACTGGCGTATCAGCCTGGCGACGATCACGGCCAGCGGGCCGTTTTCCAGCTTTCCCGGCATCGACCGCAGCCTGATGCTGGTCGATGGCGACAGCGTGCAGCTGACGCTCGACGGTACGCGCAAGGTAATCTTGAGCGCGGCGCAACCGATGCTGTGGTTTCCCGGCGAGGCCGCCGTGGAGGCGCAGGTCAAGGGACCGACGACGGATTTCAATGTGATGACGCGGCGCGACCGCTGCCGCCACCAGTTGGAAAAAATCACGGCGCCGGGCAGGCTGGCGCGGCGCAGCGCGGCGACCTTGCTGTTCGTCGCCGGCGAGGGTGCCGTGCTGGCGCGCGGTGGCGAGCAGCAGTTCGCGCTGGCCCGCTACGACGCCTTGCTGCTGGACGCCGACGATGCGCAGGAATGGCGGCTCGACGCCTTGCAGCGCACGGCCGTGTTGTGCGTCGACCTGTTTACCTAGGAGAGAAAAGCCATGCAAGACTGGGATATGGTCATCCACAACGTCCACCTGGCCACCATGGAACATGGCTACGCCGAACTGCTCGACGCGGCCATCGCCGTCAAGGATGGGCGCATCGCCTGGTTCGGCCCCGGCGACGAGCTGCCGGCCAGCGGCGCGGTGCTGATTGACGGCCAGGGCTGCTGGCTGACGCCCGGCCTGATCGACTGCCACACGCATATCGTCCACGCGGGCAACCGCAGCGACGAATTCGAGGCGCGCCTGAATGGCACCAGCTATGAAGACATCAGCCGCGCCGGCGGCGGCATCATGTCCACCGTGCGCGCCACGCGCGCGGCCAGCGACGACGAGTTGCTGCGGCAAAGCCTGCCCCGCGTGCTGGCGCTGCTGGCCGAGGGTGTGACCACCCTGGAGATCAAGTCCGGCTACGGCCTGGATGCGGACAGCGAGGCGAAGATGCTGCGCGTGGCGCGCAGGATAGGCGAACAGCTACCCGTATCCGTGCGCACCACCTTCCTCGGCGCGCACGCGCTGCCGCCCGAGTATGCGGGCCAGCCTGACGCGTATATCGAGCTGCTGTGCACGCAGATGCTGCCCCGGCTGGCCGGCGATGGCCTGGTTGACGCCGTCGACGCGTTTTGCGAACGCATCGGCTTTACGCCGGCACAAACGCAGCGGGTGTTCGAGGCGGCGCGGGCGCTGGGCTTGCCCGTCAAATTGCATGCGGAGCAGCTGTCGGACCTGGGCGGCGCGGCCTTGGTGGCCAGTTACGGCGGCCTGTCGGCCGACCATCTGGAATTCCTGTCGGAAGAGGGCGTCGCCGCCATGGCGCAGCATGGCACGGTGGCCGTGCTGCTGCCGGGCGCGTATTATTTTTTGCGCGAGACGCAGCCGCCGCCTGTCGCGGCATTGCGCGCGGCCGGCGTGCCGATGGCCGTGTCCACCGATTGCAATCCGGGTACCTCGCCCATGACGTCCTTGCTGCTGGCGATGAACATGGCGTGCACCTTGTGGCGGCTGACGCCGCAGGAAGCGCTGGCCGGTGTTACGTGCCATGCGGCGCGCGCGCTGGGCTTGCAGCATGAAACGGGCAGCCTGGCGGTGGGCAAGCGCGCCGATTTCGCCCTGTGGCGTATCGCGCGTCCGGCCGACCTGGCGTATGCGCTGGGCCTGAACCCGTGCGCGGGCGTGGTGCACGGCGGTGTCTGGCGCGCGCCGGTGGTAAGCTTGCCGGATTGATCATCCGCCCTGGAGCGCCGCGTGCGTGCTGCTTATTTGCCGTTTTACTTGCTGTTCTTGCTAGTCTTCGCCGCCGTGCCCATGTCCTCCCTTGCCATGGATGGCGGCACCCTGAAGGTGGGCTCGAAGCGCTTCACGGAATCGTATATTCTCGGTGAAATCGTCAAGCAGAGCGCCGCGCCGCACGTCGCGGTGGAACACCGCCAGGGCCTGGGCAACACGGCCATCGTGCTCGCCGCACTGCAGGCGGGCAGCATCGACGTGTATGCCGAATACATGGGCACCATCGCCAGCGAAATCCTCAAGCACGACAAACCGATTGATCTGGAACAGATGCGGCGCGAACTGGCGGCGCTGGGGCTGGGCGTGGCCGTGCCGCTGGGCTTTAATAATACCTATGCGCTGGCCATGCGCGGTGATGAAAAATCCATTACGAGCCTGGCGCAACTGGCGCAGCACCCGGCCCTGACATTCGGCCTGTCGCATGAATTCATCGGCCGCGTCGATGGCTGGCCGGGCCTGGCCGCGCGCTATGGCTTGCCGCAGCGCCCGCGCGGACTCGATCACGGCATCGCCTATGAAGCGCTGGCGCAGCATCAGGTGGACGTGATCGACATTTATTCGACGGACGCGAAGATCCGCCAGTACGGCTTGCGCGTGCTGGCCGACACGCGGCAGTACTTTCCCCGCTACGACGCCATGCTCTTGTACCGGCTCGACTTGCCGCCGCGCTTTCCCGCCGCCTGGCAAGCCTTGCAAGGGCTGCAGGGGCGCATCAGCGAGGGTGACATGATCGCCATGAATGCGGCCGTGGAAATCGATGGCAAGCGTTTTTCTGACGTGGCGCACCAGTGGCTGGCCTCCGGCTCGCAGGCAAGCAAACCGTCCGCCGCGCGCAGCAAGCTGCTCGATAAAATCATCGGCGATGATCTGTGGACCCTGACGCGCCAGCATGTGACCCTGGTGTTGCTGTCGGTGGCGCTGGCCTGCCTGATCGGCATTCCGCTGGGCGTGCTGGCGGCGTTTTCGGCGCCGCTGCGGCAAACGGTGCTGGCCTTCGTCGGCGTGCTGCAGACGGTGCCGTCGCTGGCCCTGCTGGCGATCTTGATCCCCGTGCTGGGCATGATCGGTACCGTGCCGGCGCTGGTGGCGCTATTCGTGTATGCCTTGCTGCCCATCGTGCGCAACACGTGCACGGGCATCTTGCAGGTGCCGCAAGGCCTGCGCATGGCGGCGCTGGCGCTGGGCTTGAGCCGGCGTGACCGCCTGCTGCACGTGGACTTGCCGCTGGCCTTGCCCGTCATGCTGGCGGGCGTGAAAACGGCGGCCGTGATGAGCGTGGGCACGGCCACCATCGCCGCCTTCATCGGCGCGGGCGGCTATGGCGAACGCATCACCATCGGCCTGGCGCTGAACGACAACGACATGCTGCTGGCCGGCGCGATCCCCGCCGCCGTGCTGGCCCTGCTGACGCAAGGCTTGTTCGAGCTGGTGGAGCGCTGGGCCGTGGCCGGCCGGCAGCGCTGACGGCATCACGGTTACAACGAGTGCAGTTTCGAGCGCACCGAGACGACGGCCTGGTGCAGGATGCGTTCGGCCTGGAAGTCGTTCTCGCGCTGTTCGGCGATGGCTTGCAAGTCGCGCGTGTAGCGTTCCAGGCGGGAACGCAGGTAGGCGCGGTAGATTTTCATGACGAGCGGTTTGGCAGAGACATTCATGATGTGGCTCCCGTATGCGTAACGATTCGTTCATTGATTCGTCCATTGTGTGTGAGCGCATTGCCGCCATTTTGCGTCGCATCAAACGCCAGCGCGCCGTCACTTTGACGCGTTTGATATTGCGCAATGCCCCACCAGCAGAAGATGCCACACTGAATCTTCCCTGCCTGGCCATCATCGGCCGCAGGCTCTGTTTTTCCTGATTGCTACAAAAAACTCAAGGAGCGTCGCATGGTCATTTTTGCCGTGGTTGCTGGCTGCATCGCCTGCCTGACAGTGTACCAAATCTATAAAAATGCGCAGGGTGGCAGTGGGGTTGCGCAACAACATATCGGCTTGCACGGCACGTTGATTGAACCACGGAAATAATCAGTGTCATCCGAGCGACACTTGCTTAGCGGATTTAAGTCAAATGTAAGGCCCGGTAAGCAAATGTAAAGGTCGACGCGGTGACCAGTCGTAGCGTTTATATTGATAACCGTTGATTGCATTCTCCCCCTCCCACTTGACAATGGGTTCACCCCGCGGTGCCGCTAGCCCGCGGGGATTTTTTTGGGAACTTACTGCGCGGCGCGCCTTGCGGCCTGCGATGCTCACTGTACCTAGCGTACAGTTCCGCTTCTCGGCCACAAATCGCATCCGCTCGCTACAGTTCCCCCTCCAATCAGGCCGCTTTCGGCGTGCCCGCCGACAATTGCGTCAAGGCATCACCAGCGACCCGGCAGATGCGCCAGTCCGGCATCACGTCCGCGCCCATGCCCTGGTAGAAGTTGATCGCGTTTTCATTCCAGTCCAGCACTGACCATTCGAAGCGGCCGCAATCGCGTTCGACGGCCAGTTGCGCCAGCGCCACCAGCATCTGCTTGCCATAGCCCTTACCGCGCACCGATTGCTTCACATACAGGTCTTCCAGGTACAGCCCTTTGCGGCACAGGAAGGTGGAAAAATTATGGAAGAACAGGGCGAACGTCACTACCTCGCCATCTTCCTCGCCGACCAGCGCTTCGCACGCGGGGTGCTTGCCGAACAGGCTGTCGTGCAGCATGGATTCTTTGGCGATCATCATGTGTTCAAGTTTTTCAAACACGGCCAGTTCATGGATCATGCCGAAGATGGCGGCCACGTCGGTTTCCTGGGCGGGACGGATGGCGAGGGAGGAAGAGGTGCTCATGTTGCCTTTGCTGATGGAGTGGTGGAAAGGGAGGCGACGGCAGCCGTCTTGCGCGCGCCCGAGGTCAGGGCCCAGGCCACGCTGGACAGGCACAGCAGCATGCCCACCCATTCGATGGGAGCGGGCCGGTAATGTTCGAATTGCACCGACAGCAGCACGGAAATGACGGGCGTGACGACGCCGATGTACACGGTCTTTTGCGTGCCGATGCGGGCGATTAAAGTGAAATACGCGCTGAAGGCGATCACCGAGCCGAAGATGGCCAGATAGACCAGTCCCATCCAGTAACTGGGGCGCGTGGGCAACTGCCAGGACTGGCCCGTGGCGCTGGCCCAGGCGGCCACCATCAAGGTGCCCCACAACATGGTCCAGGCCATGGTCAGCATCACATTGCCGGACTGTTCGCGCACTTTCATGACGAGGGCATTGCCGGCCGTACTGGAAATGGTGGCCACCAGCGCCAGGATAAAGCCGAGCAGGAAATGACCATTGCCGCCGCCGAGAATATCGTGCAGCGCCGCGCCGATGGACTGGTAAAACAGCAGCACGATGCCGCAGATGGCAACGAACGCGGCGCAGCAGGTGCTCCAGGTAATCGGCGTGCCGAAGGCGATGCGGTTGAGCAAGGGCGTCCAGAACACCATCAGCGCGAACAGCACGCTGACGAGGGCCGAGACCAGGTATTGCTCCGAGCTGTAGGTGCATACATAGCTGAGGGCAAACGATGCCAGGCCTTGCAGCAGCATCCATTTTTGCGCGCGCCAGGGCAGGCGCAGGGTGTCCCCGCGCAGCGCGCACCAGGCGAACAGGGTGGCGGACGCCAGGCCGAAGCGGTAGACGACGGACACGGCGGGGGCGACGTCGCCCAGCTGCAAGGTGATGGCCCAGAAGGTGGAGCCCCAGATCAGGCAGGCAATGATGAACAGGAGAGGAGAGGACATCGCGCAAGTATACGGGCATCGCGCGGGGATGGCGAGTCTTGGTCGAGCTTGCTCAAAGAGCGGTCAGCAGACAGCCGGGCATTGAGCCAGCGCAGTGCTTCTGGAAAATGTTGAATTTATGAAAATATTTACTTTATTATCAAGTAAATATTTTCTGAATTGCATCTTTGAAGGGAGACCGCCATGCCAGCCTCACTGCAGATCAAAGTCTGGAGCCTGCTTGTGTATGTCGTTGTGACCGCCGTGATTGCCATCTGGCTGCACCCGTCTGCCTTGCTCGCTGCCGGCGCATTCGGCTGAGCGCATGCGCCGGCAAGCAGATCAATGCGTGACGCGGGTCTTGCGGCCATCGGACAGCAGGCGCACGCGCTCGCCCGGGCGGAACAGTTCGTCCGCGTCCTGCACGATGGCGCGCATGTCGCCATTGTCCAGGCGCACGGTGATTTCCAGGCCGGCCTTGTTCGAGGCATTCGCTTCGATGCTCTTGCCGGCCATGCCGCCGGCAACCGCGCCGAGGATACTGGCCGCGATGGCGCCCTTGCCGCCGCCGACCGCGGAACCGGCCACGCCGCCCAGTGCCGCGCCAGCCAGCACGCCCGTGCCCGTTTCGCCCTTGTCGATGGTGACCTGGCGCACGGATTCAACCGTGCCCATGCGAACCGATTGTTCATTCTGCGCCTGGCGCGCGTTGTACACATTCGCCGAGTTCGGTTGTACGGCGCAGCCGGCCAGGGTGGCGAGCAATGCCACTGCAATAATTGGTGCTTTCATGTGGGACTCCCTTGGACAAAAGTTAGTTGCCGATTACATTGACCGGCAGATGATGACTTATCATAAGGACACTTGCATCAGATAACTAGTTGCGAATAGTAAAAATCTGTTACCGGTTACGCGTGACGTCTTGCCGCTCAGTACGCCAGCCGCAGGCGCCGGTATAAAAATCCCAGCACGAACAGCGGACCCACGAGCAAAAAGCGCACATCGTCGAGGAACGACGGTTTCTTGCCTTCGATCTGGTGGCCGATGAACTGGCCTATCCAGGCCAGCACGAATAGCGCCAGCGACACGGGCAGAATGGTCAGCGCCGGCATGAGTAGCAGCAGGCCCAGCATGATGGCCAGCATCAGCAGCATGCCTGCCGCAAACGGACGCGACAGCTTGTAATAATAGTATAAGGCGAGAATACCGCCGAGCAGCGCCACGCTGGGATGCGCGCTCCACAGCAGCCCCAGCAGGCTGAAAACGATCAGCGGCACGCACACGATGTGCACCCATTCATTGACGTGGTTGCGGTGGCTTTCGCCATACTGGGCCAGCAGGGTATCGATGGTGCGCATGGGCGGTCTCTTGTGTGATGTTCTGGCTGGAAATTCTACACCGGAACACCAGCCGCCGAACGCAGTGTTCTGTGGTGGAATTGCTCAATTGCTAATTTCGCGTTATTATTTCCCGTTGGAAATATTCCCGTTCATCTCAAAGACATCCGTGACATCGCCCGCCAGCCTCCCTGATTACCAGCGCTATTCCATGGCGTCCCTGCAGCAAGCCCTGTCCGGCGCCGACGGCGCCGATGCGGCACGGCGCCAGCGCATCGAAGCGGAAATTGCCCAGCGCCAGCTGGATGACCATGCGGCAGAACAGCGCCAATGGGTAGCGCGGCCGCAGGACAAGCCGCTCGATCCCGCTACTGCCGCACTCGCGCAAGCGGCCAAGCCCCACTTGCAGTCGGCCGGCTATGTGCTGCTGTTCACGTGGGTCGTGTTGACCGTCAGTGCCTGGTCTGAAATCGCGCTGGCGGAGAGTCGGATGTATTTTGTTGGCGGTATCGAGTTGCTGATCTTTGGCATCTTCTTGTTGCGTGGCAACCTGCGCGCGGCGAGATGGCTGCGCTGGCTGATTGTTCTCTTGGTGCTCCCCACCGTGCTGGTGCTCGATTTCCTGTTCATGCAACCGCTGTCGCTGACCGTCACGCAGTTCAAGCTGGCGCCTGTCCGTCATGGCTGGCTGGTGCTGGAAACCGTGCTGTCGCTGTGGACCATGCATTACTTGTACCGTCAACTGGGGATGCCAGCTGTCATGGCCGCCTGCGATGCCAGGGGATACAGGCGGCGCGATCTGCGCATACCTGCCATTCTCGGGCTAATCCTGGGGATCAGCAGCGTTGGCATCGGGTTGGCGACCTTGCATGGCGAGACGGCGCGACAGGCGCGCACGATAGTGGCGCAGCGCTATGGATCGGGCTACCAATACCATGTCAATGGCATCGGCAATGCCGTCACACCGCAAGGCAGATTTCATACGGCACAGGTGCTGGTGTGGGATGACAAGGGCATCATGTCTGTGCCCGTGCAATGGCCCCAGTAAAATAGGCGCTACCCCCACTCCTGCAGGATGCCGCTTTTGACCCGCTTATTGTCTGTTGAACCGGCCATGCCGGACCCGCGCAAGCGCTGTTTCGATCCCGTCGTCGACGCCAATACGCGCTTGCTGATACTGGGCAGCCTGCCCGGCGAAAAATCGCTGGCGCACAGCCAGTACTATGCGCATCCGCAAAACAAATTCTGGATGCTGCTGGGCGAGGTGCTGGGCGTGGAGCTGAAGAGCCTGCCTTATGAAGAGCGTCTGGCCACCTTGCTGGCGCACGGCGTGGGCCTGTGGGACGTGGTGGCGCAGGCGCAGCGCGCGGGCAGCCTGGACAGCAATATCCGCTGCCGCGACGACAACGACTTGGTGGCCCTGGCCGCCAGCCTGCCGCGGCTGCACACGATCGCCTTCAACGGCGGCACGGCGGCGAAGCTGGGCGTCAAGGTGCTGGGCGAACATGCGCAGCGCTACCGCATCGTCAGCTTGCCGTCGAGCAGCCCCGCCTACACCTTGGCGTATGCGCAGAAATTGCAGGCATGGCTGTCGCTGCGTGGCCAACAGGCGCCGGCCGCGCACTGATTATGTCGCCGGTTTTACGCCGGCGCGTACGGCTGCGCTTCCACCGGCTGTCCCTTGGCGTCGAATTTCAGCGCCACGGACAGTTGCGTCACGCCGATGGTGGCCAGCGCATCGCAGATGTCGTCGACTTCTTCCTGCAGGTCGGCGGCCAGGTCCAGCGGCTTGTCGGCGCTGTGCAGCAGCTCGCCGCCCGCCGTGCTGACATTGACGCGCAACAGCATTTCGCCGTGTTCATCGGCCGGGCCGACGACCACCGAGACGTCGCCCGCATCAATGTTGTTTTCCGCCAGCGCGTGGTTGATGCCCGACATCATCTGCAGCATCGCATACTCGCTCATGCCTTGTTCCTTACCACCGTGGAACAGATCCTGGTACAAGAAGCTCACTTCCAGCGCGCTGCCGGCCGGCGCCAGGCAGCGTTTCACCAGGTCGCCCACTTCCGTCGTCCACTGCTGGTAGCGGGCCAGGCGCGCGTCGAACCAGGCGTCAAGCGCCGCTTCATCCTTCGGCTCCGCATAGAACGGGTCGTCCACGCGCTTGAGGGCAAAGCCCAGCAGGAAGCGCAGTTCGACGGCCGTGTCCTGCGGGCCGAAGGCCGTCTCGCTCCAGCCGACGATGCTGCCTTCCAGGCCCGGCGTGGCGACGATTTTCTTGTCCGTCATCGACGAGTACGCATCGCGCACCATCTCGTGCAAATGGCTATACGTGATGCGGTCGATTTCATCGAGGTCGTAGGCATGGCTCATCAAGACCACCTTGGCCTTGGCGCTTTCCAGTTGTGCCTGCTGGAAACTTTTCACCAACGCTTCGAAGGCGTCCTGGTCCTGGAAACTGTCCGCTTCCCGCAGGCCGCCCGTGTTTTGCACCAGCAACGGCACGACAAAGGCGTTGATTTCCATGGCCGGCGCATTTTCGCGGCGGATCACGGAAATGGACGCTGCTTCCTCGATATGGCTGCGCAAATACTGGTAGGCGCCCACGTCTTCGTACTTGGCGCGCTCGATGGCGTCGTACAGGATTTCATCCTTCTTTTGATTCAAGGCCTTGCGGATCAGGCGGCCGAATTCGACGGCTTGCTCGGCCAGCACCGTGCCCTGCGATTCGCTGTCTTCCTGCTCCGCCAGATTCAGGGCCATCGTGCAGAGCATGCGCGTGACGGACTCATCCTTGTCTTCAGGCGTGTTGGCGGATTTACGGGGGACAGGGCGCTTATTTTTGGGCATGGCGATCAACAGGTTAAGAAATACGGTCAGGCAAACGGAAACGGGCGCCAGGGCTCTGCCAGGCGCCGGGGCGGATCATACAGGCGGACGCGGCCGCCTGATACCTCAATGGTCGGTATCGAACATCTCGTGCAGCTCGTCGAGCAGGTCGGCGGCTTCTTCCTGCGACAGGCCGAGATGCTGGCAGGCAAGTTCGCCGCCCTTGTCCCACTCCAGCGAGGTACTGTTGCCATGGTAGCGCTGAATGCCCTTTTCGGCCAGCAGCGACAGGGCGACGAGCGAGCGGATGGCGTCGTCCGTGGACGGGTCGGCCAGCACCGTGTAGTCGTGGTGGTGCAAAATGGCCCAGGAGACATCGGAGGACAGGCCCCAGTTGCGCGCCAGCAAGCAGCCGATGGCCGCGTGGTTGGTCTGGTGGCGCGCGTCTTCCAGTGACGTAAAACAATTGTGTGCATCGTTGGCCGCCGCCGCGTACGTCTTGACGTAGTCGGGGAAGCGGTTCATCAGCAGGGGCACGCCGATATCGCAGAACAGGCCGAAGGTGTGGGCGATGTCGGGCGGGGCGATGCGCAGCTTGCGCGAGGTAAATACCAGGGCACGCGCGCGCTTGGCCGACACGTCCCAGAAGTTGGTCAGTTCCACGCCTTCCGCTTCCAGCGCCTGGCGCGCCAGCAAGCCCGTCATCATGGCGCTGCACTGGTTGATGCCGAGAAAGTTGATGCCTTGCTCGACGGATTTTGCCTTGCGCGCGGCGCCGTAGAACGGTGAATTCGCCAATTTCAGCAGGGCGCCGGACATGCCGACATCGTCGGCGATGATGCGCGCGATGCGGCGCGGCGACGGGTCCTGTTCCGCCAGTTCGCGCTGCAGGTCGACCAGCAGGCTGGGACGCGGCGGAATACGGATGGAACGCATCAAGGCGTCAACCGGATCTTCCTGCACTACCTGCTTTTGCGCTGCAGCTCTCATCATCACGCTTTCATCATCATTTTTGTGCCCGGTGCTTATTCTGTCGCGCTGCCGCTGCCCGCTTCATGAGCGTCTGACGCAGTGCCCAACGATTATCGCTGTTTATGCGTGGCAATAGTTCATCTCGACAATATATTCTGGAAAAAATCCCCGTTTTGACCTGGTCCATACGCTATTTTCCACATTTTACGACGCTGTCCACCCCGGTTTCCATGACCGAAAAATCAAGTTTTACTTGTTTTTAAGATGGGGCAAGGCGTGCGGCGGGAAGTGCGGCAGTACAATTGCTGCATGAAAAAACTCCTGGCCGGTATCGATTTTGCGGACGATTCCAGCAGCGTGGCGCGCCAGCTGATCGGCGTGACCGTGCTGGTCGACGGCGTGGGCGGGCGCATCGTGGAAACGGAAGCGTATGACCGGCTGGACCCCGCTTCGCACACGTATGCCGGCTTGACGCCGCGCAACGCCGCCATGTTCGGCCCGCCCGCGCACGCCTATGTCTACCGTTCCTACGGCATCCACTGGTGTTTGAACTTTGTGTGCCGCGAAGCGGGCCATGGGGCGGGCGTGCTGATCCGCGCCATCGAGCCGCTGGCGGGCATCGATGCCATGCGCGAGCGGCGCGGCGTCGAGGAACCGCGGCTGCTGTGCTCGGGCCCGGGCAAGGTGTGCCAGGCGCTGGGCGTGAGCCACCTGCAGAACCGGCTGGCGCTCGATGCGCCACCGTTCACCCTGCTGGCCCGCGAGGAAGAGTTTGCTGTGCAGGCGGGCCCGCGCATCGGCATTTCCAGGGCGATGGAGACGCCGTGGCGCTTCGTGCTGGCCGGTTCGCCCTACCTGAGCAAGCCGATGCGCGCGCCTGTCAGCTAGCCGCGCCGGCGCTGGGACGCATCCTTGGCGCCGCGCAGGCCGGGCATGCCGCGCAGCGGGCTGTGCAGCGCGCGCCTGTCCTTGCCTTCTCCCTTGACGGGGCTGGCCGGATGCTGGAATACCTCGTCTCCGCTGTGGCCGGCCGGCGTAGCGGGGCGCTCGTCCAGGGTGAACACGGCCACGGCCGCCGACAACTTGACGGCCTGGTCCTGCAAACTGGCCGCCGCTGCCGCTGCCTGTTCCACCAGGGCCGCATTTTGCTGGGTGACGTCATCCATTTGCGTGACGGCCTGGTTGACTTCCGTGATGCCCGACGCCTGCTCGGCGCTGGCCTCTTTGACGCGCTGGATGATTTCATTGACTTGCTGCACCGAGGCCACGATGGCGCCCATGCTGTCACCCGCTTGCTGCACGGCCACGCTGCCGCCATCGATGGTGGTGACCGAGGTGGCGATCAGGGTCTTGATTTCCCTGGCCGCCTGCGCCGAGCGTTGCGCCAGGGTGCGCACTTCGGATGCCACCACGGCAAAGCCGCGGCCTTGCTCGCCCGCGCGCGCCGCCTCCACCGCGGCGTTCAGCGCGAGGATATTGGTCTGAAACGAAATGCCGTCGATCACGCCGATAATATCCACGATCTGGCGCGAATTGGCGCGTATCGTCGCCATCGTCGTCACCGCCTGCTGCATCGACCTTCCCCCTTGCACGGCCAAGGTAGAGGCTTGCCCCGCCAGCTCGCAGGCCAGCTGGGCGTTGTCGGCGTTGTCATTGACGGCTTGCGTCAGCGCTTCCATGGCGCTCGACGTTTCTTCCAGCGAACTGGCTTGCATTTCGGTGCGCGCCGACAGATCCAGATTGCCGGTGGCAATTTCGCGCGACGCCGTGTCGATCGATTGCACGGCGTCCATGATGGTGCGCAAGGTCTGGTTCAGGTGGGCGATGGTCTGGTCCAGCACGCGCGAGGTGGCGGCGATCTCGTCATTGCCTTGCTTGGGCGCACCGGCGATCAGCTTGCCCGCCGCCAAGTCTTGCACGGCGTCGGCTATGCCGCGGATTTCCACCAGCATGGCGCGCCGCACCAGCATGGTCACCACGATGGAGGCCAGGATGGAGAGCATGACGGTCAGCAGCAGGCTCCAGCCCAGGCTGCGAAACTCGGCGCTGGCCGTCGCATGGGCCTGGCTGCTGAGCGTCGTTTCCAGGGCCGACAGCTGCGCCAGCTGTGTATTGAACTGGCCGAATTGCGTTTCCGCCTTGAGCATGGAATTGGTGGCGATCGACTGGTCCATCTGTGCCATTTCCATGGTTTCCAGCACGGCCTTGCGATAGCCGGCCAGGGCCGTGATGGCGGCATCGACCAAGGTGCGTTCGGCACCCGTGGCGGAGGACCGCAGTGTGGCCAGCTGGGTACCGATGGCCGCGTGACGCGCCTTGATCTGTTGTTCCAGCGCGTCGATGCGGGCCTTGGCGAAACTGCCATTCGTCCACGACAGCAATTGGTACATATTGCCATGCACATGTTTGGCCTCGCCGACGACGTCGGCGGCCGCTTTCAGATGCGCGATGCGCACCAGCACCATGTTTTCCAGCGAGGCATTTTGCCGCACCATGCCATACCAGGCGCCGCTCGAGCTGAGTATCAGCAGCAGCAAGACCAGGGCGGGCGCCAGCAATAATTTTGGTCCGATGCGTAATTGATTGAGCATGCTTGACTCCTGGCTATGGCTGTTCCAGGCACTGGCGGCGCACAGCGTTCGTGTACGCCGCCGTTGCCTTATTTTTTGTAGATCCCCGCTTCCAGCACTACGTCGTTGACGCGCAGGATGTACGTGGTCTTCGGCTCGATCTTGCCGCTGGTGGGGTTTTTGTACTGGTAGTCGACCCAGCCCTTGCCCTGCTTTTGTGCCAGCTCAATGATTTCACGGCGATATTTCTTGCCATTCGCATCAGGCACATCCGTCAAATCCTTGCCCACGATGGATGGATTGATGGGGTGGGCCAGCACGATGCCCGTCTTGATGTCACGCATGTCCACATACAGCGAGCCCTGCACGAAGTCGGGGTCTTTCGCCGTGATTTTCTTCATCATTTCTTCCTTGCCATGCGCCTTCATGAAGGCGGCGCCCCGTTCGGCCATGGCGATGGCGTCTTTTTCCGTTGGTTCGACGGCGGCATTGACGCTGCCGCCGGCAAATGCCAGGCACAGCAGGCTACCCGTGAATAAGCGTTTCATGACAGCTCCTTGTGATATCGAGGGATGTATTGCCAAGCCGTAATTTACGTCGTCGACGGACCCATCAAATTGCGATGGAACAAACTAAGGTGTTGCTTGTAGGCAGCGAACAACGTATCGGAATGCTTGTTGATGTGTAGCAATTTGGTTCCAGGCGGCAAGAACTATGATGACTTTCACAGCATGCCGAGCTGGCATGGCCTGTGGGGGAAAGAGGCTGAAATTGGCCGATATACGGTCAATTTCATGAAAGTTATCGCTATTTACTGGCAAGGAGCCGATCGTGTCCGCACTCATTACCGAGCCGTTTTCACCCAAGTTCAAGCCGTATACGCGGCAAACCATTCATCAGGCGCGGCAGTGGGAATGGCTGCCGGAAGAGCAACGCGAGGCCGTGCAGGTGGTGTCGCACGTCTTGCCGTTTCGCACCAATGCCTATGTGCTTGACCAGTTGATCGACTGGAACAACATCCCTGACGACCCCATCTATCGCCTCGTCTTTCCCCACCGCGACATGCTGCCGCCCGAGCAGTACGCGCACTTGCGCGACCTGGTGCTGGTGCAGCGAGACAAGGCGGCCATCGATGCCTATGTGCATGGCTTGCGCTTGGGCATGAATCCCCATCCGGCCGGGCAGATGACGCATAACGTGCCGAGGGTCAACGATGCGCCCGTGCGCGGCTTGCAGCATAAGTATGCGCAGACGGTGCTGTTTTTCCCCAGCGCAGGCCAGACGTGCCACGCATATTGCACCTTCTGCTTCCGCTGGCCCCAGTTCGTCGGCATGGACGACATGAAGTTCGATGCGCGCGAGTCGCATGAGCTGGCCGCCTACCTGAAACTGCATCCGGAAGTGACGGATGTGCTGATCACGGGTGGCGACCCGATGATCATGAACACGCGGCAACTGGCTGCCTACCTGGAGCCGCTGCTGGCGCCGGGCCTGGAACACATCCAGAACATTCGCATCGGCACCAAGGCGGTGGCGTATTGGCCGCAGCGTTTTGTTTCCGACCGCGATGCGGATGATTTGCTGCGCCTGTTCGAGCGCATCGTCAAGGCGGGCAAGAACCTGGCCGTGATGGGCCATTACAGCCACGCCGTCGAGTTGCGCCAGGACATCGCGCAGCAAGCGGTGAAACGCATCGTCTCCACGGGCGCCACCTTGCGCATGCAGGGGCCGCTGATCCGCCATATCAATGAAGACCCGGCTAGCTGGGCCGAGCTGTGGCAGACGGGCACGCGCCTGGGAGCGATTCCGTATTACATGTTTGTCGAACGGGACACGGGGCCGCGCGGCTATTTCGAGTTACCGTTGGCGAAGGCGCACGAGATTTTCCAGGCCGCCTACCAGATGGTGTCCGGCCTGTCGCGCACGGTGCGCGGGCCCTCCATGAGCGCGTTTCCCGGCAAGATCGTCATCGATGGCATCGTCAGCATCAATGGTGAAAAACTGTTTGCCCTGCAATTTTTGCAGGCGCGCAATCCGGATTGGGTGCGCCGGCCGTTTTATGCGAAGTTCGATGCGGAAGCGACGTGGATGGACGATTTAAAGCCCGCGTTCGGCCACGATAAATTCTTCTTCGAGACGGATGAACCTGTGCCGCAGTTGCCGCATAAAATCATCCGCCTGGCACAGGCCGCCTGAGCATGCACGGCGCCGGCGCCTCTTCCCGTTCCGGCGTAGCCGTGTTTTGCCTGGTGTTCCTGCCGTTCGCGCTCGGGCATTACCTGTCGTGCCTGCTGCGCGGCGTGAATGCCGTGCTGACGGCGCAATTGCTGGGTGCCATTGCCCTGACGCCAGCGCAGCTGGGCCTGCTGACCAGCGCCTTTTTTCTCGCCTTTGCGCTGGTGCAATTGCCGATCGGCATGGCGCTCGACCGTTACGGCCCCCGCACGGTGCAACTGTGGCTGCTGGTGCTGGCGGCCCTGGGGGTATGGCTGTTCAGCCGTGGTCACAGCTTTGCCGAGCTGATGTGGGCACGCGCCCTGATGGGGGCAGGCCTGGGCGGCTGTTTCATGGCCGCCGTGAAAGCGCTCTCGTGCGCCATCGCGCCAGCGCGCCTGCCTTCCGTGCATGGCTATTTGATCGCCGTGGGCGGCCTGGGTGCGGCCAGCGCCACCATGCCCGTCAAGCTGGCCCTGCACTACACGGACTGGCGCGGCGTGTTCCTGGGCCTGGCGCTGGCCGCGCTGGCCATCGGCTTGCTGATCCGCCTGCTGTCGCCGGCCATGCCCAGGCCCGCCACCGCGCACCCGGTGAGCAAGGTCAGCGTCTGGAGCGTGTACCGCGATCCCGGCTTTCGCCGCACCATCGCGCTGATCCTGCTGCCGCACACGGTGTTCTTTGGCGTGCAGGGTTTATGGGTGGGGCGCTGGCTGGCCGACGTGGGCGGCTTGTCCGATGACAATGTCGCGTATTTGTTGTACCTGGGCATGGCGGCCGTCATCTTCGGCGCCATCGGCATGGGCATGCTGACGGAGTGGGCCGGGCGGCGCGGCATTGCGCCCATGCAAGTGGCGGCCGCCGGTATCGTCCTGTTTGTCGCCGTGCAAGTGGCGATGGCGTGTAACGTCGTGCCCAGCCTGCCCATGCTGTCCGTGCTGTTTACCTTGCTGGGCACGGTGACGGGCCTCGAGTATGTGATCGTCGCGCAAAGCATGCCGGCCAGCCTGACGGGCAGGGCGGCCACCTGTTTGAATCTGCTCATTTTTACGGGCGCCTTCCTGGTGCAGGCGGGCTTTGGCCTGCTCCTCGGCTGCTGGCCCCTGAACAGCTTGCAGCAGTACCCGCCGCAAGCGTACCAGGTGGCGTTTGGCGTGCTGGCGGCCTTGCAACTGCCGGGACTTGTGATGTTTTTCATTCACCGCTACAGGCGCGCCGGGCCATCCGGTAAAATGGCGGCCTGCACAGCGGCAATGATCAACTCCAAGGAAGACTATGAAACTCGTTCGTTATGGACGTCCAGGCAAGGAAAAACCGGGCCTGATCGATGAAGAAGGCAAACTGCGCGACCTGTCCGGCGTGATTGCCGATATTGACGGCGCACAACTGTCCGACAAGGCCTTGCGCAAGCTGGCCAAGCTCGACGAAAAGACCTTGCCCCTGGTGCGCGGCAATCCACGCTTCGGCGTGCCGCTGGCCAAGGTCGGCAAATTCATCGGCATCGGCCTCAATTACGCGGATCACGCGGCCGAATCGGGCATGCCGATTCCCGCCGAACCGATCGTCTTCATGAAGGCGATCACTTGCCTGAACGGTCCGGACGACAATGTCGTGTTGCCGAAAGGCTCGAAAAAGACGGACTGGGAAGTGGAACTGGGCGTCGTCATCGGCACGCGCGCACAGTACGTGAGCGAAGAGGACGCCTTGAAATACGTGGCCGGCTATTGCGTCGTCAACGATATCTCCGAGCGTTCGTTCCAGCTGGAGCGGGGCGGTCAATGGGATAAGGGCAAGGGCTGCGACACCTTCGGCCCCATCGGCCCGTGGCTGGTGACGCGCGATGAAGTCATCGACGAGCAAGACCTGGACTTGTACCTGGAAGTGAACGGCAAGCGCATGCAGACCGGCAATACGCAAACCATGATCTTCACGGTGGTGCAGATCGTCAGCTACCTGTCGCAATTCATGACCCTGGAACCGGGCGACGTCATCGCCACGGGCACGCCGCCGGGCGTGGGCCAGGGCCGCAAGCCGCAGCGTTTCCTCAAAAAAGGCGACAGCATGCGCCTGGGCATCCCCGGCCTCGGTGAACAGCAGCAGGACGTGGTCGCCTGGACTGCCTGATGGCCGGTAGCGATATCGACCGCTTGCCCGCGCTGCCGCTGGACCGGCTCGACCCGCAGCAGCGCGCCGCCGCGCAAGCCATCATCGATGGTCCGCGCGGCGCGCTGTACGGCCCCTTCGTGCCGCTGATCCGCAGCCCGGAGCTGATGGAAACGGCGCAGCGCATGGGCGAGTATTTGCGCTACCGCAGCGCCATCGGCACGCGCCTGTCCGAGCTGGCGATCCTGGTGACGGCGCGCCAGTGGGACCAGCAAGTCGAGTGGGCCATCCACGCGCCGCTGGCCGTGCAGAACGGCATCGCGCAGGCGGCCGTGGACGCCATCGCGGCGCGCCGCGCGCCGCTTTCCCTGAAGGAAGACGAGCAAGCCGTGCACGACTTTTGCATCGAGTTGCAGCAGAACAAGCGCGTCAGCGATGCCACGTATGCGCGCGCGCTGGCGCTGTTCGGCGAGCACGGCGTGGTGGACTTGATGGGCATCAATGGCTATTACACTTTCCTCGCCATGGTGATGAACGGCGCGCAGACGGCGGTGCCAGCCTTGGGCGTCACGCCTTTGCCCGATTAGAAGAGTTCTTCGGGCAAAGATGGACAAAGTGTAATGAAGTTGCAATTATTCAATATATAATTTTGCTTCCCTTCCATTGCCAACAAGCTCAATGAAAACTCGTCCGTGCATCACCCTGATGGGCCGCGCCTTCCTGGCGCTGGCCCTTTCTTTTTGTCCCTTGATGACGCTGCGGGCGCTGGCCGCGGAGACCGCCGCTACGGCTAGCGCCAGCGCTTCCGCGCTGGAAAATTCCGTCGTCAAGGTGTTTTCCACCCTGCGCGGGCCGGACCCCTATAAACCCTGGAGCAAGGCCGCGCCGCAAGAGGTGACAGGCTCCGGCGTCGTCATCGAAGGCCGCCGCATCCTCACCAATGCGCACGTGGTCGGCTATGCCAGTCAGGTGCAGATCCAGGCCAATGGCGCGGGCGACAAGATACCGGCGACCGTGCTGGCCATTTCGCGTGGCATGGACCTGGCCTTGCTGAAAATCGACGATGACAGTTTTTTCGCCAGCCACAAAGCGGTGCCGCGCGCCAACGTTTTGCCGGACGTGCGCGATGCCGTGCTGGCGTATGGCTATCCGACGGGCGGCACCTCGCTGTCGATCACCAAGGGCATCGTGTCGCGCATCGAATTCGTGCGCTATAACTTCCCCGTGTCCGGCCTGCGCATCCAGATCGATGCTGCCATCAACCCGGGCAATAGCGGCGGCCCCGTGATTGCGGGCGACAAGATGATCGGCCTGGCCTTTGCCGGCATGCTCAATGCGCAAAACATCGGCTACATCATCCCCAACGAGGAAATCGAGCTGTTCCTGCGCGACCAGGAAAGCGGCGCGCCCAAGGGCAAGCCGGCCATGCGCGACGTGACGCAAACGCTGGAAAATCCCGCGCTGCGCACCTACCTGAAGCTGGCCAAGGGCGTCGAGGGCGCCGTCGTGATGACGCCGGCCAGCAAGGATGCCGCCTATCCGCTCAAGGAGTGGGATGTCATCACGCATATCGGTGAATTTCCTATCGACAATCAGGGCATGGTCAAGCTGAATGCCAACAGCCGCGTGCGCTTCCAGTACCGGGTGCAGCAGCTGGCGAAAGACGGCGAATTGCCGTTGACGGTGGTGCGCCAGGGCGCGCCCGTGAGAATCAAGGTACCCGTCTCGGCGGCGCACCCGATGCTCATCAGCGGCTTGCAGGGCAATTACCCATCCTATTTCATCTTTGGCCCGATGGTGTTTTCGCGCGCCAGCACGGAATTCATGGCCGCGCCAAATGGCAACCCGGCAATGTTGGGCGGCATGAGTTTTGCCGGCAACCCGCTGGTCACGCGGCGCGGCGATGCGCCCGATAGCGAACGCGAAGAGCTGGTGGTGATCGCCGCGCCGTTCTTCCCGCACAAGCTGATGAATGGTTACAGTACCCGTTTCTTCTCGGTCGTCGATTCCGTCAATGGCGTGCGCGTGCGCAGCCTGGCGCACCTGGTGACCTTGCTGCGCGACCAGACGGATGAATTGCTGACGTTCCGCTTCCAGCAGCGCGATGCGGAAATGGTCGTCGTACCCCGCAAGGACATGCTGGCGGCGACGGAATCGGTGCTGACGGACAACGGCATCCGTTCGGAAGCATCGGCCGACATGTTGAAAATATGGAATGCAAAAACGCCGGCGAACTGATCGTTCCCGGCGTTCCGTTTGACAACAGGCGCGGCGCACACCGCGCCTGTTTTACTTTAAGCCAATACTTTTTTCAGCCACGCGCCAATCGCGTCGATCTCTTCCTGGCACAGCGAGTGCTGCATCATGTACTCGTGCCATTCCACCTTGTAACCCATGCCTGTGAGCAAATCGCGCGACTGCTGCGCGCGGGCGATCGGCACCACGGGGTCGGCCGTGCCGTGCGCCATGAAGATCGGTGTTTCCAGGCTGGCTGGCGTGCGTTCAAGCGCCGTCTTGTCGGCCAGCGGCAGGTAGCCGGACAGGCACATCAGGCCAGCCAGCGGTTCCGCTTGGCGCAAGCCCGTTTGCAGGGTCATGGCGCAGCCTTGCGAGAAACCGGCCAGGATGATGCGGCTGGCGGGAATGCCGCGCGCCTTTTCGCGCGCGATCAGCGCTTCGACTTGTGCCTGCGAGGCGCGCAAGCCGTTCTCGTCTTCGCGGCGCACCAGATCATTTTCGCGGATGTCGTACCAGGCGCGCATCACGTAGCCGTTGTTGATGGTGACGGGCATGGTGCCGGCGCTGGGGAAGATGAAGCGGATGGCGGGGCAGCCGCGCAAATCGAGTTCCTTGACCAGGGGCACGAAGTCGTTGCCGTCGGCGCCCAGGCCGTGCATCCAGATGATGGAAACGGTGGGGTTCGGTGCGCTGTCGAGTTGTATGGTTTCCAGCAAGGTGCTCATGTATTTTCCTCAGGTAGGGGTTGCGCCGGACGCAGCGCCGATTTGGGACGGAAGGCCTTGCAGATGGCCGGGTCGGTTTCCATGTAGGGACCTCCGATGAGGTCGATGCAATACGGTACGGCGGCAAAGATGCCGTTGACCAGTTGCACGCCAGCGGCGTCTTTCAAGCCTTCCAGGGTTTCCTTGATGGCTTTCGGCTGGCCCGGCAAGTTCATGATCAGGCAAGCGCGCTCGGGCGTCTCGCGGATCACGGCCACCTGGCGCGACAAGATCGCCGTCGGCACGAATTGCAGGCTGATCTGGCGCATCTGTTCGCCGAAACCGGGCATTTCCTTGGTCCCGACGGACAAGGTCGCGTCCGGCGTCACATCGCGCCGCGCCGGGCCCGTGCCGCCCGTCGTCAGGATCAGATGGCAGTGGCTCAGGTCGACCATGTCGATCAGGGTGTTTTCAATCTGCGAGCGCTCGTCCGGGATCAGCCGTTTTTCCAGGCGGAAAGGCGTGCGGATGGCGGCGGCCAGCCAGCTTTCCAGGGCCGGGATGCCCTGGTCTTCATACACGCCGCCGCTGGCGCGGTCCGAGATCGACACGAGGCCGATAATCAATTCGTCTTCGAGAGTGGTCATGCGGTACCTGTTATGTCGTAAAAACCAAAAAACCGGGTTGGCTCCCGGTTTTTTCCCAACCCTAAGCAAAGACTGGGGGCGGACCCTGAGGGTCCGACCCCAGCTTTTGCATGTGGGGTTTACTCGTCGTCTTCGCCTTCAACGCCATCTTCGTCGGCATCTTTCTTGCCGCCGTTTTTCTTCTTGGCGATCTCTTTCAAGATCTGGAAGATTTCACGGAAGGCTTTTGGCGGCTTGTTCTCGGCCTGCTCCTTGCGGGCATTGCGGATCAGGGTGCGCAGGTGCTGCACGTCCAGTTCCGGGTTTTCCGACAGCAAGACGGTCAGCGCCTTGTCGTCCGTCAACAGCTTGTCGCGGCGGCGTTCCATCGCGTGCATATTGGCCGTGTCGGCTTTCGACAAGCCTTTCCAGCTATCGATGGTGCGTTGGATGGCGGCAACTTCTTCTTCATCCAGGGTGCGCATTTTCTTGCCCACGTATTGCAGCTGGCGGCGGCGGCCTTCGTGATCGCGGATCATCTGGCATTCGAGGATGGCGTCGCGCACGTCTTCCGGCATCGGGACGCGCTTGACGCGGTCGCGTGCTTCATTGACGAGTTCTTCCCCCATCTTTTGCAGGACGGTCATCTGACGCTTGAGTTCCGACTTCGACGGACGTTCATATTCCTGTTCGAATTCGGTGGATTGGAAGCCGCAAGCTCCCCGGTTTGGATTTGGCATGATAAGGCGGGATTGGCCGCGTAGGCCGCACCTGTAAACTGTAAACGACTGCTATGATACCCTTTTTAGCGGCTTTCCGAAGAAAACAGCGCATGAACGACTCCGTATTTACCCATAGTCAAGAGCAATTGCAGCAACTGGCCCGTGATGTGTTGTCTTTTGCGCGGGAAGCGGGCGGCACCGACGCAGCCGTTGAAGTCAGCGAAGGCGGTGGCCTGTCCGTGTCTGTACGAAAAGGCAAGATCGAGACGATCGAGCAAAACAAGGACAAGGGCATGGGCGTGACCGTGTTTGTCGGCAAGAAACGCGGCAATGCCAGCACCTCCGACTTTTCGCCGTCCGCCCTGCGCGCCACGGTGGACGCCGCCTACAATATCGCTCGCTTCACGGCCGAGGACGATTGCGCGGGCCTGGCCGACGCCGACATGCTGGAAATGTCCCCCCGCGACTTGCAACTGTTCTATCCCTGGCTGATTTCCGCCGAGGAAGCCGTCGTGCTGGCCCAGCGGGCAGAAGCGGCCGCGTTTGCCGTCGACCCGCGCATCACGAACAGCGAAGGCGCGGGCGTGCATGTGCAGCAATCGCACTTTGTTTCCGCCAATTCGCGCGGCTTCATCGGCGGCTACCCGTTTTCCCGTCACACCCTGTCCGTGGCGCCCATCGCGGGCAAGGGCGCGAAGATGCAGCGCGACGACTGGTATTCGTCCGTGCGCGACGCCGCCAAAATGTCGAGCCCGGAAGCCATCGGCCGCTACGCCGCCGAACGCGCCCTGTCGCGCCTGAACGCGCGCAAGCTGGGCACGCGCACCTGTCCCGTGCTGTTCGAGGCGCCGCTGGCGGCCGGTTTGCTGGGTACCTATGTGCAAGCGACCTCGGGCGGCGCCCTGTACCGCAAATCCACTTTCCTGATCGATTCCCTGGGTACGCAAGTGCTGCCCTCGCACGTGCAGATCTTTGAAGATCCGCACGTGATCGGTGGCGTCGGTTCCGCGCCATTCGACGAGGAAGGCGTGAAAACCGTCAGCCGCGACGTCGTCAAGGATGGCGTGGTGCAAGGCTATTTCCTGTCGACTTACACGGCCCGCAAGCTGGGCATGCAGACGACGGGCAACGCGGGCGGCTCGCACAATCTGTACCTGACCTCGTCCCAGACGGCCGCCAGCGACGATTTTAGTGCCATGCTGAAAAAACTCGGCACGGGCTTGCTGGTGACGGAACTGATGGGGCAAGGAACCAATTACGTGACGGGCGACTATTCGCGCGGCGCCTCCGGTTTCTGGGTGGAAAATGGCGTGATTCAGTATCCGGTGGAAGAAATCACCATCGCCGGCAACATGAAGGACATGCTGCGCAACATCGTCGCCGTGGGCGCCGACGTGCTGCGCCGCGGCACCAAAGAGACCGGTTCCATCCTCATCGAGAGCATGGTGGTGGCGGGCGGCTGAGGCGCAGGCCTATGGCGGTGCCTCAGTACTCTTCCCACTCGGTCTCGGTGACTGCGGCCTGCGCGACCACCTTGCCTGCTTTTCTGACGGGTGCGGCAGTGACCGTGACGCGTGGCGCGGCGGCAGGCTTCGCTGGTGCGCGGATGGCTGGGGCCGGAACCGGAACCGGAACCGGCGGCAGCGCCTGCGTGCCGTCGAGCTTGAACACGCTGACAGCTTCGGCCAGGATGCCGGCCTGATCCTGCAACGCTTCTGACGCGGCTGCCGCTTCTTCCACGAGGGCGGCATTTTGCTGTGTCACGGCATCCATTTCCGTGATGGCCTGGTTGATCTGTTCAATCCCCGCTTCCTGCTCGTTGCTGGCGGATGTGATCTCGGCCATGATGTCCGTGACGCGGCGCACGCTGCTGACGATCTCTTCCATGGTACTGCCCGCCTGGTTCACCAGGTTGCTGCCGAGATTAACCTGCTGCACGGAGTCGTCGATGAGGATCTTGATTTCCTTGGCGGCGGCGGCGGAGCGGTGCGCCAGGTTGCGCACTTCCGTGGCCACCACGGCAAAGCCGCGGCCCTGTTCGCCCGCCCTGGCCGCCTCCACGGCCGCATTCAGGGCCAGGATATTGGTCTGGAAGGCAATACCGTCGATAACACCGATGATGTCGACGATTTTCTTCGACGAGGCATTGATCGAATCCATGGTCGTGATCACTTCCGCCACCACCTGGCCGCCCTTGCTGGCCACGCTGGAGGCCGATTGCGCCATCTGGTTGGCCTGGCGTGCGTTTTCGCCATTCTGCTTGACGGTCGACGTCAGTTCTTCCATCGACGAGGCCGTTTCTTCCAGCGAGCTGGCTTGTTGTTCCGTGCGCGAGGACAAGTCCATATTGCCGGAGGCGATTTCACGCGAGCCATGGGCGATGGCATCCGTGCCATGGCGCACGCGGGCCACGATGCCTTGCAGATTGTCGTTCATTTCTTTCAGGGCGCGCAGCAGCAGGCCCGTTTCATCATTGCCGCGCGCGTCGATGCTGCCCGACAAGTCGCCAGCCGCCACGCGTTGCGCCACCTTGACGGCTTCGGCGATGGGCCGGCTGATCGAGCGGCTGATCAGGACGGCCAGCGCGATGGCAATGGCCGTCGCGGCGAGCGACAGGGACAGGGTCAGGATGATGGCCAGACGCCCGTCGGCGAGAGCTTGCTTGCCTTCGGCTGCCATCAGCGATTCCTGGAAGCCGGCCATGGCCGCCAGCGCCGTCAAGAATTTTTCTTGTGGATAGCGCAGTTGCGTCAGCAGGAAGATGCCGGCCGTTTCGGTTTTTCCCTCTTGCAACAATTTGATATTCGCATCGCGCGTCCTGGCATAGCTTTCGCGGCTGGTCATCACGGCCTGGAGCAGTTCCTGGCCCTTGGGCGTGTTGATCAGGGTTTTCAGGCGCGCCAGCAGTTCCAGGTTCTTTTTGACCGATGCCTGAATCTTGGCCACGGCACTGCTGACTTCGTCGGCATCGTTGGCGCCGATGATCGCGTTGCCCAGCAGGCGGGCCTGGATATTGATCTCGGACTGTATCGTATTCGACAGCATGACCTTGACATAGCGGTCATTGAGGATTTTTTCCGTCGAGGCATTGATGTTGCGGATGCGGCTCACGGAAACAAATGCCACCATGGCAAGCAGGACAATGATCAGGCCGAAACTGAAGGCCAGACGGGTACTGATTTTAAGCTTGGACATAGGTAATCCATCCTCGGCGACATGCGGGAAGCGCCCGGCAGCATGTGTACACGCACCCGCCAGATGGGCAGGCGCGCTGCGGCACGATGCCGATGCGGTCGTTTTTTCTTACAGAGAGCTAGCTCGGCAGGTATGGGGCCGTGGATGCGTATTTCTGGTGGCCGGGAAGTCATGGCGACCCACCCGGTGGCGTATTCTTGCGGGGCCGCGCAGCGTGGCACGGCCTGATTCTGTTGTTGAGTGTAGGACGATAATTTCTGCTAGGCAAGACGTTCTGAAAAAAAATCGTTCGCTCAGCAACGCTTGCAGTGCGGGCATAAAAATGCCCCGGCGTGCGGGGCATCGGGCTTACGCGGGCCGGTCCGGCCCTGATGCTCAGGCGCGCAAGGTGGACAGGATAGGCTGCAGTACGGCCGCGCCCAGGGCAGCGCTGCGGGCGCCGCTCCAGCCCGTTTGTGGGTCGGGATCGTTGGCATTGTCCTTGAACGGCAGTTCCAGGGTCAGTGCCAGGCAGCCGAAGGCATGCGTGATGTGGGGCGAACCCATGGTCAGTACTTCCGGCGTGAACGGACCGTCTTCATAGCCGTGCTCATCCTGGAAGTCGGGGCTGGCCACCTTGAAGTCGGCGATGAAGCGGTCTTGCTCTGCCTTTTGTGCTGGCGTGAAATTTTCCAGCGCATCGCTGCCGGCGACGAACACGTAAGGCAGACCTTCGTCGCCATGTACGTCGAGGAACAGATCGCAGCCGATTTCATGCATTTTCTGTTTCACCAGGAATACTTCCGGGCTGCGTTCCATCGTCGGCGTCATCCATTCACGGTTCAGGTTGGCGCCGGCCGCGTTGGTGCGCAGGTTGCCATGCACGGAACCGTCCGGGTTCATGTTCGGCACCACGTAGAAGACGGCGTCTTGCAGGCATTGGCGGGCAAACGGATTGGCCTGGTCCAGCAATGCTTCGAGCATGCCCTCGACAAACCATTCCGCCATCGTTTCGCCCGGATGCTGACGCGCGATGACCCAGACTTTCTTCTCGGCATCGGCGTCGCCGACCACCAGCAGGTTCATGTCGCGCCCTTCCACCGTGCTGCCCAGGTCGATCAGGCGCACCAGCGGCGACGCTTGCGCGCTGTCGATCAGGGCCAGATGGCGATCCCATGGGTACGGCTCGAAGTAGGCGTAGTACACGCTTTCTTCCTCGGGGGTGTGTGCGATGGTCATCACCGTGCCGTCAAAGCTGGTTGGCACGCGGAACCAGGTTTCGCGGTCATAGCTGGCGACGGCCTGGTAGTCTTTCCAGCCGTCCGGGTAGGCCGACTTGCCTGCATTCATGAAGCGGATCGTGCACGCCTCGCCTTGCGCGCCTTGCAGGCGGAAATAAAACCACTGCGTGATGTCGGCGTGGGAATCCTTGCGGATGTTCAGCTCGATGGATTGGGCATCGTCGGCGCGCAGCACCTCGATCGCGCCGGCGTCGAATTGCTGGCTGATTTTAATGGTCATGAGTGTTCCTGATAAAAACATATGGGTTTTGCATCGTGTGCAATGGCGCGATGATACCTGTTTTAGTCGCGCCTTTGTGCTGGCGCAAACGACGCGGGACATGCTTTGCTAACGTGATAGTTCCAACACGGGGAGAGCATCATGGACGACCATAGCAACCACATACGCGACCTGGAAAAGAAAATCAGCGCCCTCAGCGACGCCCTGGCGCACCTGGGCAAGGGCACGACTTTGCATGAATTGCTGCGCATCCTGCGTTTTCCCGGCTATACCACGCCGGCCGAGTTCACCTTCAACGTCGCCATCCTCGACACCATGCTGGTGCAGGCCAATGCACTGGAAAAGCTGGGGCAGGATTTGCTGGCAGGGGCGAAGCAAGTCGTGACCAAGCAATGAACGGTACACAACGACGCTTGCTGAACGCCTGAAAAATGGCCAGGGCAAGGCGCAGGGCCGCAGGCAGTACGAACGTACGCCCAGGCCCTGCAACGCCGCCATGGACGTTTTGTCAGGTGTTCAGGCCGCCAAAACGTTCAAAGAACCACGGCTCCACGTCCGGCGCCTGCTCATCCTCGCGCCGCAGGGTGGCCAGGATATGTTCCTCGGCCGCCGCATGGGTGAGGCGGTACAGGTCGCGCGCCAGCGCATACGCTTGCGTGCCGGGCCACGGTTCGGGCAGCAGTTCGACGGGCAGTTGCGGGTCGTGCAATTGCACGCGGCGGTAGGCGTGCGTCAGCAGCGAGCGGATGACAAACGCTTGCTCCGCATCGAACACGGGTTCCTGCTGGAGCAAGGTCAGCAGGGGCTGGAAGCTGGCGATGAATTTTTCGTAACCGGCCATCACTTCCGACAAGTCCCAGCATTCGCCCACCATGTCGCGCAGCGGGCGTGTGCTGACATCCGGCAACTCTGTCGTGTGGCAAACATACAGCTTGCCCTGTACCTCGTTGCGCACGAGGATGTCTTCCAGCGCCTCCGAGTTGCTGGCTGGATGGCCAAAGATGCCGGGAGAGATCAAGCCATAGCCAGCCCACAATAATTCCTTGCGCAGCGCCCCCCGCTCGGCGGCGCCGATGCTGCCGGCCGGCCCGATCACCAGGGTCCAGCTGCCATCCCAGTGCACGACCAGCGGCGCATAGATGCGGCGATAGGCGCGTTCGAAGCGGGCCAGAGCTTCCGGGCGTATCGTATAGGCGCTGCGGCGGCCGTCGCGTTGCGAGCTGAGCCAGCCCTCCTGCGCCAGGCGGAACACGCTGGTGCGCAGCAAGCGGTCATTCACGCCAAACGGTGCCAGCAGGTCGATCAGGCTGCCCAGCCAGATGGCGCCGCCGCGCGGCACGATGGCGTCGCCGAAAATCGTCATCACCAGGGACTTTGAGCGCGGTGGGTCGCTTTCCAGGAAATCGGCTATCCATGCCGTGCAGCGGGTGTTCTTCATGTGGTTCCGGTCTGGCCGTGTTGCGGTCGATTCAATAAAAGCAGCAGTTTACTTGGCTGCGCGGGTAGCGCGTCAATAATTTGCCGGAAGCGCTGGTGGCACTTCGTAGTGTTTTCTCATAAGCAATATCATACGCACAAAAAAGCTGCATAAGATACGAATTTTTAAAATGACTCACATCAAGTGTATGCAAATCGTTTTTTGTATCGTATTATCTGTTCATCGCACCGCGTTGCTGCGCAAAATCAAAGACATGGGAGACACATCATGTACGCACAAATGGTTGAAACCGGCCTCAAGAACGTCCGCTCCATCGACGACATGGGCCAGGAAGAGCGCGCTTTTCAGGCGCGCATCGACGAAGGCATCAAGATCGAGGCCAAGGACTGGATGCCGGACGCTTACCGCAAGACCCTGATCCGCCAGATTTCGCAGCATGCGCACTCGGAAATCGTCGGTCAATTGCCCGAAGGTAACTGGGTCACGCGCGCACCGACCCTGAAACGCAAGTCCATCCTGCTGGCGAAGATCCAGGACGAAGCCGGTCACGGCCTGTACCTGTACAGCGCCGCGGAAACCCTGGGCGTGTCGCGCGACGATCTGCTCGCTGCCTTGCACTCGGGCAAAGCCAAGTATTCCAGCATCTTTAACTATCCGACCCTGTCGTGGGCCGACATGGGCGCCATCGGCTGGCTGGTCGACGGCTCCGCCATCATCAACCAGATCCCGCTGTGCCGCTGCTCGTATGGTCCGTATGCGCGCGCCATGATCCGCGTCTGCAAGGAAGAATCGTTCCATGCACGCCAGGGCTACGACATCATGATGTCGCTGTGCAAGGGTACGCCAGAGCAGAAAGCCATGGCGCAGGATGCGCTGAACCGCTGGTGGTGGCCATCGTTGATGATGTTCGGCCCGTCCGACGCCGCCTCCGTCAACAGCGCCCAATCGGCGCAATGGCGCATCAAGCTGTTCTCGAACGACGAATTGCGCCAGCGCATGGTCGACCAGACCGTGCCGCAAATCGAATACCTGGGCCTGACCGTGCCCGATCCCGACCTGAAGTTCAATGCGGAAACGGGCCATTATGAATTCGGCGAGATCGACTGGTCCGAGTTCAACAATGTCCTGAAGGGCAATGGCCCGTGCAACCGCGAGCGCCTGCAAACGCGGGTCAAAGCGTATGAAGACGGCGCATGGTTCCGCGATGCCTTGCTCGCGTATGCAGACAAGCAAGCCGCTAATAAAGCAGCAGCGTAATTACATAAGACAGATAGGGGAGAGCAACATGAGCAAAGAATGGCCATTGTGGGAAGTTTTCATCCGCAGCCAGCACGGCCTGGCGCACAAGCATGTGGGCAGCCTGCACGCCTCCGACGCCACCATGGCGGTCAACCATGCGCGCGACGTCTACACGCGCCGCAATGAAGGCGTGAGCATCTGGGTGGTGCGCGCGGCCGATATCGTCGCCAGCAGCCCTGGCGACAAGGCCGCCCTGTTCGAACCGTCGAACAGCAAGGTGTACCGCCATCCCACCTTCTTCCCGATGCCGGAAGAAGTCAAGAACCTGTGATGGGAGCGCCTGTAATGGATGACAAGGTCAATTACCTCCTGCGCCTGGGCGACAACGCCCTGATCCTCAGCCAGCAACTGTCACAGCTGTGCGGCAAGGGGCCGGCGCTGGAAGAAGACATGGCGCTGACCAACGTGGCGCTCGATCTGCTGGGCCAGACGCGCTTGTGGTTCAGCTATGCGGCCGAACTGGAAAACGCGGGCCGCGACGAGGACGACATCGCCTTCTTGCGCGACGCCCACGACTTCAAGAATTGCCTGCTGGTCGAACAGCCGAACGGCAATTACGCCGACACCATGATGCGCCAGTTCTTCTTCGACAGCTGGCACTACTTCCAGCTGCTGGAACTGGCGAAATGCAGCGATCCACGCATCGTCGAAGTGGCGCAGAAGTCGATCAAGGAAGTGACGTATCACCTGAGACGCAGCGGCGACCTGATCGTGCGTCTCGGCGACGGCACGGCGGACAGCCATGCCAAGACGCAGGCGGCGGCCGACAAGCTGTGGATGTACACGGGCGAGATGTTCAAGTACGACGCCGTCGACCAGGCCATGCTTGCCACCGGCATCGCGCCGCCGTCCGACATCCTGCGCCAGGCCTTCCTCGAACACGTGGCCGAGATCTTCGCCGAAGCCACCTTGAACATGCCGGCGCCCGACGCGTGGATGCAAAAGGGTGGCAAGCAGGGCACGCACACGGAACACCTGGGTTTTATTCTGGCCGAGATGCAGTTCCTGCAGCGCGCCTATCCCGGGGCGGAGTGGTAGTGAACACGCCCATGGCAGCGCTGGACGCGGCCCAGGTCTGGGCCTGGCTGGGCGACGTGCCGGACCCGGAAATTCCCGTCATTTCGGTGGTGGACCTGGGCATCGTGCGTGCCGTCGATGTGGTCAGCAGCGAAGAGTGCATCGTGACGATCACGCCCACGTATTCGGGCTGCCCGGCCATGCAGGTGATCGCCGATGCCGTCACCGATGCCTTGCGCAGCCATGGCGTGGTCAAGGTGACGCTGGTGAACCAGCTGGCGCCCGCCTGGACCACGGACTGGATGAGCGAGGCGGGCAAGGCCAAGCTGAAAGGCTATGGCATCGCCCCGCCGCAGCAGCAGGTGATCGACATCAGTGGTTTGACAGGTGGTGTCAAGCGCCAGCCCATGCCGACGCTGGAGGTGATCTGCCCGAATTGCGGTTCCACGCATACGCAGCTGACCAGCCAGTTTGGCTCCACGCCGTGCAAGGCCCTGTACAAATGCCTGGCTTGCCGCGAACCGTTTGACTACTTCAAGTGCCACTAAAAAAATCAGGCACACGTTCCGAAGAAACTGGAGATGAAGCATGAGTAAATTTTATCCGCTGTGCGTATCGAACGTGCGCAATGAAACGCGCGACACCATCGCCATCACGTTCGACGTGCCAGCGGAACTGCAGCAGCAGTTCCGCTTCCAGCAGGGGCAGCACCTGACCCTGCGCGCCAATATCAATGCGGAAGACGTGCGCCGCTCGTATTCCATCTGTTCGGCGGTGCAGGACGGCACGCTGCGCGTGGCCATCAAGCGCACACCGGGCGGCGCCTTTTCGACCTGGGCGAACGACACACTGAAAGCCGGCGCCACCATCGAGGTGATGCCGCCCATGGGCCACTTCAACGTGCCGCTCGACTGCGTCAACCGCAAGCACTACCTGGCCTTTGCGGCCGGCAGCGGCATCACGCCCATCCTCTCCATCATCAAGACGACACTGCTGATGGAACCCTTGAGCCGCTTTACTGTGTTCTACGGCAACCGCGCTTCGTCTTCCGTCATCTTCAAGGAAGAATTGACGGACTTGAAGGATGTGTACCTGGAGCGTTTGAACCTGGTCTACGTGATGAGTCGCGAGCAGCAGGATATCGAGCTGTTCAACGGCCGCATCACGCAGGAAAAATGCGAGCAATTCCTGCAGCACTGGATCAAGGTAGAAGATTACGACAACGCGTTTATTTGCGGCCCGGAAGACATGATGCTCGGTGTTTCCGCCGCCCTGCAGGCGGCCGGCATGCCCAAGCAGAACATCAAGATCGAACTGTTCGCCGCCAGCATCCCGAAAAACTTTCATAAGCCGCGTGCGCAGCTGGCTGCGGATGCGGTGCGGGAAACGGAAGTGACCGTCATCATGGATGGCAACCACACCACCTTCACGATGGACAAGGACAAGGAATCCATCCTCGACGCGGGTCTGCGAGCGGGGCTGGACATGCGCTACTCATGCAAGGGTGGCGTGTGTTCGACCTGCCGCTGCAAGATCCTCGACGGCAAGGTCGAAATGGACGTCAACTACGCGCTGGAAGACTACGAAGTGGCGCGCGGCTTCGTCCTCAGTTGCCAGAGTTTTCCGCTGACCGACAAGGTGGTGGTCGACTTCGACCAAGCTGAGTAACATCAGACCCCAAGCGAAGACTGGGGTCGGACCCTCAGGGTCCGACCCCGGCACTTGCATCTGGGTTTAAAAAATTGAAGCGAGACGCCATGACCTACCAAAACATCCTCTTTACCATCGAGCAGGGTATCGCCACGCTCACCCTGAACCGTCCCGACAAGCTCAATAGCTTTACGCAAGCCATGCACGAGGAAGTGCGCCATGCGCTTGCGAAAGTGAACGCCGACAGCACCGTGCGCGTGTTCGTGCTGACGGGCGCGGGGCGTGGCTTTTGCGCGGGCCAGGATCTGTCCGACCGCGCCGTCGAACCAGGCTCGAAGGGCGTGGACCTGGGCGAGTCGGTGGAAAAAAACTATGCGCCGCTGGTGCTGGCCTTGAAAGCCTTGGCTATGCCCGTGATCTGCGCCGTCAACGGCGTGGCCGCCGGCGCGGGCGCCAACCTGGCACTGGCCTGCGACATCGTCATCGCCGGCAAGTCGGCCAGCTTCGTGGAAGTGTTCTGCAAGCTGGGCCTGATCCCGGACACGGGCGGCACCTTCTTCCTGCCGCGCCTGATCGGTTCGGCGCGTGCCATGGGCCTGGCCATGCTCGGCGAAAAACTGACGGCCGAAAAGGCGGAAGACTGGGGCTTGATCTGGAAATGCGTGGACGACGCGCAGCTGGCCGAAGAAACGCGCAAGCTGGCCGTGCACTTTTCCACGGCGCCGACCAAGGGCCTGGCCTACACCAAGCAGGCGCTGGCCGCCAGCGGTGCGAATACCCTGCCGCAGCAGCTGGCGCTGGAAGCGCGCATGATGAGCGATCTCGGTAACAGCGACGATTACCGCGAAGGCGTGGCCGCCTTCATGGAAAAGCGCGCACCGCAATTCAAGGGACACTGATATGACCGCATTGGCAAACAACAGTATCGTCGCCGTCATCGGCAGCGGCGCCATGGGCGCCGGCATCGCACAGGTGGCCGCGGCCGCCGGCTACAGGGTCAAACTGTACGACACGCGCGCGGAAGCGGTCAGCAAGGCCTTGCTCGATATCGGCAAGATGTATGCGAAGCTGGCCGAGAAGGGCCGCATGACGGCTGACGAAGCCACGGCCGCCACGGCGCGCCTGCAGGCGGCCGGCAGCCTGGCCGACATGAGCGATTGCGCCCTGGTGGTGGAAGCCATCGTGGAAAACCTCGACGTCAAGCGCGGCCTGTTCGCCGAACTCGAAGCGTTAGTCAGCGACGACTGCATCCTGGCGACGAATACCTCGTCGATTTCCGTGACGGCCATCGCCGCCAAGCTGCGCCGTCCGGAACGCCTGGTCGGCATGCATTTCTTTAATCCCGTTCCCCTGATGGCGCTGGTTGAAGTGATCAGTGGCCTGGCCACCAGCGAGCAGGTCGCCGCCACCGTCTACGACACCTCGATCGCCTGGGGCAAGAACCCCGTGCATGCGAAATCGACGCCGGGCTTCATCGTCAACCGTGTCGCCCGTCCGTTTTATGCGGAAGGCTGGCGCCTGTTGAACGAGCAGGCGGGCGACCCCGCCACCATCGATGCCGTGCTGCGCGAAGCGGGCGGTTTCCGCATGGGGCCATTCGAATTGATGGATCTGATCGGCCACGACGTGAATTTCTCCGTCACGCAATCCGTGTTCGGCGCCTACTTCAACGACCCGCGCTTCACGCCGTCCGTGCTGCAGCAGGAAATGGTCAACGCCGGTTTCCTGGGCCGCAAATCGGGCCGGGGCTTTTATCTGTACGGCGAAGGCGCCGCTGCCCCTGTGGCGCAGGCGGAAAGCGCGCAAGCGACCCCGGAATTCGTCGCCCTGTCGGCTGCCATCGGCGGCGATGGTCGTGGCCACAGCGGCGTCATCCGCAGCCTGGTGCAGCGGCTGGAGCAGGCGGGCATCACCGTCAGCCGCCGCGTGACGCAGGAAGGCCAGGCGCATGACGAGGCACCTGCCCTGCATTGCAACGGCGCCGCGATTTATCTGACCGACGGTCGCAGCGCCACCCAGCGCGCGCACGACAACCAGCATCCGGACACGGTGCTGTTCGACCTGGCGCTCGACTACGCCGGTGCCAAACGCATCGCCGTGGCCCGTGCGGACCAGTGCGGCGACGCCGCCTACGCGGCCGTCGTCGGCCTGTTCCAGGCGGCCGGTTTCATCGTCACGCGCCTGGACGACGTGCCTGGCCTGGCCGTCATGCGCACGCTCGCCATGCTGGCCAACGAAGCGGCCGATGCCGTCAACCAGGGCGTGTGCACGGTGGCTGCCGTCGATGTCGCCATGCAGAAGGGCGTCAATTACCCGCGCGGACCGCTGGCCTGGGCCGATGCTGTCGGCGTCCAGCATATCGTGACCGTGCTGCACCACCTGGCGCAAGGCTATGGCGAAGACCGCTATCGGGTCTCGCCGCTGCTGCGCCGCAAACTTGCCACTGGAGCGACGTTTCATGCCGAATGAAGATCACAACATGACGGCACAGGCATTGGCCGAAGCGGCCGCCGCCTCCATGCTGTCGCGCGATAACGCCACCGCCGCCATGGGCATCGCCCTGGCTGACGTGGGGCCCGGCCACGCGCGCATGACGATGACGGTGCGCCCAGACATGCTCAATGGCCACCAGACCTGCCACGGCGGCTTTATCTTTTCCCTGGCCGACAGTGCCTTCGCGTTTGCCTGCAACAGCTACAACATGAATACCGTGGGCGCCGGCTGCACCATCGATTACCTGGCGCCGGGACGTGAAGGCGACGTGCTCACGGCGCACGCCGTCGAGCAGGCGCTGGCGGGAAAGAGCGGTGTCTACGACGTCAAGGTCAGCAACCAGGATGGCCGCGCCATCGCGCTCTTCCGAGGCAAGTCGATCCGCGTGGCGGGTGAAGTCATTAGCGATTGAAGATACAAGAGCAGGCTTGAACTGCCGCCGCAGCTTTAAATAGTTAAAGAACCAATTAGGAGACAATGATGGTCCAACGAATTCCCGCCCCGAATGACCTCGAGCCGATCGAGCGCGCCAGCAAGGATGAACTGCAGGCGCTGCAGCTCGAACGCATGAAATGGACGCTCAAGCACGCGTATGACAACGTGCCCCATTACCGCGCCGCTTTTGATGCAGCGGGCGTGCATCCGGACGATCTCAAATCCTTGTCCGACCTGGCCAAATTTCCGTTCACGGACAAAAAAGTCTTGCGCGACAATTATCCGTTCGGCCTGTTTGCCGTGCCGCGCGAGCAAGTGGTGCGCATCCACGCGTCGAGCGGCACCACGGGCAAGGCCACGGTGGTCGGCTACACGCAGAACGACATCGATACCTGGGCCAATGTGGTGGCGCGCTCGATCCGCGCCGGCGGCGGCCGCGCGGGCGACATGGTGCATATCTCCTACGGCTACGGCCTGTTTACGGGCGGCCTGGGCGCGCACTATGGCGCCGAACGCCTCGGTTGCACGGTCATCCCGATGTCGGGCGGCCAGACGGAAAAGCAGGTGCAACTGATCCAGGATTTCAAGCCATCGATCATCATGGTCACGCCCTCGTACATGCTCAACATCATCGAGGAATTCACGCGCCAGGGTCTCGATCCGGCTGAATCGTCGCTGAAGGTGGGCATCTTCGGCGCCGAGCCGTGGACGGATGCCATGCGCTCGGAAATCGAGGCGCGCGCCGGCATCGACGCCGTCGACATCTATGGCCTGTCCGAAGTGATGGGGCCTGGCGTGGCGTCCGAATGCATCGAAAGCAAGGACGGTCCCGTCATCTGGGAAGACCATTTTTATCCCGAGATCATCGATCCGGAAACGGGCGAAGTGCTGCCGGACGGCGAAGAGGGCGAACTGGTGTTTACCTCCTTGTCGAAAGAGGCGCTGCCCATCATCCGCTACCGCACGCGCGACCTGACCCGCTTGCTGCCGCCGACCTCGCGGGCCATGCGCCGCATCGGCAAGATCACGGGCCGCTCCGACGACATGCTGATCATCCGCGGCGTGAACGTCTTCCCCACGCAGATCGAAGAGCTGATCCTCAAAATGCCGAAGCTGGCGCCGCAGTACCAGCTGGTCGTCACGCGCGACGGCCACCTCGACAAACTCGAAGTGATCGCTGAGCTGCGTATCGATCTTACTGCCACCCTCTCGGCCAGCGAGACCGATGGCCTGGCGCGCGAGCTGGAACACCGCATCAAGACGCATGTGGGCGTGAGCACGCGCGTGCGCCTGGTGGCCGCCGCCGGCATCGAACGCACCCTGACGGGCAAGGCCCGCCGCGTGGTTGACCAGCGCCCGAAGATTTTCTCCTGATAGCCCGAACAAGGAAGCAAACATGAACGAAGCCTTTATCTGTGACGCCGTGCGCACACCTTTCGGCCGCTACGGCGGTGCCTTGTCCAGCGTGCGCGCGGACGACCTGGGCGCGCTGCCAATCGCTGCGCTGATCGCCCGCAATCCTTCCGTCGACTGGTCCGCCATCGACGATGTGTTCTACGGCTGCGCCAACCAGGCGGGCGAAGACAACCGCAACGTGGGCCGCATGGCCGCGCTGCTGGCGGGCTTGCCGGCGGCAGTGCCGGCCAATACCATCAACCGCCTGTGCGGCTCCAGCCTGGACGCCGTCGGCATGGCCGCCCGCTCCATCAAGGCGGGCGAGGCGGAGCTGATCATTGCCGGCGGCGTGGAAAGCATGACGCGCGCGCCATTCGTGATGGGCAAGGCCGACAGCGCCTTTTCGCGCGCGGCGAAAATTGAAGACACGACCCTGGGCTGGCGCTTCGTCAACGGCAAGATGAAAACGCAGTACGGCATCGACACCATGCCGGAAACGGCGGAAAACGTGGCCGTGGAATTTGGCATCAGCCGCACCGACCAGGATGGTCTGGCCTTGCGCAGCCAGCAGCGCTGGGCCGCCGCCAACGCGGCTGGCGTCTTCGATCGCGAAATCGTGCCCGTCGCCGTGCCGCAGAAAAAAGGCGAACCGAAGATGGTGACGATGGATGAGCATCCGCGTCCCGATACCTCGCTGGAGATGCTGGCGAAACTGAAAGGCGTAGTCAAGGCCGACGGCACGGTCACGGCCGGCAACGCCTCGGGCTTGAACGACGGCGCCTGCGCCATTCTGCTGGCGTCCGCCGCCGCCGTGGATAAATACAAATTGACGCCGCGCGCAAAGGTGCTGGGCATGGCCACGGCCGGCCTGGCGCCGCGCATCATGGGTTTTGGGCCTTCGCCGGCGTCGCGCAAGGTGCTGGCGCAGACAGGATTGACCATCGAACAGATGGACGTCATCGAACTCAATGAAGCGTTTGCGGCGCAGGCGCTGGCCGTCACGCGCGACCTGGGCCTGGCCGACGACGCGGCCCACGTGAATCCGAATGGCGGCGCGATCGCCATCGGCCATCCATTGGGCGCATCGGGCGCGCGCCTGGTGATGGCGGCGCTGAACCAGCTGGAACGCACGGGCGGGCGCTATGCGCTGTGCACCATGTGCATCGGCGTGGGGCAGGGTATTGCTGTCGTCATTGAACGCGTATAAACGAGTAAAAACAAAGTAAAAACAAAAGGCGCAGGCTTGCAAAAAAGCGCCAACCATAATTGACCGTAGTGCCAACCTGGTGGAGACCACAATGATTGCCAATATTTTCAAGAAAACCCTGATCGCCGGCGTGCTGGCCATGTCCGCCGCGGGCGCGTATGCGGCCGAGAACATCAAGATCGGTTCCGTGCTGTCCGTCACGGGACCTGCCGCCTTTCTGGGCGACCCCGAACTGAAAACCCTGCAGCTGTATATCGAGAAAATCAATGCGGCCGGCGGCGTCCTGGGGCGCAAGCTGGAACTGGTGCACTACGATGACGGCAGCGATGCGGCCAAGGCCAACGGTTTTACCAAGCGCCTGATCGAGTCGGACAAGGTCGATGTGCTGATCGGCGGCACCACCACCGGCGCGACGATGGCGATGGCGCCGCTGGTGGAGCGTGCCAGCATGCCGTTCATTTCGCTGGCGGGCGCCGTGGTCATCATCGATCCCGTGAAAAAATGGGTGTTCAAGACGCCGCATACGGACCGCATGGCAGCCGAGAAGGTGTTCGAGGACATGAAGAAGCGCGGCATCAGCAAGGTCGGCCTGCTGTCGGAAACGAGCGGCTTCGGCGCCTCGGGCCGCAAGGAATCGCAGATCGTCGCCTCCAAATATGGCATCACCCTGGTGGCCGATGAAACCTACGGTCCGAAAGACACGGACATCACGGCGCAGCTCACGCGCATCAAGAATACGGCCGGCGTGCAGGCCGTCTTCGTCTTCGGCCTGGGCCAGGGGCCGGCCGTGGTGACCAAGAACTACGGCCAGCTGGGCATGTCCGCGCTGCCGTTGTACCAGTCGCACGGCGTGGCGTCGGACGAGTATCTGAAGCTGTCGGGCAAAGCCGCCGAAGGCGTGCGCCTGCCGACGCCAGCCCTGCTGATCGGCGCCATGCTGCCCGACAGCGACGCGCAGAAGGCCATCGTGGTCGGCTACGACAAGACGTATAAAGAGCGCTACAAGATCGATCCGTCGACCTTTGGCGGCTATGCGCTCGATGCCCTGAACCTGTCGGTGGACGCCATCAAGCGCGCCGGCGGCACGGACCGCGAAAAAGTGCGCACGGCACTGGAACAGACCAAGGGTTTTGTCGGCACCACCGGTGTCTTCAACATGTCGGCCAAAGACCATATGGGCCTGGACCTGTCGGCGTTCCGCATGGTGGAAGTGAAGAACGGCGAATGGCAATTGTCGAAATAATGTAAGCCAGAAGTACCTGCGCGGACTGCCCTCGAAGGCGGTCCGCGCGTAGCCGAACATAATGGAGACACCATGGAAGTCGCTCAATTTCTACAATTTCTGTATTCCGGGATGACGGTCGGTTCCGCCTACGCGCTGGCGGCGCTGGGCTTTACCATCATCTACAACACCAGCGGCGTGATCAATTTCGCGCAAGGCGAATTCATCATGCTGGGCGGGATGCTGGCCGCCGTGATGTCGGCCGCCGGCGTGCCGCTGCCGCTGGCCATCATCCTGGCCGTCATCGCCACGGGCCTGGTGGGCCTGCTGATGGAAAAAACCGTGATCGAACCGGCGCAAAATGCGCAGGTCATCACCCTGTTGATCATCACCATCGGCGCCTCGCTGGTGCTGCGCGGCCTGGTGCAAATCTGGCTGGGCAAGGATACGCATACACTGCCCGCCTTTTCCGGCGATACGCCGATCGAATTTTTGGGCGCCAGCCTGCTGCCGCAAAGCCTGTGGGTGCTGGGCGTGACCATCGTCATCGTGCTGGTGCTGGGCTGGTTCTTCGGTCGCACCCTGATGGGCAAGGCCATGCTGGCCACCTCGCACAACAAGCTGGCTGCGCAACTGGTGGGCATCAACACGCGCAAGGTGCTGCTGTTTTCGTTCGGCCTGTCGGCCTTGCTGGGCGCGGCGGGCGGCATCCTCGTCGCGCCGATCACGTATACCTCGTATGACGCGGGCATCATGCTGGGCCTGAAAGGCTTTGTCGCTGCCGTATTGGGTGGCCTCGGTGGCGGCGCCGGCGCGATTGCCGGTGGCCTGATCCTCGGCATCGCCGAAGCCATGACGGCCGGCTACATCTCCTCGGCCTACAAGGACGCCGTGCCGTTCGTGCTGATCTTGTTGATCCTGTTCTTCCTGCCGCAAGGCTTGTTTGGCGCTAAAAATTCGGAGCGTGTATGACCAACTTTTTGACACGCTCGCGCCATGGTGGCTTGCTGGTGCTGGCCCTGGTGCTGGCCATCCTGCCGCTGTTCCTCACCAATGCGTTCTATTATGACGTGGCGATCCGCATCGCCCTGAACGCCATCGTCGTCATCGGCCTGAACCTCTTGATGGGCTACACGGGCCAGATCAGCCTGGGTCACGCGGGTTTCTATGGCCTGGGTGCGTATGCATCGGCCGTGTTGACCACGCACTACGGCTGGCCGCCGCTCGCCGCCCTGGCCGCCGGCGCCGTCGCCACGGGCTTGCTGGCCTTGCTGCTGGCCCGCCCCGTATTGAAACTCAAGGGCCATACCCTGGCCATGGCGACCCTGGGCCTGGGCATCATCATTTCCATCGTCATCAACAACGAGACGCAATGGACGGGCGGCCCCGATGGCATCGGGGTCTCCGCCTTCAGTGTCGCCGGACTGGAAATCGCCGGTGAAAAATCGTGGTACCTGGTGTGCGCCGTGCTGCTGTTGCTGGTCACCTGGCTGGCGCTGAACCTGATCGATTCGCCCGTCGGCCGCGCGCTGCAGGCGATCCACGGCTCGGAAGTGGCGGCCCGCGTGGTCGGTGTCGACACGACGCGCTTCAAGGTGCGCGTGTTCGTGCTGTCGGCCGTCATCGCCAGCATCGCGGGCAGCATCAGCGCCCATTACATCGGTTTCATCACGCCCAACCTGGCCGGCTTTTTCCACTCGATCGAGCTGGTGACGATGGTGGTGGTGGGCGGCATGGCGTCGATCTTCGGCTCCATCATCGGCGCAGCGCTGTTGACGATCCTGCCGCAACTGCTGTCCAGTTTTGAAGGCTGGGAGACGGTGGTGTTTGGCGTGATCCTGATGGCCACCATGATCTTCATGCCCAAGGGCCTCGTACCGAGCCTGGCCAGCCGTTCGCGCAAGCGGGCAGGGGGGCCCAAGGCGCCCGCCAAACCGGCACAGGAGGTGTGAGATGCTGACGATTAACAACTTGAGCAAGAGCTTCGGCGGCGTGCACGCGGTGCAGGACGTGAGCTTCACCGTCAAGGAAGGCAATATCCATTCCGTGATCGGGCCGAACGGCGCCGGCAAGACGACCTTGTTCAATTTGATCACGGGCGTCTACACGCCGACCAGGGGCGAGATCCTGCTGAATGGGGAAAACGTGGCCGCCATGCCGCCCGATGCGCTGGCGCGGCGCGGCATGAGCCGTACCTTCCAGAACCTGCAGGTGTGCATGAACATGACGGCCATCGACAATGTGATGGTGGGCGCGCACCTGCGCCTGAACCAGAACCTGTTCGCCTCCATGCTGCGTTTGCCGTCCGTGCGTCGCGCGGATGCGGCTTGCCGCGACGAGGCGGCGGGCTTGATGGAGTTTGTCGGCGTGGGCCGGCATATCGACGACGAGGCGGGACAGATGTCGTATGGCGCCTTGAAACGCCTTGAAATCGCCCGCGCGCTGGCGGCCAAGCCGAAAGTGCTGCTGCTCGATGAGCCGGCCGCGGGCTTGAACCACACGGAGACGGGCGAGATCGAAGCCTTGATACGCAAGGTGGCGCAATCGGGCGTGACGGTGGTGCTGGTCGAGCATGACATGAAACTGGTGATGAATTTGTCGGACCATATCCTGGTGCTCGACTATGGCAAGAAGCTGGCCGAAGGGACCGCCGCCGAAGTGCGCGCCAATCCCGACGTGGTGGCGGCATACCTGGGAGTGGCGGCATGATGAAGATGGAAAAACCTCAAACTCCGCTGGTGCTCGATATCGCCGGCCTGACCAGCCATTACGGCCGCATCCAGGCCCTGCACGGCATCGACCTGCAAGTGCGCCAGGGCCAGTTGGTGGCGCTGGTGGGCGCGAATGGCGCTGGCAAGACGACCCTGCTGCGCGCCATTTCCGGCGTGCAGCCGATCAGCGCGGGCAGCATCGCCTTCGCCGGCCAGGACGTCAGCCGCATGAGCGCCGACAAGCGCGTGCGCAGCGGCATTTGCCAGGTGCCGGAAGGGCGCCAAGTGTTCGGCCCCATGACGGTGGAAGACAATCTGCGCCTGGGCGCCTTTACGCGCCCCGCGCAGGACGTGGCCGGCGACATGGAGCGCATGTATGGGCTGTTCCCGATCCTGAAGGAAAAGCGCTTGCTGCTGGCCGGTACGCTGTCCGGCGGACAGCAGCAGATGCTGGCCATGGCGCGCGCGCTGATGGGGCGCCCGCAACTGCTGCTGCTCGATGAACCGAGCATGGGCCTGGCCCCGCTCCTGATCGCGGAAATTTTCCGCATCGTGGCCGAGCTGCGCGACCAGGGCATCACCATCTTCCTCGTCGAGCAGAACGCGCACGCGGCCCTGTCGATCGCCGACGTCGGCTATGTGATCGAGACGGGCGCCATCACCTTGTCCGGTCCCGGTCCCGAATTGCTGCATAACGAGCAGGTACAAAGTGCCTATCTGGGCATGTAACCCAAGAGCAGAGACTGGGGTCGGACCCTGAGGGTCCGACCCCGGCAGTTGAGGTCTTGGGCTGAAAGCACGCTTTATCTCAAGGCATATAGGAGTTTTTATGGTCAAAGTCTACGAAATCAACGGCGTCACCCCCGTCGTCCACCCCAGCGCCTACGTGCACCCGTCGGCCGTGCTGATCGGCGATGTGATCGTCGGCCCGCGCTGCTATATCGGTCCGCTGGCCTCGATCCGCGGCGACTTCGGCCGATTGATCCTGGAAGAGGGCGCGAATCTGCAGGATACCTGCGTCATGCACGGTTTTCCCGGCTGCGACACGGTGGTCGAAGTCGATGGTCATATCGGCCACGGCGCCGTGCTGCATGGCTGCCGCATCGGCCGCAATGCGCTCGTCGGCATGAACGCCGTGGTGATGGACAACGCCATCATCGGCGAGGAATCCATCGTCGCCGCCATGAGTTTCGTCAAGGCGGGCATGATCGTCGCGCCGCGCAGCATGGTGGTCGGCACGCCCGCCAAGGCGATACGGTCGCTGACCGACGATGAAATCAAATGGAAAAGCTCGGGCACGGGCCAGTACCACGAACTGGCCGTGCGCTCGATGCAGACGATGCGCGAGGTGGACGCCTTGACGGAAGTCGAGGCGAACCGCCAGCGCCTCAATTTTGAATCCGCATTGCCGCTGCACTTGCACAAGAACGCCGCCGCGCAATAAATAATATGGGCGTAGGTCGGATTAGCGGGGCAGCGCCCCGCGTAATCCGACACCACCACCAACGTCACCAACACCCTCGTTTTACGGAGAAACCACATGGCTCACATATCCACTTTGCAAAGCCTGATCGCCGGCCGCTGGCTGGGCGAAAGCGCCGCCGTGCCCCTGCATAGCGCCTTGAACAACCGCGTCATCTATCACACGCATGCGGAAAAGATCGACTTCGACGAAGCCGTCACGTATGCGCGCAAGACGGGCGTGCCGGGCCTGATGGCGCTGGATTTCCAGCAGCGCGCCGCGCGCCTGAAGGCATTGGCCCTGTACTTGGTCGAGCGCAAGGAAGAACTGTATGCGATCTCGCACCTGTCGGGCGCCACGCGCGCTGATAGCTGGGTCGATATCGAAGGCGGCACGGGCACGCTGTTCGCCTACGCCAGCATGGGCAGCAACGAGCTGCCGTCGTCGAACGTGCTGCATGAAGGCCCGGCCATCGCGCTGGGCAAGAAGGGCGGTTTCGCCGGCACGCACATCCTGGTGCCGCGCGGCGGCCTGGCCGTGCACATCAACGCCTTCAATTTCCCCATCTGGGGCTTGCTGGAAAAATTCGCGCCGAGCTTCCTGGCGGCCATGCCCTGCATCGCCAAGCCGGCCACGGCGACGAGCTACCTGACGCAAGCCGTCGTGCGCATGATGCATGAGTCGGGCTTGCTGCCGGCCGGCAGTTTGCAGCTGGTGATCGGTTCCACGGGCGACTTGCTGGACCGCCTGAATGGCCAGGATTTCGTCACGTTTACGGGATCGGCCGCCACGGCCGCCAAGCTGCGCACGAATTCCAACCTGATCGCCCAGTCCGTGCCCTTTAACGGCGAAGCCGATTCGCTCAACTGCGCCATCCTGGCGCCGGACGTCACGCCCGATGATGTGGAGTTCGATCTGTTCGTCAAGGAAGTGGTGCGCGAAATGACGGGCAAGTCGGGCCAGAAGTGCACGGCGATCCGCCGCATCATCGTGCCCGAGCACTTGATGGACGCCGTCGGCACGCGCTTGCGCGAACGCCTGGCCAAGGTGGTGGTGGGCGATCCGTCCATCGAGGGCGTGCGCATGGGCGCGCTGGCGTCGAAGGAACAGCAAAGCGACGTGGCCGAACGGGTCGCCACGCTGTCGCAGGGTAACGAGGTGGTATTCGGCGCGGCCGACGGTTTCAGTCCCCTGGGCGATGGCGCGCAGGACGGCAGCTTCTTCTCGCCGACCTTGCTGCTGTGCCGCGACGCGTTTGGCAACGACGCCGTGCATGACGTGGAAGCGTTTGGCCCCGTCAGCACCATGATGGGCTACAAGGACATCGATGAAGCGCTGGCCCTGGCCGCGCGCGGCAAGGGCAGCCTGGTGAGCACTCTGGTGACGCGCGATCCGAAGATCGCCGCGCGCGTGGTGCCGCACGTGGCGGCCACGCATGGCCGCGTGCATGTGCTCGAGCGCGTGGCCTCCGTCGATTCGACGGGCCATGGCTCTCCCCTGCCGCAGCTGAAGCACGGCGGCCCTGGCCGCGCGGGCGGCGGCGAGGAACTGGGCGGCGTGCGCGCCGTGCGCCACTACCTGCAACGGGCGGCCGTGCAAGGCTCGCCGACCATGCTGGCGGCGATCACGGGCGAATACGTGCGCGGCGCGGATGTCAACGAAAGTCCGATCCACCCGTTCCGCAAGCACTTCGAGGACCTGAAGACGGGCGATTCGCTGCTTACGCACCGCCGCACGGTCAGCGAAGCGGACATCGTCGCCTTCGGCGGCATTTCGGGCGATTTCTTCTACATGCACTTCGATGAAATCGCGGCGAAAGAGTCGCAGTTTGGCAAGCGCATCGCCCACGGCTACTTCGTGCTGTCGGCCGCCGCCGGCCTGTTCGTCTCGCCTGGCGTCGGTCCCGTGCTGGCCAACTATGGCCTGGACAACCTGCGCTTCGTCGCCCCCGTCGCCATCGGCGACACCATCCGCGCGCGCCTGACCTGCAAACGCAAGGTCGACCGTAACCGCAAGGACGTCTTCGGCGTGGGCCAGGGCGTGGTGGCGTGGGACGTGCAGGTGACGAACCAGAACGAAGAACTAGTGGCCAGCTACGATATTCTGACCCTGGTGTCGAAGCGCGAATAAGCGTCTTCTGCAGGACTGGTTTGAACGGCGCCGCCCGCGATCTTCGCGCGGGCGGCGCTTTTTTATGGGCGCCACACGGTTCAGGTGCAGGCTAATTATTTTTCTCTTGAATTATCCATAAGTGTATGAAAAATATAGCGAAAGTGTGGTTTTGCACGGCGTGCTATTTAGATAAACCCCTCTAGAACGCGTGCTTTTTTCGTGAAAAGGGGGCAATTCGCTCATTGCCTCAAGAAAACTTTCCAACGTAAAACCTTTTCTCTGTAGCATGGTTTTACTCACTGGTCACACCGCCAAGCACGCTCCACGCCGCGCTGGCGGCGCGAAAAAAACGGACCCGGCCTTTTACGGCCGGTGAGCCATCGACCTCGAGTCCACTCCACGATTAATGTTCACCGTTACGGGTATTTAATTACTATGAATAAACACGTCCTGATTTTTCTGATGGCCATGCCCTTGGCCATCAGTCATGCCTACGCTGAAGATGCTGCCAGCGGCCCGACCGTCAAGATCAGCGGTTTCGGCACCGCCGCGCTGACTGTGGCCGATACCGACAACGCGCAGTTCGCGCGCCCGAACCAGGCTGCCGGTGCGGGCCGCACCGCCCGCACGGGCGTCGATTCCAACCTGGGATTGCAGGCCAATGTCACCGTCAATCCCTGGTTGTCGGCCACCGTACAAGGCCTGGCGCGCAAGGATGGCGAAGATGATTTCGGCGCCGAACTGGCGTGGGCCTTCGCCAAGGCCAAGGTGTCGGACAGCTTCAGTGTGCGCGTTGGCCGCATGGGTCTGCCCGTCTTCATGATTTCCGATTACCGTAACGTGGGCTATGCCAACACCATGCTGCGCCCACCGGGCGAAATGTATTCGCAGGTACCGCTGAACAGCATCGACGGCATCGACGGCACTTACCAGTTCAGCGCGGGCGACACCAGCATCACCACGCAGCTGGCGCTGGGCCGCACCAAGGCCACCCTGGCCACGGGACCCGCTTCGACCGTGCAGGTGGAAGGCAAGTCCATCGTCGCCCTCAACGTGGTGGCCGAACATGGCCCCCTCACCGTGCGTTTCGGCCGCGCCGAGACCAAGCTGACGATCAACGATTCGCCCAGCCTGAACACCCTGATGGGCAGCTTGCGCGCGGCCGGCGGCGGCTACAAGATCGCCCAGCTGGGCGCCCTGGCCGATGCGCTGGAAGTCAAGGACAAGAAAGCGTCCTTCACGTCCGTGGGCCTGGGCCTGGACTGGAACAATGTGCTGCTGCAGTCCGAATATGCGAAGCGCAAGACGGACAGCTATGTCAGCGACAGCACCTCGTGGTACGTGATGGGCGGCTATCGCATCGGCGCCTTCCTGCCGTACTACAGCCACGCCAGCCTGAAGGCCGATGGCCGCGTGAACAACACCGTGCCCGCATCCTGCCCTGCCGGCTATCCGGCCGCCTGCACGCCGACCCTGCGCGCCCTGTCGGCCGGCGTCGACACCCTCGCTTATATGCGCAACCAGCTGGAGCAATCGACGGACAGCATCGGCGTGCGCTGGGACTTCCACCGTTCGGCCGCGCTGAAAGTGCAGATCGACCGCATCAGGCCGAAGAATGGCCCGGGCCTGTTCGTGCAAGCCAAGCCAGGCTTCCATGGCCCTGTCACGGTGGCTGCCGCCGCCATCGATTTCGTTTTCTAAGGAGTGCCGCATGAAACCATTGATTGTGAATGTGGCTGCCTTGCTGGCCTTGTCGATGAGCGTGCCCGTCATGGCCGAAGTGGTCGTGGTGGTCAATCCGAAGAGCGCCGCCGGCGCGATGACGAATGAACAGGTGGCGCAATTTTTCCTCGGTAAATCGACGGCCATGACGCCGATCGACCAGCCGGAAAGCGCCCCCGTGCGCGCCGAGTTCTACAAGAAGGTGACGGACAAGGAACCGTCGCAAGCGAAGGCCCTGTGGTCCAAGCTGGTCTTCACGGGCAAGGCGACCTTGCCGAAGGAAGTAGCCAATAGCGCCGACGTGAAGAAGGCCGTGGCGGCCGATCCGAAAGCCATCGGCTATATCGAGAAGAGTGCCGTCGACGGCACCGTCAAAGTGGTGCTGACGGCGCCATAAAGCCGGTTCGGGCCGCACGCCATGCGGCGGCCCGATAATTCATCAAATCAGGAGACAGCAATGAGCATCAAACGCAAGATATGGGCGCTGCCCGTCGTCTCGGCCGTGATTTTCGGGCTGGGACTGGCCGTCAGTGCCTATCTGTCCACGGCCACGCTCAATTCCATTCACGCTACCGAAAGTGCCGACTATCCCGTGCTCGACATGGCCAAGTCGCTGACCCTGGACGTGGCCGCCGTCGGCGACGCCCTGCGCGATGCCGTCAGCGAAGGCGACAAGGAGCGCATCGGGCAAGTCGGCGGCCAGGCCGTCAAGCTGCGCGCCAAGCTGGGCGACTTTGCGGCGATCCCCGGCCAGCGCGAACAGGGCCTGCGCCTGGCAAAGGAATTCGATGCCTACTATGCGCCGGCGCTGAGCGCGGCGCGCATCATGCTGGAAATGGAAGAGGGCGACCCGCAAGCGACCGTGGCGCGCATGCAGGGCGCGCTGGCGGTGCTCAACACGGACCTGGCAAAGACCAACGAGCAGGCGCAATTGCAATTCAAGCGGGGCATCGAGCGCAGCGCCGCCAACGTGCGCAATGCGCTCAATACCAGCATCGCCGTGGCGCTGGCCGTGATCGTCTGCCTGGTGGCCGTATCGCATTTCGTCGTGCGCGCCATCTGGCAGCAGCTGGGCGGCGAACCCGAATATGCGCGCCAGATCGCGCGCGCCGTGGCCGATGGCGACCTCTCGATGCACATCGAGACCGAAGCGGGCGACCAGGCCAGCTTGCTGGCGGCGCTGAAGGACATGCGCGCCAAGCTCGGTGGCATGGTCTCCGACATCAAGGCATCGGCTGAAACCATCCAGGTGGCCAGCGCTGAAATCGCGCAGGGCAATGCGGACCTGGCCGCGCGCACGGAATCGCAGGCGGGCAGCCTGGATCAGACGGCGCGCAGCATGGATAGCCTGACTTCCACCGTGCGCGACAACGCCGCCAATGCGGGGCAGGCGCATGCACTGGTGGTGTCGGCCTCCTCGGTTGCCGTGAAGGGCGGGCAAGTGGTCAGCCAGGTGGTCACCACCATGGGCGAGATCAACGATTCGTCGAAACGCATCGTCGACATCATCGGCGTGATCGACGGCATCGCTTTCCAGACGAATATCCTGGCCTTGAACGCGGCCGTGGAAGCGGCGCGCGCGGGCGAACAGGGACGCGGCTTTGCCGTGGTGGCATCCGAAGTGCGCAACCTGGCACAGCGCAGCGCGGCAGCGGCGCGCGAGATCAAGCAATTGATCGGCGATTCGGTGGCCAAGGTGAACGTGGGTTCGAAGCTGGTCGACGAGGCGGGGCTGACCATGGGGCAGATCGTCGATTCCGTGAAAAAGGTGGCCGACATCATGGCCGAGATCAGTGCAGCCAGCCAGGCGCAAAGCGCCGGCATCGGCGACATCGGCGTGGCCATCGGCAGCATGGACCAGATGACGCAGCAAAATTCCGCGTTGGTGGAAGAGGCGTCGGCGGCCGCCGAATCGCTGCAGGAACAGGCCGTGCAACTGGGCGCGGCGCTGGCCGTGTTCAAGCTGGCGCAGGGGGGCGCTGTGTCGGATTACGCGCAGAGCGCTAATCCGACCTACCTGGCATTGCGGTGATACCAGCTTGACCTGCATGGCATATGCGTAGGTTGGATTAGCGCAGCGTAATCCAACACAGGAGCACAGGCTTACGCGCGCAAGCCGAACGGATCGTCGATGCTGTGCGCCGGCTGCGTGAACCAGCGCGGACCGTCTTGCGTCATGTAGAAATGGTCTTCGTGGCGGATGCCGAATTCGCCGGGGATGCAGATCATCGGCTCGTTCGAGAAGCACATGCCCACGTCGAGCGGCGTCGTGTCGTTGCCCACCAGGTAAGGCCACTCGTGGATATCGAGGCCGATGCCGTGGCCCGTGCGGTGCGGCAGGCCCGGCAGCTTGTAGCCGGGACCGAAGCCGTCCGCTTCCAGCGACACGCGGGCAGCGCGGTCCACGTCGCCGCACGGCACGCCCAACTGGGCGGCCGCGAAAGCCGCGGCCTGGGCCGCCTTTTCGCTGTTCCACACGCTGCGCTGGCGTTCGCTGATAGCCCCAAACACATAGGTGCGCGTGATGTCGGAGATGTAGTTCATCACCTGGCAACCCGTGTCGATCAGCACCGTGTCGCCCGCCTTCAAGGTCTGCACGTAGTTGACGCCATGCGGGTAGGCGGTCGCTTCGCCGAACAGCACGATGCAAAAATACGAGCGTGGCGCTCCCACCTTGCGGTGCGCGCGCTGGATGAATTCCTCCACTTCCACCGTCGTGATGCCTTCGTGCAGCATGCTTGCCGTGGCCACGTGCACGGCCAGGGTCATGTCCATCACGCGCTGCATCAGGGCGATTTCGGCGGCTGACTTGCGGCTGCGGCAGTACGCCGTGACGGCGCGTGCGTTTTCCAGCGCGTAGCCGGGAGCCAGCGGCCGGATGCCGTCATAGATGAAGAAGGCGGCGCTTTCGCAGATGCCCACGCGCGGCGGTTGATTCGCATCCTGGGCTACCCCCATGCGCGCCAGCACGTCGACGAACAGCTGGTACGGGCTTTCATGCTCTTCCCAGCAATTGACCTTGCCCTCGATGAGCATGAAGCCCGTCAAGGTGCTTTCCTCGAAGGCAGGGGCGATGTATTCGATCTCGCCGCTGGCTGGCAGGATGGCGCCCACCATGCGTTCGCTGGCATACCATTTGGTACCCGTAAAATAGGTGAGGTTGGCGCCCGCGTTCAGGTAGATCGCGGTGATGCCCTGGTCGCGCATGAACGCTTGCGCCCTGGCGATACGTTGCGCATGTTCGGCCTTGCCGATGGCGACCATGCCGCCCGTCATGTCCGACAGCGATGCCAATGCCTGTTCGATGGAAGTGCCACCTATGCTCATGCCTGCTCCTTTGTTCGATGCGTGATACGGAAAGGACGCATGATATCAGTTTGCGCCTTTCGGCTTGAGTCCCGGCGCGCCGCCAGCGGCATCGGGCTGGGCCAGCATCAGGTCGTGCGGATAGGTAAAATGCCAGTCCGCGTAGCGCTGCTTGCGGCGCAGGCTGGCATCTTCGTCGAGGAAGTTGTCCTGCTTGATGGGGATCTGCGGCGAGAGCGAATGGATGCCGACGATGCGTCCCTCCTGCCGCAGCACGCCCCACTCTGCCTTCCCAGTGACCGGGTCCGCATACAGGCGGCGCAAGTGCCGCCGGGCGTTGGCAAAGCGCGGATCGCGCAGCAGCTCCTGCAACGTCAAGGGGTAGCGGGGCCGCCCGTCGCCCGGCGTGCTGTCGTAGTAACGGCCCAGCGCATTGCGGAATTCATGGCCGATGAACAGCAGCTCGCGCTCCTTCTCGCGCCGCGCGGCCGTGGCATGCAATTCGCTGGCCAACACCAGACCGACACCCATGAAGGCGACCAGCATCAGGGTCCAGATATACGCGAAGCCCCGCGCGCGGCGTCGAAAACTAGAGCTGCTCAAAGGGGATGCCCTCGCGCGTCTTGCCCTTGGCGCCGCTGCGCACGTCGGCCACGCCGCTGATCTCGCCATTCGGAGAAGGGATCAACTGCCAGGTGGCGGCGGACTCCGTGACGGGGTCCAGCGGTACGCTGCGGAAGTAATGGTGGGTCACGAGGTCGGCCAGCGCGGCCGGATATTCTCCCTTGTCGGCGTAGTATTTATCGAGGCCGCTCCTGAGCACTTGCAGGTTTTCCTTCAGCGCGACTTCCTTCGATTTTTCCACGGAACCGAAATAGCGGGGAATGGCAATCGTCAGCAGCAGCGAGATGATCGCCAGCACCACCAGCAATTCGACCAGGGTAAAACCGCGGCGTATGGTCGTGGTATGCATGGCGGTCACCATTGATTGAGCGGCACGCCGTTCAGGCCTGCCTTGGTCGAGCGCGAGGCGACGTCGAATACGTCCTCGCCTTCGCTGGGATTGTCTGGCGGCGAGGCATAGGCGCGCTTGCTCCAGCTGTCGGCGGCGCTGCCTTCTTCCCTGGGCTGGAATGGGTCGCGCGGCAGGCGGCGCAAAAAATAGATGTTCTGCTTCGAGGGACTGCGCTGGTCGGGCACGCCCTCGACCAGTTCCTCAAGTTTTTTCGGATAGCCGGAGGCGCCCAGCGACAGCTTGATGCGGCCATTGTCCGAGGCGCGCTTGTAGGTATCGATGGCTTCGCGTATCTCGATCAGGGCGCTGCGCAATTCCTGCTCCTTCGCCCGTTGCAAGGCCACCTGCGCCATCGGCACGGCCACCGTTGCCAGCGTCGCCATGATGGCCAGGGTGATCATCAGTTCGATGAAGGTAAAGCCTTTATGCTTCACTGGCCACCTTTGCTTGTCTTGTCGGCGGCGGGCGCCTCGTCGCCGCCCGTCATGGGCGAGCCGGTGCGCGGCGCGGCCTGCTCTGGCGTGACGATGGCGTCAAGCGTACCGCCGACGCTGGCGCGGCCGCCCACGGATGCCTCGGTGCCCGAGTTGAACTCGGCCGTCATCAGGTCCGGGCGGCGGATGCTGCGCAGCAGGCGCGGCGTGATCGACAGCACGATCTCGCTGCGCATGGCGTCGTCCTTCTGGCTGCCGAACAGGCGGTTTAACACGGGCAGCTCGCCCACGCCGGGCACCTTGTTGGCCGTGCCCCGGTCTTCGTCGCTGATCAGGCCTGCCAGCACCTGCGTCTCGCCATCCTTCAGGCGCAGCACGGTGGAAGCGCTGCGCGTGCCGATCTGGTAAGCCTGCGTGCCCGTTTTGCTGATCACTTCCTTGACGACGTTCGACACTTCCAGGTTGATCTTGATGGCCACCTCGTCGTCCAGGTAGACGTTCGGCTCCACGTCGAGCTTCAGTCCCACCTCGATGTAGTTGACGCTGTCGGAACTGACGCCGTTGTTCGTCGTGACGGTAATGACGGGCACGCGGTCGCCGATGAGGATCTTGGCCTTTTCCTTGTTGCGCACGCGGATGCGCGGGTTGGCGAGGATATTGCTGTCGCTATCGGTCTTGTTGGCGTTCAGGGTGACGCCGCCGATGCCCAGGTTGATATTGTCGCCATTGATGCGGTGCAGGTCGGCCACCTTCAGGCCACCCAAGCCGCTGCCGATGCCGGCCAGTGTCAGGTTGGCCTGGTCCGGCCAGCGCACGCCCAGTTCCATCAGGCGCGTGCGCTTGACTTCCAGCACCTCCACTTCCAGCATCACTTCCGGGTCGGCCAGGTCCTGCACGTTGATGATGCGCTCGGCCATGCGCACCATTTCCGGCGTATCGCGCAGCATGATGATGCCCAGGCGCTCGTCGGTGACGACGTCCTTGGCCTTGAGCAGGGTCTTGATGGAAAACGCCACCGTCTTGACGTCCGCATTGGCGAGGAAAAAAGTGCGTACCACCAGCTGCTGGTAATCCTTCACCTTTTGCGGCGTGTTCGGGTAAATCGTGATCGACTTGTCGCTGGTGACGCTTTGCTCCAGCTGGTTGGCGCCCAGCAGCATGGCAATCGCCTCTTCGATGCTGGTGTCGCGCACGGAAATGGTGGCGCGCAGGGCGGGGTCGACTTCCTTGTCGAAGACGAAGTTCAGTCCCGACACCTTGCTGATGAAGTCGAACACGGAGCGCAGCGGCGCGTCGCGAAATTCGAGGGTCACGGGTTTGCGGTAGGCGGCCGCCAGCTTGCCGCTGGCCGGCCGGCTTTTGGCCTGCTCGTCGCCGATGCGGCTTTTCAGGGCCAGCGCCTCGCGCTGTGCGGGACGCTCTTGCAGCACCTGGCGCAAGGCTTCCTGCGCTTGCGCGACATTCGCTTCGCCGCCGCGCTGGTAGCTGGCCTGCGCTTCCTGCACCAGCTTGCGGTGCCGTTCATCCTGCGCCACGCCGGCCAGGCCACGCTGTGCCACATCGTTGCTGGCGTCCAGCACCAGCGCCTGCTGGTACTGCGCTTGCGCTTCGGGCAGTTTGCCCTGCTGGCGCAGCGCCTCGGCGCGGCCATTCAGGCTATTCAGCGCGCGCATCCTGCCGTTGGTGACGGCGATGCGGTACTTGGCGTTGGTCGGCTCGGCTTGCGCCGCCTGTTCCAGCAGGGCCAGGCCCTGTTCCGTGCGGCCCGCGCCCAGCATGGCCTGGCCGTCGGTATAGGCCTGGTTGCCGGCGCAGGCGGCCAGCAGGGACAGCATCGGCAGCAGGGTGATGCCAGTACGTGGTGTGCGTCGTTTCAATTGAGGTCCCCTACGGCGAGTGTCTGTTTCAGGTTGAGCGGCAGATAGGTAAATTGCAGGGCGCCTTGCACCACGCCGTCGAAGCGGTAGCGCTCTTCCAGTGTATCGCCGGGCCGTGCCACCACGTTGCGTTCGCCCGCCTGCAGGAAGTAGGCGGCCTTGCCTTCGTCGACAAAGCGGCCAAGGAACTGGAATGGCAAAGGCGGCGGCGCGTTCGCGTCGACGGCGACAACAGTGCGCGTGGCCTGCGCGGCCTGCTGGTCGAGCATGATCTTTTTCGGCGTCTCCGGTTGCCAGCTTTGCTTGGCGAACAGGGTGGCCGCTTCCTCGTCTTCCAGCGCCCGGCGCGGATGGATGGCCAGCGCGCGATTGGTCTGCGGCGCGGTGACTGCAGCAAGCGGCGCGACCGCCACCCGTTCCACCTGGCGCGGCGTGGCCGTGGCCGGCCCCACGATGCTGCCTTCATCCTCGGGGGCGAAGAGGGCGGCCAGCAAGGTCGCCACGGCGGCGCCTCCGAGTACGGCTTTTTTCATCGGCGTACCTCCGCCTTTTTCACCAGCAGGATGAACTGGATGCGCGCGTCGATCTCGCCCGCTTCGATCTGCTCGCGCTTGAAGAGGACGGAGTCGAGCGTCAGCGTGGGCAGCGTCTGCAGGGCGTCGACGATAAAGGTTTGCAGCTGCGCGTATTCGGCCTTCACGGGCAGGGTGATCTGGTAGCGCAAAAAGGCCGTGTTACCGTCTTCCTGCGGCTTGTAGTCGGCCTTGGCCAGGGTGACGCCGCTCTTTTGCGCCACTTCCAGCAAGGCCTTCAACTGCTCGGGAATGCTGTCATGCGCGGGCAGGTAGGCGTGAAAGGCGGCCAGGCTGTCGGCGTCGGCATCGAGTGTGACGGGCGCCGGCGGCAATGCCGACTGTCTGGCAGCAGCGGCCAGTTGCGCCGTCAATTGCTGCTGGTGTGCGGCCAGCGCTTCGCCCTGCTGCATGGCGGCGGCGGCCAGCGCCAGGCAAGCCGCGCCGATGGCGCTGGGCCAGCCCAGGGTATGCCACAGACGCGCCGCTTCCCATGCCAGGCGCGGCGGCAGGCGCAGCTGCGGGCGCGGGCGGGCTGCGGGCGCGCTGGCTTTTAGTGCCGGTTTTATTGCCGCCATTGCGCCTCCAGCTGAAAACGGTAAGGGTGTTCGGGGGCGTTGGCGTGCATCTCGTGCTTGAGCAGATACACGGAGCTGAACATGGGCTGCTGGTTCAGGAAGGCCAGGTAGTTGAGCATGTCCTGCGGCGTTTCCGCTTCGGCGGCGATTTTCAGCACGCTGGCGCCATCCTGTCCCTGCTGCGCGTTCAGGTCCAGCCCCAAGAGGGCCACGCGCACGTCGCGCGGCGCCTGCACCGTCCTGACCAGGCGCGTGATGGGCAGGTTGAGCTGGCGCACGGCGGCGGCCACCTGTTTCAGTTCGAGGTCGCGCTCGCGCTGCTGGCTTGCCGAAAGGGGCGCGCGCACAGGACGCGCGGGCTGCAGCTGCGCCAGTTGGGCTTCCAGGCGCCGCATTTCCTGCGCCTGCACCAGCCAGTACACGGCGGCCGGCAGCAGCATCAGGCTGCCCGCCAGGCACAGGGCCAGGCGCCAGCCCTTGAAGGTCTGCCTTGCTCCGGGCGGCAGGAATTCCAGGCGGCTCAGGCCCATGCGGCCTCCCGCATCAGGTGGGCGCCGCTGGCCACGGCGATGGGCACGAAGCGTTCTGGCACCTCCGCTTGCGGCACGCCGCTCAAGTCGATCAGCGTCACGTGTTCGATGGCGTCGAGCTGCGGCGCGCGCAAGTTCCAGCGCCGCCACGCGCTATCCAGTTCCTCGCCCCAGGCGGCGTCGCAGGACTGGCTGTGCAGGGCCGTGATGCGCCCGCCGCTGCTTGTCGCCAGCAGCAGCCGTCCCGCTTCCACCAGGGCGAAGGCGGCAGGTTTGCTACCGGCGATGCTGCGCCAGGCCGGTCCGACGATGGGTTCGATGGACAGGCAGCGCCGGCCATGTGCTGCCGCCGCATCCTGCACGCCTTGCAGCAAGTCCCCATCGATGCCGCAGGCAAGGCGCGGCTTGCCATAGGGCGCGTCGTCGGCGGCCAGGCGCCAGGCGCGCGCGCTTTCGCCATACACGGCGCCGAACTGGCTGTGCAGGAAGCGCTGTGCGCTGCTCCGGTCGAGCAGGGCGCCGCTCCACGGCACCATCAGCATGGCGCACCAGCGGCTGGCCAGGCTGACGGCCAGCGGCATTTTTTTTTCATTGTGCTGTTCGAGCCAGCCGCGCAGGGCCGCCAGCGTTACTTCCCAGCTGGCATCGGGATTCGCAATCGGCAGGTGGAAGGCGCTGTCGGCCACGGGACGGCCGGCGCGGCGCAGCACGCCGTACAATCCGTGCGGCGCCAGGTGCAGGCACACGGTGGCGCGGGTAAGGCGTTCAATAAGTGACACGATTGAGCTCCGCTAAAGTGGTTTCGCCGCGCCGCACCAGGTCCAGGCCCGCCTCGCGCGCCAGGCGAAAACCGTTGCGCGCCGCTTCTTCCTTCATCTGGCTCAGGGGCGCGCGCGTGCAGATCATTTCGCGCATGGCGTCGCTGAGCATCAAGACCTCGGCGACGGCCTTGCGGCCCTTGTAGCCGGTGCCGCGGCAGTGACCGCAGCCCTTGCCGGCCATGAATTGCCAGTCCTGCACCTGGTGCAGCGCCAACCCGCTGTCGCGCAGCTGCTGCGCGTCGGCCAGCACCTCGGCGCTGGCGTCGACGGCGCAATGGGCGCAATTGAGGCGCAGCAGGCGCTGCGCCACGATGCCGTTCAGGGCGGCCGCAAAGCTGTAGGCATCGACGCCCATGTGCAGGAAGCGGCCGACCACATCGAACACATTGTTCGCGTGCACGGTGGTAAACACCAGGTGACCCGTGAGCGCCGCCTGCACGGCGATCTGCGCCGTCTCGTCGTCGCGGATTTCGCCGATCATGATCTTGTCGGGATCGTGGCGCAGGATGGAGCGCAGGCCGCGCGCGAACGTCAGCCCCTTCTTTTCATTGACGGGGATCTGCAGCACGCGCGGCAAGCGGTATTCGACGGGGTCTTCGATGGTGACGATCTTGTCGCGCCCCGTATTGATTTCCGTGATGGCCGCGTACAGGGTGGTGGTCTTGCCGGAACCGGTGGGCCCCGTCACCAGCAGCATGCCGTGCGGCTTGGCCGCCAGGCGGCGGATCTGCTCGATGGCGTCCTCGTTCAGGCCCAGGCTTTCCAGGCGCAGCGCCTGCGCCGCCTCCGTCAGCGCGCGCCGGTCCAGCAGGCGCAGCACGGCGTCCTCGCCAAAAATATTCGGCATGATGGAGACGCGAAAGTCGATTTCCGCCCCCTTGACGCGCACCTTGAAGCGGCCATCCTGCGGGATGCGGCGTTCGGCGATGTCGAGATCGGCCATGACCTTGATGCGCGAGATGATCTGTTCGGCCATCGCCAGCCCCTGCACCTGGCCCGCCTGCACCAGCACGCCGTCGACGCGGTACTTGATGACCAGGCTGGCCACGTCGCATTCGAGGTGGATGTCGCTGGCCTGGAATTTCAGGGCGTCGTAGATGGTGGAGTTCACCAGTTTCACGACCGGGCTGCTGTCCTCGCTGATGCGGATCAGCGAGATGTCTTCGATGCTCTGGTCGAGTCCTGGAATGTCATCCCCGTGCTGCATTTCCTGCATCGCCTGCTGCACGCTTTCCTGCTGCAGCAGATAGGCGGCCAGGTCGTCCGGGTGCGCCAGCGCCACCGTGAAGGGCGTGGACAGGGTGAAGTCGGCCCACTGCAGCAGGTCTTCCGCAAATGGGTTGCCGATGACAAGCACGGGCGGCGCGCCGGGAGCGCTTGGGTGCAGCAGCACGCAGTCGCGCTGGGCGCAATCGGTGTAGGGCAGCAGGGCAAAGGCGGGCAATGCGGCCTGCAGCTCGGCCATCGTCCACGCCGGATAGCGGAACAGGGCGGCCAGCTGGCGCAAAAAGACTTCGGGCGGCAGGGCCGCCGTTTCCTGCAGCACGGCCATCTGCGGGCGGCCATGTTCCAGCGCGCGGGCGTGGGCCCGGCGCAGCATGGCCGCATCGAGGACGGCCCGTTCTTCGTCGCGTGCATTCATGACATGACCTTCAAGATAAGCTCCCGGCCAGTTCAAAGATCGGCATGTACATCAGCACCACCACGCCGCCGATCACCACGCCGATGATGGTCATCAAGAGCGGCTCGAGCAGGCGCGACGCCCAGTCCACCCAGCGGGCGAATTCCTCGTCGTGGAACTTGGCCGAGCGTTCCAGCATGTCGCCCAGGCGGCCCGTGTTTTCTCCCACTTTCAGCAGCGATTGCGCCACCGGCGTGGCCATGCCGGCGTGTTCCAGCGCGGTGGAAAACGGCATGCCTTCCTGTACCGCGCGGCGCGCCTGCGCCAGCTGTTCCTGCTGCGCCGGAAGCAGCATGGGTGCCACCATGGCCAGCGCCTTGTGCAGCGGGATACCGGCGTGCAGCAGCAGGCTCAGGGCGCGGTAGAAGCGCGCCAGGCGAAATTCCGCCGCCTTGTCGGCCAGCACGGGCAGGCGCAGCAGGCGCAAGACCAGGGCCTGGCGCGCGCCGGCATTGGCAAGGCCAAAGACCACGGCGGCCACCGCAGCGGCCAGCGCGCCGGCGCACAGCAGCGGATGCGCGGCCAGCGTTTGGCCAAAGCCGAGCAGCATTTGCGACATCCAGGGAATCTCGCGGCCCGAGCTTTCGTAGACGACGCTGAATTTGGGCACCACGTAGCCGAGCAGGAACAGGGTCACCAGGCCGCCGACGACGAGCAGCATGCACGGGTAGATGGCGGCGGAAATGAGTTTTTTGCGGATGGCGTCGAATTGCAGCTGGTAGCCGACAAAGCGCGCCAGCGCCTCGGGCAGGTTGCCCGAGCGTTCGGCCGCATGCACGGTGGCGATGTAAATGTCGGGGAAGATATCGGGGAAACCGGCCAGGGTATCGGAAAAGCTTTGTCCCTGCTGCAGGGTGAGCACGATGGCGGCCAGGGTGCTCCTCGCGCCCGGGCGCGTTTCCTTGTTGTGCAGGGTGGCCATGGCCTCGCCCAGGTTCAGGCCCGCTTCGAGCAGGGCCAGCAGCTCCTGGCTGAATTGCAGCAAGGGCAGACCCTGTTTGCCCGGGCGCAGCGCGACACCCGCGTCCGGCGCGGCGCCAGCGTCGACGGCCAGCACGCGCCAGCCGCCGCGCACGGCCGCGCGGATCGCCTCGGCCTCGCTGGCGGCGTCGATGGCCAGCGCCCGGCTGCCCGCCGGGCCCTGCACCTGGAGGTGGAACTGCATCGTCGGCTCAGGCGAGCATGGCGACGGAAGCGGACAGGGACAGGGACAGGCTGCTATGAGGGAAGGTGCGTGCGGTCAAAGTAGGCATCGGTCGGGAACAATCCAAAAAAGTTCAATTCGTCGCGGGTACCGGCAGCAGCAAGAGGCAATGAGTTGCTTCAGGGTAGACTGGAATTGCCAGAAAATCAATCGTGCGGTGTTGCATGCGCGGGCAAGCCCTTGTATCGATGGCTTGCCCGCATGTTCAGCCGCTTACTGGGTGACCAGGCTGACCTTGTCGATCACGAACGAGGTTTGCAGCGAGGCGTCCTCGGTCGCGGCAAACGAGATCTGCACGGTCTGGCCCTTGTAGGCGATCAGGTCGAAGGTGCGGATCTGATAGCCGGCCGCCTTGTTCACGTTCGAGTAGGTGGCCAGGGTGCCCAGCACCGTGCCGGCGCTGTTCTTCACGGTGACGACCAGCTTGTCGTACGCGGTATTGCCCGTTTCCGCCGTGTCGATATGCAGCGCGAAGCTCAAGCTGGCGGACGTGGCCGCGGCCGGAATGGCCACGCTTTGCGTCAGCGATTCGCTGGTCGTGGCGCCATTGCCGCCCAGCCAGGCGTACTGCGTGCCTTCATACGCGGTTTGCCCCGTGAAGGTGCCGATGGCGCCTGTGGTGCCGCTCCAGCCCGTGGCGCCGGACTCGAAGCCGCCGTTCGTCACGCGTTCGGTGGCGCTGCTGGTGCCCACCGTCAGCGTGGCGTTGTTCGACGTGGCCGTCACGGCGGGCGACGAGGAATCCGTCACCGTCGCCTTGAAGACGGCGCCGCTGTCGGTCGCCACGGCCGTGAAGCTGTAGGCCGGCGACGTGGCGCCGCTGATCACGGCGCCGTTGCGGTACCACTTGTAGGTGTACGGCGCCGTGCCGCCGCCCGCGCCCACGGCGAACGAGGCGGTGGCGCCTGGTGCGACGGTGATGCTGGCCGGCTGGCTGGTGATGCTCACCGCGCCGCCCGTCGTCGATTCATCGACGTCGGTGCCCACGTTGATGGCCGCATACGCGCGCTTGACGGCGATCGATTCGGCGCTGCCCACGCCATACAGTTCCTCGGCGGCCAGCAGCACCTTGTTGCGCGCGTCGGCGTAGTTGGTTGACGAAGTGAACTTGGTGGTCGCGGCCTTGAACCAGATGCGGTAAGCCTTGTCGCTGCCGATACCGGTCATGGCCAGCGGGCTTTTGTTCAGGTAGGAGCTGTAGTAGTCGCTGCTGGCGGTGGAGTTCGAGCCTTGCGACAGGAAGTAGAACATGCGGTTGTTCGGGCCGCTGCTGTAGTGGACGTCGAGGTTCTTGATGGTGCTGCTCCACGCATTCGGGCTGCTGCCATCCTTGCTCGGCTTGTACAGCCAGCGCAGCGGCTGGCCATTCTTGGCGATTTCCTTGCCCGTCATCCAATCGTTGCCCGTGTTGGGGATGCTGGTGCCCGTGCCGCCGGCGCGCGCATACGCTTCCACCATTTCGCCGGCGATGTCGGAGCTCGATTCGTTCAAGCCGCCCGACTCCTGCGAGTAGATCAGGCCCGAGGTGGCATCCGTGATGCCGTGGCCCATCTCATGGCCGATCACGTCGATGGAGCCGAGGTTGTTGAACGAGCTGCCGCCGTCGCCGATGTACATGCATTTGCAGTTGCTGTCGTAATAGGCGTTGTCGTAAGCCGTGTTGACGTGGGCGGCGATGTGGGTAGCCGTGTTGTTGCCGTCCAGGCTGGACCAGCCCAGCACATTCTTGTGCGTGTCGTAGGTGTTCATCAGGCCCCACATCGCGTTGACGGCCGCCGTCTGGCCGTTGGCGTTGGTGGTGCTGCCGCCGCTGATGTATTGCTGGCCGTCGCCCCAGGTATTGCTGGTGCTGCTGTATACGCTGCCCGAGGTGGTGCCGTGGTTGGCATTCGTGATGGCCATGCCGCCGAAGCTGCCGCCCGTGCCGCGGCTGGGATCCTTCATGGTGTAGGTGCTGCCCGTGAGCGTGGTGTTGAGCGGCACCTGGCCGTTGTACTGGCTGTTGCCGATGCCGGCGACGGTTTTCAGGGCTTTCCACTGGCGCAGGATGCGGCCGTCCTTGGCGCTGACGATGGTGTCGTAGTAGACGGGCTTGTTGCCGCTGATCATGCGCGTCTGCACCAGGTAGGCCAGCTCGTAGTGGTCGACCACGTCCTGCACGTCGAGGGCGTTCAGTGCCGCTTCCGATTTGTTCTCGGCGCCTGCCACGCGCACCGTTTTCATCACGGGGTAGATCAGCAATTGCGCATGCGGCGGCACGTGGTCGACGGCCGGCACGCCGATGCTTTTCACTGCGGCGGCGATGGCGGCGGCGGCGCTGACGGCCGGCGTGGTGTCGATATCGGTGGTGGCGCTGCGGGTGACGGCATTGACGCCGCCGCTACCGAGACCCGACGCGCGGTCCGACACGGATTCGCTGACGATGTCGCCGGCGCTGTTGCTGACCACTACCGTCTCGGAACCGAAGACGGGCAAGCCCTTGTAGGTGTGCTGTACGCGGCTCACGCGGGTGCCGCTGACGCCCGGGTGCTGGGCGCCGACGGCAAAGCCATGCTCGGTATTCAGGCCGCGGCTGCGCGCCTGCGCGGCCAGCTTGTTGACCAGGCTGGCGGTTTCTTGTGGAGACGCCAGGGCGACCGGCGCGGCCATCAGGGTCTGTGGCAGCGGCGTGGCGGCATCGGCCGTGGTGGCCACCAGCGGCAGGGCGGCGATGGATGCGGCAACTATCGTCAAACGTAAATTCATTTCTGCTCCATGGTATCGGTTAAGGAAATGGTGAATGAGCTGGCCGCGATGCCTGATGGCCACCCCGGCGTGCCTGGCGGCGAGCGGATAGCCTGCCGTTTTGTGGTGGCATGACGTCGGGTAAGGGGACACTAAACTTGTCGAGATCGCCATGTCAAAAAATTCAAGAAATGGGTCACTACGCGAATTTTTGTTAAGAATTGAACATTTATCGGCGCTGTATCGTCGCAAAGTTTGATGTATCGCAAGCTGCAAATTTTGTTTTGGACCCGTTCCCTCAATGACGTGTTCTGTTGGAAAAACACTGTTGCGTTTTCTAAATGTTGCGATCTACACTAGGTCTTCGCGTTGTCCGCAGTGGCGCACGCGAAGACAAAAAAAAGCGCACGCGGCAATGACCGCGTCCAGATACAGCGCATCGGGAAAAAATCGGGAGTTTCACATGACATCAATTCTGTTTTCTGCTGTTGGTTTCAGCCATTTCCCCTCTGGAGCGGCCTGCATGCTGCATCCGCCTTCCTAGCCGCCGCTATCCGGCTCCTCCCCCTGCGACGGGGGCTTTTCGTGAGTCCGACCGCGCCGCCCGGCGTGGCCGCTGGCGCAGTGCATTCTCTTTTTCAGGAAGGGTTGCCGGCTCCTGGTGCGTGCACCGGAATCACCGGCCCGAAGAACTATGCTTTCGATAGCGACCAAAGTGGAACAGATCGTGATGGAATCGGCGTTTCTCAGCGAGGGGCTGGGCCGGGGCTTGCTCAACCTGTCGGAACTGGCGCGCCAGCTGCAGCCGCAATTGCAGACCGACTTATGGAAACCGGTGGGGCAGGCCGCCGTGGTGATGGCGCTGCGCCGCCTGGCCGAGCGGATGCCGCAGCAGAAAAGCGGCGAGATCGTGCTGGCGCACCGCGCGGGTGAACTGTCCACGCGCAGCGAATTGATGGTTGTTACCTACCGCTATTCCGACCAGACGTATGCCTGCCAGCGCCAGTTGCTGGCGCTGGCAGCGCCCCAGCGGGGCACGTTCATCACGGTCACGCGCGGCGTCAACGAGGTGATGGTGATCTGCAGCCGTTCGCTGCATACGCTGGTGGAAGAGGTCTTCGGCGAAGAGCAGGAACTGGCGCGCCTGGAACGGGTGACGGCCGTGACCCTGCATCTGGCGCCCGAAACCTGCTATACGCCGGGCGTGTATCACGCCATCCTCAAGCGCCTGGCCTGGGAGCGCATCAACCTGATCAATATCATCTGCACGTATACGGAGCTGACCTTGCTGCTGGAAGCATCGCAGACGGGGGCCGCTTTTTCCGTGCTGTCGAAAATCGTCGCGCAATGAAAAACGCCCCGCTGCATCGCTGCAGCGGGGCGCCTGAGCGCGCAAGCGCGGTTTATTTTTCCAGCTGCGTGCGCACGCGGGCGATCGCTTCGCGCACCTGGCGCGGCGCGGTGCCGCCCACGTGGTCGCGCGCGGCGACGGAGCCTTCCAGCGTCAGCACCTCGAATACGTCTTCACCGGTCAGCGGCGAGAAGGCGCGCAACTGCTCCAGCGACAGGTCGGCCAGGTCGCAACCGGCGTCGACGCAGGCGCGCACGGCCAGGGCCACCGCTTCATGGGCGTCGCGGAACGGCAAGCCCTTCTTGACCAGGTAGTCGGCCAGGTCGGTCGCCGTGGCATAACCCTGCAGGGCTGCCGCGCGCATCGCTTCCGGTTTCACCGTGATGCCGCCGGCCATGTCGGCGAAGATGCGCAAGGTATCGATGACGGTGTCGACCGTGTCGAACAGCGGTTCCTTGTCTTCCTGGTTGTCCTTGTTGTAGGCCAGTGGCTGGCCTTTCATCAGGGTCAACAGGCCAATCAGGTGGCCATACACGCGACCGGTCTTGCCACGCGCCAGTTCCGGTACGTCCGGGTTTTTCTTTTGCGGCATGATCGACGAGCCGGTGCAGAAGCGGTCGGCGATGTCGATGAAGCCGATGCGTGGGCTCATCCAGATCACCAGTTCCTCGGCCATGCGCGACACGTGCATCATCAGCACGGCGGCAGCGGCGCAAAATTCGATGGCGAAGTCGCGGTCCGACACGGCGTCGAGCGAGTTGTGGCAGACGTCGTCGAAGCCCAGCGTTTTTGCCACGCGCAGGCGATCGATGGGGAAGGTGGTGCCGGCCAGGGCGGCGGCACCCAGCGGCAGGCGGTTGACGCGCTTGCGGCAATCGGCCATGCGCTCGGCATCGCGGCCGAACATTTCGACATACGCCAGCATGTGGTGGCCGAAGGTGATCGGCTGGGCCACCTGCATGTGGGTAAAGCCCGGCATGATGGTGTCGGCATGCTGTTCGGCCAGGTCCGTCAGCGCGCTGCGGAACGTCGCCAGCAGGGCGGTGATGTCGTCGATGGCGGAACGCACGTACAGGCGGATATCGGTGGCCACCTGGTCGTTGCGCGAACGGCCCGTGTGCAAGCGCTTGCCCGCATCGCCTACCAGTTCGGTCAGGCGCTTTTCGATATTCAGGTGGACATCTTCCAGATCCAGCAGCCATTCGAACTGGCCGGCGGCGATTTCCTGCGAGATTTGCGCCATGCCGCGCACGATTTCAGCGTAGTCGGTCGGGCTGATGATGGCTTGCGCATGCAGCATTTCCGCATGGGCCAGCGAACCTTCGATGTCGAACAGCGCCAGGCGCTTGTCAAAAAATACAGAAGCTGTGTAGCGCTTGACGAGGTCCGAGACCGGTTCGGAAAACCGGGCCGACCAGGCTTCGCCCTTTTTGGAGAATTGATCAGTCATGAAAGAAGTCCTTTAGTGTACGGCGATTATAAACAAGGTTGGCCTGCGGTAGGGCTTTTAGGGGCTTGCAGGGCGCTGAAATGGCCGGGAATGGGGCTTGCACGCGTCAAATGCCACGCTGCGGACGCTGTTGTGCGTTCCATCCGGGCTTTTTGTATTCTGTCCCGCGAATCGTGCGTTTGGTCGCAATCCGATGGCAGTTCAAGGGCGATCGGCCTACAGTTCAATCATCGCAACACACAACCAGCCACTCAAAGGACACCATCATGAACATCGCTAAAAACATGGAAGCCATCTTCGTTGCCATCATCGCCATCGCCGCCGCCACCAGCCTGGCCACCGCCGCCGTGCCGAAATTCCGCGCCGCGCCAGCCCCCATCGCCGCCAGCGCCGATCAAGCCACCATGCACACCGTGTACGTCAGCGCCAAGCGTCTGAGGGCAGAAGAAAAAGCCGCCCTGTAAGCGCGGCGATGGCAGTGCCGGCAGTACAAGAAGCATCGGCAGCAAACAGCAACACCGCATCACGGACAGGCAGAACGGGCGGCGCCCCCGGTTCTATCCAGCCCTGGTGACAGACGCAGCAAAAAGGCCGATGATCGTGCTTTTAACGATAGCAGGGCCTGCGCGATGTCACATTTGATGATCAGCACCGACAAGGCGGAACTCGACGTTCCAGCCATCCACCATTTTCTCAGCACGCAATCGACATGGGCCATCGGCATCCCGCTGGCTACCGTACGGCGCGCCATCGACCATTCTCTATGCTTTGGCGGCACGCTTGACGGCCGCCAGGTGGCGTTCGCCCGCGTGGTCAGCGACTACGCCACGTTTGCCTATCTGGTCGACGTGTATGTACTGGAAGAGTACCGGGGCCGCGGCTATAGCAAGCGCCTGATGGAAGCCGTGATGGCACATCCCGACTTGCAGGGCTTGCGCCGTTTCATGCTGGCCACCAGCACGGCGCATGGTTTGTATGCGCGCAATGGCTTTACGGCGGCGCTCAGGCCGGAGACGCTGATGGAGAGGTATTTTCCCGATATTTATCTGCGTTGAACAGCCGGCGCTGTGTGCGCGGCCCGGGTCCTGCCTGATACTGATATTGCGATTTTTTTGATCAACCACGCGACAGCCCCCTATCGGAACCTGACTCCATGACCTCTTCCCTTCTCTTGCCTCTCTTTGTCGTTTCGCTCACGGCGACTGGCGCACCCATGCCAGATGTATTCAGTCCGGCGCCTTGCGAGACGGGCATTTTTCGCCACGACCAGAAGGACTTCGTCGCCATTACCCATGGGGGCAAGGGATACAGTTACACCTTCAGCGACGGGACCGTCGGCAACACCCAGGATGTCGGGGCGCTGCTCGCGTGCGGAAAAGACGCCGTGCTTGTCGGTGGCAAGGGGCGCTGGCCGAAAGTGGCACTGGCCGAATCGAATACGCGTTTTGAATCGAATGGCATCATGCTCGCGGGACGTTTGATGGAGGCGCCGGGCGCAGGCAAGGACACGCCGCTGGTCGTGTATGCCCATGGTTCCGAAGGCAGCGGCTGGATCGACCGAGCGCGCGATCCTTACCAGATGGTCGGACGGGGCGTGTCCGTTTTCGTGTATGACAAACGTGGTACCGGGCAGTCCGAAGGGGAATATACGCAGAACTTTCCGCGCCTGGCCGATGACCTGGTGGCCGCGTCGCGCGAAGCCAAACGGCTGGCGCAAGGCCGTTACGGCCGCTTCGGCCTGATAGGCGTGAGCCAGGGCGGCTGGATCGCTCCACTGGCGCAAGCGCGTGCCAAGGCGGAATTTATTGGCATCGGCTATGGCCTAGCGGTCGATATCACGGAGCAGGATGCGGCGCAGGTTGCCAAGGAACTGCAGGACAAAGGCTATGGCGGCGACGTCATCGCCAAGGCCCGCAGCGTGACGGATATCACGGCGCGGTTGGTGAAATCCGGCTACAAGGATGGCCTGGATGACTTGTTGGCATTCCGGCAGCAGTTTGGCAAGGAACCGTGGTTTGTCCTCATCAAGGGAGGCTACACGGGCGTGCTCCTGGGCATGCCGTTCGAGGAGCTGCGCAAGAATGGCGTGCCGCAGTTCGACAAGCTCGGTGTCGACTGGTCGCAAGATCCGGTGCAGGTCTTGCGCCAAGTCACGGTACCGCAGTTATGGGCCTTGGCAGAGGAAGACCGCCAGGCGCCGCCGGCGGTCACCGTGGAGCGCTTGATGGCGTTGCGCAGCCAGGGGCAGGCTATCTCGGTCTACCTCTTCCCGCAGGCCGATCACGGCATGCGCAGCTATGCTCAGGCATCGGATGGAACGCGCAAAGCCACCATCATCACGCCAGGGTTTTACGATCTGATGGCCGACTGGGCAAAGGGGGGTGTCGATGGAAAGTACGGACAGGCGTATCGCAAATAAGGAGAAAGCCACGGCGACTGTGCGGCGCCGTGGCTTTTTTCATTGCCAGTGCATCAGGCAGGGTGGAATCAGCAGCAGCAGCGCGAGCACCAGGTAAATCAGCTGCAGCGGAATCATCCACTTGGCCCAGGTAATCCACGGCACGCGCGCCAGCGCCAGCACGCCGACGGTGATGCCGGAGGTGGGGATCATCGGCGTGGTGAATTCACCGAACTGGAAAGCCAGGATGGCCGTCTGGCGCGTCACGCCCACCAGGTCGGCCAGCGGCGCCATGATCGGCATGGTCAGCGCGGCCTGGCCGCTGCCGGAATGGATGAAGAAGTTGATCACCGACTGCATGAAGAACATCTTTTGCGCGGCAAAGACGGGGCTTGACGACGCCACCAGGGGCGTCAATGCATGCAGCATGGTGTCGATGATCTGCGCATCGCGCGCCAGGATCATGGTGCCGCGCGCCAGCGCGATGACGAGCGCCACGCTGACCATGTCGCGCGCGCCCTGCACGAAGGATGCCACCAGGCTGTCCATGTCGAGCCGGCCGACCAGGCCGACAACGATGGCCATCACCAGGAACAGGGCGGCGATTTCATCGATGAACCAGTCGTACTTGACGACGCCGACGACCATCGTCAGCAAGGTCGCCATGAAAATCCACAGCACCGCGCGGTGCGTGCGCGTCATGCCGGCAAAGCTGTCGAGGTCCATCGAATGCTCGCTGCGCTTTTCGATATCGAGCAGGTAGGTCGGGCTTTTTTCCGGATGGCGCTTGATGCGCGCCGCGTACCACATCAAAAACACGATGCTGACCGCCGTGGCGATGGCCCACACGATCAGGCGGTAGCCGATGCCGGAAAAGATCGGCACGCCGGCGATCCCTTGCGCGATGCCGACATTGAACGGGTTCAGGAAGGCGGCGGAAAAGCCCACCTGCGAGCCGATGAAGGGAATCGACACGCCCGTGATGGTGTCATAGCCCAGGGCCAGCGCCAGCGGCACGAAGATCAGGATGAAGGGAATGGCTTCCTCGTTCATGCCGAAAGTGGCGCCGCCCAGCGAGAACATGGTGAAGAAGACGGGAATGATGGCGGCGCGCACGAAGCGCGAACTGGTGTGCGCCTTGGCGATGGCCTTGATCAGCGAATCGAAGGCTTGCGTCTTTTGCAGCACGGCGAAGGCGCCGCCGACGATCAGGATGAAGCCGATGACCAGGCTGGCGTCGACGAAGCCCTTGATGGGCGCCATCATCAGCGCGGCCAGTCCCTGCGGCTTGTTGTCCACGTAGTGAAACGTGCCGGGAATGATCAGCTGCTTGCCGTTCACCAGTTGCGTGTCGAATTTCCCGCCCGGCACCAGCCAGGTCGCCAGGGCGATCATGGCCAGGATGGCGCACAGCAGGACGAAGGTATTGGGCAGCTTGAATTTTTTCATGGGTGACATTTATTGGCTCAGCAGGCTGCCGCCGCGGAAGGCGATGGCGCCGGCGACCTTGCCGACGTTCATGCCGCGCAAGACGTGGCGGTGGGCGCTGCGCGCAAAGAAGACACCGGCGACGCTGCAGCGCAAGGTCGTCGTCTCGCCGCTGACCGGATCGATCAGGTCGGCCAGCGCATCGCCGGCGGCCAGCACCTCACCCATTTCGCGCAGATACACCAGCACGCCGTGATGCGGCGCGAGGATCGGTTCCACGCCGGCCAGCGGCGTGGGCTGGCATTGCGGTGCGGGCAGGTCGTCGCCGGCGCCGGCGATCTCCAGCACGCCCTCGATGGCAAGAAAGCGCAGCAGGGCGGTGGCGTCGCGCTCTGCCAGGGCATAGCTCACTTCCACTTCGCCGCGCAATTCAACGGTGGTCGACAGGCAGGCGGCGGGAATCGGATAGCGTCCATTGAAGTGCGCGTCGAGGTCCCACCACAGACGGCTGCAGGCTTCGTCGAACGGCTCTTCGCCGGCTGCCAGTTCCAGCAGCACGGCGCGCGCGCCCAGCAGCGCGGACAGGGGGGCGATCTGCGCCGCCAACGGCGTGCCTGTATAGATATGCAGGGCCGCCTCGTTATCGCAATGCAGGTCGAGCACGATGTCGGCATCGATGGCCATGCCCAGCAAGGTCTTTTTCAGCGTCTCCGCATCCGTGGACGGCCGCCAGGCGGCGACGGCGTCGCGCGCATGCTGGCGTATCAGCGCCACGTTGGCTTGCGCATCCTGCCCCAGCTTGCCATCGAGCGTGGTTTTCAGTTCATCTGCCACGTGGCGGTAGGCGCGGTTGAAGTTGATGCCGGTGGTCAGGTCGAAGCGGCCGAATGGCGCGCCATGGATGGCTTGCGCCAGGCCGATGGGATTGGCGGCCGGCACCAGGATCACTTCGCCGTGGATCCTGCCCGCCGCCTCCAGCGCCAGCAGTTCGCGGCGCAAAAATTGCGATACCAGCATGCCCGGCACTTCATCCGCGTGCAGCGCTGCCTGGATGTAGACTTTCTTGCCGCTGCGGCTGCCGGCCGCCGCCGTGCCAAAGTGAAAGCTGCTCAACTGGCACGATACGCTGGCGTGCGCGCTGGAGATGGGGTGCTGTTGTACTTGCATGGTGAATTCGCCCCAAAACGGGGCGCGGTTGATGGATTTCGGTCGATTATGTAGCATTATTTTCACGAAGTAAATCAATGAAAATCCTTTTACAAATATTTGTTGAGTTTTCTTTTTGATATGAGTAGAGTAAGTTCCAGCGACCCGTTTTCGCCTTTTTATCCGTCATCCGCCATGCACAAGAACACAGGCCGCCAGTGATATGAAATCATCCGCCAGTCCTGCCCGTAACAGCTCCCGCACGCCAGTGGCCGCCGCCCTGTCGTCGCCCGATGCCGCCTTCGCGCAATCGCCGTTGGGGAAAACGCTGATGCACGTGCTGGCCAGCGGCTCGGCCTCGCAGCGGCAGATCGCCGATTACCTGCTGCGCAACCAGATGCGCGTGACGGCGCTGGGCATCGAGGAACTGGCCGACAGCTGCCAGGTATCGACGGCCACCATCAGCCGCTTCGCGCGCGACATCGGCCAGAAGAATTATTCGGCCATGCGCAGCGCCATGGCCGAAACCCTGCAATCGCTGTTGCAGCCAGTCGACAAATTGCGCCGCACGATAGAACGGCGCGCGCGCGCCACATCACCCGTCACGGAAAGCCTGGAGTATGCGGCCGCGAACATCGTCGCCACCTCCGATGCCCTGTCGCCGCCGGCCATGCAGGCCGTGGTGCGGCGCCTGACGCGCGCCAAGGTGGTATATGTGATGGGTTTTGGCCTGTCGGCCAACCTGGCGGGCATGCTGGTGCAGCATCTGCAGCCGTTTTGCCCGCATGTGGTGGAAGTGGTGGGCATCGGCGGTTCGGAAGTGGCGGCCGGGCATCTGGTCAACCTGACGGCGCACGACGTGCTGCTGGTGATCTCGTTCCCCCGCTATACGCTCGACTGCATCGGCCTGGCCAGCTTTGCGCGCGACCGCGGCGCCTGCATCGTGGCGCTCACCGACTCTCCCGCATCGCCCCTGGCCGAACTGGCCGATCATGCCTTGTATGCGCAAAGCACGCATCCCGTCCTGCCCAGCAGCGCCAGCACGGCGCTGGCCATGATCGAGGCGCTGGCCGTGGCGCTGATGGTGTCGAACAAGAAGAACGTTGAAAAGGCGGCCCGCCTGAGCGAAGTCATCGCCGCCTATCTGTACGGCGGCGAGCATGGCGTGCCGGGGCCCCGGAAAGCAGTATCCAGGCAGCGCAAGGCAGTACAAAAATCATGATAAAAATCAGACATACACCATTGGGGAGAGATGCAATGCACATGAAAAGACAGGACGGCCGTTCCGTATTGCCACGCGAGTCGCTGCTGGCGCAAGGCGTGCGCCTGGCGCTGGGCGCCTTGAGCGTGTCGGCGGCGCTGGGCATGCTGGCCGGCGGCGCGCAGGCGCAGGAACAGGAGCAGGCGCGGGACGGGGAGCCGGCGCCGAAAAAAATGCAGCGCGTGGAGATCACGGGGTCGGCCATCAAGCGGCTGGAATCGGAAACGGCGCTGCCGGTGCAGGTCATCACGCGCGCCGATATCGAGAAGGCGGGCGTGACGACGGCGGCCGAACTGATGGCGCGCGTGTCGGCCAACGTGGGCGGCCTGACCGATGGCGCCAGTATCAACGTGGGCGGTGACCAGCGCGGCTTCAACAGCGCCAACCTGCGCGGCGTGGGCACCTCATCGACCCTGGTGCTGCTCAATGGCCGGCGCATGGCGAACTTTGCCTCGCCCGGCGACGATGCGGGCGTGGACCTGAATAACATTCCCGCCGCCGCCCTGCAGCGCGTGGAAGTATTGCTCGACGGTGCCTCGGCCCTGTACGGCACGGACGCCATCGGCGGCGTCATCAATTTTATTACGCGCAAGGATTACCAGGGCGTGGAGCTGAATGTCTACGGCAGCGGCACGCAGGAAGGCGGTGCCGGCAAGCGCACGGCCAGCATCACGGCCGGCACGGGTGACCTGGCGACGGATGGCTACAATATCTTTGCCGTGGTCGACCTGCAAAAAACCGACCGCCTCAGCTCCTCGCAGCGCAAGTTCATCCCGAACCTGCAGATTCCGCAGCGGTTGGGGCATCTGCTGTCGAACTTTACCAGCCCGGCGAATATCCGCCTGTCCAACGCCCAGCGCGCGCACTTGCAGGAGAATGGCTTCCAGCTCAATGGCCAGCCGATCACCAACCGGCAGATCAATCTCTCGATCCCGAACTGCGCGCCGCCGGCCAATCTGTATTTGCCGGCGGGCACGGGCGGCGTCGACGCCTGTACCTACGATTATATGGGCGACACGGAGCTCTATCCGAAGACGGACAAGCAGAACCTGCTCACGCGCGGCGTGCTGAAACTGAATAACGACCACCAGCTGTACGCGGAAGTGGCACTGAGCCGCTCGCGCAGCTATTACGTGGGCTCGTCGGCGCGCGTGATTGGCTACCTCGATTACAGCAAGGTGCCGCAGCTGGCCAATGCCGGCTTCGATACGGCGGTCGATGCAGATGGCGACCCGGTAGGGCGCGAACTGGAACTGCGCATGCGACTGAACGAGGCGGGCATGCGCACCAGCCAACTGACCAGCGAAAGCCAGCGTATCGTGGTGGGCGCCACCGGCACGCTCGCCGGCTGGGATTACGACGTGGGCCTGAACCATAGCGTCAATACCGTCAGGGACCGCGATACGCATGGCTACGTCCTGTACGACAAGCTGCTCGCGGGTATCGCCGCTGGCGACATCAATCCTTTCGGCCCGTCCAGCGCGAAAGGCCGGGCGCTGCTCGACAGCATCCAGGTTGACGACGAGGTGCGCCATGCGCGCGGCACCATGGATGGGCTGGATTTCAAGGCTTCGCGCGCACTGATGGCCCTGGGCGGCGGCGACATGGCGCTGGCCCTGGGCGGCGAAGTGCGGCGCGAACGCACCGAGTTCCGTCCATCGGCATTGCTGATGAGTGACAATATCAACAACGATGCGGCACCGGAGGGCGGCAAGGGCACCAGCGACAGCCGCAATGTGCAAGCCATCTACGGCGAACTGCTGCTGCCGTTTACCAAGCAATGGCAGGCGCAGTTGTCTGGCCGTTATGACCATTACGAGCAGGTGGGCGGCGCCCTCAGCCCCAAGGTGGGCCTGACCTACATGCCCAGCAAGCAGGTGCTGATGCGCGCCTCGGCCGGCAAGGGTTTCCGCGCACCGTCGATGTCGGACCTGCACCGCCCCACCGTCTACAGCAGTACGGCGACCTTGCCCGATCCCGTGCTGTGCGCCACCGTGGACAACAATTATGCCGATTGCGCGCAAAACTGGGACACGCGCCGCTACAGCAACGACAAGCTGAAACCGGAGCGCAGCCGCCAGTTCTCGGCCGGCCTGGTGCTCGAACCGAGCCAGCACTGGACCTTCAGTGCAGACTACTGGAACATCAAGCGCACGGACCTGATCAGCGAGATCGGCGACGACATCATCCTGGGCAACCTGTCGAAGTACGGCAACCTGGTGCACCGCGACGAAGACAATGAAATCCGCTACATCGAGCTGCGCAAGGAGAACCGCGGCGCGCAAAAAGCTGCGGGCATCGATATCACGGCCGACCTGCATGGCGTGAAAACGGCGTGGGGGCGTTTTGGCGGCCACCTGAGCGGCACCTACGTGCTCGACTCGAAAATCCAGACCAGCCCTGGAGACGTGTTTATCAGTAACTTGAATAAATTCGTCACGGACGGCGTGGTGCAGCGCTGGCGCCATACAATCACGCTGGACTGGGACAACGGCCCGTATTCGGCCAGCCTGTCGAACACGTATTCGAGCGGCTACGATGACCAGAACTCGGCCATCAACACGGACGACGGCAGCGTGGTCAAGCCGAACCGGGTGAAGGCCTACACGCTGTGGGACATGTCGGGTGCATATGCGGTCAGCAAGCAGTTCAAGCTGCGCGCGGGCATACAGAATCTGTTCAATACCAGCCCGCCGTACTCGAACCAGGCGTACTTCTTCCTGTCCGGCTATGACCCTACTTATTCGGACCCGCGCGGCCGGCGCTTCTATGCCAGCGCCAATTACAGCTTCAAATAAGGCGGCAAAGCAGGAGATACCGCAATACGGCTGTCACACGCAGCGGGTAGTATCGTAGCTCGATGGCGTTGGGTTGCAAGCAGCAGTATTGGCAGCAAGGGCGCGCGCCAGGCGCGTGCCCCTTTCCATGTATTCGAGAGGCACCATGAAATCATCGTCAAGCCTGTATCACACCTTCCGCGCCGCGCTGCTGTTCGCGCTGGCATTGTGCAGCTTCCATGCCGTGGCGGCGCCTGGCGGCAGTGCCATCGGCAGCGCCCCGCAGGGCACCCTCGTCATCATCGGCGGCGGCCTGCGCGCCGACAATGCCGAAGTCTGGCAGCGCATCGTCAAGTTGTCGGGCGGACCGGGCGCGCGCATCGCCGTGCTGGCCTCGGCCGCGATGAATCCGGAAAAATCGGGTGAAAGCATCATCAAAAAACTCAATCAATATGGCGCCGATGCCTTTTTCGTGCCGCTGGCCGTCAAGCTGGCCAATCGCGATTACCGCAAGGCGGCCGAAGATCCGGCCATCGTCACGCAGATCAAGTCGGCCACCGGCATCTATTTTGCCGGCGGCGACCAGGGGCGCATCACGCAAGCCTTGCTGCGCCCGGACGGTAGCCGCACGGCCGCGCTGGAAGCCATCTGGTCGGTCTACCGCAACGGCGGCGTGATCGCCGGTTCCAGCGCCGGCGCGGCCATCATGAGCACCACCATGTTCTACGATGCCAAGCCCGTGCTCGACATGCTCAAGATGGGCGTCACGGACGGGCGCGAGATTGCGCCGGGCCTGGGCTTCATCGGCAGCGATGTCTTCGTGGACCAGCATCTGCTGGTGCGCGGGCGCTTTGCGCGCATGATTCCCGTGATGCTGAAAAAAGGCTATCACCTGGGACTGGGTATCGATGAAAACAGCGCCATGGTGGTCGACGCCATGCGCGACGTGGAAGTCATCGGCTACAGCGGCGCCTTGTTGATCGACCTGTCGGGCGCCATCAGCGACCGTGGCGTGAAAAATTTCAATATCAGCAACGCGGCCATCAGCTACCTGGACCGGGGCGACAAGTTCAACCTCGTCACACGCGTGTTTACACCCTCGCCGGACAAGGCCGACAACAAGCTCGATCCGAACCAGCCCGACATGCGCGAACCCGTGTTTACCAACGATATCCTCGGCAACAACGCCGTGCTCGACCTGATGGGCAACCTGATCGACAACGCGCAGCAGGAAGCCATCGGCATCGCCTTCGGCAACCCGCGCGACCCGTACCCGGACCTGGGCTTCGAGTTCCGCTTCAGTAAAACGGTCAACAGCGTCGGCTACAGTTCGACCGAGGCGGAAGCGTATTCGGTGCTGAAGCTGCGCCTCGACATCCGCCCGATCCAGCTGCGCCAGCCGCTGTACCGCTACAAGTAAGCGGCGCCGCTGCGCCGCCAGCGCGGCCACGCGGCGATCGTCAAGGCCCGCAGCAGCCACTCGACGGGGCCATACGCGTGGCCGCGCAGCCACCAGCGGCTCAGGGGCAGCTGCAGGCTGAAGATGATGACAGCCAGCGCCAGCGCACCGAGCGGCGAGACGCTGCCCATCAAGCGCGCGCCATACGCGAGGAACAGCCAGGCGCAGATGGCCGACTGCAGCAGGTAGTTCGACAGCGCCATGCGGCCCGTATCGGCCAGCAGCGCAAACAGCGTGCCGTCGCGCAGGCGCTCGAACAGGGCCAGCGCCAATGCCAGGTAGGCGCCGGCCAGCAGCGGCGCGCTCGCCAGTCCCACGGCCAGTCCCGCCACCTGCCATGCCTGGCTTTGCGCATATACGGAGGTCCACGCATACAAGGCGGCGCCGGGCAGTCCCACCAGCGCCCCGGCCCACAGCAGGCGGCGGCGCAGCGGCAGGTAATCGCTGGCGTGCAGCAGCATCTCGCGCTTGCCGGCGGCCAGGCCGCACAGGAACATGGCCAGTGCGCACGGCGCCTGCACCAGCAGCAGGACGATCCAGATGTCACTCAGTTCGCGCAAATGCTGATGGACGACGGCGGCCGGCGTGGCGCGGTAGGCGGCCAGCGCGGTCGCCGCCTTCTGCGCCATTGCCACGGCGTTGTCCGCCGCGTCGCCCGCCGGCTGCAGGCTTTGCAGCCAGGCCATGCCGGCCCAGAACCCCACGCAGACGGTGACGAGCATCAAGGCCAGGGACAGTGCCTGGCGTTTGCCGCAGCGGTGCAGCGCCAGCAGCACGATGCCCAGCAGGGCGTAGGTGGTGAGTATGTCGCCATGAAACAGGAACACGGCATGCAGGGCGCCGATCAGCCACAGGCCCGCTTGCCGGCGCAGCATGCGCGGCACGAACGGCGCGTCGGCGCGCGCGGCCGCCTGCATCTGCAAGGTGAAGCTGTAGCCGAACAAAAAGGAAAACAGCAGATAGAACTTGGTCTCGAACAGCAGCGCGACGAGAAAATGCGTGGCGCGGTCGACGCCGCCGTGAAAGGCGGGATCGGTCAAACCCAGGCCGAACCACGGCGTGGCGAAGGCGCCGATATTGACGACCAAAATGCCGAACAGGGCGCAGCCGCGCAGTGCGTCGACATCGGCGATGCGCGTGGGCTGGGTTTGCATGGCGGTGCTCATGCCAGGGCAGGGCGCAGGAAGCGCGCCAATAACAGGTGCAGGCTGGCGCGTTGCGCCAGCGGTGCGTAATCGGGATCGACGGCGACCCGGTTGAAGATGCCGTCGATCAGCGCGGCGATCCAGCCGGCCGTTTGCGCGGGGTCGAGCGCGGCGTCAACCTGACCTTGTGCCGCAGCGCTTTCCAGCAGCGCCTGCACGCCGGCGCGCAGCACGGCATCGTTGCGCGCCACCCTGGCTGCGATATCCGGATCGCGCATCGCTTCTGCGGCAATGTCCAGCGCCAGTCCCGCAAAATCCCCGTCGGCCGCCAGCGCCAGCACCAGGTCCATGAAATCGAGCAGGGCGCCGTACGCATCGGCGCTGCCTTGCACGCCGGCGAAATAGGCGGCCGTCTCGCCGTCTTCCTGGTCGACGATGGCGGCGATGATGGCTTGCTTGGTGGGGAAGTAATGAAACAGGTTACCGGGACTCATGCCCGCTTGCGCGCAGATGGCGGCGGTGCTGGTCTGGTGAAAGCCCTTGCGTGCGAAGCAGCTGCGCGCGGCGGCGAGAATGGCGTCGCGACGGGCCGCGTGTTTGCCGGGATCGATGGTGCGCATGGCGGTTTGCTCCCCTTTTAATTAATCGACTAGTCAGTCTAATATAAATGGATTGCGTGGCGCGGTCAAGCGGGTGCTTTGCAGTGCGTATTCCTGTCGCTACAATATGCCGCACCGGATTTTTCCATGCCCGCCGCTGGCGCCGCTGTTTGTTTGGAAAACCGCTTCTTTTACCCGTTTTTCTACCGTGTCAGGAATGAAATGCAGCAGACCCCGATTCGATCCTTCCTCTGCGCGCTGGCGCTGGCCGCCGGCATCGTCCCTGCCGCGCAGGCTGCCGGTGCCGCCCAGCCGGCCACCATGCGCCTCGATTACCAGCACAGCGGCAATGCGCTGGGCGAGCATTATGCGGTCGAGCGCGTGCTGGTCGAACCCTTGCCATGGCCGGGCAATCTGGCGCGTCCCATCGATGACAGCAACCGCGGCAACAACCTGCTGGAAGTGGTCGATATCCAGTCGGGCAAGGTGCTGTATTCGCGCGGCTTCTCCACCATTTTCGGTGAATGGGCCAGCACCGACGAAGCGAAAACCACCACGCGCGCGTTCCAGGAATCCGTGCGTTTCCCGCAGCCCGAGCACCCCGTGCGCGTGCGCATTCTCAAGCGCGACGAACGCGGCCTGTTTTCCATTGTGTGGAGCACCGATGTCGATCCGGCGGCGCAGGACGTGATCCGCAAGCAGCCGCCGGCGCCCGTCAAGCCGATCCCGATCCGCATCAGTGGCCCCTCGTCCGGGAAGGTCGACCTGCTGATCATGGGCGACGGCTACACGGCCGCCGAAATGGGCAAGTTCGAAGCGACGGCGCGGAAATTGGCCGAGCACCTGTTTACGGTGTCGCCGTTCCGCGAGCGGGCCAATGACTTCAACGTGTGGGCCATGGCCGCGCCGACGCAGGAATCGGGCGTGTCGCGTCCATCGACGGGCGTGCACCATGCGTCGCCGCTGGGCACGCGCTACGATATTTTCGGCAGCGAGCGTTATGTGCTGACGACGGACAACCGCGCCCTGCGCGACCTGGCGCAATACGCGCCGTATGAATTCATCGAAATCCTCGTCAACAACGACACCTACGGCGGTGGCGGCATCTTCGGCCAGTTCAGCACGGCGGCAGCCAACAACGACTGGGCCAATTACCTGTTCGTGCATGAATTCGGCCACCATTTCGCCGGCCTGGCCGACGAGTACTACACTTCGCCCGTGGCCTATCAGTCGAATGGCGAGCGGCAGGAACCGTGGGAGCCGAACGCCACGGCGCTGCGCGATCCGTCCAAACTGAAATGGCAGAGCCACGTCAAGGCGGGCACGCCGCTGCCGACGCCATGGCCGAAGGAAGCCTACGACAGCCATGCGCGCGAGTACCAGAAGCAGCGCGCCGCCCTGCGCGCGGCCAACCGCCCGGAAAGCGAGATGAGCGATTTGTTCAAGGCCGACCTGGCGTACACGCAGCAGCTGTTCTCGAAGGCGCCGCAGCGCCATGCTGTGGGCGCCTTCGAAGGCGCGAACTACGAGTCGTCCGGCTACTACCGGCCCGAGATGCAGTGCATCATGTTCGACCGCAGCGAGACCTTCTGCTCCGTATGCCAGGATGGCATCAGCACCATCATCGACCTGTATTCGCGTCCCGCGGCGCCGCGCCAATAATCCTTTCAGTGCAGTGCCGCAAGGCATGGTGGGCCATGTTGCAACGCAATAGCATGGTCCCCAGTTTTACCGTTCCCCGCCTTGCGCCTCGCGCCACGGCGCCGCGCAGCTTGTGTTTCAGGCAATCTCCCCTTCTTTTGCACGGCCGCTTTTCTATGCGCCAGCCCCGCGATATTATCAAATAAGCACCGCGATTCGATTGCTTATCAATTAGTTCATTTAAATAATATTGATGTAGAATTTGATGTATATCAATGTTGCATTGCCGCAATCGCACTTATAGTTGACCTAGCTCAAAACGATAAGCATGCGGACCGGACTCATCGCGAATCACGTATCTAAATGCTGTAGAGTAATTTTCGCCCCGTACCAGTTCCCTGAGAATGCACTGGTGCCGGCCTCGAATTTCAGTGACGGAAGCCGATTCATGAAGATGCAGACCCCCGCGCCTGACGCGTGCAATACCCTCCATCCCCACACACCGATTGCCTTGCCGTACGCGCGCGCAGGCGGCGTGACCCTTGCCATGAGCGCGGCCGCCATGCGCGCCGGCGCGGTGCGCTGCGTGCATGCGGCCACGCCGTGGCCCGCCCTGCGCCCAGTCCAGGCATGACGGCCGACTTGCGCCCACACTTGCCTTTGCAGGGCAAGCGGGGCCTGGTGGTGGGCATCGCCAACGCGCAAAGCATCGCCTGGGGCTGCGCCAGCGCATTGCGCGCGGCCGGCGCCGAACTGGCCGTGACCTGGCTCAATGACAAGGCGCGTCCGCATGTGGAACCGCTGGCGCAGCAAGTGCAGGCGGCCATCATGGCGCCGCTCGACGTGGCCGTGCCAGGCCAGCTCGAAGCGCTGTTTGCGCAGATCGAGCGGCAGTGGGGGCGGCTCGATTTCGTCGTCCATTCCATCGCTTACGCGCCCAAACAAGACTTGCATGGCCGCGTCACGGACAGTTCGGCTGACGGCTTCGCGCAGGCGATGGATATCTCGTGCCACTCCTTCATGCGCATGGCGAAGCTGGCCGAACCGCTGATGCCGGACGGCGGCAGCCTGATGACCATGAGTTACCTGGGCGCCGAGGAAGTCATCGCCGACTATGGCCTGATGGGGCCAGTGAAGGCGGCCCTGGAAGCATCGGTGCGCTACCTGGCGGCGGAACTGGGTCCGCAAGGCATCCGCGTCAATGCCATCTCGCCGGGGCCCCTGGAAACGCGGGCCGCTTCCGGCATTGCCCATTTCGACCGCCTGATGGCCGACGCCATCGAACGCTCGCCCATGCGCTGCCTGGCCACCATCGAGGACGTGGGCGCGCTGTGCGCCTTCCTCGCCGGCGACGGCGCGCGCGCCATCACGGGCGGCACCTTGTATGTCGATGGCGGCTACAACATTCTGAATTGACTGGAAGAAGATGATCATGCCTGTTCCCGCTTTATCTGCGTGCGCCAGGATGGCCGCGCTGGCCACTGCACTGGCCACCACGCTGGCCCTGGCCGGCTGCGCCTCGATGGCGCCGCCGTATGCGCCACCGCCGCTGCCCGTGGCGGCGCAGTATCCGGAAACCGATCCCGCCGGCGCGCACGCGGCGGACATCGCCTGGCAAGCCTACTTTGCCGACGCGCGCCTGCAGGCGCTGATTGCGCAGGCGCTGGCCAGCAACCGCGATATTCGCATCGCCGCCCTGCGCGTGGAAGAGGCGCGCGCCGCGTATGGCATCCAGCGCGCGGAACAATTCCCCACCATTGCGCTGGGCGCCTCCGGCAGCCGTGCGCGCGTGCCTGGTGACCTGAGCGTGACGGGCCGCCCCATGACGAGCGCGCAGTACCAGACGGGCTTGAACGTGAGCGCCTGGGAGCTCGATTTCTGGGGCCGCGTGCGCAGCCTGAAGGACAGCGCGCTGCAAACCCTGCTGGCCAGTGACGAGGCGCGCCGCGCCGTCAGCGTGGCCCTGGTGGCGCAGGTCGCCAATGGCTACCTGGGCCTGCGCGAACTCGATGAACGGGTGGCACTGGCGCGCGCCACGGTCGACAGCCGCGCCGAGTCGCTGCGCATCTTTACGCGTCGCTTCGAGGTCGGGTCGATTTCCAAGCTGGACCTGACGCAGGTGGAAACCCTGCTCAGCCAGGCCTTGTCGCTGTCGGCGCAGCTGGAGCAGGCGCGCGCCGTGCAGGCGCACGCGCTGGCCCAGCTGGTGGGCGGCCCGGTCGACCTGACTCCGGACACGCGCCGCTTCGACGACGCCAGCGTGCTGCAGCCGCTGCATGCGGGCCTGTCCTCGGCCTTGCTCACGCAGCGTCCCGACCTGATGGCGGCCGAGCATCAACTGCGCGCCGCGCAAGCCAATATCGGCGCCGCGCGCGCCGCCTTCTTTCCCACCATTTCGCTGACGGCCGCTTACGGCACGGCCAGCGCGGAATTGAGCGGCCTGTTCGACTCGGGCAGCGGCGCCTGGAATTTCGCGCCGCGCCTGGTGCTGCCGATCTTTGACGCGGGCCGCATCCGCGCCAACATGGACCTGGCCGAGGTACGCCGCGACGTGGCCGTGGCCAATTATGAAAAGAGCGTGCAGGGCGCGTTTCGCGAAGTGGCCGATGCGTTGTCGAACCGGCGCTGGCTGGCGCTGCAGGTCGACATCGGCAAGACCACGCTGGCCGCGCAGAGCGAACGCGCGCGCCTGGCCAAGCTGCGCTATGACAATGGCGCCGCGCCCTACCTGGAAGTGCTCGATGCGCAGCGCGACCTGCTGACGGTCGAGCAGCAACTGGTGCAGACGCGCCGCGCGCTGCTCTCCAGCCAGGTCAGCCTGTATGCGGCCCTGGGCGGTGGCGCGCCCGCCGCCTCTGCCGCCGCTTCCACCCACTAATTTGATCGCCCCGATACCATGACTCCACAACTGAAGAAAAAACTCATCCCCGCGGCACTCGTCGTGGCCGTTCTCGTGCTGGGCTATGTGGCCTGGCAAAAAATGCGTCCCACCGGCCCCGGTGAGGGTTTTGTCAGCGGCAATGGCCGCATCGAAGCGACGGAAATCGACGTCGCCACCAAGCTGGCCGGCCGCGTCAAGGAGATCCTCGTGCGCGAGGGCGACTTCGTCAAGGCGGGGCAGCCGCTGGCCACCATGCAGGTGGACTCGTTGACGGCCCAGCGCGACGAGGCGCGCGCGCGCCAGCAGCAGGCGTCCGACGCGGTGGTCGGCGCGCAGGCGCAGGTGGCCGTGCGCGAGAGCGACAAGGCGGCCGCGCTGGCCCTGGTGGCGCAGCGTGAAAGCGAACTCGATGCGGCCCGCCGCCGCCTGGCCCGCTCGGAAACCTTGTCGAAAGAGGGCGCTTCCTCGGTGCAGGAACTCGACGACGACCGCGCCCGCGTGCGCAGCGTGGCCGCGGCCCTGAATGCGGCCAAGGCGCAGGTGACTGCGGCGCAGGCGGCCATCGACGCGGCCAAGGCGCAAGTGGTGGGTTCGCGTTCGGCCGTGACGGCCGCCGAGGCGACCACCGCGCGCATCGACGCCGACCTGGCCGATGGCCAGCTGGCGGCGCCGCGCGACGGCCGCGTGCAATACCTGGTGGCGCAGCAGGGCGAAGTGCTGGCTGGTGGTGGCAAGGTGCTCAACCTGGTCGACCTGTCGGACGTCTACATGACCTTTTTCCTGCCCGAGACGGCGGCCGGCAAGGTGGCGATGGGCGGCGAAGTGCGCATCATCCTCGATGCGGCGCCCAATTACGTGATTCCGGCGACGATCTCGTTTGTCGCCGCCAGCGCGCAGTTCACGCCGAAGACGGTGGAAACGGCCAGCGAGCGCCAGAAGCTGATGTTCCGCGTGAAAGCGCAGATCAGCCGCGAGCTGCTGCAAAAGCATCTGGCTTTGGTAAAAGTGGGCTTGCCCGGCGTAGCCTGGGTGCGTCTCGATGCAAAGCAGGCATGGCCGGCTGAACTGACGGCCAAGGTCCCGCAGTGACCATGGACGTGACCCCATTTGTCGTCAGTATCAAGGGCGTCAGCCAGCATTACGGCAAGACGGTGGCGCTCGACGCCATCGACCTCGATGTGCCGGCCGGCTGCATGGTGGGCTTGATCGGGCCCGATGGCGTGGGCAAATCGAGCCTGCTGTCGCTGGTGGCCGGCGCGCGCGCCGTGCAGCAGGGCAGCGTGATGGCGCTGGGCGGCGACATGCGCGATGCGCGCCATCGCGACGATGTCTGTCCGCGCATCGCCTACATGCCGCAAGGCCTGGGCAAGAATCTGTATCCGACTTTGTCTGTCGAGGAAAACCTGCAGTTTTTCGCGCGCCTGTTCGGCCACGATGCCGCCGAACGCCGGCGCCGCATCGACCAGCTGACCCGCAGCACGGGCTTGCACCCGTTCCTGGCGCGCCCGGCGGGCAAGCTGTCGGGCGGCATGAAGCAGAAACTGGGCCTGTGCTGCGCGCTGATCCACGATCCCGACCTGCTCATTCTCGATGAGCCGACCACCGGCGTCGATCCGCTGGCGCGCGCCCAGTTCTGGGACCTGATCGCCGGCATTCGCGTGCAGCGCCCGCAAATGAGCGTGATGGTCGCCACCGCCTACATGGACGAGGCGCAGCGCTTCGATTGGTTAGTAGCCATGGATGACGGCAAGGTGCTTGATACGGGCACGCCGGCCGAACTGCTGGCGCGCACGCAAAGCGACAACCTGGAGGCGGCCTTCATCAAGCTGCTGCCGGAAGCCAAGCGCGCAGGCCACCAGCCCGTGGTCATCACGCCGCTGGACGCGGCCAGCGCGCAGGACGTCGCCATCGAGGCGAAGGATCTGACCATGCGCTTCGGCGATTTCACGGCCGTCGACCATGTGAATTTCCGCATCGGTCGCGGCGAGATCTTCGGCTTTCTCGGCTCGAATGGCTGCGGCAAGTCGACCACCATGAAGATGCTCACGGGCCTGCTGCCGGCAACGGAAGGCAAGGCCTGGCTGTTCGGCAAGGAAGTCGATTCCAGCGATATCGACACGCGCCGCAGGGTCGGTTACATGTCGCAGGCATTTTCCCTGTACAGCGAACTGACGGTGCGCCAGAACCTGGTGCTGCATGCGCGCCTGTTCCACGTGCCGGAAGCGGAAATCGCCGCGCGCATCGACGAAATGGCGCAGCGCTTCGACTTGCGCGAAGTGATGGACGACCTGCCCGACAGCCTGCCGCTGGGCATACGCCAGCGTTTGTCGCTGGCCGTGGCCATGGTGCACAAGCCGGAAATGCTGATCCTCGACGAGCCCACGTCCGGCGTCGACCCGATCGCGCGCGACAATTTCTGGCGCCTGATGATCGAGCTGGCGCGGCGCGACCGCGTCACCATCTTTATCTCCACCCACTTCATGAACGAGGCCGAGCGCTGCGACCGCATCTCGCTGATGCACGCGGGTAAAGTGCTGGTCAGCGATGCACCGGCCGAACTGGTACGCAAGAAGGGGGCACCGTCGCTGGAAGCGGCCTTCATCGCCTACCTGGAAGAGGCGGGCGGCGGCACGGCGCCGGCGGAGCAGGAAAGCGAGGTGCCCGCGCAGAAGGCTGAAGTGGCCGCACCGCAGCAGGAACACCGGCGCAGCCGCTTCAGTCTTGGGCGCATGCTCAGCTACATGTGGCGCGAAACGCTGGAATTGCGGCGCGACCCCGTGCGCCTGACCCTGGCGCTGGGCGGCTCCGTGCTGCTGCTGTTCGTCATCGGATTCGGCATCAGCCTGGATGTGGAAGACCTCAGTTATGCGGTGCTCGACCACGACCAGACCACCCTGAGCCAGAATTACACGAACAACCTGGCCGGTTCGCGCTACTTCGTCGAGCGCCCGCCGCTGCGCGACTATGCCGATATCGACAAGCGCATGCGCAGCGGCGAACTGTCGCTGGCCATCGAGATTCCGCCCGGCTTTGCGCGCGACGTGCAGCGCGGCGCACCAGCCCAGGTGGGCGCCTGGATCGACGGCGCCATGCCGATGCGCGCCGAAACCGTGCAGGGCTACGTGCAGGGCATGCATCAGCTGTGGCTGGCCGACCAGGCCCTGCACCGCTATGGCATCAAGATGAACAATCCCGTCGCCATCCAGACGCGCTACCGCTACAACCCGGATGTGAAAAGCCTGCCGGCCATGGTGCCGGCCGTGATTCCCCTGCTGCTGCTGATGCTGCCGGCCATGCTGGCGGCGCTGTCCGTGGTGCGTGAAAAGGAACTCGGCTCCATCATCAACCTGTATGTGACGCCCGTCACGCGCCTGGAATTCTTGCTCGGCAAGCAGGTGCCGTACGTCGTGCTGGCCATGTTCAACTTCGCCCTCATGGCGCTGCTGGCGGTCACCGCCTTCGGTGTGCCGGTCAAGGGCAGCTTGCTGACCTTGATCGGCGCCACCTTCATCTTCAATATCTGCGCCACCGGCATCGGCCTGTTCGCCTCGACGTTTACGCGCAGCCAGATCGCGGCCCTGTTCGTGACCATGATCGGCACCATGATCCCGGCCATCCAGTTTTCCGGCCTGCTCAATCCCGTCTCGTCGATGGAAGGCGTGGGCAAGGCGATCGGCCTGATGTATCCGGCCACGCACATGCTCAATATCAGCCGCGGCGTGTTCAACAAGGCGCTGGGCTTTGGCGACCTGCACGCCTCGTTCTGGCCCCTGCTCGTGGCGATCCCCGTGATCCTCGGCGTGACGGTGGCGCTGCTGAAGAAACAGGAGTCGTAAGCGTATGCGCCATCTTGAAAATATCTACCGCCTGGGCGTGAAGGAAATCTGGAGCCTGATCCGCGATCCGATGATGCTGATCCTGATCCTCTACACCTTCACTTTGGCCATCTACGTGGCCGCCACAGCCAAGCCGGAAACCCTGCACATGGCGTCGATCGCCATCGTCGACGAGGATGGCTCGCCGCTGTCCGGGCGCATCGCCTCGGCCTTCTTCCCGCCGCAGTTCACGCCGCCGGCCATGATCAACCAGAGCCAGGTCGATGCGGGCCTGGACGCGGGCCGGTACACCTTCGTGCTGACGATCCCGCCCAAGCTGCAGGCGGACGTGCTGGGCGGGCGCCAGGCGGAGCTGCAACTGAACGTGGACGCCACGCGCATGAGCCAGGCCTTCAGCGGCAGCGGCTACATCCAGCAGATCGTCGCCGGTGAAATATCCGAATTCGCCAAACGCTATCGCGGCGCGACGGTCTCGCCGGTGGAGCTGGTGATGCGCGCGCGCTTCAACCCATCGCTGAGCCAGGCGTGGTTTGGCTCGCTGATGGAGCTCATCAACCAGGTGACGATGCTGTCGATCATTTTGACGGGGGCGGCGCTGATCCGCGAGCGCGAACACGGCACCATCGAGCATTTGCTGGTGATGCCCGTGACGCCGGCCGAAATCATGCTGGGCAAGGTCTGGTCGATGGGCCTGGTGGTGCTGCTGGCTGCCGCCCTGTCGCTGAACTTGGTGGTGCGCGGCATGCTGCACGTGCCGATCGAAGGCTCGATCGCGCTGTTCCTGTGCGGCGCGGCCCTGCACCTGTTTGCCACCACCTCGATGGGCATTTTTCTCGCCACCGTGGCGCGCAGCATGCCGCAGTTCGGCATGCTGCTGATCCTCGTGCTGCTGCCGCTGCAGATGCTCTCGGGCGGCAGCACGCCGCGCGAAAGCATGCCCGAACTGGTGCAGAACATCATGCTGATCGCACCGACCACGCATTTCGTCGAACTGAGCCAGGCGATCCTGTACCGGGGCGCCGGCATCGACGTGGTATGGAAACCGTTCCTGGCCCTGCTGGCCATCGGCACGGCCCTGTTTACCTTCGCGCTGGCGCGCTTTCGCAAGACCATCAGCCAGATGGCGTAGCCCCCCGCGCCGGAATGGTCCGGCGTTTTTTTGCATGAAAAGGATAGCCATGAAGATCGAAACTGCACCATTTTTCTCCACCGGCGGCTTGCCGTCGCTGGGCGTGCTGGGCGACTATGCGCGCGACTCGTGGCAGCGCATCGTGCTGTACGCGGACGTGATGCGCCGGCGCGGCAACCAGTACCAGGAGCACATGGCCGAGGAAGTGCCGAACGTGCTGGACTTCCCCGCCGAACTGGTGATGTCGGGCCTGGAACTGGCGCGTCCCGTCAACTACGGCCTGGCGCGCATCCTGACGCCCGATGCGCCGGAACCCGATCCATCGAAGCGGCCATTCGTCGTCGTCGACCCGCGCGCCGGCCATGGTCCCGGCATCGGCGGCTTCAAGGCCGAGAGCGAAATCGGCGTGGCCCTGCGCGCCGGCCATCCGTGCTACTTCATCGGCTTCCTGCCCGATCCCGTGCCGGGACAGACGGTGGAAGACGTGATGCACGCCGAGGCGGCCTTCCTGGAAAAAGTCATCGCCCTGCATCCGCTCAGCGAGGGCAAGCCCGTCGTCATCGGCAATTGCCAGGCGGGCTGGCAAATCCTCATGACGGCGGCCATGCGCCCGGAGCTGTTCGGCCCAATCATCGTGGCCGGCGCGCCCGTGTCGTACTGGGCCGGCTGGCATGGCCGCAATCCGATGCGCTATGCGGGTGGCCTGATGGGCGGCAGCTGGGCCACGGCCCTGGCGGGCGACCTGGGCAAGGGCCGTTTCGACGGCGCCAGCCTGGTGCAGAATTTCGAGAAGCTGAACCCGGCCAACACCCTGTGGAGCAAGCAGTACAACCTGTACGCGAACATCGATACGGAAGCGCCCCGTTATCTGGAATTTGAAAAATACTGGGGCGGTCACGTGTTCCTCAACGACGTCGAGATGCAGTACATCGTCGACAATCTGTTCATCGGCAACCGCCTGGCCACGGCGGAGTTGATCACTTCCGATGGCGTGCGTCTGGACTTGCGCAATATCCGTTCGCCCATCGTCGTATTCTGCTCGAACGGCGACAACATCACGCCGCCGCCGCAGGCGCTGGGCTGGATCACGGACCTGTACCGCGACGACAACGATGTGCTGCTGCACGACCAGACCATCGTGTATGCCGTGCATGACAGCATCGGCCACCTGGGCATTTTCGTCTCGGCCAAGGTGGGGCACAAGGAACACCAGAAATTCGCCAGCAATATCGACCTGATCAACCTGCTGCCGGCCGGCATCTACGAAGCGCGGATCGTCGACAAGACGCCCGATACGCCGAACGCGGACCTGGCCAGCGGCGACTACGTGCTGCAGGTCGAGCATCGCGGCATCGAGGATGTGCGCGCCATCGTGCAGCCCAGCGTGGAAAATGACCGCAAGTTCGCCGCCGCCGCGCGCGTGTCCGAAGTGAACCTGGCTTTGTACCGCACGTTTGCGCAGCCGTGGGTGCGCGCCATGGTCACGCCGCAGTCGGCGCGCTTCCTGCAGCTCACGCATCCGCTGCGCGTCTCGTACGAGCGCTGGACGGACCACAATCCGCTGGCCAAGCTGGTGGCCAAGGAGGCGGAAAAAGTGCGCGCTCAGCGCCAGCCGGTGGCGCCGGACAACCCGCTGCTGGCCATGCAGGAAGCCATTTCCGGCGCCATCACGGCCGGCTTGAACAGCTGGCGCGACTGGCGCGATACGGTGCAGGAAACCACTTTCGACATGATTTATGGCTCACCCCTGGTGCAGGCGCTGACGGGACAAGCCCTCGGCGACACCACGCCGCCGCGCCCGCATCCCGGTATCTCGCCCGAGCATTGCGAATACGTGCGTTGCGAAACGCGCAAGATGGACGAGGACATGCAGCATGGGGGCCTGGTGGAGGCGGCCGTGCGCGCGCTGTTCTACATCTACCGCTTCCGCATGATCGCCGACGAGCGCCGCGTCAACCTGGCCCTCAAATTGGTCAAGCCGCAGTACACGCAGGGCTTCAGCATGGAAGAATTCCGCGGCATCGTGCGCCAGCAGGCGCGTTTGATGCTGCATGATTTCGATGCCGCCATCGCCGCCTTGCCGACTTTGCTGTCGCGTGCGGAACCGGATGCCATCGGCGCGCTGGGCGAATGGCTGCAGCAAGTGCTGCAAGTGCCCGAAGCGCCGACGCCGGACGAGGAAGCGAGCCTGCAGCAAATGCTGGCGGTATTCGAGCGTGCGATCAAGGCGCACGCGAAGGCGCTGCCACCGGCCGTGCATGCATCTCAAACTGCGTCCCAGCCTGCTATCCAGGCCAAACCTGCCAAAAACACTACCTCTGCCTAGAAGACCATGATGACTACCACCCAAGACGATGATTTGCATATCGTGCGTAACCGCACCTTCGACCAGATCGCCATCGGCGACACCGCCAGCATCACGCGCACCCTGAGCATGGACGATATCGCCCTGTTCGCGGTGATGTCGGGCGATGACAACCCGCAGCACCTGGATGCCGAATTTGCCGCCTCCAGCCGCTACCAGGGCGTCATCGCGCACGGCATGTGGGGCGCGGCCCTCATTTCGGCCGTGCTGGGCACGCGCCTGCCCGGCGCCGGCACCGTCTACACGGGCCAGACCCTGCGTTTCCTGCAGCCCGTGCGCGTGGGCGATACGCTGGCCATCAGCGTTACCGTCACCGCGCGCGAGCCGCGCAACCGCCACGTGACCCTGGCCTGCCGCTGCGTCAACCAGCATGGCGCCGTGGTGCTCGACGGCGAAGCGCAGGTGATCGCGCCCGCCGAACAGATCGAACGCAAGCGCGCCACTCTGCCCGAAGTGCGCCTGCATAACGGCGACGGCACGCGGCGCCTGCTGGAACACGCGCGCACGCTGGGTCCGATCCGGGTCGCCGTGATCCACCCGTGCGATGAACTGAGCCTGGCGGGCGCGCTCGACGCCCATGCGGCCGGTCTGATCACGCCCGTGCTGGTGGCGCCGCGCGCGCGCCTGGAAGCGGTGGCGTTGGAAGCGGGCCTGAGCCTGGAAGGCATCGCCATCGAAGACGTAGAACATAGCCATGCGGCCGCCGCGCGCGGCGCCGAACTGGCGGGCAAGGGCGAAGTCGAGGCGCTGATGAAGGGCAGCCTGCACACGGATGAACTGATGTCGGCCGTGCTGGCCGCCAGCGCCGGCCTGCGCACCAAGCGCCGCATCAGCCACTGCTTCCTGATGCAGACGCCCGCCTATCCGCGTCCTTTCATCATCACGGATGCGGCCATCAATATCGCGCCGAACCTGGCCATGAAGGCCGACATCGTGCGCAACGCCATCGACCTGGCGCACGTGATCGGCGTGGCCTGCCCGCGCGTGGCCATCCTGGCCGCCGTGGAAACGGTGAACGCGGACATGCCGGCCACGCTGGACGCGGCCGCCCTGTGCAAGATGGCCGACCGCGGCCAAATCACGGGGGCGATCCTCGATGGCCCGCTGGCCTTCGACAACGCCGTGTCGATCGCCGCCGCCACCGTCAAGGGCATCGTCTCCGAGGTGGCGGGCCGCGCCGATATTTTGCTGGTGCCCGACCTGGAAAGCGGCAACATGCTGGCCAAGCAGCTTGAATACATGGGTGATGCGGACAGCGCCGGCATCGTGCTGGGCGCGAAAATCCCCGTCATCCTCACCAGCCGCGCCGATTCGCGCGCCAGTCGCATCGCCTCGTGCGCCATCGCCGTGATGCTGGCCAATCATTACCGGAGCACGCCGCCATGAACGCACCCGTCCAACATGCCGCCGATGGCGCCCTGATCCTGGTGCTCAATTGCGGCTCGTCGAGCATCAAGTTCGCCCTGTTCGAGCAAGCGGACGGCGTGCTGCCGCAGCAGGCGCAATGGGGTGGCAAGGTCGAAGGTATCGGCCGCGAAAACGCCACTTACCGCGCCGGCGGCCTGCCGGCGGTCGCCTTGCAGCTGGACCCTGAACAACCGCATCACGCGGCGCTCGAATACATCCGCGCGCAAGTGGTGGCGCAGCTGGACGGGCGTCCGCTGCGCGCCGTGGCGCATCGCGTGGTGCATGGCGGCAGCAAGTATTTCGCCCCCGTGCGCATCGATGCCAAGGTGCTGGCTGACCTGAAAAGTTTTGTGCCGCTCGCGCCGCTGCACCAGCCGTTCGCGCTGGAGGCGATCGAGGTGCTGCTCGAATCGCGCCCCGACATCGCCCAGGTGGCGTGCTTCGACACGGCCTTCCACCACACGGTGCCGCAGGTCGAGCAGATGCTGGCCCTGCCTTACGATGCGTGGGAGCGGGGCTTGCGCCGCTATGGCTTCCACGGCCTGTCGTACGAATACCAGTCGCTGGTGCTGGAGCAGCGTTTTGGCGCTGTCGCGCGCGGCAAGGTCATCGTGGCCCACCTGGGTAGCGGCGCCAGTCTGTGCGCCATGGAGCACCTGCACAGCGTGGCCACCACGATGGGCTTTTCCGCGCTCGACGGCCTGATGATGGGCACGCGCTGCGGTTCGCTCGATCCGGGCGCCGTGATCTACCTGATGGAAATCGAAAAACTGTCGCTGGAAAAAGTGGCGCATGTGCTGTACCACGAGTCGGGCTTGCTGGGCGTGTCGGGCGTGTCGGCCGATCCGCCGGTGCTGCTGGCGCAGCAGGACCGGCAGGATGCCACGGGCGAACGCATCCGCGCCGCGCTGGCCCTGTATATCCGCCGCATCGTGCGTGAAATCGGCGCCCTGACGGCCGTGCTCGGTGGGCTGGACATGCTGGTGTTTACGGCCGGTATCGGCGAGCATAGCGCCGAACTGCGCCAGCGCATCTGCGCCGAACTGGGTTTTATCGGCCCCGTGCTCGATGTTCAGGCCAATGCGCGCAACGCCAGCCGTATTTCCACCGATGCCAGCCGCATCGTGGTGGGCGTGGAACCGGCCAATGAAGAGTGGGTGGCGGCGCGCCATGCGGCGCTGGCCGTGGGCGCATGAGGATCTGAAGCGGCAGGCGGCGCTCGATGAGAAATTTTGCCGAATTGCACATATTTCTCGTTGAGTGCGCTACCGCACTGTGTGGTTTGCCAATTATCTTTACTATGAAGTCATGCCATTGCGCTACATCAAAAAACAGCGCGATGCCTGGCAAACTTTGAACATTTTGCCCGCCTTTAGTAAGAATAAAATTAAACCATATTGAAAGGTCTCATCATGAACAAATTACTCGCCGCCCTGATCGCCACCCTGTTTGCTACCGCCGCCTTCGCTCAAACCGCGCCGGCTACCGAAGCTGTCGTGAAAGCCCAGGCTTCCGCGCAAAAAGATGTCAACAAGGCTGCCGCTTCGGAAGCCAAAGTCGATGCCAAGGCTGACGCCAACGTCGCCAAGGCTGAAATGAAGGCTGACGAAAAGAAAGCCGACGCCCATCACAAGGCCAATAAAACCAAGGCCAAGGCTCACGACAAAGTCGTCAGCGCCGATGCGGAAGACAAGCTGAAAGCGGAAGCCAAGGCCGATAAAACCGATGCCAAGGCCGATGCGAAAGCCACCAAGACGGCCGTGAAAGCGAACGCCAAGGTCGCCAAGGAAAAAGTGGAAGCGAACGCCGATAAAGCCCTCGCCGCCACCAAGACGGCAGAAACCAAGGCCAAAGCCGACGCTGAAGTCAAGGCCGCCGCCGCCAAGTAATTCCCCGTTTGCGGGCCACGGCCTGCAAGCCCCAAAGACAGCTTCGGCTGTCTTTTTTTTCGTCTGCCACTTTTCTTTGGCACCGCTTGCCAGTCTTGATCTGGCGCAAATGCTCCTCTTTTCGCCGTGCCATAGTGAACTGGCAAACAGACGAAGGGAGACATCATGAGCACCGCTAAAACGAAAAAATCACCGGCCACCGGTTCAGCGGAAGGCGCGCCAGCCATGTCCGCCATGCAGTCCATGCCGGTCGAAGGCGACGTGCAGGCCGACGCCGATGCGGCCGGCGGCGACGCCATGCCAGGGCCGCGCCTGGGCGTGTCGTACGCGGATCAGGCGGCGCTCACCCAGGGCGCGGCCGCCGCGCATACCGGCGACATGCCGGGCGGCGGCATGCAGCAGGCATCGCAGGGCATGGCAGGCGCCAGTTGCATGCACGTGGGCGATGGCGGCGGCATGGGGGGCGACCGCGATGACGGGGGAGGCGGAGGCGGTGCAGGTGGCATGGGCGGTGGAGGTGAGCAGGGCGGCGGCACGCCGCAAGTGCGCACCTGCGCCACGATGGACGTGCATCGCCGCCTGCTGACCGAAGATCCCTCCTATGCGAACATACGCGCCGATATCGAAAACCTGGCCGGACTGTACGAGGGCGACAGCGGCATCGCCGGCCGTTCGGGCGTGACGCAGATACCGGTGGTGGTGCATGTGGTGTGGAACACGGCCGCGCAGAATATATCGGATGCGCAGATCGCCAGTCAGATCGACGTGCTGAACCGCGATTTCCGGCGCGTCAACCCGGATGTGAACAGCACGCCGGCGCCGTTCCTGCCGCTGACGTCCGATGCGCGCGTGGAATTCGCGCTGGCCACCACCGATCCGAACGGTGCGGCTAGCAGCGGCATCGAGCGGCGCCAGACGGCGGTGGCCTCGTTTGGCGCCGATGATGCCGTCAAGTCGCAGGCAACGGGCGGCATGGACGCCTGGCCGGCAGACAGTTACCTGAATATCTGGGTGTGCCAGCTGGGCGGCGGCTTGCTCGGTTACGCGCAGTTCCCCGGCGGCCCGGCCGCCACCGACGGCGTGGTGATCCTGCAATCGGCCTTCGGCACGAGCGGCACGGCGGCGCCGCCGTTCCACCTTGGGCGCACGGCCACGCATGAAATCGGCCACTGGCTGAACCTGAACCATATCTGGGGTGACGATGGCACCGGGTGCTCGGGCACGGACAATGTCGCCGACACGCCGAACCAGGGCGGGCCGAACACGGGCCAGCCTTCGTTCCCGCACATTTCCTGCAGCAACGGGCCGAATGGCGACATGTTCATGAACTACATGGATTATGTCGACGATCCCGCCATGTTCATGTTCACGGCGGGCCAGGTGGCGCGCATGCAGGCCTGCCTCGATGGTCCGCGCGCCAGCATCGGCACGGGAACGGGCGGCACGGGCGCCACGCCGCGCCAGAGTTCCTCGCCCGTCGTGGCCTGGGGCGCGAACCGCCTCGACGTCTTCGTGGTGGGCACGGACCGCGCGCTGTATCACAAGGCCTGGAATGGCTCGGCCTGGGCGCCATCGGTCACCGGCTATGAAGGGCAGGGTGGTATTTGTACCAGTGCGCCGCAAGTGGTCTCGTGGGCGCCGAACCGGCTCGATGTGTTCGTCACGGGCACCGACAGCGGTCTGTTTCACAAATCGTGGAATGGCACGGCGTGGGCGCCGTCCCTGACCGGTTATGAAGCGATGGGCGGCTTGTGCGTGGGTGACCCGCGCGCCGTGGCCTGGGGACCGAATCGCATCGACGTGTTTGTCGTCGGCACGGACCGCGGCCTGTATCACAAGTGGTGGAACGGCTCCGCCTGGGGGCCGTCCGTGACGGGCTATGAAGCCATAGGCGGTCTGTGCCTGGGCCAGCCGGAAGCGGTGGCGTGGGGACCGAACCGCCTGGACGTGTTCGTCATCGGCACGGACCGGGCCCTGTACCACAAGTGGTGGAACGGCACGGCCTGGGGACCATCGCTGACGGGCTACGAGCGCCTGGGGGGCATTTGCACCTCGTCGCCGAAGGCCGTGGCATGGGGACCGAACCGGCTCGACGTGTTCGTCACCGGTACCGATGGCGCGCTGTACCACAAGTGGTGGGATGGCGCGAAATGGGGGCCGTCCATCGATGGCTTCGAGCGCCTGGGCGGCATTTGCGTGGGCGAGGTGGAGGCCGTGTCGTGGGCGGCCAACCGGCTCGACCTGTTCGTCATCGGCACCGATAGCGCCCTGTATCACAAGGCCTGGAACGGCAGCGCCTGGAGTCCGTCGCTGACGGGCTTTGACAACCTGGGCGGCGTGTGCACCTCGCGTCCGCGCGCCACGGCCTGGGCGGCCAACCGCCTCGACGTGTTTGTCACGGGCACGAATGGCGCCCTGTTCCACAAGGCATGGAACGGCACGGCCTGGTCGCCCTCCGTGAGCGGCTATGAAAGCCTGGGCGGCGTGGTATCGTGTTTCTGACGTCAATGCGTCAATGCGTTAAACGGGAGGCGGCATGCACGGCATGACAACGGCATTGCCCAGCGGTAGCTGGACGCATTCCTTCGAGGAGGATGCGGACGGTATCGAGGTGTACCGGCCCACGGCCACCTTCGCCTTTCCTCCCAGTCGCAAGGGGCGCAAGGTGCTGGAGTTCGGCGCGCCCGCCGGCGCCATGGCGCAAGGGGAGGCGACATTGACGTCCATGGCGCCCGGCCCCGACGACCGTCCCCGCGCCGGTCCCGTTACCCGGCTGGTGCCCCTGGGCATGGGCCGCTATGCGTTCGGTGATGCCAGCGGGGCGCGGGACGTGATCGATATCGTCGAAGCCACGCCCGACGTGCTGCGCCTGGCGCGGCGTTAAGGCTGGCCGCGCAGTTTGCAGGCGAGCGCCGTGCGGTTGCCCACGCCGAGTTTCTGGTAAATCGCATGCAGCTGGTTGCGCACGGTGGCCGGCGACTTGCCCAATTCCCTGGCGATGCTTTTATACGGCAAGCCTTCGGCTGCCATGGCCGCCACCAGCCGCTCGGCCGGGGTCAGGCGCTGCATGGCGGCCTGCCTGAAACGGTGTTTGTCATACCTGCTCTCCTGTCCGTGTGCGGCATGCCGGTGGCATGCCTGCAGGGATAACGGGAGCACGGCGCCTATCTGTAAAATTATTTTGCCCTGCCGCCAGGTGCGACGGACGAAAAAAAAGACAGGCGAACCTGTCTTTTCGTATGGATCGATGGCGATCAGCCGATGGCCGCCATGGACACCGGTTTCAGCTTGGCCGCCAGCGCCTTGCCCTTCTTCGCGCGCTTGCCGAAATGCTCGGTCAGGGCCGTGGCGCCCAGCGACGCATCCTGCGGCTTCGACGCGCGGCCGATGCCCGAGACCACCACGCCGCGCTGGGTGATCGGCTGCACGGCCAGCAGCTTGTCCTTGGCATCGAGGTCGATCAGCTTGACGCCGGTGCCGCCCTTGGTCAGGGTTTTCATTTCATCGAGGCCGAACACCAGCAGGCGCGCGCCTTCCGTCAGGCAGGCCAGGGCGCTGGCCGCCTCGGGGATGACTTTCGGCGCCAGAGGCACGTCGCCATCGTCCAGGGTGATGAAGGCCTTGCCGCCTTTCAGGCGGCTGCTCATGTCGCCCGCCTTGGCGATGAAACCGTAGCCGGCGCTCGACGCCAGCAGCAAATTGGTGGCGCCATTGCCCGCAAAGTAGTGCAGGATGCGCACGGCGTTGCCCGGCGTGCCGCCGCTCAGGTCGCACAAGGTCGTGATCGGTACGCCGTCGCCGCGCGCGTTGGGCAGCGCCGAGACGGGAACCGAGTAAATCTTGCCGTTGTTGCCAAAGCCCAGCAAGGTATCGACCGTGCGGCATTCGAAGGCGCCATGCAGCGTGTCGCCCGCCTTGAAGGTGAATTGCGCCGCATCGTGGCCGATGCCGGTGCGCGCGCGCACCCAGCCTTTTTCGGAAATGATGACGGTGACCGGTTCATCGACCACCTTCTGTTCGGCCACGGCTTTTTGCGCTTCCTCGATCAGGGTGCGGCGCGCGTCGCCGAACTGCTTGGCGTCCGCTTCGATTTCGCGGATGATGGCGCGCTTCATCGAGCCCGGGTTGTCGAGCAGATCTTGCAGCGACTTTTCTTCCTTGCGCAGCTCGGCCAGCTCCTGCTGGATCTTGATCGTTTCCAGGCGCGCCAGCTGGCGCAAGCGGATTTCCAGGATATCGTCGGCCTGGCGCTCGGACAACTTGAATGCGTCGATCAGGGCCGCCTTCGGTTCATCCGAATTGCGGATGATCTGGATCACCTTGTCGATATTGAGCAGGATCGCTTCGCGCCCTTCCAGGATATGGATACGGTCCTTGACCTTGCCCAGTTTGTAGCCGGTGCGGCGCGTGACGGTCTCGAAGCGGAAATCGATCCACTCGCGCAGGATGTCGCCCAGCCCTTTCTGGCGCGGACGGCCATCGCCGCCTATCATCACCAGGTTGATCGAGGTCGACGATTCCAGCGAGGTGTGCGCCAGCAGCATCAGCATGAATTCCGTCTGGTCCTGGTTCTTCGATTTCGGCTCGAACACCAGGCGCACGGGCGCGGCGCGGCCCGATTCATCGCGGATGGTGTCGAGCGAATTGAGGATCAGCGCTTTCAGGGCCACCTGGTCCGGCGACAGCGCCTTCTTGCCCAGCTTGATCTTCGGATTCGTCAGCTCCTCGATTTCTTCCAGCACCTTTTGCGAGGAGGTGCCGGGCGGCAGTTCCGTCACGACGGCTTGCCATTGGCCGCGCGCCAGCTCCTCAATCTTCCAGCGCGCGCGCACCTTCATGCTGCCACGGCCGCTCGCATACATGTCGGCGATCTGCGATGGCGGCGTGATGATCTGGCCGCCGCCGGGGAAGTCGGGGCCGGGAATGATGGCCATCAGCTCGGCGTGCGTCATCTTCGGATCGCGGATCATGGCGACAGCCGCTTTCGCCACCTCCGCCAGATTGTGCGACGGGATTTCCGTCGCCAGGCCCACGGCGATGCCGGAGGCGCCGTTCAGCAGCACCATCGGCAGGCGCGCCGGCAGCAGCTTCGGTTCTTCCGTCGAACCGTCGTAGTTGGGCTGGAAATCCACCGTGCCCATGCCGATTTCATCCATCAGCAGCTTGGCGATCGGCGTCAGACGCGCTTCCGTGTAGCGCATGGCCGCGGCGCCGTCGCCGTCGCGCGAGCCGAAGTTGCCCTGGCCATCGATCAGCGGGTAGCGCAGCGAGAAATCCTGCGCCATGCGCACCAGCGCGTCGTACACGGACTGGTCGCCGTGCGGATGCAATTTACCCAGCACGTCGCCGACCACGGCCGCCGATTTGCGCGGCTTCGCCGTGGAATTCAAGCCCAGCTCATTCATCGCATACAGGATGCGGCGCTGCACGGGCTTCTGGCCGTCGCACACGTCGGGCAGGGCGCGGCCCTTGACGACGGAGATGGCGTAATCGAGATAGGCGCGCTCGGCAAAGGTGGACAGGGTCAGCGCTTCGCCGTCGAATACCGGTTCATCCGGCTCGATAGGCTCAGGCTGGGCATCGTCAAATAAATTGGTTTGTGTGGACATGGCGCTTGTTTCGGTGTTAAGTGGTTGCGGTTGAATTCGTGGGGCTGATTATGACAGCCTGGACTTGGAAAAGGACTTGCCGTACGTCAGATACATATAGCGCAAGGTCAGATACAGCACGGCCACGGCCAGCTCGACGCTGTTATGCATCATCGGCATGGCGCGGATGGACGGGGCGTGGCCGGCCAGCACGAAGCTGGCGAGGGACGGCACCAGCACCACCGGCCAGATCGTCTTCCATTTGAAATCGGTGGGGGAAAACAGCAAGCCGGCACACGACCAGGCATACAGCGCGGCGCCGACGAGGGCGGCCGGCAGCTGCTGCACATACAGTAGCGACAGCAAGCCCGCGCAGCCGATCAGCCATGCCGCGCGCAGGCGGGGCAAGAGCGCCTCGGGGAAGCCGCAATCGCCATACAGGCCGGTGGCGGTGCGCAGGGCTAGCATGATCAGGCAGAACATCAGCGGCGCGCTATTGCCGATGGCGAGGGCGGCGGAGCCTGCGCCGCTCAAAAACATGCCGACGAACAGCGACGCGATCACCGTCAGGACCATCAGCATGCCATTCATCAGCTGGCGGTTCATCGCATAAGCGATCAGAGCCGACGCGCACAGACCGGCCGAGGTGATGAGGCGCACGCTGTCATGCCATGCTGGCAGGAATAGAAGCAAGGCCAGCAGCACATATGGCGCGATCCAGGCCAGGTGCAGCAGGCCGGGACGCGCTTGCAGCACGGGCAGGCGCCGCTGCAGCGTTTCCTGCAGCGTTTCCTGCAGCGACTCCAGCTGCGTGAACAGCGGTGCGGGCCAGCGCAGGGCGTGCATGGCAAGCAGGGCAAAGGCTAGTGCCTGGAATCCCAGCAGGCTGGCATAGGCGGCCGCGTCGCCGAGCTTGAAGCCGGCCGCATCGAGCACACCCGCGAGCATGAAGTGCAGTACGAATCCCAGGCCAAACGAGGCGAGCGCCGTCTGCTTGAAGTAGCGTTTGGAGAGGATCGCCTGCTCCCATTGCGCGAATAGATCCGTATCGAGTTTATACGCCAGCATTTCAGCATGCTGCCAGCGTATCGTCTGCAGCAGTTCGCGCAGCTGCAGGTTGAATTTTTGGTCGAACAGCTGGCGCGCATAGGCCGACGGTGCCTGCTGCGACATGATGCAGTCCAGGCCCGGGTAGCTGTCGCGGTTGTCGCTGAAATGGGCGAACGAGCGGTCGGCCCGGTAGCGCTGCACGGCGCTGCGCACCAGATCCGCGTGGCTGCGCGCCAGGTAGGAAAAATCGCGGTCCCAGCCCAGCTGCTCGAACAGGGCCTGGCGCAGCGACTGGTCATAGCCGGCGCCGGCGCAATAGCGCAGCGCGCACAGCTCGAATTCCTCGCGCACGTCGAGGTTCAGCAATTCTTCGCGCTCGAGGAAGCCGGGCAGCAGGGCGGCCCCGTTGCGGCGTCGCGACTGCTCCAGGAATGCCTGCCACAGGCTGGCCGCTTCCTGGACGGGATCGACGGCGACCACGCCCCATAGTTCCGGCGGCGCTGCGGGCTCCTGGGCTATGACGCCCCACAGTTCTGCGGACGGCTCCTGTGCGGGTTCGTCGATGACGCCCCACAGGTCGGCCGGTTCCATGGGCCGCGCTTCTGGTGCTTCGGCCGTTTGCGCTTCCGGCAGTTCCTCGGCAAACAGGTGCGCATGGCGCAGCGCGTACTCATACGCTTCGCGCAGCTCCTGGAAGGCGGCCGGATCGTCTTCGGGACGCGTCACCTTCAGGCGCTTCGCGTACGCGCGCTTGAGGGCGCGTTCGTCGCCCGTCGGCTCTGTGCCCAGGATTGCCCACAGGCTGCGCTGTCCGTTGTGCATGCCGCCGTCCATTTACAGGAAGCTCTCGCTCTCGACCTGACGCAACACTTCGTCGAGCGCCTGACGCGCCTTGCGGATGGTGTTCGGGTCCTGCGTTTCCAGCGCGGCCTGGAAATTGGCCGTGTGCGCCGCCAGGTACTGGCGCACGTCGCCCAGCGACTGTTCATACAGGCGGTCGGCGCGCGTGACCAGGGTGCGGTTTTCCATCTGTTCGCGCGGGTGGATCTTCAGGTCGGCCAGTTCCGCAAAGCGCTGCTCGATCTGTTCCGGCGTCATCACGCCCGCATTGTCGCTGATGATCATCTTGTGGCGTTCCTGCGTGGCCAGTACCGTCACTTCCGCTTCCAGCACGCCGCTGACGTCGTAGGTGAAGCGCACGTCGATGCCGATCTCACCCGCTTTTTTCGCGGGGATCGGGAAGCTGATCTTGCCGAGGAAGACGTTGTCGGCCACCAGGCGCGACTCGCCCTGGAAGATCGCCACGTTGATTTCCTTCTGGTTGTCGTGGATGGTGGTGATGTTTTCCGTGCGCGAGACGGGCACCACGGAGTTGCGCTCGATGATGGGCAGGTAATGCCCGCCCTCATACTGGTTCGCGCCGACCTGGCGCGAAATCGAAATGCCCAGCGAATACGGCGCCACGTCCGTCATGACCACTTCGTCGAGGGCCGCGTCGCGCATCTTCAGGCCCGCCTGCACGGCGGCGCCCAGCGCCACGGCTTCGTCCGGGTCCAGGTGGATGGCGGGGAAGCGGCCGAACATGCGCGAAACCAGTTTGCGCACCAGCGGCATGCGCGTGGCGCCGCCGGCCAGCACCACTTCATCGAGTTCCGCGGCGCGAATGGTGGCGTCGCGCAGCGCCCGTTCCACGGGCAGGCGCAGGCGCGCCAGCAGCGGTTCGCACAACTGCGCCAGTCTGTCTTCGCTGATCTCCCAGCTGTATTCCTTGTCCTGGTAGCGCGTGGCCATGCGCACGGATGGCTGCTCCGACAGCAGGCGCTTGACGCGTTCGGCTTCATCGCGCAGCAACTGCTGCTGGCGCGGGTCGAATAAACGGCTGCCGGCCGCGTCGCGCAAGCCGCTGCCGTCCAAAAAGGCGTCGACCAGCACCGTGACGAAGTCTTCGCCGCCCAAAAAATTGTCGCCGGCCGAGGCGCGCACTTCCATCACGCCTTCGAACAGCTCCAGGATCGACACGTCGAACGTGCCGCCGCCCAGGTCGAAGACGAGGAATTTGCTTTCCTGTTCCTTGTCGCGGATGCCGTAGGCCAGCGCGGCGGCCGTCGGCTCGTTCAGCAGCCGCTCCACGCGCAGGCCCGCCAGCTGGCCGGCGATGCGCGTGGCCTTGCGCTGCGCATCGCTGAAATACGCGGGCACGGTGATGATGGCTTCCTCGACCTTGTGACCCAAAAAGGCTTCGGCATCTTCCTTCAGCGCGCGCAGCACCATCGACGACAGTTCTTCCGGGCGGAATTGCTGCGTGCCGAGGGTGATCTTCTTTTCGCTGCCCATGTAGCGCTTGAAGACGGCCGCCGTCAGCTGCGGGTGCGTCTGCAGGCGTTCGCGCGCGGCGCGGCCCACCAGCACGCTGCCGTCGTCATCGATGCTGACGCACGACGGTGTCAGGTGCTCGCCCAGTGCATTCGGGATGATGGCAGCCTTGCCGTCGCGCCAGATGGCGACCAGGCTGTTGGTGGTGCCCAGGTCGATACCGATGATCATCAGATATCCGCCTCCGCCTCATTGCCGTGTTCCTCGATCCAGGCGCGGCGTCCTGCCGCTTCGCCCTTGCCCATCAACATGTTGAAGCGCGCGGAGGAAGTCATGTGGTCGATTTCGCCCAGAGTCACGGGCAGCAGGCGGCGCGTGTCCGGGTTCATCGTCGTTTCCCACAGCTGCTCGGCGTTCATCTCGCCCAGGCCCTTGAAGCGCGAGATCGACCAGGCGCCCTGTTTCACGCCTTCCTTGCGCAGCTTGTCCTCGATGGCGACCAGTTCGCCGTCGTCGAGCGCATAGATTTTCTGCATCGGCTTCTTGCCGCGCGCCGGCGCGTCCACGCGGTACAGGGGCGGGCGGGCGATGCAGATATGGCCCTTGTTGATCAGGGCCGGGAAGTGCTTGAAGAACAAGGTCAGCAGCAGTACCTGGATGTGCGAGCCGTCCACGTCCGCATCCGACAGGATGCAGATCTTGCCGTAGCGCAGGCCGGACAGATCGGGCGAGTCGCCCACGCCGTGCGGATCGACGCCGATGGCCACCGCGATGTCGTGGATCTCGTTATTCGCGAACAGGCGGTCGCGGTCCGTCTCCCACGAGTTCAACACCTTGCCGCGCAGCGGTAAAATCGCCTGGAATTCCTTGTCGCGGCCCATCTTGGCCGAACCGCCCGCCGAGTCGCCCTCGACGAGGAACAGTTCATTGCGTGCGATGTCCGACGATTCGCAGTCGGTCAGTTTGCCGGGTAACACGGCCACGCCCGAGGATTTTTTCTTTTCCACTTTTTGCAGCGAGCGCTGGCGCGACTGCGCCTGCTTGATCACCAGATCGGCCAGCTTCTTGCCATAGTCGACGTGCTGGTTCAGCCACAGTTCCAGCGGCGGCTTGGTGAAGGTCGAGACCAGGCGCACGGCGTCGCGCGAGTTCAGGCGTTCCTTGATCTGGCCCTGGAATTGCGGGTCCAGCACCTTGGCCGACAGCACGAAGGAAGCGCGCGCAAACACGTCTTCCGGCAGCAATTTGACGCCTTTGGGCAGCAGCGAGTGCATTTCGACGAAGTTTTTCACGGCGCCGAACAGGCCGTCGCGCAAACCCGATTCGTGCGTGCCGCCATTCGAGGTGGGAATCAGGTTGACATACGATTCGCGCACGATGGCGCCTTCTTCCGTCCACGCCACCACCCAGGCCGCGCCTTCGCCTTCGGCAAAGCCTTCCGAGTCAGGCCCCGCGTACTGCGCGCCTTCGAACAGGGGAATCAGGGTTTCGCCATTCGATACCTGCGCCAGCGTTTCGGTCAGGTAGCCGCGCAAGCCTTCCGCGTACTGCCAGGTCTGCGTATCGCCCGTCTTCGCGTTGGTCAAGGTGACGGTGACGCCCGGCAGCAGCACGGCTTTCGAGCGCAGCAGCCGTTGCAGCTCCGTTTGCGAGATGTTCGGCGAATCAAAGTATTTTGCATCGGGCCAGGCGGTGACGCGCGTACCGGATTTTTTTCCGTCGCGCGGGGCGGGGCGGGAATTCAAGGGCTCGATCACGTCGCCATTCGCAAACACCATGTGATGCAAGCCGTTGCCGTCGCTTTCCTTGCGCCAGACGGTGATTTCCAGGCGCGTCGACAGCGCATTGGTGACGGACACGCCGACGCCATGCAGGCCGCCCGAGAACGCGTAGGCGCCGCCCGAACCCTTGTCGAACTTGCCGCCCGCGTGCAGCCTTGTAAACACGATCTCCACCGTCGGTACGCCTTCTTCCGGGTGGATGCCGACGGGAATGCCGCGGCCATTGTCTTCGACGGTGATGCTGCCATCCGTATTTTGCGTGACGGCGATATGCGTGCAATGACCGCCCAGCGCCTCATCGGAGGCATTGTCGATCACTTCCTGAATGATGTGCAGCGGATTTTCAGTGCGGGTGTACATCCCCGGGCGCTGCTTGACGGGTTCCAGTCCTTTCAGGACACGGATGGATGATTCGCTGTAGTCGGATGCTGGTTTTTTAGTGGCCATACGTGTTCAAGCTAAGTAAAGACAGTGGTTGGAACGCCAGGCCGGGGCACTGCGGGGCGCAGTGACAACGGCGGCGATAACTGTATGAATATACAGTATATTCCGTCCAGCGTCACTGGCAGAGGGCAGTGCGGCAGGCTTGGCGTCCTTGTGCGGACGCTCGCGCATTCTATCTTGTCCAGCGAGCAATAGCGCTACTCCAGGGCAACAACAGTGCGCCGTGCGCGTGGTTTGGCGCCCATTGTGGACGATTTTATGCGGTAAAGCCGCCGTTTTTACATCTTGTTTACAAGCACCTCCCCAGTCTTTACGAATTTTTTAGACCCTTTTGGCTAATCTGCTCACTATCAAAACAAACCTGAATGAGGGTGGGAATGGATATCGTGTATCTCGGCTTGATTGCCGTTTTTTTCGTCGTGGCGGCCGGATTTGCCGTCGCCTGCGACAAATTAGGGAGCGTCAAATGAACGCGTTTTATGTGCTGGGCGCCGTGGTCTCGGCTGGCCTGCTCGTGTACCTGCTGGTGGCGCTGCTGAAGGCGGAGGAACTGTGATGACGACGCAATCGATATTGCTGCTGGTGGCCTTCCTGGCCGTACTGCTGGCCGCCGGCTATCCGCTGGGCCTGTATATGGCCAGGGTGGCCGGCGACGGCCCCGTGCGCGGCCTGGGCTGGCTGCAAAAGCTGGAAAACCTGCTGTACCGCTGGTCGGGCCTGCCCGCCGACAAGGCCATGGGCTGGAAAAGCTATGCCATCGCCCTGATCGTGTTCAACACGGTGGGCGCCGTTTTCGTGTACGGCCTGCAGCGCCTGCAGGGCTTCTTGCCCCTCAATCCACAGGGCCTGGGCGCCGTCAGCCCCGATTCCTCGTTCAATACCACCGTCAGCTTCGTCGCCAATACGAACTGGCAGGGCTACGGCGGCGAGCAGACCATGAGCTACCTGACCCAGATGCTGGGCATGGCATGCCAGAACTTCTTTTCGGCGGCCACCGGCATCGCCGTGATCTTCGCGCTGGTGCGTGGTTTCGCCTCGCGCTCGGGCAAGTCGATCGGCAATTTCTGGGTCGACCTGGTGCGTTCCACGCTGTACATCCTGCTGCCGCTGTCGCTGGCCCTGTCCGTCGTCTTCATGGGCGAAGGCATGATCCAGAATTTTTCCGCTTACAAGGAAGTGACCCTGCTCGACCACGTGGCGTATGAAACGCCGAAAGTGACGGCCGACGGCCAGCCAGTGCTGGATACGGCCGGCAAACCCGTGATGGAAGCGCAAGTGGCAACCACGCAGACGATCGCCATGGGTCCCGTCGCTTCGCAGGAATCGATCAAGCTGCTGGGCACGAATGGCGGCGGCTTCTTCAATGCCAATTCATCGCACCCGTATGAAAATCCGACCGTGCTGTCGAACTTCCTGCAGATGCTGGCCATCTTCATCATTCCCGCCGGCCTGTGCTTCACCTTTGGCCGCATGGTGGGCGACCTGCGCCAGGGCTGGGCCGTGCTGGCCGCCATGACCCTGATCTTTGTCGTCATGACGGCCGGCGTGATGAGCGCCGAGCAGCAAGCCAATCCGGCGCTGCAGGCGCTGGGCGTGGACCAGCAGGCCAGCAGCCTGCAATCGGGCGGCAATATGGAAGGCAAGGAAACGCGCTTCGGCATCAGCTCCTCGACCCTGTTCGCGGCGGTGACGACGGCGGCATCGTGCGGCGCCGTCAATTCCATGCACGACTCCTACATGCCCTTGGGCGGCATGGTGCCGCTGCTGCTGATGCAATTCGGCGAAGTGATTTTCGGCGGCGTGGGCACGGGCCTGTACGGCATGCTGATGTTCGCCATCCTGGCCGTCTTCATCGCCGGCCTGATGATAGGCCGCACGCCTGAATACCTGGGCAAAAAAATCCAGGCCTATGAAATGAAGATGGTGTCGCTGGCCATCCTGATTACGCCAGCCCTGGTATTGACGGGCACGGCGATCGCCGTGATGGTCGAACCGGGCAAGATCGGCGTGGCCAATCCGGGCGCGCACGGTTTTTCGGAGATCCTGTACGCCTTCACGTCAGCGGCCAACAACAACGGCAGCGCGTTTGCCGGCCTGTCCGCCAACACGCCGTTCTACAACGTGATGCTGGCGATCGCCATGTGGTTCGGCCGCTTCGGCGTGATCGTGCCCGTGCTGGCGGTGGCCGGTTCGCTGGCGGCCAAGCAGCGCCTGTCGGCCAACGCCGGCACCATGCCCACGCACGGCCCCATGTTCATCGGCCTGCTGATCGGCGTGGTGGTGCTGGTCGGCGTGCTCAATTACGTTCCCGCGCTGGCCCTGGGCCCGATCGTCGAACACCTGCAACTTTTTACAAAATAAGAGGCTACCATGTCACGCACAAGCCTGACCTTGTTCGATTCCGCATTGATTGGCCCCGCCATCGTCGATGCGTTCAAAAAACTTGACCCCCGCACGCAGTGGCGCAGCCCCGTGATGTTCGTCGTCTATGTCGGCAGCATCATCACGACGCTGCTGGCCATCCAGGCCCTGAACGGCCAGGGTGAAGCGCCGTTCGGCTTCATCATCGCCGTCGCCGTGTGGCTGTGGTTTACCGTGCTGTTTGCGAACTTCGCCGAAGCGCTGGCCGAAGGCCGCAGCAAGGCCCAGGCGGCCTCGCTGCGCGCCCTGAAGCAGACGGTGATGGCAAAGAAAATGCAAACGCCGAAGTACGGCACCTCCTGGCTGCCGACCCCGGCCACCGACCTGCGCAAGGGCATGACGGTGCTGGTCGAGGCGGGTGACGTGATTCCCGCCGACGGCGAAGTGACGGCCGGCGTGGCCTCCGTCGACGAAAGCGCCATCACGGGCGAATCGGCGCCGGTGATCCGCGAATCGGGCGGCGACTTTTCGGCCGTCACGGGCGGTACCCGCGTGCTGTCGGACTGGTTGCTGGTGCGCGTTTCCGTCAACCCCGGCGAAGCCTTTATCGACCGCATGATCGCCATGGTCGAAGGCGCCAAGCGCCAGAAGACGCCGAACGAGATCGCCCTGACGATCCTGCTGGTGGCCTTGTCGATCGTGTTCCTGATCGTCACCGTGACCTTGCTGCCGTATTCGCTGTTTTCCGTCGCGGCGGCCGGCAGCGGCACGCCGGTCACCATCACCGTGCTGATCGCGCTGCTGGTGTGTCTGATTCCGACCACCATCGGCGGTTTGCTGTCCGCCATCGGCGTGGCCGGCATGAGCCGCATGATGCAGGCCAATGTGATCGCCACCTCGGGCCGCGCCGTGGAAGCGGCCGGTGACGTGGACGTGCTGCTGCTCGATAAAACGGGCACCATCACCCTGGGCAACCGTCAGGCCTCGACCTTTGTGCCGGCGCCCGGCGTGACGGAGCAGCAGCTGGCCGACGCGGCGCAACTGGCCTCGCTGGCCGATGAAACGCCGGAAGGTCGCAGCATCGTCGTGCTGGCCAAGCAGAAGTTCAACATCCGCGAACGCGAGATGGCCAGCCTGCACGCCACCTTCGTGCCCTTCACGGCGCAAACGCGCATGAGCGGCGTGGATATCCCTGGCGATCAGCTGGTGCGCCAGTTGCGCAAGGGCGCGGCCGATTCCATGAAAAAGTATGTGGAAGCGCTGGGCCAGCCGTATCCGGCCGAGGTGGCGCGCGCCGTCGACGATATCGCGCGCCGCGGCAGCACGCCGCTGGTGGTGGTCGATGATGGCCGCGTCATGGGTGTCGTGGAACTGAAGGATATCGTCAAGGGCGGCATCAAGGAGCGTTTTGCGGAACTGCGCCGCATGGGCATCAAGACCGTCATGATCACGGGCGACAACAAGCTGACGGCTGCGGCCATCGCCGCCGAGGCTGGCGTGGACGATTTTCTTGCCGAAGCGACGCCGGAAGACAAGCTGAAACTCATCCGCAGCTACCAGTCCGAAGGCCGCCTGGTGGCGATGACGGGCGACGGCACCAACGATGCCCCGGCGCTGGCGCAGGCCGACGTGGCCGTGGCCATGAATTCGGGCACGCAGGCGGCGAAAGAGGCGGGCAATATGGTCGACCTGGATTCGAATCCGACCAAGCTGCTGGAAATCGTTGAAATCGGCAAGCAGATGCTGATGACGCGCGGTTCGCTGACGACGTTCTCGATTTCGAACGACATCGCCAAGTACTTCGCCATCATCCCGGCGGCGTTCGTGGGCACCTATCCGCAGTTGAAGGCGCTCGACATCATGCACTTGTCCAGCCCCGCGTCGGCCATCATGTCGGCCGTGATCTTCAATGCCTTGATCATTGTCGTGCTGATCCCGCTGGCGCTGAAAGGCGTGCAGTACCGGGCCATCGGCGCGGCCAGCCTGTTGCGCCGCAATCTGCTGATCTACGGCCTGGGCGGCATCATCCTGCCCTTCATCGGGATCAAGCTGATCGACATGCTGCTGTCCGCACTCAATTTAGTCTAAAGGAACCATCATGAGCACTATCGTACGTCCCGCCCTGGTCCTGTTTGCCGCGCTGACCGTGATCTGCGGCGTGGTCTATCCGTTTGCCACGGCCGGCATCGGACAGCTGGCTTTCAACGATGAAGCCAACGGCAGCATCGTCGAGCGTGGTGGCAAGCCCGTCGGCTCGATGCTGATCGGCCAGTCCTTCACCTCGCCCAAGTATTTCTGGGGCCGGCCATCGGCCACCGCGCCGATGGCGAACAATGGCGCCGGTTCGGGCGGCTCGAACCAGGGACCGAGCAATCCGGCCCTGGTGGACGCCGTCAAGGCGCGCATCGCGGCCCTGAAGGAAGCTGATCCCGGCAATACGCGCGCCATTCCCGTCGACCTGGTGACGGCGTCGAGCAGCGGCCTGGACCCGGAAATCAGCCTGGCGGCAGCCCTGTACCAGGCGCCGCGCGTGGCCCGCGTGCGCGCAGTGCCGCTGGCGCAGGTGGAAAACGCCATCGCCAAGTTGCAGAAAACCGCGTATATCGGCTTTTTCGGCGAACCGCGGGTGAATGTGCTGGAACTGAATCTGGCGCTCGATGCCATGGCAAAGTAAGCTGGCAACGGTGCGTAGGTCGGCAAACGTTGGCCTGGATCGGCGTAGGTCGGCTTAGCGCAGCGTAAGCCGACACCACCACCAGCCAGGCCAACAATGTCGTCGGATTACGCGCAAGCGCTAATCCGACCTACGTGCTTACGTCGCCGCTTGACGCCACGGCAAAATAACAAGATAGCATTACGCAAGAAGATTAAAATACAACATGCTCCCCAACGACAGCCAACGCCCCGACCCTGATGCCCTGCTGGCGCAAGTGCAGGCGCAGGAAAAGAAAGCCGCGCGCGGCCGGCTGCGCATTTACTTCGGCGCCTCGGCCGGCGTCGGCAAGACCTATGCGATGCTGGCGGCCGCCCGCAAACTGCTGGCCGATGGCCAGGATCTGCTGGTGGGCGTTGTGGAGACGCATGGGCGCCAGGATACGGCGGCCCAGCTGGACGGCTTGCCCGTGCTGCCCCTGAAGGCCATCGAGTACCGGGGCAAGACCTTGTTCGAGTTCGACCTGGACGAGGCCCTGTTGCGGGCGCCGTCGCTGATACTGATGGATGAACTGGCCCATTCGAACGTGGCGGGATCGCGCCATCCGAAGCGCTGGCAGGATGTCGAGGAATTGCTGGCGGCCGGCATCGATGTGCTGTCGACCGTGAATGTGCAGCACCTGGAAAGCCTCAACGACGTGGTGGGGGGGATTACCGGCGTGCGCGTGGCCGAAACCCTGCCCGACACGGTGTTCGACCGCGCCGATGAAGTGGTGCTGGTCGATATCCCCGCCGACGAACTGCTGCGCCGCCTGAAACAGGGCAAGGTGTATCAGCCGCTGCAGGCCGAGCGGGCGTCGCAGCATTTTTTCCGCAAGGGTAACCTGATCGCCCTGCGCGAACTGGCCTTGCGCCGCACGGCGGACCGGGTGCAGGACGACGTGCAGGCATACCGCGTCGAGAAATCCATCAATCCCGTGTGGAAGACGGGCGCCGCGCTGCTGGCCTGCGTGGGACCGCACGCGGGGGGCGAACACGTGATCCGCAGCACGGCGCGCCTGGCCAGCCAGCTGAACGCGGAATGGCACGCACTGTACGTGGAAACACCACGCCTGCAGCACCTGCCGGCACGCGAGCGCGAACGCATCCTGAAAACGCTGAAACTGGCGCAGGACCTGGGCGCGCGCACGGCCATTGTGCCGTCCGCCGACATCGCCGGCGCCGTCGTCGAGTATGCGCGCAATGCGAATATCTCGAAAGTCATCGTGGGCCGTGGCCGCGCCAGCGTACTGGCGCGCCTGTGGCAGGCGCCGCCGTCCGTGCGCATGGCCAGTCTGGCGCCCGATATCGATTTGATCGAGGTCGGCTTGCCACCAGCCGATGCGGCGCTGCGGCGCGCGGCGGGCGACGATGCGCAGGCGCCGCGCCGGCCATCGCGCCATTGGCGTTACCTGCTGGCCGCCGGTGCCAGCCTGGGCACGGCCCTCGCCTCGGTGCCCCTGCAACCCTACCTGGACCTGGCCAATATCGCCATGCTGTCGTTGTTGACGGTGGTGCTGGTGGCCGTGCGCCTGGGACGCGGACCGGCGGCGCTGGCCAGCCTGGTGGGCGTGGCCTGCTTCGATTTCATCTTCGTGCCGCCCCGTTTCTCGTTTGCCGTAGGCGATTTTCAGTACGTGATCACCTTTGGCGTGATGCTGGCCGTGGGCCTGATCACGGGCCACCTGACGGCCGGCCTGCGTTTCCAGGCGCGCGTGGCCTCGCACCGTGAAGCGCGCGCCCGCGCCCTGTATGAGTTTTCGCGTGAATTGTCCGGCGTGCTGCAGACGGAGCAGATTTTCGACATCACGAAAAGCGCCATCGAGCGGGCTTTTCGCGCGCGCGCCACCTTGCTTTTGCCTGATGACGAGGGCAGTTTGCAGACCCCGAACGGCGGCGAACCGCTCGACATCGGCATCGCGCAGTGGGCCTTCGACCATGCGCAGGCGGCGGGGACGGGCACGGATACCTTGCCGGCTTCGCCCATTTTCTACCTGCCGCTGATCGCGCCGATGCGCACGCGGGGCGTGCTGGCGCTGTTGCCGCTGGAGGCGCCAACGCACGGGCGCTGGCTGCTGGTGCCGGAACAGCGCCAGCACCTCGATACCTTTGCCGCCCTGGCGGCCATCGCCCTCGAACGCGTGCACTACATCGACGTGGCCCAGGGCGCGCTGCTGCAGATGGAGTCAGAGCGGCTGCGCAATTCGCTGCTGGCGGCCCTGTCGCACGACTTGCGCACGCCATTGACGTCGCTGGTGGGACTGGCCGAGTCGCTGGCCCTGTCCCGGCCCGCGTTGTCGCCCGCGCAGCTGGACATGGCGCGCTCGCTGCAGTCCGAAACCGTGCGCATGAGCGCCCTGGTGGCGAACTTGCTGGACATGGCGCGCATCGAAAGCGGGCAGGTGCGCCTGAACCTGCAATGGCAGGCACTGGAAGAAGTGGTGGGCAGCGCGCTGCGCGCCAGCGGCCCGCAATTGCAGCAGCATGCCGTGCAGACGCAGCTGGCGCCGGATTTGCCGCTGGTGCGCTACGACGCCGTGCTGATCGAGCGCGTGCTGTGCAACCTGCTGGAAAACGCGGCCAAGTACACGCCGCCCGGCAGCACCATCACGGTCGCGGCCGGGGTGCACGGCCAGTTTTTGCAGGTGAGGGTGGCTGATGATGGTCCGGGCCTGCCGCCCGGCCGCGAAGAGGCCATCTTTGAAAAATTCACGCGCGGCGAGCGCGAATCGAACAAGCCGGGCGTCGGACTGGGGCTGGCCATTTGCCGCGCCATCGTCGAAGCCCACGGCGGCACCATCCACGCGCAGCCGCACGCGCCGGGACAGGGCGCCGCCATCGTCTTCAGCCTGCCGCTGGGCACGCCCCCTGCGCCTCCAGAGATCGAGCTTGATGACGCCAACGACCATGAAACAGGAAAACCATCATGAACGAACCTTCCGCCACCGCCTTGCTGGTCGAGGATGAACCGCAAATCCGCCGCTTCGTGCGCGCCGCGCTGGAAGACGAGGGCTGGCAGATTTTCGAGTCCGCCACCATGCAGCGGGGCTTGATCGATGCCGGCACGCGCCGGCCCGACCTGATCGTGCTGGACCTGGGCTTGCCCGACGGCGACGGCATCGACTTCATCGCCGACATCCGAAAATGGTCGGCCGTGCCCATCATCGTGCTGTCGGCGCGGGTCGACGAAGAGGACAAGATCCGCGCACTGGACGCGGGCGCCGACGACTATCTCACCAAGCCGTTCGGCGTGGGCGAGCTGCTGGCCCGCGTACGGGCCACCCTGCGCCGCCAGCGCCAGCCCGCCGCCAGCGACGATGGCGTGGTGCAGTTCGGCGACGTGCGGGTTGACCTGAAGGACCGTCTGGTGACGCGCAACAAGCAACTGGTGCACATGACGCCGACGGAATTTCGCTTGCTCTCGGTGCTCGTGAAGAACGCTGGCAGGGTGGTCACCAATCCGCAGCTGCTGCGTGAAGTGTGGGGGCCGTCGAACAGCGAAAACGGCCACTACCTGCGCATCTACATGGGCCATCTGCGCCAGAAGCTGGAAGCCGATCCGGCCCAGCCGCAGTATCTGCTGACGGAAACGGCCGTCGGCTACCGGCTGCTGCTGCCGCTCTAATACCTGTGAATCCCCTGTTGGAAAACAGGCGCCGCGCGCGCCGGGGGGATGCTTTACTTTAAATTTTTGCAGCGGCGGGCCAGCTGCGCCATGTTGGCAAAGGCCCATACCACCCATGAAGAAGAAAAAACCATGAATAAAATGCTACTTGCACTTGCCGTCGCGACCGCCTTTACGGGCAGCCTGGTCCACGCGGAAGAGGCCAAGCCTGACAACGAAGTCAGTTTCAACGTGGCCGGCGTGTCCGACTACCGCTATCGCGGCATCTCGCAGACGCGCCTGAAGCCAGCGCTGCAGGGCGGCGTCGACTATGTCAACAATCCGACCGGCCTGTATGCGGGCGCCTGGGCTTCCACCATCAAGTGGACCAAGGATGCGGGCGGCAGCGGCGACGTGGAAGTGGACCTGTATGCGGGCAAGCGCGGCCAGCTGACCAGTGATATCGGTTACGACGTGGGCGTGCTGGCGTATGTGTATGCGGACAACGGCTTGAAGAATATCGGCCTGGCCAACGCGGACACGCAGGAAGTCTACGGCCAGCTGTCGTACGGCCCTGCCTATATCAAGTATTCGCACGCCGTCTCCAACCTGTTCGGTATCGTCAACAGCAAGAACAGCGGCTACCTGGACATCGGCGCGAATATCGACCTGACGAATGGCTGGACCGGCAACCTGCACGCGGGCCACCAGAAGGTCAAAAACAATGATGCGGCTAGCTATACGGACTGGAAAGTGGGCGTCACGCGCGATTTCGGGTTTGTTTCGGGCGCGCTGGCCGTGATCGGCACGAACGCGGGCAAGTCGGCCTATGCCTCGCCAGTGAACGGCAAATTCATGGGCAAGACGGCGCTGCAGCTGACGGTCAGCAAGACGTTTTAATTGACGGAGATCAGAGGAGAGGCGGCGCATGCGCCGCCTTTTTTTTGCATGCCGAGCTAGGCTGGCAGGTTAAAGACGGCGCAATACAGCTGTCCCAGGCTGACCACGCGCGCGGCCGGAATCTGTGCGGCCAGGGCATGGGCGGGGGTCGCCTGCGTGTCCGTTGCCAGCAGGACGCGCAGGTCCGGATTGACGCTGCGCGCGTGCGCGATGCGGCGCGCCAGGCCAGCCTGCGCGGCGCCGTCCACGACGCCGTCGAGCGGCACCACCAGTACGCGCGCGGCGATCAGGGCCGAACGGCTGCCCATGGAGTCGCGGCCTTCGCTGTCGATGACGATGTCGTGGTAGCAGTGCACCAGGTGTTCCAGCTCCGGCTGCAAGCCCTTGGCGCTGATGGCGCGCGCCATCAGGCGCGGCCGCGTCAGGCTGCCATGTTTGGCCCCATCGTGCATATTCCTGGCCTGCTCCATGGCTCCCTGGCGCGGATCGGCATCGAGCAGCAATACTTTGCGTCCGGCCAGCGCGCGCGAGGCGGCCAGCCGTCCGGCCAGGATGGATTTCTCCATCCCCCCGCGTTCATCCGTGATGGCGATGATCATCTTGGCGCACGGCTGGCATGATGTTGGCGGCGGAGACCAGCTGCAGCAGACAGCCTTCGCGCGGCGCGTCCCTGTCGCCGGCTGTCCATACGGGCAGTTCCATCAGGGGTTCGAGTGCTGCGGCCAGCTTGTGCTGGCCGGCGGACGACATCGGCGTCATCGGCAGGCGCAGCTCGTCGCGCACCTTGCCCTGCATGGCCAGCGCCGCCTTCACGGGGCCAGGATTGGGTTCGGCAAACAGCAGGCGGATGACGGGCAGCATGACCTTGAACAGGGCACCGGCGGCGCCGTGGCGGCCCTGCCTGACCAGGTGGTACAGCTGCGCATACAGGTCGGGGCGTATCTGGGCGGCGGCCGACATGGCGCCATGGCCGCCCATGGACAGGCTGGCCAGCAGCAGCGCATCGTCGCCGCACAGCACGTCCAGGCGCGTGTCGAGCAGCAGTTCGCCCAGTTGCTGCAGCTTGCCGCCCGCTTCCTTGATGGCGACGAAGTGCGAGTCGCGCGCCAGCAGCGCCGCCGTCTGCGGTTCGATATTGACCCCCGTGCGGGCCGGCACGTTGTACAGCACGATGGACTGGTCGGTGGCGGCGGCGATGGCCTCGAAGTGGCGCACGATGCCGTCCTGCGAAGGGCGTACATAGGACGGTGCCGAGATCAGCAGACCGGCCAGCGGATGGTCGTGATAGCGCTGTACCGTGGCGACGACGCTGCGCGTATCGCTGCCACCGATCCCCATCACGACGGGGAAGCGGGGACCGATGGCTTCGAGCACGCTATCGAGCAGCATGGTGTGTTCCGCGGCGCTCAGCATGGCCGCTTCGCCCGTGGTGCCGCACACGACCAGGCCATCGACGCCGCTGGCGGCCAGCTCGCAAGCGAGCTGCTGGGCGGCGTCGAGATCGAGTTCGCCGTCACGCAATGGCGTGACCATCGGCACCCAGATGCCCTGGAAGTGCGCGGTGATGCGCGATGAAGACATCGCCTGCTCGCAGGCATACTGGTTCATAGCGATTTCCCCTGGCTGATGCGGCCAAATTCCGCTGCCGGCAGCAGGCGCATGACGGCATCCATGGTCAGGCGCAAGGCCGGTTCCGTCACGCACAGCCAGACTTTCATGCGTTCGGCGTGGTCGACCGCCTCGACGCGCATGAACGACAGCATGCCGCCGCACGTCTTGACGACCAGCTGGCGCAGCTCGGCCAGGCAGGACTTGTCGACCGTGATATGCATGAGGAAAGTGGGCAGGCGGGGATGGCGGTGCGGCAGTGCTTGATGTGCAGACAGGCGTGAATGGGGTTCCATGGTGGCTTTGCAGCGGTGGTTGAGGTACGTTCAAGATTAGCAGCGGGGGCGTAAAGATTCTCTAAAAAGCCGCGCCTTTGGTGTAAACGGACTGTATGCAGTTTTACAGCCGGCGTGTTGCGTGGATGCGCCGCGCCTGTGCTTTTGTTACAAAATTGAATCGTGCTTTGGGAAGCAGGGGTTTATATTGAAAGCGTCTCCGCCTTCAGTCAGCCTTGCCATGTCAGACGAAAAAGATCCACAGCATCCCCCTTTCACCGATCCCGCGGCGCCAGCGCCGTCAAGGCCGGACCGCGTGGGCCGCCGGGCGCCCGATGATGAGCACCGCGCGCGCGATGCGGCGCCCCGTTACCTGAAGGATAACGACACGCCGCTGGCGCTGGCCTGGCGCGTGATCTCGTCGCGCTACCGCTCCATGCGCGACAAGGCCAGCCGCGATTTCATGCGGCGTACCCTGCGCATCGGCATCTCGGCGCGCATTTTCCACCCGGAGCCGGGTGCCACCGGCCTGCGCAGCAAGAACCTGCAATACCTGGAAGAGTCGATCGCGCAGTGGGTCATGTCGCGCGATGTGCTGGTGTTCATGATCCCGACCGTCAATACCAGTGGCCAGCTACACCCGAGCAATATCACCTTGCGCCACTATGCACGTCACCTCGACGGCCTGGTGCTGCAGGGCGGCGCCGACGTCTCGCCGCAGACGTATTCCGAGGCGGCCACGCGGCCCGAATGGAGCGGCGACCGCGCGCGCGACCTGTACGAACTGGAACTGCTGCACGAATTCGTCGATGCGGGCAAACCCGTGCTGGGTATTTGCCGCGGCTGCCAACTGATCAACGTGGGCTTTGGCGGCACCCTGTACCAGGACATCGCCTCGGACGTGGCAGGCGCGACTTCTCACGTCAACGACCTGTATGACCGCCACCGCCATACCATCGTCTTCCCGAAAGGCTCGTCGCTGGCGGGCATGTTTCCGAAGACGGGCGAGGCGCTCGTCAATTCCATCCACCACCAGTCGGTCAAGGACCTGGGGCGCGATATCACCGTGGAAGCGTATTCGCAGGGCGACAATATCGTCGAAGCCATCCGCTACCAGCGGGCGCGCTTCGTCATGGGCTTGCAATGGCACCCGGAATTCCATTCGGCGGGCGGCGTCGAACTGCTCGATTGCACCCCCATCCTTGATAATTTTTTGCGCGCGGCGCGGGAGACGCGGTTTTGAGTACGCATCTGATCCGCCGGCGCACCTTGCTGGCCGGCCTGCTGGCGCTGCCCCTGGCCGGCTTGCGCGCGGCGCCGCGCCCGCATGAGGGGGCGCTGCCGTTTGCGCTGACGTCCGCTGCGCGCGCCCGCACGCTCAAGGCGCGGGTGGCGCCGGCCATTGCCGAGCAGGTGGTCAAGGCGGCGCGCAAGGATGCGGCGCGGCCCGTGCACCTGATGGCCGAAGTGCGCACGGGCGGCTTGCTGAAGGGAGAAGGCGGACGCGAGACCAGCCAGCAGGCGCAGGAAGACTGGCGCCAGGCGCGCCTGCAGGCGCTGGCCTGGCGCTTGTCGGGAGAAATGCCGCATTTCGAAGCGGCGCGTCAGCTGCTGCTGGCCTGGAGCGGCGGCTATGCACCCTCGTTCAGCCCTGTCGACGAGACCGAGCTGGCCAGCCTGCTGATGGGCTTTGATCTGGTACAGGAGCGCTTGAGCGGCGTCGAGCGCGAGCAGGTACAGGCGTTTTGCCGCACTCTGGCGCACGGGTATCTGAGCGATCCCGTCAAGGTGGGCGGCCCGTCCACGGCGCGCAACAACTGGCATAGCCACCGCATCAAGATCGGCACGGCCGCCGCGTATGTCACGGGCGACGCCTTGCTGATCGCGCGCGCGAAGGAGCGCTTCCTGGCGCACGTGCCGCGCAATATCGGCGCCAGCGGCGTGCCCTTCGACTTCGAGCAGCGCGATGCCCTGCATTACACCACCTACAGCCTGGAGCCGTTGTTGACGACGGCCCTGATGGCGCAGGCGCATGGCGACGACTGGTATGGCGCGCCGGAAGCGCGGCGCCTGTCCGAGGCGCTGGCCTGGCTGGCGCCGTATGCGCAGGGTAGAAAGACGCACGAGGAATTCGCGAAAAGCGCCGTGCCCTTCGACCGCAAGCGCGTGGCGGCCGGCGAAAAAGGATTTACGGGGAATTGGGAGCCCGGGGGCGCCGCCAATGTGTACCTGCTGGCGGCGCGCTTCGACCCCGCTTACCTGCCGCTGGCGCTGGAGTTGCGCCCGCCAGCCTGGGCGCTGGCGCTGTACGGAACTTAGTCAGAACTTCGCGTTAAAACTTCGTGCGCACGGTGAACATCACATTGCGCGGTTCGCCGTAGAAGCCCGTCTGGAACAGGCCCAGTCCCGTGAAGTACTTCTTGTCGAGCAGGTTGTTCACGTTGAGGCTGGCCGTGACGTTCTTGCTGATTTCGTAGCGCGCCATCAGATTGACCAGCGCATAGCTGCCCTGCTTGATGCGCGAATAGTCCACGATGGCGGGGTTCCAGATATTGCCGTGGTAGCTGCTTTGCCAGTTGATGCCGCCACCGACGGTCAGCTTGTCCAGGCTGGCCGGCAGGCGCCATGTGCCCTGTACGCGCAGCAGGTGGGCAGGCTGCGTGGTTTGCAGCATGGTGGAAAAGACATCCTTGCCATCCGCGTCGCGCACGTGGGTGTAAGTATAGCCGGCGCTCAGCTTCACATCCTTCATCACTTCGCCCGTCACCTCCATTTCCACGCCGCGGCTGGTCACGCCGTCGATGGCTGTATACGCTTCTTCGCCGTTGACTTCGCCCACGGAGCTGGCCACGTTGCTTTGACGGATCTGGAACAGGGACGCGCTGGCATTGACCTTGCCATCCAAATACTCTGCCTTCACGCCTGCTTCAAAACCCTTGCCGCGCACGGGCGACAGAAAGTTGCGGTTCACGTCGCGGTTGCTCTGCGGTGCGAAGATGCTGGTGTAGCTGCCGAATACGGAATAGTTCTTGTCGAGGTCATACACGACGCCCGCATACGGCGTGATGACGTTATTTTCCTCGATGCGCGAGGTGATGCGCGCAGTCTTGGGGTCGAAGAAGCTGCGCTCCTGCTCCTGCTTGTAGTTGCTGACGCGCGCGCCGACGATAACGGACAAGGCATCGGCTGGCCGCAGGCGCACGGCGCCATACAGGCCGCTCTGGCGCGTGCTGTCGTTGTCGTTGCCCAGGCGGGTAAAAGCGGGTTCCGCATACTGGCCGCGCCAGTCAAAGTAACTGCCGTCCAGGGGCGGATAGACCGATTCGTAGACGGGGCCATCCTGCTTTGCCGTCGAGGTGGAGTAGCCGATCATCGCTTCATGCCGGCGGCCGAAGGCCGTAAATGGGCCGCTGGCGTCCACGTTGACGGTGCTCTGGCGGCGGTCGCCCTTGTATTTACCCATGAAGAAAAACGTGCCTGCGCCTGTGACAGGATCGGGATTGCCACCGCTGGCCGAACCGAGCACGCTGTCATGCTTGCTGCGCAGCTGGTTGGCGCTCAATTTCAGTTTCCACTCGTTGGCGAAACTGTGTTCGAGCGATGTGAACAGCGTGGTGTTCCGCATGTCGCGGCGGCTCCAGTCGGTGGCCGGATTCCACGAAGTGGGGAAATCCGTGCGGCTGCCGTCGGCAAACAGCACGGGGAAGCCCGTCCAGGTCGAGCCGCGCGGCTTGTAATCCTGGTGCGTGAAGCCGGCCGTCAGCAGGGTGACGGGTGTCAGGTCCGCCTCGATGATGCCGTAGGCGACGGATTTTTGCTGCTTGTAGCGGTCCAGGTACGAGTGCTTGTCCTGGTAGGCGCCCACCAGGCGGCCGCGTACCGTGCGGCTGTCGTTCAGGGGGCCGGAGATATCGGCTTCGCCGCGGTAGTTGTCCCACGATCCCGCGCCCAGGGTGGCCGAACCCTCGAAGCTGGCGGTGGGGCGCTTGCGCACCATGTTGACGGTGGCCGACGGGTCGCCCGAGCCGCTCATCAAGCCCGTCGCGCCCTTCAGTACTTCGATGCGGTCATAGATGGCCATGTCGCTGTTGGTCGTGCCCCAGTCGTACACGCCGTCATAGATGGCCGACACGCCGTCGTACTGGAAATTGGTGACGGCAAAGCCGCGCGCCTGGAAGCTCCAGCGGTCGCTGTCATAGTTTTGCACGCTCACGCCATTGACGTTTTTCATGACGTCGGAGACGGCGTTGCTGTTCTGGTCATCCATCTGCTGGCGCGTGACGATGGTCAGCGACTGCGGCGTTTCGCGCTGCGTCAGGGCCAGGCCCGTGGCGCCGCTGGCTGGCCCGCCCGTGTAGCTGTCCGTGCCGCTGGTGGCGGCGCTGCGCTCGGCCGCCGCCACCACGGTGACGCCGCTCATGACGGCCACGCCACGGCTGTCCGCCGTGGGAGTAGTCGCGCTGGCGCTGGCGGGGACCTTTTGCAGCAGGTAGCCGCCATTCGATTGCGGCACGGCTTGCAGGCCGCTGCCGGCCAGCAGCACGCGGAAACCGTCTTGTACGCCATAGCTGCCTTGCAGGCCGGCGCTGCGCAAGCCTTGCGTAGTGTCGCTGGAGAAGGACAGCAGGATGGCGCTGTCGCTGCCGAAACGCGTCAGCACGTCGCCGAGCGCGCCGGCCGGGATGCCATAGACGCGCACTTGCTGGCTTTGTGCCAGCGCTGGCGCCGGCAGGGCCAGGGCCATGCCGATCTGCGCCAGGGCGCAGGCCAGGACGGTGCGGGTAAGGAGGGAACGCGAAGCGTGGTGCATGGAATAAAACCTTTCGTGGATGCGCAAGATGGAGACTACCTGTCTACCAAGTCACGCGAGCACGCTGAAACAGCTCACTTTGCAGAAAATATATTCAGCGCGCCGCCAGTTCGATGCGCACCACCTGATGGCCCCAGAAGCGCGTGACGGTATTGCGCCGCAGTTGCAGGCTGGCGCTGACGGCGTCGAGGATGGCGCCCACGTCGGCCAGCGGGTAGGAACCGGACACGCGCAGGCTTGCGACGGCGGGCGTGCAGCGCAGCGGATGGGCGCTGTAGCGCGACAGCTCGGCGAGGAAATCGGCCAGGCGCATGTCGCGCGCCACCAGCATGCCATCGAGCCATGCGCCGCCATACGGCGCAAGCGCCTGGCGGTGGCAGTTCGTGCCGTCGAAATGCGCGCCTTCGCCGGGATGCAGCACCAGGCGCTGTGCGCCATCGCCGGCCAGCACGGCGACGGCCCCTTCGAGCACGCCGGCGCTGGCGTATTGCTCGTGCAGGCGCACGGTGAAGCGCGTGCCCAGCGCCTGCAGGCTGCCATGCGGCGTGCCGACGAAGAACGGTCGTTGTACCGCATCCTTGGCGGTGGCGATGAAGATTTCGCCGGCCAGCAGGTCGACGCGGCGCTGCGCGCCGTCGTAAACGACATTCACGGCGCTGCTGGTGTTGAGCGTGAGCTGCGTGCCGTCATCAAGGGTCACGACGCGGCGCTGGTTGACGCCCGTGCGGTAGTCGGCCGTCCAGCTGCGCCAGGGGCTGCGGCGTTCGAACGCATGCAGCGAGGCGCCGCAGGCCAGCAGCAGGGCCAGGGTCTTGACGGCATGGCGGCGCGGCGCGTTCGCCTGCACGCAGGCGCGCAGCAGGCTCGCATGCGCCGCGGGCGGCAGGTGTTCATGCTGCATTTGCAGCTGTTGCCACGCCTGCGTGGCGCTGCCGGCCCGCTGCAGATGGCGTTTTACTGTCGCCAGCGAGATGCCGAGCTGGCGCGCGATGTCTTCCTGCGGCAGTTCGTCGAGCTGGCGCAGCAGGAAGGCCCGTTTGACGGGGGGCGGCAAGCCGTCGAGCATGCGGTCCAGTTCAGACACGGTGGCCAGCAGCAGCGCGCGTTCCTCGGGCGATGGCGCATGCGAGGGCGGCAGCTGCGCCAGCACATCGAGGTAGGCCTGTTCCAGTTTCTGGCGACGGTAATGGTTGAACAGCACGCGCTGCGCCACGGTGGCGAGCAAGGCGCGCGGCTCGCGCGCGGCGACGGCGTCTTCGCGGTCGAGCAGGCGCATGAAGGTGTCCTGCGCCACATCGGCCGCGCAGGCCGTGCTGCCGAGTTTTTTACGCAACCAGCCCTGCAGCCAGCCGTGGTGGTCGGCATACAGTGTCGCGATGTCCTGGCGTTGTAGCGGCTCTGCCAGCGGCATCGCATTCCCTTTGCATTTTTAAACAATAATAAGAATCATTCTCACTTATTGTAACAAGCGGGGGAGGTGGCTGTAAATGACGGGGAGATGGGGTGTGGTTTTTTGGGTTGAGGAGCGGGTAGGTCGGATTAGGTGGGGCCGCCGAGGTCCGAAGGACCGTAATCCGACAACATTGTTGGCCCGGCCGGTGGTGCTGTCGGATTACGCGGCTACGCCGCTAATCCGACCTACGTTTTCATGCTGTGCAGCGTCAATAGTTCATCGGTTCGCCACGGAAGCAGCGGATCGCCGAATCGACCATGCCCTCGGCGCTGCCCTGCAGGCTGTGCTGCTTGCGCAGGTATTGCGCGTCGCTCCACTGCTTGGCCACGTCCGACAGGTGTTTCAGGGCCGGCGTGCTGCCCAGCGCCTCGGCGTGCGGCTCCATCTTGCGCAGGGTGGTCATGATGTCTTCGCGCAGCGACATCGTTTCGTAGGTTTTCGGATGCGTGATGGCGCCATCGAGGCCGAAGCGGCAGGCCTGGAAGCGGTTGTAGTTATATACGAGATAATCGTCTTCCACTGGTGGCACCTCCTTGCGTTCGAGCAGGTAGCGGCACAGGGCCTGCAGGTAGGCGGCCAGCGCGGCGGCCCGCTCCACCGTCAGCGGCGTGTCGCAGACGCGCAGTTCGATGGTGCCAAATTCCGGCTTGGGACGGATATCCCAGTAAAAATCCTTCATGCTCTTGATGATGCCCGTGTTCTCCATCTTGGCGAAATACTCGTTGGAGAACTGCTCCCAGCTCAGCGTAAACGGCGCGCGTCCGCTCATGGGAAAGGCGAACACGGAGTTCAAACGGGCCGAGTCGAACAGGGTGTCGCGCCCCTGCACATAGGGCGAGGAAGCCGACAGGGCGATGAAATGGGGGATGTAGCGGTTCAGCGAATGCAGCAGGAACATGGCGTCGTCGCCCGAGGCGCAGCCGATGTGCACGTGCTGGCCGAAGATGGTGAACTGCTTGGCCAGGTAGCCGTACAGTTCCGAAATCTCCTGGAAGCGGGGCTTGGAAAAGATCTTTTGCGACGACCATTGCTGGAACGGGTGCGTGCCGCCGCCCGCGATGCCGATATTGAGCTTGTCGCCGGCCGTGATCAAGGTGTCGCGGATTTCCTGCAACTGCTCCAGCAGGGGGCCGTGGTGCGTGTGCACGCTCGAGTTGATCTCGATCATGCTCTCGGTGATTTCCGGCGTGACGTTGCCGGGGAACGGCTTTTTATTCAGCAGATGCAGCAGGTCGGGGCTGGCGGCCGTCAAGTCATAGTCCGACAGGTTCACCAGTTGCAGTTCGAGTTCGACGCCGAAGGTCAGCGCGGCCGATTGGCCAAAGGGTTCCAGCGGCATTTAGCGCTCCTTGATTTCGTGGGTTTCTTTGGCCAGCATCAGCACGCGCTGCACCAGCACGGGGCCGATCAGTTCCAGGCCCAGGGTGATGGCGGCCAGGGCGTTCAATTCGTCGCCGAAGTTCACGCCGTGCTGGCGCGCGTGTTCGAGCAGCAGGATGATAAAGACGGAGACGGGCGTCAGGGCCACGCCCGTCAGCACGCCCTTGCGCCAGGAAATGCCGCTCACATGCGAGAACGCGGCCACGCCGGCGACCTTCGTCAGCAATCGCCCGCCGACGACGGCCAGGGCCAGGCCCGCGCCGGCCGTCACGCTGGCCCATTCCAGGGTCGAGGCGGCATACACGAACAGCAGCACCGTCAGCAGCTCGCCCAATGCGCCGAAATTGCGCTGCGCCTGGCTGAAGGCGACGCGGCGGTGGCGGGCCACCAGGCCGAAGGTGAGGGTGGCCAGCAGCGGCGACAGGCTGGTGGTGTAGGTCAGGGCGACGAGCAGCATCACCGACAGCGCGAAGGCGACGGTGGCATCCTGCGCCATGTTGCCCAGGCGGCGCAGCATGGCCGGCACGACGATGCCGAAGACGGTGCCGGCGCCCACCGAGGCGGCCAGCACGGCGGCGCTGCTGCTGCTCGCCTCGATCAGGTCGGTGGAGCTCTGGAACATCCAGAAGCCGACGATGATGTTGAACGTGAAGACGGCCAGCACGCAGTTGAGGGCGGTGAGGTGGACGATGCGTTCCGTCACCTGGCCCGAGCTGCGTTCCTCGTTGATGACGCGCATGATGGTGGCCGGCGAGGTGGACATGGCCAGCGATGCCAGCAGCAGCGCCGTCATCGAGGTGCTGCCGAATTCGATGCCGATGAAGTAGACGACGGCAAAGGTCAGCAGGGATTCGACCAGGCCCGTGACGGCGATCCACGGGTTGTTCTTCAGCCAGCGCAGGTTGATGCGGTAGCCCACCTCGAACAGGATCAGGCCGAAGGCCACGTCGGCCAGCACCAGCATGGGGCCGGCGTCCGTCTGCGGCAGCACGCCTACCTGCGTCTGCGCGAGGACGAAACCGATCACGCCGTAAAAACTGATGCGCGGCAGGCCCGTCCAGCGGTGACCGAATTCGCCCACTACCCAGGCCAAGGTAATGGCGAACGGCCAGGACAGGTCGGCGGCGATCGAGATCAGACTTTGCATGCTCATTCCTTTGAAAATGGCGCTGGTACCGGCCGGCAGCACGGAGGCTGGCGCGGCAATGTCGTGGTGCAGCGATGGTGCATGGTTTGCGCAGAGCGATGCGCCGATTCTACCGGAGCAGAAGGCGCGCACGATGTGCGCAATCGAACAGTGTCGCGGCCATGGCGGCCGCGCACGGGATGCAGCAGGATGGGGCAGGGCTGGTGTCAGCGTATGGTACCCGCCCGCAGCGGAGATGCTCCGCACGGTAGTTTTGTACCGCAGTGTACGGCATGGCGGCGGCATGCCGCCATGGACTTTTTGTTGCGCGACTTTATTTACTGAGCAGACGCATGCCCCGTTCCAGCCCGTCGATCGACAGGGGGAACATGCGGTTGTTCATCAACTGACGCATCACGCCGATCGACTGGCGGTACTGCCACAATCCCTCCGCCTCGGGGTTGAGCCAGATGAACTTCGGGAACGCCTGGGTAAAGCGCGCCAGCCACGTCGATCCGGCTTCTTCGTTGTTGTATTCGACGCTGCCGCCCGGTTGCAGGATTTCATAGGGGCTCATGGTGGCGTCGCCGACAAAAATGAGCTTGGTGTCGGGCGGGTATTTGCGCAGCACGTCCCAGGTGGGGAAGCGCTCGGCATTGCGGCGCCGGTTGTTCTTCCACAGGGTGTCGTAGACGCAGTTATGGAAGTAAAAGAATTCCATGTTCTTGAATTCCGTCTTCGCCGCCGAAAACAGTTCCTCGGTGCGTTCGATATGGTCGTCCATGCTGCCGCCCACGTCGAACAGCATCAGCACCTTGATGCGGTTCTTGCGCTCGGGCCGCATCCGGATGTCCAGATAACCGGCGTTGTTCGCTGTGGCGGCGATGGTGGCGTCCAGCGCCAGTTCGTCTTCCGCGCCTTCGCGCGCGAATTTGCGCAGGCGGCGCAAGGCCACCTTGATGTTGCGCGTGCCCAGTTCGCGCTCGGTGTCGTAATCCTTGTAGCTGCGCGCTTCCCACACTTTCACGGCCGTGCGGTTGCCGCCCTTGCCGCCGATACGGATGCCTTCCGGATTCGTGCCGCCATTGCCGAATGGCGACGTGCCGCCCGTGCCGATCCACTTGCTGCCGCCCTCGTGGCGCTCCTTCTGCTCCTTCAGCAGCTCGTTCAGACGGTCCATCAGCTTGTCGTAGCCGAATTTTTCCAGCTGCGCCTTCTGCTCTTCGGACAGTTCGCGCTGCATGCGTTTCAGCAGCCAGTCGAGGGGAATCGCCGCGTTCGTGTCGAAGGCCGCATTGACGCCCTTGAAGTACTGCGCAAACGCGCGGTCGAACTTGTCGAAATGGGCTTCATCCTTGACCAGGGTCAGGCGCGCCAGATAGTAGAAATCGTCCATCGAGGCGTCGATGACGTTCTTTTGCAGCGCTTCAAGCAGGGTCAGAAATTCCTTGATCGAGACGGGAATCTTCGCATCCTTGAGCGTGAAGAAGAAATCGATCAGCATGGCGATGCCTGTGTTCCTGCGTGTCCTGCGGGAGGCAGTGCTGCGATGGGGCGCTGCGCCAGCTTGTAGCGCAGATGGGCGGCAATTTCCGGCCATTCGCCGCGCGTGATGCTGTACATGACCGTGTCGCGCACGGTGCCGTCGCGGCGCAGCGCATGGTGGCGCAGCACGCCGTCCTTTTTCGCGCCCAGGCGCTCGATGGCCGCCTGCGAGGCATGGTTGAAATTGTCGGTGCGCAGACCCACCAGCGCGCAGCCGAGGGTATCGAAGGCGTGCGCCAGCAGCAGCAATTTGCAGGTGGTGTTGACGTGGCTGCGCTGGCAGCGCTGCGCATACCAGGTGTAGCCGATTTCCAGGCGTTTGATTTCGGGCACCACGTCGTGGTAGCTGGTGGTGCCGAGCACCTCGCCGCTGGCCACGTCGATGACGGCAAAGGCGAAGCGCGCGGGGCGCATCTCGATGCCCTTGAAAATGTACTGGTCCACCTGCTCCGGTTCGGGCACGGAGGTGACGCGCAGATTCCATAGCTCGCCATCCGTGGCCGCCGCGCGCAGGCCCTGCGCGTGGTGCGGCGCCAGCGCTTCGAGGCGGATGCCGTGCAGTTCCAGGGGGACGAAGACCTTGTCGGGGCTGATGTCGTTCACCGGCGCTCCTTAGCGGTTGGTGCGCGACATGAACATCAGGCGCTCGAACAGGTGCACGTCCTGCTCGTTTTTCAGCAGCGCGCCGTGCAGCGGCGGCACCACGGCTTTATTGTCCTTGCTGCGCAGGGCTTCGACCGGGATGTCTTCGGCCAGCAGGAGCTTGAGCCAGTCGAGAAATTCCGAGGTCGACGGCTTTTTCTTCAGGCCCGGTACGTCGCGCACTTCATAGAAGGTTTGCAGCGCCTGCGCCAGCAATTCCTGTTTCAGGTGCGGGTAGTGGACGGCGACGATCTGCTCCATCGTGTCCTTGTCCGGGAATTTGATGTAATGGAAAAAGCAGCGGCGCAAGAAGGCATCCGGCAATTCCTTTTCGTTGTTCGAGGTGATGATGACCAGCGGACGATGGCGCGCCGTGACCATTTCGCGCGTCTCGTAGACATAGAATTCCATGCGATCGAGTTCGCGCAGCAAGTCGTTCGGGAATTCGATGTCGGCTTTGTCGATCTCGTCGATCAGCAGTACCACCGGTTCGGGCGCCGTGAATGCCTGCCACAGCACGCCCTTGACGATGTAGTTCTGGATGTCGCGCACGCGCTCGTCGCCCAGTTGCGAATCGCGCAGGCGCGACACGGCATCGTACTCGTACAAGCCTTGCTGCGCTTTGGTGGTCGATTTGATATGCCATTGCATCAGCGGCATGTTCAGCGCGGCCGCCACTTCCTCGGCCAGCATGGTCTTGCCCGTGCCCGGTTCGCCCTTGATCAGCAGCGGGCGTTGCAAGGTCAGCGCCGCGTTCACGGCCAGTTTCAGGTCGGCGGTGGCGACATAGCTGTCGGAACCTTCGAAGCGTTGGCCTTGCTGGGAGTGCTGTGCTTGCATGAGCGGTCTGCCAAAGTAGGGAAAGGGAGAGTATAAACAGAACTGTGGCGCACCGCCACGCGGACGGCCTGTGCCCGCCTGCCTACAATGCGGGTTTTATAGGTGGACTTGCAAGAATATCTTGGCTAGAATCGGCAAGCAGCAGATTAATTGTCAACCTTAATTGTCAACACATAAGATCAAAAAAACCAGCTCTGGCGTTTCTCCGATTACCTTTGTTCACATTGCCACTATGAAAAAAATATTTGCACTTCTCGTGCTTGCCGGCATAGCAAATGCCGTCACAGCGGCTGACATTGTAGGAAACGCCAAGGCAGCGACTGCCAAGGTGGAAATGTGTATCGGTTGCCACGGCATTCCCGGTTACAAGGCGACCTTCCCCGAAGTGTTCCAGGTGCCGATGATCGGCGGCCAGCCGGCAAAATATATCGAAAATGCGCTGCAAGCCTACAAGAAGGGCGATCGCAAGCACCCCAGCATGAAGGGCATTGCCAGCAGCCTGTCGGACCAGGATATCGCCGATGTCGCCGCGTATTATGCGCAACAAGCCAAGCCGAACTGAGGATCAGCCAGATGAAAACACTACTCGCCGCCTTCGTTTGCGCCACCATCTCGTTCGGCGCCAGCGCCGCCGGCAATGTCAATACAGGTAAAGCCCTGGCCGAAAAATACAGCTGCGCCACCTGCCACGGCAAGGATTACGGTTCGCCCATCGACCCGTCGTACCCGAAACTGGCGGGCCAGCACAGGGATTACCTGGAACACGCGTTGACGGCGTATAAACGGGGCGACAAGGCCAACGGCCGCAACAACGCCATCATGACGGGCCAGGTGAAACCGCTGAGCAACCAGGACATCAAGGACCTGGCCGCCTACCTGCACAGCCTGCCGACCACCCTCGTGATCCACCGCTAAGCTCAGGATTTCATTCCGACGCGGCGCGCCAGCTTATGCAAATTGCTGGCGTCGAGCCCTAACTGGCGCGCCGCGGCGGCCCAGTTATCCTGATGCAGGACCAGCGCTTGCCGGATGGCCTGGCGCTGGCTCGCTTCGACGATCTGATGCATCGACAGCTGCGCGGCCGCCGGCGTGCCGCACGCGCCTGGCACTGGCGGCAGCGCATCCGTGCCGGCCGGCGCTTCCAGCGCATCGAGGTCGAGCATATCCGTTTCCAGCGTTACTATCTCTTTGCGGTCCGCGCCGCGGATCACCGCTTTCAGCGCGGCCCGGCTGATCACATGTTCGAGTTCGCGCACATTGCCCGGCCAGCGGTAATGGCATAAGGCGTTTTCCGCCGCGGCGGACAGGCGCAGGCTGCGCAAGCCCAGGCGCGCGCGGTTCAGTTCCAGGAAACCACCGGCCAGCAGCAACACGTCATTGCCCCGCTCGCGCAGCGGCGGAATCGGCACGGGATACACGGATAAACGGTGATACAGGTCGGCGCGGAACGTACCGTCGCGCACATGCTCGCGCAGGCTGCGGTTGGTGGCGGCGATCACGCGCACGTTGACCCGGCGTGGCCGGTCCGCGCCCAGGCGCTGGATTTCACCATTTTGCAGGGTGCGCAGCAGCTTGGCCTGTATCGACAGCGGCAATTCGCCCACTTCATCGAGAAACAGGGTGCCCCCCTCGGCCGCCTCGAAGCGGCCAGGCCGGTCGCTGACGGCACCGGAAAACGCACCGCGCACATGGCCGAATAATTCGCTTTCGGCCAAGGACTCGGGCAAGGCCGCGCAATTGACGTGGATTAAAGGCTTGCCCGCGCGGCGCGACAGCCGGTGCAGGCGGTGCGCGCACAGTTCCTTGCCCACGCCCGTCTCTCCCAGCAACAGCACGGGCAGGTCCGATTCGGCCACCACCTGCAGCTCGTGCAGCAGCTGCATGATGGCGCTGCTCTGGCCGACGAACTCGTGTTCCTCGCGTGGCGCCTGCGCATCGGCCTGCATGGCGCCGCCCGACAGGCGCAGGGCGCGGATTTCGGTTTCCAGGCGGGTCACGCGCACGGCCGCCTCGATGGCGCAGGCCAGCTCGCCCAGGTCGCGCTGCGCCCGCGCGTCGAAGGTGCCCACCTGCAGCGCGTCGAGCGTGATCACGCCCCAGCGTTCGCCTTCCAGGTCCAGCGCCATGCCCATGCAGTCGTGCACGGGCAGCGGCTCGCCGGCCCGCTCGGCGATCAGGCCATCATACGGATCGGGCAGGGAGCTGTCGTGATGGAAGCACAGCACGCCGCGCCGCTGCAGGATGGCGGCCAGGCGCGGATGGTCGGCGACGGCGAAGCGGCGTCCCAGCGCGTCGCTGGCCAGGCCGGCCATCGCCACAGGGCGCAGGTGCTCGCCATCGAGCTTGAGCAAGGCCACGGCCTCGCAGCCGAAGTGCGCGCGCAGGCTGCCCACCAGGCGCTGCAGGCGCACGGCCACGGGCAGGTCGGCGACCAGGTCGGTGAGTAACAGCAGGTGGATGGCGGTAGTGGTCATAAGTACCACGCAGGGTACAACGAACCACGGCAAACAAGGGTCATAGCGACCCTGCATTTTTCAAATCATTGATTTAAAACAAGTTTTTCCTGGCACACGGTTTGCCTAGATAAGTGTGCCGAACCGGCATACAAGACCAAGGAAAGCCTGATGAAAACGACTCCCTCCCTCCGCGCCATCGCCGCCGCCGTCTGCGTCCTGGCCATGCCCCTGTCCGTGCAAGCCCAGGCGAGCCTGCCGGCCAGCGCCGCCGCCACTGCGGCCAAAGCCGCGCCGGCGACGCTCAAGCGCTATGAACTGCAAACCAATATCGTCGACGGCAAGATGGTCTTCATCGACGCCAAGGGCCAGGTCAACCCCGTGCTGGCGGCCAAGGTGGGCGACACGGTCGAACTGGTGCTGAAAAGCGGCGAAGGCGCCGAGCACGATTTGCTGATCCCGGAACTGAACGTCGCATCCGCCAAATTCAGCGCGAATAGCGGCAGCACCAGCGTGCGCTTCAAGGTCACGCGCGCCGGCACGTTCACCTATTACTGCTCGATCCCCGGCCACCGCCAGATCGGCATGGAAGGCAAGCTGGAAGTGACCGGCACGTCGCTGGCCGAAGCCGGGGCACCGAAGGCTGCAGCCGCCGGCAGCGCTGCCAGCGAATCGAGCCAAGCCGCCGCGCTGGCCCTGTACACGCCCGCGCCGTCGCCGATGCGCGGTCCCGATCCGTCCGCCGTCAACGTGGCGGCCAACCCGGCGCAGGTACCGGCCGCCATCGGCGCGCGCGCGCCGCAGTTACTCAAGTACCGCATGGAGACGGTGGAATTGCCGGGCAAGCTCGATGACGGCACCACTTTTACGTACTGGACCTTCAACCGGCAAGTGCCCGGCCCGATGCTGCGCGCGAAGGTGGGAGACACGGTGGAACTGACCCTGTTCAACGCGAAGGACAGCAAGATGATCCACTCGATCGATTTGCACGCCGTGACGGGCGGCCATGGCGGCGGACAGCACACGCAGGTCGCTCCGGGGCAGGAAAAGACGGTGACCTTCAAGGCGCTCAATCCGGGCCTGTTCGTGTACCACTGCGCCACGCCGCTGGTGCCGCAGCATATCGCGGCCGGCATGTACGGCATGATCCTGGTCGAACCGGAAGGCGGCCTGTCAAAAGTGGACCGCGAGTACTACGTGATGCAGGGCGAGATGTATACGGGACGTCCGCACGGCGCGCCCGTGCACCAGGAACCGAACCTGGAAAAAATGGCCAATGAACTGCCCGACTACTACGTCTTCAACGGCGAAGTGGGCGCCCTGAGCAAGACGCATAAGTTGCAGGCGAAAGTCGGCGAGACGGTGCGCATCTATTTTGGCGTGGGCGGTCCGAACAAGATTTCATCGTTCCACATCATCGGCGAGATCTTCGACAAGGTGTACAGCGAAGGCTCGATCAGCAGCCCGAAACACGACGTGCAAACCACGCTTGTGGCTCCGGGCGGCGCGACCATCGTGGAACTCAAGGTGCAGCATCCTGGCAGCTATCTGCTGGTCGACCATGCCTTGTCGCGCGCCGGCAAGGGCGCCGTGGGCGTGCTGGAAGTGACGGGCGAAGCCGTGCCCGGCGTCTACCACGCGGGCGCGGTGCAATAAATCTACCTATTCATCCTCAAGGAACTGCTATGGAAATGATCGACCTATCCCTGGGCCAGCTGGCCCGCCGCATCCCTGGCGCCACGCGCCTGTTCGATGCGCACCGCCTGGATTTCTGCTGCGGCGGCAACAAGACCCTGCGCGCGGCGGCCGAGGCGGCCGGCGTGGACACCGCGCCCATCGTCAAGGAACTGCAAGTGCTGGCCGGACGCGCAGATACCAGCGGCGCGCGTGACTGGCAGGACGCCCCGGCCACCGCGCTGGTGGAACACATCCTGGCGCGCTATCACGCGGTGCACCGCGAGCAGTTGCCCGAGCTGATACGCCTGGCGCGCAAGGTCGAGCAGGTGCATGGCGACCGCGCCGACTGTCCGCACGGGCTGGCGCAACACCTGTCGGCCATGGCGCAGGAGCTGGAAAGCCATATGCGCAAGGAAGAAGACGTGCTGTTCCCCATGATCGTGCGCGGCCAGGGCCCCCGGGCCGGCGCGCCCATCAACGTGATGCGCATGGAGCACGACGACCATGGCGTGGCCTTGCGCGCGATGGAGGCGATGACGAACGATATCACCGCACCGGCCGGCGCCTGCACCACCTGGCGCGCGCTGTACACGGGCTTGCGCACCTTCCGCGAGGATCTGATGGCGCATATCCATACTGAAAACAATATCCTGTTCGAGCGCTTTGCGCCGGCCGTGGTGCACTGACAAAGGAAAGACCCATGGGTCCCTACAAAAAACTCTGGTTCACCCTGATCGGTGTGCTGATCGTGACGTTTTCGCTGCTCGGTTACTACGGCACGGAAGTCTACCGGCAGGCGCCGCCCATTCCCGCGCAAGTGCTGGCGCAGGATGGCCGGCAACTGTTTGACCGCGAGGGCATCCTCGACGGCCAGACGGCCTGGCAATCGGTGGGCGGCATGCAGCTGGGCTCCATCTGGGGCCACGGCGCCTACCAGGCGCCCGACTGGACGGCCGACTGGCTGCACCGCGAACTGACGGCGTGGCTGGAACTGGCCGCGCAAGAGCAGCATGGCAAGGCGTACGCGGCGCTCGACGGTCCCGCGCAGGCGGCGCTGCGCGAAGCGCTCAAGATGGAGTACCGCGCCAACCGGGTCGATGAAGAACAAGTACTGCACCTGTCGGCGCGCCGCGTGCAAGCGATCGCCAACACGGCGCACTATTACGACCAGCTGTTCTCCGACGCGCCTGCGCTGCACGCCAGCCGCGAGCATTTCGCGATGAAGGAAAATACCCTGCCCAGCGCCGAGCGGCGCGCGCAGATGACGCAGTTCTTCTTCTGGACGGCGTGGGCCGCCGCCACCGAACGTCCGGGCCAGAAAGTGACCTATACGAACAACTGGCCGCATGAACCGCTGATCGGCAACCAGCCCAGCGGCGAAAATCTCGTCTGGTCGGTCGCCAGCGTGGTGGTGCTGCTGGCCGGCGTGGGCTTCCTCGTCTGGGGCTGGGCCTTTTTGCGCGACCATGACGAAGCGCTGCCGACGCCCGGCGCGCGCGATCCGCTCACCACTTTCGCGCTGACGCCTTCGCAGCGGGGACTGGGAAAATATCTGTTCCTCGTGGTGGCGCTGTTCATCTTCCAGGTCTTCATCGGCGGCTTCACGGCGCACTACACGGTGGAAGGGCAGCAGTTCTACGGCATCGACGTGTCGCGCTGGTTCCCGTATGCGCTCACGCGCACCTGGCATATCCAGGCCGCGCTGTTCTGGATCGCCACGGGCTTCCTGGCCGCCGGTCTGTTCCTGGCACCGCTGATCAATGGCGGCAAGGATCCCAAGTGGCAGCGCCTGGGCGTCGACGTGCTGTTCTGGGCCCTGGTCGCTGTCGTCGTCGGCTCGTTTATCGGCAATTACCTGGCCATTGCGCAAATCATGCCCCCCGAGTGGAATTTCTGGCTCGGCCACCAGGGCTATGAATATGTGGACCTGGGACGCTTGTGGCAGATTGGCAAGTTTGTCGGTATCCTGCTGTGGCTCGTGCTGATGCTGCGCGGTGTCGTGCCGGCCCTGCGCCAGCCGGGCGGCGACAGGAACCTGCTGGCGCTGCTGACCGCGTCCGTGGGCGCCATCGGCCTGTTCTATGGCGCCGGCCTGTTCTACGGCGAACGCACGCATCTGTCGGTGATGGAGTACTGGCGCTGGTGGGTGGTGCATCTGTGGGTGGAAGGCTTCTTTGAAGTGTTCGCCACCACGGCGCTGGCCTTCATCTTCTCGACCCTGGGCCTGGTGTCGGTGCGCATGGCCACGACGGCCAGCCTGGCATCGGCCTCGCTGTTCATGCTGGGCGGCATACCCGGCACCTTCCACCATCTGTACTTTTCCGGCACCACCACGCCCGTGATGGCCATCGGCGCGAGCTTCAGCGCGCTCGAAGTGGTGCCGCTGATCGTGCTGGGCCACGAGGCCTGGGAGAACTGGCGCCTGAAAGCGCGTGCGCCGTGGATGGAGCAGTTGCGCTGGCCGATGATGTGCTTTGTCGCCGTCGCCTTCTGGAACATGCTGGGCGCCGGTGTCTTCGGCTTCATGATCAACCCGCCCGTGGCGCTGTATTACATCCAGGGACTCAACACCACCGCGACGCATGCGCATGCGGCGCTGTTCGGCGTGTACGGTTTCCTGGCGCTGGGCTTTACCTTGCTGGTGCTGCGCTATTTGCGGCCCGATTACCGCTTCAGCCCTGCCTTGATGAAGACGGCGTTCTGGGGCTTGAACGGGGGGCTGGTGCTGATGCTCTTTACCAGCTTGCTGCCGATTGGCATCATCCAGTTCCACGCCAGCGTCACGGAAGGCCTGTGGTATGCGCGCAGCGAGGCATTCATGCAGCAGCCGCTGTTGCAGAACCTGCGCTGGATACGTACCTTTGGTGACGTGGTATTCATCGTCGGCGCGGTGGCCATGGCGTTGCAGGTGGTGCTGGGATTGCTAAGGCCGCAGGTGAGCGAGGGCACGCGGCCGGCGGCTGCCGGCATACCATTGTGAGCTCAGTTCGAATAGCCCTGCATCAAGGTCTTGGCATCGTGGCGCAGTCCCCACCACGGTAAAAAGACTGAAGCTTCGCCGCGTGCGCGGAACCAGGGTTTTTCCGGATCGATGGGGCGCGCCACCGCGGGTGGCGCCACCAGCACGGCAACGGGCGCCTCCAGGTCGCCCGTGCCCGCCACCAGCACCGGCCGGCCCAGGTGATTCGCGTAGGCGACGGCCAGCGCCACATTCGTCAGCGCTGTGCCGGCCCCCATCTCGCCCAGCAGGGCCGAGGTGTTGAAGGTTTGCTTGGTAAAATCCAGATCGGGTAAATTCAGGGTCAGGCTTTGCGCCAGCGAGCCGATACGCTCGGAAGATGCCGGATATCTATTGCCCGCATCGTGGATCACATAGGCTATCTTGTCAGTATCGAGATTGGCCTGCTCCGCCGCCTGTTCGATGGCCGACGCCCATGCCTGCACCGCGCGCGGCGGTTGACCTTTCGCTGCCTGGTAGTCGGAGACGGCGGCCGTTGCCGGGAAGCCCAGCCAGGCCAGCGGCGCGCGCTGCGTCTTGAAGTCGGTACCGGCCAGTATTAACAGAGCGATATTTTCATCGATCTGCTCATCCTTGGGTGGAAAGCTGGGCGCGTCCCAGTTCATCACCCATACGGTTTTATCGGGATGCGCCTGCAAATATGCCAGGCCCGCCGCCAGCGAGGTAAAACCTGCGTTCGCATCTCCCATCGTCACGCGCACGTCGGGCGGCGTTGCCGTGGTCCAGGAATTGGGGAAGTGGGGGTTGCCGATGCTGAAGGCGCGCATGATCAGCTTACGCACCACATCTGCCGCCTGTACAGGGTCAAGTCGCCCCGCAGGCAGGGCATATTCGACATGGATGCCGGCCAGTTCGCGCCGCGTCGATCGGTCTTTCAATGCATGGGCATTGTAGAAATAGGTAGAATTGGAAAAATAGTTTTGTCGGAATAGCGGCATCATTTTTTCCACATATTTATGATGATAGCCTTCGAAATTTTCCTCGCCATTGCTGCCCGAGGCAATCATGCCGATGGATTGCACCTTGCTGTAGCGCGCTGGATTTTCCCTGACTTTGTCATCGTTCTGGTTCGGCTTGGCCAGCCCCAAGGTCCACAACAATTGCCACTCCGTCGAATAGTCGCGCCGTTGCAAGGGATTGAGCCATTGCACGCCCACCACCTGGGCCATATAAGGCCTGGCTGGCTGCGCAGGCGTCGCTGTCGCGACATCGCCTTTCGTGGCTGGCTTGATCGCGCAAGCACTGAGCAAGGAAAATATCATCAGGGAAAATAAAAACGGCATCACGAGATAGCGTTTCATCATGTCTCCATCGGTGAGGGGAGCGGCGTCGGACTGGCTGGCGAACCAGACTGCCATGCTGGCAAGCAGGAAAAATGCACAGCAGCTCCAAGCCAGGCGGCGTAGGGGAGTGGCGATCAGTGCACGCATCAGTGATCCTTCCAGCGCGAGTTCCTGCGTTTGTTAACGATGGAATCCGGTAACGCGCCAGTGCTGCCAGGACTATGAACCCAATCGAACACACTCATTGTCTTGAATTTTCCAGTTCTAAAGTATTCATAAAATATCTTGTGCGAATGACTGTCATCCAAGTTCTTCAACAATCGCCAATCGGCTATCACTCGCAATTTGCGCAACGCCTTTTCTTGAATATGGCTCACCCCCACCGCCACGTCATACGCCAATGCCTTTTCCGCATGCATGCCATTGGTCATGATGGTTGAATGATCGGTGGCGTGCGTGTCGAGGTTGGCGGCCAGATTGGCGGTGATGATGTCGCCGCGCCATCGCTTGTGCTCTTCGCTGGCGGTGGCCGGCATGTCTTCCTCGCTGACCTTCTCTCCCATCGGCGTGCGACCCGTGCGTTTGGCCATCAAGCGCACGCGGGCGTGGTCTTCGTACAGCATGGTGGCGTGGCTGTCGCGGTCGCCCTTGGGCGCGCCTATCTGCTCGTCGCTCAAGGCCTGGTATGGATCGCCGGCGGCATGGCTGCGCCGTGGATCGCGCAGGCTGCCGCGCGGATTGTATAGCTGGTCGAAGTCCTCGCTGGCCACGCCGTACTGCACTGCCTGCGGCAAGAACGGTTCGGGCAGCGCCGGCGCATTGACGGGGATGCTCCAGTCGCGCGGCGGCAGCGCGTTGATGCGCACGCCCGCTCCTTTCGCCAGGGGAATCAAGGCCAGGGCGGCGACTTGCGTCATGGCGCGGCCGCTTCCCGTGCTGTTGGCCAATCGCCCTTTCTGGCTGGAATAGTCGGCGATCTTCGAATGCGGCACCCAGAAGTCCAGGCTGCCCCGTTCCGGACAAGCCATTGCCCCACAGGTCAGGCAAGGAAGAACAGCCGTTCGCGAATGGCCCGCCGCCCCAGTAGTCATATTCGTTGAGATAAATGGAAGCGCCGTATTCCTGTAATTCAAGGTCACTGGCCTTGTAACCCCAGCGGAACTGGATCACGGGCGAGTGGTGCCCGGCGTCGGCAATGAAGGTGTTGGGCGTGCGGTCGGGGTCGACAAAGCCGTCATCCGTCAATTCGCGCCGGTAGGTAACGGGCCATAACTGTCCACCTTCCACGCTGGGGTAGGCCAGGTGCTCATCGCAGCGTTTCAGGCGGGTATTCAAGCCCTTGCACAGGCCCTCCTCGCTCTGGTGGTACCACTCGCCATCGGAATTGACGCCATGCACAAAGATAACGATGCCCGGTGACGGCACCTGCTGCAGGCAGTCCAGCAGGCTGCGGCTGAAATTGGTGCTGCCGCAGACCTTGCCTGCCATGATAAGGCGGGGATCGATAGCGGGCTTAACCGGCCCGTTGCTGGGATCGCTCATGGCACACCCTGTTCATGGCAGGAGTTGCCACTGTAGAGTGTTGCTTATCTGTATGTCTTATGCCAGATCAAGCAAACTTGTGCAGGATACTACCTGGGGTTAGCGGCGCCGCACGCAGTCGATATACGCATCCGTATCGGGCGGCAAGCCCGAGCGCTGCGAAGCCCAGATCATCTGGCCCAGGCATTCCATCACTTCGTGCTGGGCTGCATGGGCCGAATCGAGGCGCTGCGTGAGTTGCTGCACGGCCGGGCGGATGCCGCGCGGCTGGTCCACCTGCACCTGCTCCGTGATCGACAGATGCATGGACAGGTGCAGGAAAGGATTGGCCTGGCCCCCTTCGACGGAGTAGTCGCGCGCCAGCGCCGCTTCGACGTCGGAGAGCTCGTTTTCATACTCGGGGTGTTCGAGGATCCAGTCGAGCGCGATGGCTTCCATCGGCGTGAGGATCTCATGGGCGCGGTGCTTGCGTAATGTTTCGCAAAAGAAGCGGCGCACATCGTCGGAAGAGGGGTTGAACATGGCTGAAGGACTATGGCTAAAGGGCAGCCGGCATTGTACCGCGTACATCAACCAAGGGCATCGGGGATGCCCTTTTTGCCGTCTGGCACCCGCTTGCATGACCCGATAGTCACCGCAATTTAATACCCTGCAGTAAGTATTATCCACTACCGCCACGGCCCGGCGGCGCCAAATAACGGTGATAAAATCGCCGCTCTTGATATTTGCTCTGGACACGATGGCGATTTTGTTGCCATTGCGTGCTTCCATTGCCCGCACCTTTGCCACCGGATCTCGCTCCTGGCTTGTCCCGGAGCGCGGCAGCATGCCTATCACCATCGACATTGACCTGTCCGGCCGCCCTGGCGTTCCGGCTGGCCCACTGTTTTCATTTCATACAGCGATGGTGCCGCCCCGGTGGCGCGCAAGAATCATCTTTCAGTATCCAAAAATGGAGTTACGAATGCGTAAATCGCTATTACTTTTGATGTCGTGCCTGATCCTGGCGGCATGTAACAAGACCCCACCGGCCTCGTCCGAAAAACCGGTCGACGTGCTGTTGATCGGCGCCGGCACCATGAGCGCCACTCTGGGCAGCATGCTCAAGGAACTCGATCCCTCGCTGACGATGGAAATGGTCGAGCGCCTCGATTCTGTCGCCGCCGAAAGCTCGGATGCGATGAACAACGCGGGCACGGGCCACTCGGCATTCGCCGAACTGAATTACACGCCGGAAGCGGCCGATGGCAGCATCGAGACCAAGAAAGCCGTTGCCATCAACGAGCAATTCGAGATTTCCAAGCAATTCTGGGCTTATCAGGTGGCCAACAAGCACCTGGGCGCGCCGCAAACCTTCATCAACAATGTGCCGCACATGGCCTTTGTGTGGGGCGACGACAATATTGCCTTCTTGAAGAAGCGCTATGCCGCGCTGCAAAAGGAAAACCTGTTCAAGGGCATGCTGTACTCGGAAGACCCGGCGCAGATCGCGCAATGGGCGCCGCTGGTCATGCAAGGGCGCGACCAGGGCCAGAAAGTGGCTGCGACGCGCATGGAAATCGGTACCGACGTCAATTTCGGCAACCTCACGCGCGGGTTGGTGAGCTACCTGACGGACAGTCACGGCATGGTCCTGCACCTGCGCCACCAGGTGGAAAACATCCAGCGTGGTGCCGATGGCGTGTGGAACGTGACGGTGAAAGACTTGAACAGTGGCAAGGAAAAGACCATGCGTGCCAAGTTCGTCTTCATCGGTGCCGGCGGTGGTTCGCTGCCGCTGCTGGAAAAATCGGGCATTCCTGAGGCCAAGGGCTACGGCGGCGTGCCGGTGGGCGGCCAATGGCTCGTGACCACCAATCCTGAACTGGTGGCGGCGCATGCGGCCAAGGTCTACGGCAAGGCGTCCGTCGGTTCGCCGCCGATGTCCGTGCCGCATCTCGATACGCGCATCATCGATGGCAAGAAAGCCCTGCTGTTTGGCCCGTTTGCCACCTTCTCGACGAAGTTCCTGAAAAACGGTTCGTGGACCGACTTGCCTGCCTCGATCGGCACGGGCAATGTGAAACCGATGCTGCAGGCCGGCTACGACAATATTCCGCTGACCAAATACCTGGTCGAGCAAGTCATGAACACGCCGGAAGACCGCTTGAAGACGTTGCGCGAATACCTGCCGAACGCCAAGATGGAAGACTGGACCCTGCAAAACGCGGGTCAGCGCGTGCAGATCGTCAAGGATGACCCCGTCAAAGGCGGCTTGCTGCAGTTCGGCACGGAAGTCGTCGGCGCCGCCGATGGCAGCATCGTTGCCCTGCTGGGCGCCTCGCCAGGCGCCTCGACCGCGCCGCCGATCATGATCAAGGTGCTGCAAACGGCATTCAAGAGCCGTCTGGCCACACCGGAATGGCAGGCGAAGATGATGGAAATGGTGCCGTCATACGGTCAAAAGCTGAACAATGACCCGGCCCTGGCCAACAAGATCCGCCATTACAGCAGCAATATCCTGGGTCTGAAAGCGATCACGCTGGACGTGCCACCGGCGCCTGCGGCAAATTAAATCAGCCTGACCGGCAGGGTGTTCCTGTCGGTATGTAAAAAGGGGCAGCCTGGTCAGGCTGCCCCTTTTGCGTGGGAAGTGCGTTCATTGCGGTGGACTACCCCTTGTCCGGCAAGATCAGCTCCGGTGTACACCCTTCGGCGGCGATGCCGTCGCAAGGCTTGGCCAGTGCCGCGCCGTCCTGCGGGCGTGGCGCATGGGGTTGGCGCAGGTAGCGCGAGGTGTGGCGCTGCGCTTGCTGTGCGTTGCCATGCACGGGCCAGGTCAGGAAGCGGGACAGCTCCTGCAAGGCGCGCTGATACACATCGCGTTTAAATTCAATGACGACATCGAGCGGGACCCAATATTCATGCCAGCGCCAGGCGTCGAACTCGGGATGGTCGGTCAGGCGCAGATTGACGTCGTTATCGCGCGCGCACATTCTCAGCAGAAACCAAATCTGCTTCTGGCCACGGTAATGGCCGCGAATCTCGCGCTTGATGAAGTGGTCTGGCACTTCATAGCGCAGCCAGTCGCGGGTGCGGCCGACAATTTTGACGTGTTCCTGTCTGAGTCCGATTTCCTCTTCAAGTTCGCGAAACATGGCTTGTTCCGGTGTTTCGCCATATTTGATACCGCCTTGTGGAAACTGCCATGAGTGCTCGCGCACCCGCTTGCCCCACCACACCTCGTTCTGGGCGTTTAGCAGGATGATGCCGACGTTGGGCCGAAACCCTTCACGGTCGAGCATAATGCACCTCAAACTTTCTGCGACCGAGCGTCCTTTTTTACATAATTACCCACAACTTCGCAAGCCGGTGACCTTTTCGGGGTGCGAAAAGCGCCGGAATCGCACCAATTGAGCGCATTTGTGTAAAGTATGGACGCATCAGCCAGCTAATCCTTTAAAATTAGGTTGATTATAACCCTCTCTTTTTAAAAAGAATTCACCGTTATGCGCGCCTCCCGTTTTTTTATTTCCACACTTAAAGATGCACCTTCTGACGCGGAAATCGTCAGCCACCAATTGATGATGCGTGCAGGCATGATCAAACGCCTCGGTTCCGGCATCTATACCTACATGCCGATGGGCTTGCGCGTGATCCGCAAGGTGGAAGCCATCATCCGTGACGAGATGAACAAAGCCGCCGGTATCGAACTGCTGATGCCGCTCGTGCAGCCGGCCGAACTGTGGCAGGAGACGGGCCGCTGGACCAAGATGGGCGACGAACTGATGCGCGTGAAAGACCGCCACGGCCGCGAATACGCGATCCAGCCGACATCGGAAGAAGTCATCACCGACGTCGTGCGCACGGAAATCAAGTCCTACCGCCAACTGCCGCTGAACTTTTATCATATCCAGACCAAGTTCCGCGACGAGCGCCGTCCCCGCTTCGGCCTGATGCGCGGCCGCGAATTCACCATGAAGGACGCGTACTCGTTCGACCGCGACCTGGCCGGCATGCAAGCGTCGTACAAGGTCATGTTTGACGCCTACACGCGCATCTTCACGCGCTTCGGCCTGAAGTTCCGCGCCGTGGCCGCCGACAATGGCGCCATCGGCGGTTCCGGTTCGCATGAATTCCACGTCATCGCCCACACGGGTGAAGACGCGCTCGTGTACTGCCCGACGTCCGACTACGCGGCCAACATGGAAGCGGCCGAAGCGCTGCCGCCAGCGGGCGAGCGCCCGGCCGCCACCCAGGCACTGACGAAAACGGCCACGCCGGACACCGTCAAGTGCGAAACCGTGGCCGCCTTGCTGGGCCTGGAGCTGTCGCAAACCGTGAAAACCATCGCCCTGACGGTGGACACGACGGGCAAGGATGAGAAAATCACGCAACAGCATTTCATGCTGCTGCTGCGCGGCGACCATGAATTGAACGAGATCAAGGTGGGCAAGGTTGCCGGCCTGGCCGGTCACCGTTTCTCGACGGAAGCGGAAATCCTGGAAGTCTACGGCACGATTCCTGGCTACCTGGGCCCGATCGGCACGAAGGCACCCGTCACCGTGGTGGCGGATCGCACGGTCGCCCACATGAGCGACTTCGTCTGCGGCGCGAATGAGGCCGGTTTCCACTACACGGGCGCCAACTGGGGCCGCGACGTGGCCGAGCCAGCCATCGTGGCCGACTTGCGCAATGTCGTCGCCGGCGACGCGTCGCCGGACGGCCAGGGCGCACTCGCCATCGAGCGCGGCATCGAAGTGGGCCACGTGTTCCAGCTGGGGACGGCGTACTCGGAAAGCATGAAAGCCACCTTCCTCGACGAGAACGGCAAGCCTGCGCCGCTGCAGATGGGTTGCTACGGCATCGGCGTGACGCGCATCCTGGGCGCCGCCATCGAACAGAACTTCGATGACAAGGGCATCATCTGGCCGGCGTCGATCGCGCCATTCGAGGTCGTGCTGTGCCCGATGGGCATGGACCGTAGCGAACTGGTCAAGGAAGAGACGGAGAAGCTGTACGCGGCCCTGCAAGGCGCTGGCGTGGATGTCATCGTCGACGACCGCGGCTTGCGCCCTGGCGCCATGTTTGCTGACTGGGAACTGATTGGCGTGCCGCACCGCATCGTCATCGGCGAGCGTGGCCTGAAAGAAGGCAAGCTGGAATACCAGGGCCGCCGCGATGCGGAAGCCACCGGTGTTGCGCCGGACGAGATCGTCGCCTTCATCCAGGGCAAAATGGCGCAGTGAAGCGTCCATCAGTAAGCAAGGTGGCTGGCGCGCTCGCGCTGGCCGCCGGCCTGGCCTGCGCTCCCTTGGCGCAGGCCGGCAATCAGAAGGAGGAGGCGCTGGCCGACTCCGTCCGTCTGGCCCTGTCGCACGCGATCCGCGACGAACGCCCGCCGCAACCCAAATTTGCCACCCCTATCGAACTGCAGCGCTACCAGCAATGGCTGGCGCAGATGTCGCAACGCCTGCAGCGCAAGCTGCCGGACGGGCAGCTGCGCACGGAATTTCTGGAAACCGTCTGGTATGAAGCGCGCCGCGCGGGCCTGGAACCGGCCCTGGTGCTGGGCCTGATCCAAGTGGAGTCGGCCTACCGAAAATATGCCGTCTCGCTGGCCGGCGCGCGCGGCTACATGCAGGTGATGCCGTTCTGGACGGGCGTCATCGGCGACAGCGACCGCAGCAAGCTGTTCCACATGCAAACGAATTTGCGCTATGGCTGCGCGATCTTGCGCATGTACCTGGATATGGAACGCGGGGATTTGTACCTGGCGCTGGGGCGGTATAACGGCAGCCGGGGGCGGGCCGAGTATCCGAATGCGGTAAGGGCGGCGTGGAAACAGTGGGAATTCAGACCGGCCGGGTGAATGGCAAGCAAAAAAATGCCCCGCTCGCAGTGATGCGGCGGGGCACTCGCTCGGTGTTGGGCCGGCGCGTATCTGATTATTTCAAATGATCGGAGATCAGTTTCGTCATTTCAAACATGGAGACTTGGGCTTTGCCGCCGAAAACAGCTTTCAGCTTGTCGTCCGCATTGATCATGCGGCGGTTGGCCGGATCTTGCAGATCGAGTTTCTTGATGTAATCCCATACCTTTTTGGTCACTTCCGTGCGCGGCAGTGGTGCTGCGCCAACAACGGCGGCCAACTCTTTCGATGGCGTCATTGCTTTCATGAATGCTGCGTTTGGCTTGCGTGGTGTTGCCGGTGCTGCCGCTTTCTTCACCGCTGCTGGTTTAGCTGCTGCTTTGGCTGCGGGTGCTGCTTTTTTGGCGGCTGCAGGCTTGGCTGCTGCTGCTGCTTTGGCTGGCGCTGCTACTGGGGTTTTTTTGGCTGTTGCCATCTTCGAGCCTCCTTAACAAACACATGGGAAATTGCGCAATTAATCGCACGGCTAATATTGGTGTGGATTTACCTTGTATGCAAGTGTTTTTCACGTTTTCACGAGGAAAAAGCAGGGAAATGGCGATGCTGTCGCCCGGGCGCACCGCTTGGGGGCGCAGAACGGCGTTTTTGCCCGTAAATGGCATGGTTGCTGGCTATGCGGGGAGGGGCACTGTGGGGGGAGGGAACAGTGATGCCGGACACATGAAAATGCAATCCGGCATTATTTAGAACGATGTTTTTCGGGTTTTAAAGCGATGATCCTGCGGCATCTCGAAGGCCTTCAAAATCACAGCGAGCGGATGGTATTTGTGGCCGAGAAGCGCAACCGTACTTTAGTACGGTGAGCATCGCCGGCCGCAAGGACCACCGCGCAGCGGATTTTGAAGCCTTACCTCATCGCGGATTTTGAAGCCTTACCTCATCCCAGGCATCATGCCCTTCATGGAACGCATCATCTTCATCATGCCGCCGCCCGACAATTTCTTCATCATCGTCTGCATTTGCTCGAATTGCGTCAGCATGCGGTTCACTTCCTGCACTTGCACGCCGGCGCCGGCGGCGATGCGGCGCTTGCGCGTGGCCTTGATCAGTTCAGGCTTGGCGCGCTCCTGCGGCGTCATCGAGTCGATGATGCCGCACATGCGGCGCACCTGTTTATCGGCTTGATCCATGTTCTTGCCGCCGGCCGCCTGCTGGAACTGGGCCGGCAGCTTGTCCATCAGGTTGGCCATGCCGCCCATTTTCTTCATCTGGCCCAGTTGCGCCTTGAAGTCGTTCATGTCGAACTTGCCGCCGACCTTGATCTTTTGCGCCAGGTCGGCCGCTGCCTTGCTGTCGACGCCCTTGCGCGCTTCTTCCACCAGCGCGAGGATGTCGCCCATGCCCAGGATGCGGTTGGCCATGCGGGTCGGATCGAACGCTTCCAGGCCGTCGAGTTTTTCCGAGACGCCGGCAAACTTGATCGGCTTGCCCGTGATGTGGCGCACCGACAGGGCTGCACCGCCGCGCGCGTCGCCATCGAGCTTGGTCAGCACGATACCGGTCAGCGGCAGCGCATCGTTGAAGGCTTTCGCCGTATTGATGGCGTCCTGGCCCAGCATCGCGTCGACGACAAACAGGGTTTCGATCGGTTTCACGGCGCCGTGGATGGCGGCGATTTCGCGCATCATCTCTTCGTCGATACCCAGGCGACCCGCCGTATCGATGATCAGCACGTCGTGGTAATGCTTTTTCGCCCAATCCAGCGCGGCCAGCGCGATATCGACCGGCTTGTCCGTGCTGGCGGACGGGAAGAAGTCGGCGCCCACCTGGGCGGTAACCGATTGCAGCTGGGCGATCGCGGCAGGGCGGTACACGTCGGCCGAAACGGTCAGTACTTTCTTCTTCTTTTCTTCTTTCAGGTACTTCGCCAGCTTGCCGACGGTGGTGGTCTTACCCACACCCTGCAGACCGGCCATCAGGATGATGGCGGGCGGTTGCTGCGCAAAGCTGATCTGCGACGCTTCCGGTCCCAGGTCGGCGCCCATCAGGGCGGCCAGCTCGCGCTGCACCACGCCGACCAGGGCCTGACCTGGCGTAAGCGAGGAAATGACATCCTCGCCCATGGCTTTTTCTTTGACTTTGGCGATGAATTCGCGCACGGCGGGCAGGGCGACGTCGGCTTCGAGCAGCGCCAGGCGCACTTCGCGCAGCATGTCGGCGGTGTTCGCTTCGGTCAGGCGCGCCTCGCCGCGCATGGTCTTGACGACTTTGGCAAGCCGTTGGGTGAGATTATCTAGCATGATGAACCTGCAATGAAAAGCTTGGGAGTGGGCGGCGAAAGCCGGACGATGGGCGCCATTTTACCCCATCGCGGGTGGCTGGCGGTCTTGCGCTGCAGTGCTTGGCGGTTGGCCGGCTTTTGAATTAGTTGGTATTTCTGCCAATGCCGCGATTGCATCAAAGGCATTGCGCGGTTAGAATGAGAATAATTCTTATTTACATTCTCGGGTGCCGCACGCCTGAGCCGAAAGGGATGCCATGTCGGCCGCCGATTTTGCCCAGCAACAAGACCTGCACGCACTCTACAGCAGCCATCACGGCTGGCTGCAGGGCTGGCTGCGGCATAAGCTGGGCAGTGCGGGCGACGCGGCGGACCTGGCGCAAGACACCTTTGTCAGCGTGCTGACCAATGGCACGGCACCGCAGATCCGCGAAGCGCGGCCTTTTCTCGCCACCATCGCGCGGCGCCTGGTGGCGCACCGTTACCGCCGGCAAGTGCTGGAAGACGCGTATCTGCAGGCGCTCGCTTGCCTGCCGCCCGAGGTGGCGCCCGCGCCGGAAGAACGGCTGCTGGCGCTGGAAGCCTTGCAGGAAATCGATGTCGCCCTCGACGGCTTGCCGGGTCCCGTGCGCACGGCGTTTTTGCTGGCGCAGCTGGAAGGCCTCAGCTATGCCGAGATCGCCGCGCGCCTGAACGTGTCGGCCAGCTCGGTCAAGCAGTACCTGACGCGTGCCAACCGCCAGGTGTTTTTCTCGCTGCCGGCATGAGCACGCTGGCAGAACCCGCGGCCTTGGCGGCCATCGGCGAGGAAGTGCAGCAGCAGGCGGCCGAGTGGCTGACCGTGTTGATGTCGGACGAGGCCAGCGAAGCGGAACATGCCGCCTGGCAGCGCTGGCGCGGGGCCGACCCGGAACATGAACGGGCCTGGCAGCATATCGACGCGGTGTCGCGGCGCTTCAACGGCTTGCACCGCGGTGCGGCCGCGCAGGCGCTGGCCGGCACGCAGCAACAAGCCGTCAATGGCAAGCGGCGCCAGTTGCTGGCATGGCTGGGCGTGGCCGCTGGCGGCGGCGTGCTGGCCGCGCAGACGGGCGCCTGGGATGGTGTGCGCGCCCTGCGCGCCGACTACCGCACGGCCACGGGCGAGCGGCGCGAGGTGGTGCTGGACGATGGCAGTGTGCTCAGCCTGAATACGGGATCGGCCGTGAGCGTGCGTTTCGATGACAAGCGCCGCCTGATCGAACTGCTGGCCGGCGAAATCCTCGTCAGCAGCGGCCACGGTGCCGGCAGCGCCGCGCCGTTGGTGGTGGCCACGCGCGAAGGCCTGGTGCGCGCGCTGGGCACGCGCTTCGTCGTGCGCCAGCAGGATGGCGTCAGCACCGTGGAGGTGTTTGAAAGCGCCGTTGAAATCCGCCCGCGCGACAGCGCTGGCGCGCCCTTGCTGCTGGCGGCCGGGCGTGGCGTGGCGTTTTCCCGCCATGCGCCGGACGCGCCGCACGCCATCGACGCGTATGCCGATGCCTGGTCGCGCGGGCAGCTGATCGTCGACGACGTGACCCTGGGCGACTTTCTGGCCGACCTGGCCCGCTACCGCCCGGGCGTGATCGACTGCGCGCCGGCAGTGGCCCAGCTGCGCTTGTCGGGCGTGTTCCCGCTGGCCGATACCCAGCGCATCCTGAACATGCTGCCCAACTCGCTGCCGGTGCAGGTGCGCAGCCGCACGCGGTACTGGGTGACGGTGGAGCCGGCCGCGTAGTACTCCGCAAAAAATATTTGCAGTCGGACTGCCCGTTTTTCGTTTTCGCGGCACCTACAGGGTAGGGCGCCTGTTTTCTACCGTCTCATGACACCACTATCAGGAACTTGCATGTCGTACGCTTTAAATTTTGTCAGTTTGCCATCGTCTCGCTCCGCACTGCGTCCACTGGCGCAAGCCGCCGCAGCCCTGTGTCTGGCCGCCAGCCTGCCGGCGCAGGCGCAGCAGGCTGCGCCTGCGATTCCTGCTGCCGAGCAAACCATGCTTGGCGTGTCCGTCACGGCGGGGCGCGATGCGACGACGGAAGGTAGCGGCTCCTACACGACAGGCGTGAGCAATACGGCCACCAAGCTGAATCTGTCGCTGCGCGAGACACCGCAGTCGGTCAGCGTGCTGACGCGCCAGCAGATCGACGACCTGGGTATCACGACCCTGGACGACGCCGTGCAGTCGATCACGGGCTTGGTCATGCAGAAGGGCAACTTTACGGGCGATTCGGGCAGTTTCAGCGCACGGGGCTTTCCAGTCGACAACATCCTGTTCGACGGCTTGCCTACCAGCCTGGGTGCGAACGGCACCTTCAATGGCGACAATGATGACCTGGCCATCTACGACCGCATCGAGGTGGTGCGCGGCGCCACAGGCTTGATGACGGGCAGCGGCACGCCCAGCGCGGCCATCAATATGGTGCGCAAGCGCCCGACGGCCATGCCGCAAGCCTCGTTCTCGGCCAGCATCGGCAGCTGGAGCAACTACCGCCTGGAAGCCGATGCGGCCAACGCACTCAACGAAGCGAAGACCCTGCGCGGGCGCATCGTCGTGACGCTGCAGGACAAGAAGGACTATGTTGACGTGCTGCATGGCCGCAATCACCAGCTGTATGGCATCATCGAGGCCGACCTGCGCCCCGATACCACCTTGACCCTGGGCGCCCACTACCGCAAGACCGATAACGACGGCGTCACCACGGGCGTGGTGACGGCCGCCGACGGCACTTTTTTGAACTTGCCCCGCTCGACTTACCTGGGCACCGACTTCGATGACTGGCGCCAGACGGACAAGACCATCTTCGCCGAACTGGAGCACCGCTTCGCTAACGGCTGGAAGGCCAGGCTGGCCGCCACGCGCAAGACGCCCGAGATCGACACGACGTTTTCCGGCATCAGCCGCCGCGGCGACACCCTGCGCTTCAATTCGCAAAGCTACCGCGCCGAGCTGGCCAACACCAGCTATGACGCCTATGCCAGCGGCAGCTACAGCCTGTTCGGCCGAGAGCACGAGCTGACCGTCGGCGCCAGCCACCGCCGTTCGTCGAAAAACAGCTATGGCGGCTGGGCGCCGTACAGCTGGGGCGCGGCCGCGCCGGTGATCGACCCGTTCAACTGGGATGCGGGCAGCGTGGCGCCCCCCGTCATCAACTACGCGCAGTGGGGCACGGCCAGCATCACCGAGCAAAGCGGCGTGTATGCGGGTACGCGCATGCGCCTGGCCGACCCGTTGTCGCTGGTGCTGGGCGGGCGCGTGAGCTGGTACAAGGACGATGCCGGCTACTCGGTGGCGCGCGAATTCACTCCTTATGCGGGTGTCGTGTATGACCTCGACAAGCAGCATTCCGTGTACGCCAGCTGGACCGAGATCTTCCAGCCGCAGGCTTCCACGGATGCCAATGGACAGCCCTTGAAGCCGATCAGCGGCACCAACTATGAAGCGGGCGTGAAAGGCGAATACTTTGGCGGCGCCCTCAATGCCAGCGCAGCCGTGTTCCAGATCCGCCAGCAAAACCGCGGCGTGGACGACCTGGCTGGCCCGAATCCTTGCCCCGGCAGCACCTGGGGCTATTGCCAGCGCGCGTCGGGCGAAGTGCGCAGCGAAGGCGTGGAGCTGGATGTGGCGGGTGCGCTGACGCCCGACTGGCAGCTGTCGGCCGGTTTTACTTATGTAAAGGCGCAATTTACGCGCGACAGCGATCCGGCCAATATCGGCAAGGATTTCAACAGCCGCTATCCGCGCCAGCAGCTCAAGCTGGCCACCAGCTACCGCCTGTCCGGCGCCGCGCAGGGTTGGCGCGTCGGCGCCTCGGTGTATGGGCAGGGCGCTACCGAATCAACCGACGGCACCTACCATCTGCGCCAGGGCCGCTATGCGATCGTGGGCTTGAACGCGGCCTGGCAGATCGACAGCCGCGCCGAGCTGCGCCTGAACGTCAACAATGCACTCGACAAGCACTATTACCAGAGCATCTATTCCGATGTCTTCGGCAATCTGGCAGGGGCGCCGCGCAACCTGATGCTGACCTTGAACTACAAACTGTAAACAATCACTTTTGAATGACCTATCTTGATGAAGGATGCATGGCTTATGGATGTGCAGTTGAACCTGGCCCGCGATGGCGTGACCACGCTGGTGCCGCAGGGAGCGCCGCGATGATGAAATCGGCCAACATGATGTTGTTCTCGCGCGTGCTCGCCGCCATCTTTGGCGGCTATGCGCTGACGTCCGGCGTGGCCGTGCTGCTGTCGGCCGTGCTGCCGCTGTCGCGCGCCGAAGCCGTGCTGACGGCGACCCTGAGCGCCTTCGTCGTCTACACCTGCGCCGTGATCTGGGTCTTTGCCGTGCAAGACCTGCGCCGCGCCTGGCTCGGCATGCTGCTGCCGGCCATTGCCTGCGGCGGCATCGGCATGCTGCTGTCGCGAGGTGCCGCATGAACGCCGTCAAGGTAGACAAAGTGGTCAAGACGCCGCAGCAGGGCGGCTTGCGCCAGGCCATGGCCTGGCTGCATACATGGAGCGGGCTGTGGATTTCCTGGCTGCTGTTCGCCATCTTCCTGACCGGCACCCTGGCCGTCTTCGACGACCCGATCGGCCACTGGATGACGCCCGAACACGCCCTGGAAGAGACGGCGCATGCGAACGATCCGCCGCTGCCGAAGGTCACGGACCGCGCGCACCGCCTGGAACTGGCGCTCGACTTCATGGCGAAGGAGCATCCGCAGGCGGACATGTGGGAAATCTGGCCCGTGCAGCGTCCCGGCCATGGCTTGTCCGCCTACTGGTTCCAGCCCAGCGGCGGCTATGGCTCGGCGGATCTCGATCCGCTGACGGGCGCCGTCATCGAGCATGCGCGCGAGGCAACGGAGCGCGAAACCATCGGCGGCCACCATTTCGTCGATTTCCATTACGAGCTGCACGCGGGACGCATCGGCGTATGGATCGTCGCCATCACCACCATGATCATGCTGGTGGCGCTGGTGAGCGGCGTCATCACGCACAAGCGCATCTTCAAGGATTTCTTTACCTTCCGCCCGGCCAAGGGCCAGCGCTCGTGGCTCGACGCGCACAACGCGGTGGCCGTGCTGACCTTGCCGTTCCAGTTCATGATCGCCTACACGGGCCTGGCATTTTTCAGCGATGACTATGTGCCGGCTCCCGTGGTGGCGCAATACGGCATGGACAATCCCAAGAAGGCCTTCCTGGCCGACTGGAACGATGCGGGGAAACCTGCGCGCTCGGGCCAGCCGCTGGCCATTCCCGCGCTGGAGTCGTTCGCGCAGCGCGCCGAACAGGCCATCGGCCAGGAAATCCGCGCCGTGGTGCTGGACAATCCGAACGATGCCTCCATGCGCGTCTGCATGTACGGCTGGAATGAAGACACGGAACTGCTCACGCGCCTGAGCGCCAATTCGGGCAGGGCCTGCTATGCGCTGGCCACGGGCGAGCAGGTCGCCTTGCGCCGGCCCGGCGCGTCCGACACGGGCGGCGCGGGCCTGACGCGCTCCGTCATGTCGAACCTGCACATGGCGGGGTTCGGCGGCACGCCGATGCGCTGGCTGTACTTCTTCTGCGGCCTGGCCGGCACGGCCATGATGGGCACGGGCGCGATCATGTTCATGGTCAAGCGGCGCCAGAAGTCCGGCGGCGAGTTCGGCGCCTATACGCAGCGCGTGTACCGCGTCATCGCCTGCCTGAACGTGGCGGCGATTGCCGGCCTGTCCATCGCCTGCGTGGGCTTCCTGTGGGCCAACCGTTTGATCCCCGTCGGCATCGAGCACCGCGCCGGCTGGGAAGTGCGCGCCTTCTTCGGCGTGTGGTTTTTGATGCTGGTGCATGCCTGCCTGCGCGCGGAAAAGCGCGCGTGGATCGAGCAATTGGGCTTGCTGGCGGCCCTGTGCCTGCTGCTGCCCGTGCTCAATGTCCTGAGCACGGGCGACAACCTGGTGGCGCAGGTGGCACGCGGCGACTGGGAAAGCGCGGGCGTGGAGCTGGGCAGCATGGCCTTCGGCCTGCTGGCCGCCTGGGGCGCGTGGAAAGTCCACCAGCGCAAGGAAAAGCCGCTTAAAAAAGCCGCCGCCAGAGAAAACGCTGCGCCCGCGGCCAGCCTGCAGGTCAACACGGAAGGACAGTCATGATTAGCAGCATCCTGTGTGCGCTGGGCCTGTCGTATGCGGGCATGGCCAGCCTCTCGCTGGCGATGGACCGCCACCATGGCCAGGTCTGGGGCAGGGACGCGGCGCCGAACGTGCGGCGCGCGCTGCAACTGGCGGGCGCCATCCTGCTGGCGCTGGCCATCTGGCCTTGCGTGGCCGGCTGGAGCGCCAGCGTCGGCGTGGTCGCCTGGCTGGGATTCATCGGGGCGGGAGCGTTGCTGGTGGCCCTGCTGCTGCCGTATGCCCCCCGCTTGCTGTTTCGTAGTTCCCTGCTGGCAGCCGTCGCCGCGCTGGCAGGTCTTGTGACGTTTCTGCGGTGATGTTCACCGCCATTTTCAAGGATAGACTGATGCATTTTTCACGCCTGGCGACACCGATTGATGTTTTGAATGTAGTGAAGGCGGCTTCCTGATGGCGGCCCGCCTGCCTTCCCGCCGCGCCCGCATCCTGGGCGGCGCGGTCTTGCTGGCGCTGTTAGGCGCCGGCGCACTGTGGGCCACGCGCGGCCCGGCCACCGTGTTCGACACGGCGCCCGTCAAGCGCGGCAATATCGAGTCCAGCGTCACGGCCATCGGCACCCTGCAGCCGCAAACCTATGTCGACGTGGGCGCGCAGGTGTCGGGCCAGATCACGCGCCTGCACGTGCAACCGGGCAGCGCCGTGGAAAAAGGCCAGTTGCTGGCCGAGATCGACCCCAGCGTGCAGCAAGCCACGGTCGACGCGGGCCGCGCCGCCTTGGCGGGCTTGCGCGCGCAACTGGCCGACCAGCAGGCGCAGCACCGCCTGGCGGGCCAGCAGCATGGCCGCCAGAAGCAGATGGCCAAGTTTGATTCCACGCCTTTGGCCGACCTGGAAACGGCCGAAGCCACGCTGGCCTCGGCCGGCGCCAAGATCGACCACCTGAAGGCGCAGATCGACCAGACCCAGGCCAGCCTGAAGGCGGACGAGGCGCGCCTCGGCTATACGCGCATCTACGCGCCGATGGCCGGCAAGGTGGTGGGCCTCGATGCCAAGGAAGGGCAGACCCTGAACGCCACGTACCAGACGCCGAACATCCTGCGCATCGCCGATCTGTCGGCCATGACGGTGTGGACGGAAGTGTCGGAAGCGGACGTGCGCCGCGTGCGCCCGGACATGCCCGTGTACTTCACCACCCTCGGTGGCGACCAGCGGCGCTGGAGCGGCAAGGTGCGGCAAGTGCTGCCGGCCCCGCCGGTGCCTGGTGGTTCCGCCGCCGGCACGGCCCTGGCGCCGTCGACCAGCAAGGTGATTTTATATACCGTGCTGTTCGACGTGGATAACGCCGATGGCGAATTGATGCCGCAGATGACGGCGCAGGTGGTGTTTGTCACGGCAGCGGCAAACAATGTGCTGGCCGTGCCCTTGCCGGCCCTGAAGCCATCGACCGAGGAAGGCGCCAAGCCGGGGCAGTTCACGGCCCGCGTGATGGATGCCGACGGCAAGGTCGATACGCGCGCCGTCACCGTGGGCGTGCGCAATCGCCTCAGCGCGGAAGTGCTGCAAGGCTTGCGCGAAGGTGAATTGCTGGTCACGGGCGAGCAGCCGGCCAGCAGCGGCGCCAGCAGGTTCCAGCTGTGAGCGCCATGAGCGAGGCCGCGTCGCTGGGGCAGGCCGGAGAGCCTGGCCAGCCGGCGCCACTGATTGAACTTGCCGGCATCCGCAAGCGCTACGGCGGCCATGACGGCGCGCCGGCCGTGGAAGTGCTGCGCGGCCTGACCTTGTCCATCGGCGCCGGCGAATTCGTCGCCATCGTGGGCGCGTCCGGTTCCGGCAAATCGACCCTGATGCATCTGCTGGGATGCCTGGATCGTCCCAGCGACGGCACCTACCGCTTCGCCGGCCAGGACGTGGCCAGCCTGAATCCCGATGAACTGGCGTGGCTGCGGCGTGTAGCGTTCGGCTTCGTCTTCCAGGGTTATCACCTGATCGCCACCGAATCGGCGCGCGAGAACGTGGAAGTGCCGGCCCTGTACGCGGGCATGCCGGCGGCCGCCCGCCACGCCCGTTCCGAGGCGCTGCTCAAGCGCCTGGGCCTGGGCGAGCGGCTCGATCACCGGCCAAATCAATTATCGGGCGGGCAGCAGCAGCGCGTGTCGATCGCGCGCGCCCTGATGAATGGCGGGCGCATCATCCTCGCCGATGAACCGACGGGGGCGCTCGACAGCGGCAGCGGCGCCGAAGTCATGGCCTTGCTGGGTGAACTGGCCGACGCGGGCCACACCATCATCCTCATTACGCATGACCGCAAGGTGGCGGCCCAGGCGCGCCGCGTGATCGAGATCAGCGATGGCGAAATCATCGCAGACTCGGGCGCCATCGCCATTCCCGCCACGTCGACGGCTCTGCCGCCGCTGGACATGTCGCGCGCCGCCCACGATACAGGCGCGTCGCTGGGCACGGAATTGCTCGACGCGGCGCGCGCCGCCTGGCGCGTGCTGTGGATCAACCGCTTCCGCACGGGATTGACCCTGCTCGGCATCGTCATCGGCGTCGCTTCCGTGATCGTCATGCTGGCCATCGGCCTGGGCACGCGCCAGCAAGTGATGGCCCAATTGGGCGCGTTCGGCTCGAACCTGCTGTACATGGCGTCGCGCGGCGAAAGCTCGCGCATCCCCGGGCGCAGCATCACCCTGGCCGACCTCGATGCGCTCAAGGATGTGCCGGGCATCACCCACGTGCTGCCGAATGTCACGGGCAACAAGGTGATACGCCACGGTAACCTCGACGTGCAGACCTATGTGCGCGGCACGGGGCCGGCCCTGCCGCAGATCCAGACCTGGCCGGTGGCCAAGGGCGGCTTCTTTACCGACGAGGACGAACGCGAGATGGCCACCGTGGCCGTGCTGGGCGCGCACCTGGCCGAAAAGCTGATGCCCGACGTGCCCAACCCCGTGGGGCAGAGCATCCTGATCGGCAACGTGCCGTTCCAGGTGATCGGCGTGATGAGCGCGAAGGGCGCGCTGACGGGCGAGAAGGATGAAGACGACGTGCTGCTGCTGCCGTTTTCCACGGCCGGCATCCGCGTCTTCGGCCAGCGCGAGCCGACGTACACGGTCCTGGCGGTGGCCGACGTCAAGCGCGTGACGGAAGTGGAGGCGGCGGTCGACGCCACCATGTTCGAGCGCCACCGCATCCGCGACTATGGCATCAGCAACGCGGCCGCGTCGATCGCCGCCGAAGCGAAGACGCAGGACAACATGACCATGATGCTCAGCCTGATCGCCGCCGTCTCGCTGGTGGTGGGCGGCATCGGCGTCATGAACGTGATGCTGATGACGGTGCGCGAGCGCACGCGCGAAATCGGCATCCGCATGGCGACGGGCGCGCGCCGGCGCGACATCCTGCGCCAGTTCCTCACCGAAGCCGTGCTGGTGTCGGTGGTGGGCGGCGTGGCCGGCATCGTGGTCGGCGTGACGGTGGCCGGCTTGCTGCTGGTGTGGGACGTGCCGGTGATCTTTTCCCTGAGCGCCATCGCCGGCGCGTTTGCCTGCGCCGTGGTGACGGGACTGGTGTTCGGCTTCATGCCGGCGCGCAAGGCGTCGGGACTCGATCCGGTGGTGGCGCTGGCGGGACAGTAGGTGTCGTCACGATGCCGGCAGCCACGCTGCCGGCAAAAAAATGTTGCCCTGGCTCCAACACACGGTACTATCTCCCCATAATATAAGAAAAGCTGTGTTTTATGCCCTTGCGGGCACACACCAACCACCACAGGAGAACCCGATGCAGAAGAAATCAACCTTGAAGACCGGTATCGCCGCCGCCCTCATGCTGGCGTTCGGCATGGGCGCCGTGCAGGCCCAGGCACAGGAAGTCGTGCGCCTGGGGAATTTGAAATTCGCCCATTACGGCGCCGTGTCGTACATCAAGGAAATCGCGCCCAAGTGCGGCATCAAGGTCGAAGAGCATATCTTCGCCAAGGGACTCGATGTGATGCAGGCGATCATCGCGGGCGAGCTGGACGTGGGCGCGACGGCGTCCGAAGCGGCCATTTCCGGCCGTGCCGGCGGTGCGCCCATCTATGTGGTGGCCGGTTTTGCCAAGGGCGGCGCGCGCCTGGTGGCGGGCGCCGGGCAAAAGATTGCCAACGTGAAGGATCTGAAGGGCAAGCGCGTGGGCGTGACGCGCGGCGGCATCCAGGAAGTGCTGCTGCTGGCCGAGCTGGCGCAAGCGGGCCTGACGTATGCCGACACCAAGGGCAAGGATGTGCAACTGGTGTTCCTCGCGTACGCCGACTTGAACCAGGCGCTGATGGGCAAGAATATCGACGCCATGATGCAGTCGGAACCGCAATCGTCGCAGGCGATCAACAAAGGTTTTGGTACGGAAATCCTGAAACCGTATGACACGCCGATCGGCGAGCCCGTGCGGACCATGGTGATGACGGAAAAGTTCTACAAGGAACGTCGTCCGGTGGCGGAAAAATTCATGCGCTGCTTCGTCGAAGCGACGAAAACCTTTATCGATAACAAGGCGACGGCGGAAAAGTACGTGCGCGAAGTCGTGTTCCGCGGCCAGATCACGAAGGATGACTTCGACGACGCGATCAGCAATTCGCCGTATTCGTACGACATCTCGCCCGAGCATATCCAGGTAACCACCGATGTGATGGTGAAAACGGGCGTGGGCCGCATGACGAAGCCGCCCGTGGCCAAGGACTGGGTCAAGACGGACTTGCTGGAGCAGGCGAAAAAGAGCCTGAACGTGAAGTAAACCGGAGATGGGCAGTGCCCGATGGCCCGCTTGAGCGGGCCATCATTTTTTGTGGCACACATATATATAGGTGGGCGGCGCGAAAGATTGTCGAAATCTTGAGGGTGCGCCACCCCGTCACGCCTCAGGCGCGATATCATGGCAGGCTTGCAGCCTCGGTCGGTGGCATATTGCCCGCCACCCATGCTGTCGCTTGAATCGCGCTTGTCGGCTATGGTGTAAACTTAAACTATGCAGATCTATTTCTTTCTTATCGCCGCCCTGTTGTACGCGGCGTGCGCGGTGCTTCCCTCGTCCCGTGCCCGGCTCATTGCCGGCCTGACCGGCGTCGCCTGGCTGGCGCACGCCGCCACCCTGTGGTTCGACCTGATGGCGCCGGGCACCTTGCGCTTCGGCTTTTCCGCCATGCTGTCGGCCGCGCTGTGGGTATCGGTGGGCGCCTACTGGATAGAGAACCGCAATTTCAGCCTGGACGGCCTGCGCCGCATGGTCATGCCCAGCGCCGTCATCGCCATCGGCCTGGCCTGGGCCTTTCCTGGCAGCCAGGTCAGCATGGAAGGCAAGTCGGCCGTCTTCGGCTGGCATATTGCCGTGGCCGTGCTCGCTTACAGCACCCTGACGATTGCCGCCTTTCACGCCGTACTGATGGCGCTGCAGGAATCGCGTTTGCATACGCGCAGCGAAAGCCGCGGCTTCATCGGCAGCGCGCTGGACCAGTTGCCGGCCCTGCTGACGATGGAAAAGTTGCTGTTTCGCATGATTGGCCTGGGCTTCATCCTGTTGAGCCTGACCGTGCTGTCAGGCATCGTGTTTTCCGAGCAATTATTTGGCAAGGCCTTGACCTGGGATCACAAGTCGGTGTTTACCATGCTGTCGTGGCTGTTGTTTGCCGCGCTGCTGGCAGGCCGGCGCTTTCGCGGCTGGCGCGGCAAGACGGCCCTGAGTTTTACCCTGGCCGGTTTCGCCACCTTGTTGCTGGCCTATGTCGGCAGCCGTTTTGTACTGGAAGTGGTTTTACACCGAGGATTCGCATGACACGTGTTTTATTCTGGCTGGCGCTGGTGTTCCTGGTGCTGTTTGCTATCCGCAGCAAGATTCGTGGCATGCAGCAACGGGCCCGCGCGCAACAGCAGCAGCCGAATCCGTATGCGTCGCCGGTGCGGCCACAGGAATTGCCCGATGCCGAGCTGATGCTGTGCTGCGCCCATTGCGGCGTATATTACCCGGCCTCGGAAAACGTGCAGGCCAAGGGCCACGATTACTGCAGCCACGCGCACGCCACGCTGTAAGGGCCGGCCGGCAGATTCGCTCGCGTTGCTCATCCGTATCGTAACGTCCTCCGGCCTGCGTCCGGCGTAGCATCTGCAGCAGGCGCTTCGTCGCCGCCATTGCAGAAAGGCGTGTCCCATGTCCAGCCCCAGCCCGCATGCCGTGACCGCCGCCGGCATGCCACCGGCGCCTCAACTGAGCGGCAACTCCCTGCCCATGCAGGCGCTGCGTGCGCAGATCGCCCGTATCGCCCGCTGTGGCGCGCCAGTGGCCATCCGCGGCGAATCGGGTACGGGCAAGGAATTGGCGGCGCGCGCCATCCATGCGCAGGGTGCGCGCGCCAGCTTCCCTTTTATTGCCGTCAACTGCGGCGCGATTCCCGAAGCGTTGATGGAGGCCGAATTCTTCGGCTGCCGCCAGGGCGCCTATACGGGGGCGCTGCATGAGCGCCAGGGCCTGTTCCAGGCGGCCCATGGCGGCAGTTTGCTGCTCGATGAAGTCGACGATCTGCCGCTGGCCATGCAGGTCAAGCTGTTGCGCGTGCTGCAGGAGCGCCGCGTGCGCAAGCTGGGCGGTAGTGCTGACGAGGCCGTCGACGTGCGCATCCTGTGCGCCAGCCAGCATGGCCTGGCGCGCGGCGTGGCCGCCGGCACGTTTCGTCAGGATCTGTTTTACCGCCTCCAGGTGATCGAGCTGGCGCTGCCGCCGCTGCGCGAGCGGCGCGGCGATCTGCAGGTATTATGTGAGGTGATCCTGGCGCGTCTGGCGCCACGCCAGGCCGTGAGCCTGGCGCCGTCCGTGCTGGCGGCTCTGGCCGCGTATGCGTTTCCCGGCAATGTGCGCGAACTGGAAAACCTGCTGGAGCGCGCACTGGCGTTTGCCGACGGCGGCGTGATTGCACTCGACGCGCTGGCCTTGCCGTCCGCGGCGGCCAGCATGCCGCTGCGGGCGGCGCCGGAACCGCCGGCCGCGCCGGAGCGGCAGCTGTGTCTGCCCGGCATGGCGGCATATGGCGTGCCGCCCGTCTTGCCGCTGGACATGTATTTACGCCAGGCCGAGCGCGACATGATCATGCAGGCGCTGCTGCAGGCGCGCTATCACCGCGCACGGGCGGCGCGCCAGCTGGGCCTGAGCGTGCGCCAGCTGCGTTACCGGATGCAGAAATTGACGATACAGGAAGCGCTACCTTGATGACAGCATGGACGATAGATGAAGATGGCTGGTGCGACGGCGCGCTGCGCTATGACTCGCCGTACCACGATGCGCGCCCGGACGGTGCGCAAGTCGATTTGCTGGTGATCCATAACATCAGCTTGCCGGGCGGCCACTTTGGCGGACCGCATGTGTCGGACTTGTTTACCGGCCGGGTAGACTATAATGCCGATCCTTCTTTCGCCGACCTGCGTGGCTTGCAGGTGTCGGCGCACTTTTTTGTGCGGCGCGATGGTGCGCTGTTGCAATATGTTTCTACTGATCAACGTGCCTGGCATGCCGGCGCGTCCATGTTCGAAGGACGCCCGCAGTGCAATGGCTATTCCATCGGTGTCGAAATGGAAGGCGCGGACGATGTGCCCTTCCAGCGGCGGCAATACCATGTGCTGGCGGCGCTGACGGCGGCACTGGTGGCGCGCTACGGGCTGTCCCAGGTGCGCGGCCACGAGCACATTGCGCCGGGGAGGAAGACGGATCCGGGGCCGTTTTTTGACTGGCATTTTTATCAAAAATGCTGGCTGGAAACTATGCGCGGGCAGCCTGCGTTAGCGCTTACTACGCGGGGATTGGGCTTTCCATCCGTGCCCTGAAAAGTCAACCGAAATCGTATATGAAAATACAAAAAATTACGCTGGCGGATGCCGGAAAACTATTGCATCGGCTTTCGATGGGCACTACAATTAGTGCATAACTTGGATTTAAAGACTATATGTAGTGCCATCACAGACGTTTTCAGAATTATTACCAAAGCTACCCTGTTTGTTGATATGGCAACGGGAACTGGCGTTTCATCACCCTTGATCGTGTTTCGCGCCAGCCGGGCTGTACAGGTTGGCCGTATGATTTTTGGCTGTATATTATTTACTATTTAGCAACAAATACCTGAAGAAACCCTGACCATCGGGCGTTCTATTCAACAACACACGCGGCAGCAAAACTGCAGGCTGACTTTAGCTGACAACGGGAGCTTCAATGCAATCACCACAAGATATTTCCATCCATCCAACGCCAGTATCGCCAGCGCCAGGCGCGGCCAATAGCGTGGCGAGCACGGGCGCGGCATTGGGCGACTATCGCATCATCCGCCGCAACGGCGCGGTGGTGGCATTTGAGCCTTCGAAGATCGCCATCGCCATGACCAAGGCGTTTTTGGCCGTTAACGGCGGCCAGGGCGCCGCTTCGGCACGCGTGCGCGAACTGGTGGAGCAACTGACCGACGGCGTCGTCGCCGCGCTGGTGCGCCGCCATCCGGGTGGCGGCACCTTCCATATCGAAGACGTGCAAGACCAGGTGGAACTGTCGCTGATGCGTTCGGGCGAGCACGACGTGGCGCGTGCCTACGTGCTGTACCGCGCCAAGCACATGGAAGAGCGCCGCTTGCAGAAGGAGGCGCTGGGCGCTTCCGCGCAAGTGACCGCCCCCCAACTGAACGTCACCGACAACGGCGTGCGCCGCCTGCTGGACATGCAGGAAGTGCGCGACCTGATCAACGCCGCCTGCGCCGGCCTGGAAAAGCACGTCGATGCCGACGCCATCCTGGCTGAAACCGTGAAAAACCTGTACGACGGCGTACCCGTCGAAGAGCTGCACAAGTCGGCCATCCTGGCGGCGCGCGCGCTGATGGAAAAAGATCCGGCCTACAGCCAGGTCACGGCCCGCATCCTGCTGCACACGGTGCGCAAGGAAGTGTTCGGCAAGGAAGTGCCGCAAGCGGCCGCTGCCGCCGAGTACCTGACGTATTTCCCGCAATATATCGCCAAGGGCATCGCCAACGACCTGCTGAATCCGGTACTTGCCAGTTTCGACCTGGAACGCCTGGCCAAGGCCATCGTTGCCGACCGCGACTTGCAATTCGGCTACATCGGCCTGCAAACGCTGTATGACCGCTACTTCCTGCACATCCATGACGTGCGCATCGAAATGCCGCAGGCGTTCTACATGCGCGTGGCCATGGGCCTGTCGCTGAACGAGGCGGACCGCGAAGCGCGCACCATCGAGTTCTACAATCTGCTGTCCTCGTTCGACTTCATGAGCTCGACGCCGACCCTGTTCAACTCCGGTACCCTGCGTTCGCAACTGTCGTCGTGCTACCTGAGCACCGTCTCGGACGACCTGGAAGGCATCTACGACGCCATCAAGGACAACGCGCTGCTGGCCAAGTACGCCGGCGGCCTGGGTAACGACTGGACGCCAGTGCGCGCCCTGGGCGCCCACATCAAGGGCACCAACGGCAAGTCGCAAGGCGTGGTGCCGTTCCTGAAAGTGGTCAACGACACGGCCGTGGCAGTCAACCAGGGCGGCAAGCGCAAGGGCGCCGTCTGCGCCTACCTGGAAACCTGGCACATGGACATCGAGGAATTCCTCGACCTGCGCAAGAACACGGGCGACGACCGCCGCCGCACGCACGACATGAACACGGCGAACTGGATTCCCGACATGTTCATGAAGCGCGTCATGGAAAAAGGCGAGTGGACCCTGTTCTCGCCATCCGAAACGCCGGACTTGCACGACCTGGTCGGCAAGGCCTTTGAAAAGGCTTACCTGGGCTACGAAGCCAAGGCAGCCGCCGGCGAAATCCGCTCGTTCAAGAAGATCGCCGCGCTGGACCTGTGGCGCAAGATGCTGTCGATGCTGTTTGAAACGGGCCACCCATGGATCACGTTCAAGGATCCTTGCAACATCCGCAGCCCGCAGTCGCACGTCGGCGTCGTCCACAGCTCGAACCTGTGCACGGAAATCACGCTGAACACGGGCCCTGACGAAATCGCCGTCTGCAACCTCGGTTCCGTCAACATGCCGGCGCACATGAAGGAAGGCAAGCTCGATCACGTCAAGCTGGCCAAGACCGTGCGCACCGCCATGCGCATGCTCGACAACGTCATCGACATCAATTACTACGCGGTCGAGAAGGCGCGCAATTCGAACATGCGCCACCGTCCGGTCGGCATGGGCGTGATGGGCTTCCAGGACTGCCTGCACATGATGCGCATCCCGTTCGCCTCGGACGCAGCGGTCAGCTTCGCCGACACCTCGATGGAAGCCGTCTGCTACTACGCCTACCTGGCGTCGACGGAACTGGCCGAAGAGCGCGGCCGCTATGAATCGTATGCCGGTTCGCTGTGGGACCGCGGCATCCTGCCGCAAGACTCGGTGAAACTGCTGGCCGAAGAGCGCGGCGGCTACCTGGAAGTCGATTCCTCGTCGGCCATGGACTGGACCCCGGTGCGCGAACGCATCGCCAAGTTCGGCATGCGCAACTCGAACTGCGTGGCGATCGCCCCGACGGCGACGATTTCGAACATCATCGGCGTGTCGGCCTGTATCGAGCCGACGTTCCAGAACCTGTATGTGAAATCGAACCTGTCGGGCGAATTCACCGAGATCAACGGCTACCTGGTGCGCGACCTGAAGGCGCGCGACCTGTGGGATGAAGTCATGATCTCCGACCTGAAGTACTTCGACGGTTCGCTGGTGAAGATCGACCGCATCCCGCAAGACTTGCGCGACATCTACGCCACCGCCTTTGAAGTGTCGCCAAGCTGGCTGGTGGAAGCGGCTTCGCGTCGCCAGAAGTGGATCGACCAGGCCCAGTCGCTGAACATCTACATGGCTGGCGCATCGGGCAAGAAGCTCGACGAGACCTACAAGCTGGCATGGCTGCGTGGCCTGAAAACCACCTACTACCTGCGCACCATCGCCGCTACCCACATGGAGAAATCGACCTCCAAGACGGGTGCCCTGAACGCCGTGGCAGTCGATGGCGGCATGTCGGCCAGCGCCCAGAGCGCCCAGGCAGCGGTCGTGGCGGCAGCCGCTGCCGCCGTGGTGGCGCCCGTGGTGGCAGCTGCGGCGGACGACGCCGATGGCGAAGCCTGCTACCTGCGTCCGGGTGATGACGGCTTTGAGGAATGCGAAGCCTGCCAGTAAAATTTTAGTTGTCAGCCCAGTACTTCTGGGCTGATTCAATGTTGTTAATGTCCGCATTGCCCGATACAACGGGCCTGTTGCGGATCGCCGGCTCGCCGGCATGGAAAGGAAGAAGATTATGTCGTTGTCCTGGGATGATGAAACCACGTCGGCAGCTGTGCCGCGTCCGGCGCAGCAAGCGCCATTGGGAAATACCGAATTGAACCTGCCGGCCGGTGCCGAGCCGTCCGAAGCGAACGCCGAGCAAGTGGCGCGCCGCGTGAATGCCGACGACAAGCGCATCATCAACGGCAAGACGGACGTCAACCAGCTGGTGCCGTTCAAGTACAAGTGGGCGTGGGACAAATACCTGGCCGGCTGCGCCAACCACTGGATGCCGCAGGAAGTGAACATGCAGCGCGATATCGAGCTGTGGAAAAACCCGAACGGCCTGACGGACGACGAGCGCCGCCTGGTCAAGCGCAACCTGGGTTTCTTCGTGACGGCCGACTCGCTGGCCGCCAACAACATCGTGCTGGGCACCTACCGCCACATCACGGCGCCGGAATGCCGCCAGTACCTGCTGCGCCAGGCGTTCGAGGAAGCGATCCACACGCACGCCTACCAGTACATCGTCGAGTCGCTGGGCCTGGATGAAGGCGAGATCTTCAACGCCTACAACGAAGTCAAGTCGATCCGCGACAAGGATGAATTCCTGATCCCGTTCATCAATACGCTGACCGACCCCGCGTTTGTCACCGGCACGGTGGAAAACGACCAGAAGCTGCTCAAATCTCTGATCGTGTTTGCCTGCCTGATGGAAGGCCTGTTCTTCTACGTCGGCTTCACGCAGATCCTGGCGCTGGGCCGCCAGAACAAGATGATGGGCGCCGCCGAGCAGTACCAGTACATCCTGCGCGATGAATCGATGCACTGCAACTTCGGCATCGACTTGATCAACACGATCAAGATGGAAAACCCGCAGCTGTGGACGGCCGAATTCCGCGAAGAGATCAAAGTGCTGTTCATGCAAGCCGTGGAACTGGAATACGCGTACGCGGAAGACACCATGCCACGCGGCGTGCTGGGTCTGAACGCGCCGATGTTCAAGGGCTATCTGCGCTTCATCGCCAACCGCCGCGCGCAGCAGATCGGCCTTGAGCCGCTGTTCGCGCAAGAGGAAAATCCGTTCCCGTGGATGAGCGAAATGATCGACATGAAGAAGGAACGCAACTTCTTCGAGACGCGCGTGACCGAGTATCAAACCGGTGGTGCGTTGAACTGGGAATAAGCGTTTTTCAGGCTACGCCAGGAAGCGCCGTCATCGTGACGGCGCTTTTTTTTCGCCTGCATGGCGGCGGCAAAATGCATGCTTCAATCGGCGATGCGACGAGGCTTGCGCCTGGATTTTCGGATGCCGCGCATGGACGCATGGCGGGCCCAAAAAATCATTTCAGGACACGCTGGCGGCGGCATTTGCCGCGCGATTGTGCGATAGCACGCGTAACGTGCAAAAAAGCGGCTGAAAACGTGTCGTGCCGGTTGCGCATTGACAAGGTTTTCGTGTACTTTATGAGATTGCAAATGCGAGCGTTAGAATGCGGGGTTTTATAACCAGCGCGGTAGCGAAAAAAGCTCGCAAAACAGGGATACAGATTTACACGGATATGCACAAAACCACACCGTTTTCGTCTGCCGCCGTGCCCGAATTTTTTCAGGCATGGCGGTTTTTTATTTGACGCATGGGTGTTGTGGCGAGCGCGATGCGAGGAGCGAAAAAACGCACGGCATCGAAAACGAATGACCGAATTCAGACTTTGCCACCAGCTGCGAGATAAAGCAGGGTGGCACCGACGATGGCTGAAGTGCTGCAAACGTGAGGAGTTGCAGCAGTTCAGCTGGTGCCGAATTCATTAGCGCAAACGACCGTTTGTGCCGATGAATAATTCGCCTGGCCTATCCCTGTGGTGGGTCGGACGGGTTTAAATCTTGTAGCTTAAATTTCTCATCTCAGATGAAGGAGAGACAAATGGCAACAGCCGCTAAGAAATCAGAAGTAAAGAAACCAGCCGCCAAGGCTGCTCCTGCCGCGAAGAAGCCGGCAGCCGCAGTCAAGACGGTTGCCGCTAAACCAGCTGCCAAAGCCGCAGCGAAACCAGCCGCCAAACCAGCCGCCAAACCAGTCGCCAAAGCCGCAGCCAAGCCTGCAGCAAAAGTGGCCGCCAAGCCGGCAGCAAAAGTGGCAGCCAAGCCAGTAGCGAAAGCCGCAGCGAAACCAGCGGCCAAGGCGGCAGCTAAGCCGGCAACCAAGCCGGCAGCCAAGCCAGCCGCGAAAGTGGCAGCGAAACCTGCCGCCAAGGCAGCAGCCAAGCCTGTCGTGAAAAAAGCCGTTGCCAAGCCAGCAGCAAAAGCCGCGGCAAAACCAGCGGCCAAAGCGGCAGCAAAACCAGCAGCCAAGCCAGCAGTGAAAAAAGCCGCAGCGAAACCTGCCGCCAAACCGGTCGCCAAGGCCGCAGCCAAGCCAGCAGCGAAAAAAGTCGTCGCCAAGGCAGCAGCCAAGCCGGCCGCCAAAGCAGCAGCGAAGCCAGCAGCAAAAGCTGCAGCCAAGCCAGCGGCCAAGGTAGCAGCAAAGCCGGCAGCAAAAGCGGCAGCCAAGCCAGCCGCCAAGGCAGCAGCGAAAAAAGTCGTTGCCAAGCCGGTCGTCAAAGCAGCAGCCAAGCCAGCAGCGAAAGCCGCAGCGAAACCTGCCGCCAAAGCAGTAGCGAAGCCAGCAGCGAAAAAAGTCGTCGCCAAGCCAGCCGCCAAGGTAGCAGCGAAGCCGGCAGCCAAAGCTGCAGCCAAGCCAGCGGCCAAGGTAGCAGCCAAGCCGGTAGCGAAAGTTGCCGCCAAGCCAGCAGCTAAAGTGGCCGCCAAACCGGTCGCCAAAGCAGCAGCGAAACCTGCCGCCAAGGTTGCAGCGAAACCTGCAGCCAAGCCAGCGGCCAAGGTAGCAGCCAAGCCAGCAGCGAAACCTGCCGCCAAGCCAGCCGCGGCGCCAGTCGTGGCAGCGGCAGCAGCGGCACCTGCCGCCGTGGTCGCCAAGCCAGCCGCCAAGAAGGCCGCGCCTAAAAAGGCCGCACCGAAGAAGGCAGCGCCTGTCGCCAAGCCATCGGCACCTATCGCACCTGTAGCAAAAACCGTGTTGGCACCGGCTGCAGCCTGGCCATTCCCAACCAGCACCCGCCCATCGTAATTTCGACGATACGGGTGCCTGGATGAGGCAACACGCCGCTGTGTGACTCAATCACACAGCGGTTTTTTTTTGGAGAATTAGTCGTGCTGATCGTTATCCTTACATTGATCGTTGATACCATTGCCACCTTGCTGGGCGGCGTATTGCTGCTGCGCTTCTGGATGCAGGCGGTGCGCGTGCGGCCCCCTTCATCGGTGGCGCAATTCACGTTTCAATTGTCCGACTGGCTGGTGCGCCCCCTGCGCCGCGTGGTGCCGGGCGTGGGCGGGTATGACTGGGCCAGCCTGATCGGCGCCTTCCTGATCGTGCTGCTGGCCAGTTCGGTGCTGTTTATTTCAGGCGCTCCCGTCGAAGTGGTGCTGCTCAAGTCGCTTCAACGCTTCCTGCAATGGATACTCTACGGTTTCATGGCCTTGCTGATCATCGAAGCCATCTTCAGCTGGGTCAACCCGCATGCGCCGCTGGCGCCGTTTGTACGGGCCCTGAACGAGCCGCTGCTGCGTCCGATCCGCAAGGTCGTGCCGCTGGTCGGCAGCCTGGACTTGTCGCTGCTGGTGGCGCTGATTCTGTTGCAGATCGCGCAAGTGCTGGTGGGGATGATTATTGTGCTGCGATGACGGTGATGGTGGCGTAGGTCGGGTTAGCGGAGCGTCACCCGACGTCACCCGCCATGCCAATGATGTTGTCGGATTACGCGTGGCTGCGCCCCGCTAATCCAACCTACGACCTACATATTAATAGCGGTAACCGAACGCCGCTTCAAACTGCTCGGCGATGCTTTCTGGCGTAAACACATGGTTTTGCGCGCCCTGCGTGGCGATTTTGATCGCGCCCAGCAGGCTGGCCAGGCGGCCGCTGGTTTCCCAGCCCAGGTCGTTGGTGATGCCGAACAGCAAGCCAGCACGGTAGGCGTCGCCGCAACCGGTCGGGTCCAGCACTTCCTTGGCGGCCACGACAGGAATATCGATGCGCTTGCCGTCCGTATAGATTTCCGAACCTTTTTCGCCACGCGTGACGATCAGCGCGTCCAGGCGGCTGGCGATGTCCGGCAGGGTCAAGCCCGTACGTTCCATCAACATTTCCATCTCATAATCGTTGGCCGACACATACGTGGCTTTGTCGATGAAGTCGATCAACTGTTCGCCATTGAAGCGTGGCAACTGTTGACCCGGGTCGAACATGAAGGGGATGCCCAGCTCGGCCAGGTCGGCGGCGTGCTTGAGCATGCCAAGGTCGCCGTCGGGCGAAATGATGGCAACCTTGGCCGGGCCCGCATTGGCGACCGGGTTTTCATGCGCGAACGACATGGCACCGGGGTGGAAGGCATTGATCTGGTTATTGTCCGCATCGGCCGTGACGAAGCACTGCGCGTTGTAGCTGTCGGCCTTGATCAGGATGTTGGCGGTGGAAATGCCCAGCTTTTGCAGGCGTTCCAGGTAGGCGGCGCTGTCCTGGCCCATGACGCCGACGATGCGCGGGTCGCCGCCCAGCATTTTCAGGCTGTAGGCGATGTTGCCCGAGCAGCCGCCGAACTCCGTGCGCATGGTGGGCACGAGGAAGGACACGTTCACCTTGTGCAATTGGTCGGCCAGCAGCGATTCACCGAAGCGGCCGGGGAATTGCATGATGGTGTCGGTGGCGAGCGAGCCGCAGATCAGCGATGTGTTGGTCATGATAGTGTCGGTTAAGGGTAAAAGATGGCGATATGGTAGCCAGACGCCGTGAGCTGGTCTAATGCAAAGTACAGTTTGATGGTTTGTTCCGAGCGCGCCGCAAAACCCTTGCTCACATCGATAGTGGCTGGCAGGTAGTCGCGCGGCGCAATGACACGGCGCAAGAGCGGCTTGTCGTTGGCGTCGTTGAGTATCAGTTCGATGCTGGGCCAGGCTTGCACGCTGCGGCTCTGGTTGCGCAGCAGCGAGACATAGGAAAACGTCTGTTCCTTCAGGGTTTGCAATTCACCCTGTTCGATGGACAGCGCTTCGATCTGCGCCGGCAAGTCGACCTGGCAGCCACTGAGCTTGCACAGCGCGATCAGGGTCGGCTTCCACTGCGGGAACTGCGCCGCCAGCGGATTGCGGAAGGTGGTCATCACTTGCAGCAATAACAAGAACAGCAGCACCGCCGAGCCGATGGCCATGGCCGCGCGCAGGGCCTTGCCGCTCTGTTCGCGGCGCCGGCCCTGGATCACAAAGGCCGGTTCGTCGTCGGCCGGCGGCAGGACGGGTTCGTCCTGCTCTTCGGCTGGCTCCGGCGCAACAGGGGCGGCAGGCAGCGGCGTGAAGAAATTGTCGGCCAGGGTGGGTTCCCGGCGCGCGGGCACGGGTTTGTCCAGGCTGACTTTGTCGATGGCCGGCAACGCCGGGGCGGCCTCGGCTTCCAGGCTCGGTTCGCGGCGGCTGTCGCGCAAATACGTGGCGAAGGCGGGCGCGTCATCGACCTGGCGGCGCTTGAACGGTGCCATCGGCTGGGGCATTGGCGCTTCCGGTGCTTCGGCCGGTGCCATGACAGGGGCGGCGACAGGCGCGTCGGCCAGCGCCTCGTCGGGCAGGCTGACGTCGAGGTCCAGCTCGATGTGGTCGCCGTGGTCTTCCTTGAGCTGCGCCGTTGCCGGCAAGATGCCGAACGGGTCGAACGAGGTGTCGAAGTCGAGAGAATAGATGGGTTCGTCGTCCGTGGCGGACGGCAGGCTGTTGTCGGCCGGATACGTGGTCGATGGCGGGGCGTCAGCGCCGGGGCCGGACGTTAAAAACGGCGATGCCGCGGCTGGATCGACCAGCGCGGCATTGCCGTCAAAGACTTCCCTGCACGTGCCACAGCGCACGATGCCCCCACGTAACTTCAACTGGTCAGCAGCGACCCGAAATATCGTGTTGCAATGGGGGCATTTGGTGGCGAGGGCCATTGCTGTGCTTATGCACCTTCCGCGCGGGGCGCAGGCGCTTGCGTGCTGCCCAGGCGGCCATGCAGGGCCACCCAGCCATCTTGCTCGGCCCACACACCCAGTTCGATGAACGGTGCGTAGGCCGCGGCCACTTCTTCCGCCTGGCGTGCCAGCACGCCGGACAGGATCAGGGCGCCGCCGGCGGCGACTCTGCCCGACAGCATGGGCGCCATCACCTTCAATGGGCTCGACAGGATGTTGGCGACGACGATGTCAAACCTGGCCGTGGCGTGTGCCGACGTGGCAAACGTGTCTGGCAAGAAATATTCGATCTCGCACTGGTTGCGTTCGGCATTCAAGCCAGCCGATTCGATCGCTTGCGGGTCGATATCGACGCCGACCACGGTTTGCGCGCCGAGCTTCTTGGCCACCATGGCCAGGATGCCGGAGCCGCAACCGTAGTCGAGCACGCTCTTGCCAGGGGCGGGATGGGCTTCCAGCCACTCCATGCACAAACGCGTGGTCGGATGGCTGCCCGTGCCGAAGGCCAGGCCCGGGTCCAGTTCCAGGATCAGGCCGTCAGGATCCGGTGCCTCGTGCCAGCTGGGCACGACCCAGATATTCTTGCCGATGTGAATCGGGGCGAATTGCGACTGGGTCAGGCGCACCCAGTCCTGCTCTTCCACGGGGCGCATGGTAAAGGCGGGCACTTCCGCCATGCCGACCGCTTCGGCTGCGGCGGCCACGATGGCGGCCTGGTCGGCGTCGACGTCGGTCAGCGCCACCACGCGGCTGCGTTCCCACGCCGCTTCCTTCGGTTCCATGCCGGGCTCGCCAAACAGGGGCTGCTCGGCATCCGTGCCTTCATCGGCGTCTTCCACCGAGACGGACAGGGCACCCGCTTCCATCAAGGCGTCGGACATGGCCTCGGCGTTGTCACGGGCGATTTCGATGACGATTTCCGTCCAGCTCATGCGCCCGCCTTGATTTCGGATTTCTTGGCGATGCTGGGGCTGCCGCTATTCAGGTTCTTGCCCAGGTCCGGCATGTCGGCCAGTTTCTGTTCCAGATAGTGAATGTTGGTGCCGCCTTCGATGAAGCGCGCGTCGATCATCAGTTCGCGATGCAGGGCGATATTCGTGTTGATGCCTTCGACCACCATTTCGGACAGGGCGATCTGCATGCGGCGGATCGCTTGCTCGCGCGTGGCGCCGTAAGCGATCACTTTGCCGATCATCGAGTCGTAGTGGGGCGGCACGTAGTAACCGGCGTAGGCGTGCGAGTCGACGCGGATGCCAGGGCCGCCCGGCGCATGCCACGAGACGATCTTGCCTGGCGATGGCGTGAACTTGAACGGGTCTTCGGCATTGATGCGGCACTCGATGGCGTGGCCCGACAGCAAGACGTCGCGCTGGCGGAAACGCAGTTTTTCGCCAGCGGCGATGCGGATCTGCTCTTGCACGATGTCGATGCCGGTGATCATCTCGGTGACCGGATGTTCCACTTGCACGCGGGTATTCATTTCAATGAAATAGAACTCGCCGTTTTCGTACAGGAATTCAAACGTGCCGGCGCCGCGGTAGCCGATCTTGCGGCAGGCTTCGGCGCAACGGTCGCCGATTTTTTCGATGAGTTTGCGCGGGATGCCCGGTGCTGGTGCTTCTTCGATCACTTTCTGGTGGCGGCGCTGCATGGAGCAGTCGCGCTCGCCCAGCCAGACGGCGTTCTTGTGTTCGTCGGCGAGGATCTGGATTTCCACGTGGCGCGGATTTTCCAGGTACTTCTCCATATACACTTCAGGGTTGCCGAAAGCCGTGCCGGCTTCCGTCTTGGTCATCGACACGGCGTTGATCAGGGCAGCTTCCGTGTGCACCACGCGCATGCCGCGTCCGCCACCGCCGCCGGCAGCCTTGATGATGACCGGGTAGCCGACCTTGCGGGCAATTTGCACGATCGCTTTCGGATCGTCCGGCAACGCGCCTTCGGAGCCGGGCACGCATGGCACGCCGGCCTTGATCATGGTTTGCTTGGCCGACACTTTATCGCCCATCAAACGGATCGATTCGGAGCGGGGGCCGATGAAGACGAAGCCCGATTTCTCGACGCGTTCGGCAAAGTCGGCGTTTTCCGACAGGAAGCCATAGCCAGGGTGAATCGCTTGTGCATCCGTCACTTCAGCGGCGCTGATGATGGCGGGCATGTTCAGGTAGCTCAGGGACGACTGTGCCGGGCCGATACAAACGGATTCGTCGGCCAGCTTGACGTATTTCGCGTCCTTGTCGGCTTCGGAGTGGACTACAACCGTTTTGATGCCCATTTCGCGGCAGGCGCGCTGAATACGGAGGGCAATTTCACCACGGTTGGCAATCAGGATTTTTTCAAACATGGTAGGTTCGCGTATGTCTGTGAGAGCCGGCGAGCCGGCGAAACAACAAGTGTGAGGGGCTAAAACTGCAAACGGCCGTTGCCGGCCGTGTGGACTGGGTTTTAGCCGATCACAAACAAGGGTTGACCGAATTCGACCGGTTGGCCGTTTTCGACCAGGATCTGGGTCACGACGCCGGCTTTATCGGAGTCGATTTCATTCAGCAGCTTCATCGCTTCGATGATGCACAGGGTATCACCTTCCTTGACGGCCGAGCCCACTTCAACATAGGCGGCGCTGCCAGGAGCGGAAGAGCGGTAGAAGGTGCCAACCATCGGCGACTTGACCACATAGCCCGTAGGCTCGGCGGCGACGACTGCGGCCGCCGGCGCAGGCGCGGCAGGCGCGGCTGGCTGGTAGTGGGCTTGCATGCCTTGCGGCTGCATCATGACCATCTGGTTTTGCGGCATGGCCGACGATTTGACGATGCGAACCTTGCTTTCGCCTTCGGTCACTTCCAGCTCTGCGATATCCGATTCGGCGACCAGGTCGATCAAGGTCTTGAGTTTTCGTAGATCCATGTAAAACCCCTAGGAATGTAGTTTGTTTTATGAGTGATGCGGTGATGTCCAGAACCTATCGCCGCGCTAAATACGTGCAGATCGCGTAGATTAACGTTTTTTAAGCGCAAAGTCGATGGCAAGCCGATATCCATCGATACCTAGCCCGCAGATCGTCCCCTGCGCGATCGCGCTGAGAAATGAGTGATGTCGAAACGTTTCGCGTTGATAAATATTCGAGATATGGACTTCCACGAACGGAATGGCGACCCCGGCCAGCGCATCGCGCAAGGCAACGCTGGTATGGGTCAGGCCGCCAGGATTGATGACGATGGCATCGATCCCTTCCGCTCGCGCGGCATGGATGCGGTCGATCAGTGCGCCTTCATGGTTGCTTTGAAAGCAGATCAGGTCGGCACCGGCCGCCATGGCTTGCGCCATTGCTGCCTGCTCGATATCGGCCAAGGTGCTGGCGCCGTAGACCTCAGGCTCGCGCGTTCCCAGCAAATTCAGGTTGGGACCGTTGAGCAGAAGGAGGTTTTTTGCCATGTATGGAAGACCGTTTTAGCGAAAGTTCCGCATTTTGCCGCCAAAGATACGCATTGGCAAGAGAAAAAAGCACGCTCCGAATTTACAATTTATCCAGATCGGCGCGCAACTGATCAAATTTCAAGCGGCCCAGATAGGTCTTTTTGACTTCGCCATCGGCGCCGATCAGCACCGTAAAGGGCAAACCGCCCGTGGCATTGCCAAAATGACGCGACAGGTCGGTGCCGCTCATGCCGGACACATACACGGGATAGGCGATCTTGACCTTGCTGGCAAAAGTGGCAATATTGCTGGCTGAATCGATGCCGATACCGATCACCTGCAGGTTTTTCGCCGCATAGTGACCTTGCACTTCGGATAACTCCGGCATTTCTTCCACGCAAGGCGGGCACCACGGCGCCCAGAAATTCACCAGCAAATTCTTGCCTTTCCATTGCGACAAGGCTTGCGTGGCACCCGCCGCATCCGGCAGGGACAGCGCATACAGTTCGTTGACGGGGCCGGTCGCGCCTGGCGCGATGGTGGTCGTCAGCGGGCCCGCTGCTTTCGCTTTTTCCTTGCTCAAGCCCACGTAAGCGCCCATGGCGCCGAACATCAGCGCCACGATGGCGCAGCCGATCCAATTCTTTTTTGTCATAACTTTATCTATATCAATGTTAGTCGGCAGCCGGCACGCCATCGGCGAGGCTGGCGGCCAGCAGGCTGCGCAGCCCCGCGATGTCGGTGCGCAGCACTTTGCCGTCCGCCTTGGCTTTCAGTGCGCCGCGCATATCGTCGAGCTCATACATGGCTGCGTGCACGCCTTCGTTTTTCCACAAGAAACTGGCTGTCTCGACCGCATCATAACGCGCTCCCTTGAAATGCGGGCTTTCCGACATGTCGAGCACGACATTTTTATTCAGCAGGAAGATGTGGATGTCCTTGGCGCTCTCGGCAAACAGCTGCAAATAGATCTCGTCGTGGGGGCCGGCCGTGCCATTGAGCACGGGGCCGCTGAGCAGGGGATGAAATTGTTGCAACGCTTCCATCACTTGCAGCGCGATCGTGCGCAGCTGGAACAGGCGTGCCGGCTGGCTGTCGGCCAGGAACAGGGCATTGTATTGCCGTACCTGTTCCTCGATCATGTCGTTATCGGGCAGTATATTGGCCCGGTTCGGCGCGTCGCCGAGGACTTGCCGCGCCGCCTTGCGCTTGGCGCTGCCATAGTCGGCGCCATCCTGCGCCACGAGGCGCGCGGCAGCGGCGGCAATTTCCTGGCGCAACTGCGCGCTATCGTCAAATGCATCGTTCGTCATGAGCGAGATGATACTCCGAAGCGGAAAAAGTCATGGCGTCAGGTAAAATCCCACACTTGCTCTTTTTTATCTCACCGTCTTACTTACTTAAGCGTGCACCTTTCGCACTGATCACATGCATATTCATATTCTCGGCATTTGCGGTACCTTCATGGGCGGCCTGGCCGTGCTGGCCAAGGAAGCCGGCCATAAAGTCACCGGTTGCGATGCCAACGTGTATCCGCCGATGAGCACCCAGCTGGAATCGCAGGGAATCGAACTGATCCAGGGCTTTGATCCCGAACAAACCAAGCTGAACCCGGATTTGTATGTGATTGGCAATGTCGTTTCGCGCGGCAACCCGCTGGTGGAAGAAATCCTCAACCGCAGCCTGCCGTACGTGTCCGGCCCGCAGTGGATCGGCGAACACATCTTGCGCAACAAGTGGGTGCTGGCCGTGGCCGGCACGCATGGCAAGACGACCACCTCGGCCATGCTGGCCTGGATACTCGAAGACGCGGGTTATGCGCCGGGCTTCCTGATCGGCGGCGTGCCGATGAACTTTGGCATTTCCGCCCGCCTCAGCGGCAAGATCGACGGCAAGAGCGCCGATTCGGACTTCTTCGTCATCGAAGCCGACGAATACGACACGGCCTTCTTCGACAAGCGCAGCAAGTTCGTGCATTACCACGCGAAGACGGCCATCATGAATAACCTGGAATACGATCACGCCGACATCTTCCCCGATCTGCACGCGATCGAGACGCAATTCCACCATCTGGTGCGCACGGTGCCTGGCATCGGCCGCCTCGTGTTCAATGGCGACGAAGCGTCGCTGCAGCGCGTGCTGGCGCGCGGTTGCTGGAGTGAAAAGGAAAGTTTTGGTCAAGATGCTAACTGGCAACTGCAAGAGCAGGCCGATGGCAGCTTCGACGTGTTCTTCAATGGCCAGCAGGAAGGCCATGTGGCGTGGGCCCTGACGGGCAAGCACAACCGCAGCAATGCGCTGGCGGCGATTGCCGCCGCGCGCCATGTGGGCGTGCCCATTGCCCAGGCGTGTGCCTCGCTGGCCACGTTCGACAGCGTCAAGCGCCGCATGGAAGTGCGCGGCGTGGTCAACGGCATCACCGTGTACGACGATTTCGCGCATCACCCGACGGCCATTGCCACCACCGTGGGCGGCTTGCGCCAGAAGATTGGTAACGCCGGCCGCATCCTGGCCGTGCTGGAACCGCGTTCGAACACCATGAAGCTGGGCGCCATGAAAGATGCGCTGCCCGGCAGCCTGAAGGATGCGGACCTGGTCTTCGGTTTCGGCAGCCATGCCGCGCTGGGATGGAGTCTGGGCGACGCGCTGGCGCCGCTGGGCAAGATTGCCAGCGCCTATGAAGACATCGATACCCTGGTGGCCGCCGTGGCGGCTGCCGCCCGTCCCGGCGACCAGATCGTGGTCATGAGCAATGGCGGCTTTGGCGGCGTGCACCAGAAGTTGCTGGAGGCGCTAGGTCGATGATTCTGTACCTGCATGGATTCCGCTCGTCGCCCCTGTCGATGAAGTCGCGCCTGCTGGCCGCGCAGATGCAGGCGCTGGGCCGCGAGGCAGAGTGGTTGTGCCCGCAATTGCCGGCTTCGCCCAAGCTGGCCATTGAGCTGGCCCTGTCATTAGTGAAAGACGTGGCGCCGGCCGACCTGACCATCATCGGCTCGTCCTTGGGCGGCTATTACGCCACCTGGCTGGCCGAGCAGCTCGGTTGCCGCGCCGTGCTGTTGAACCCTGCCATCGTGCCGCTGATCGACCTGGAACAGCATGTGGGCGTGACGACCGAGTTCCATTCGGACCAGCCATTCGAGTTCAAGCGCGAGTATATCGACGAACTGCGCGCGTTTGCCGTAGCGAAAATTACTGAGCCGCAACGTTACTTTCTGATTGCCGCCACCGGCGATGAAGTGCTCGACTACCGCGACATGCTGGCGCATTATCAGGGGGCGCAACAGTGCGTCATCGACGGCAGCGACCATGGCATCAGCGAATTTGCCGACTACCTGGCGCCCGTGCTGGCCTTTTGCGGCATCGATGCGGACGCCGCCCGGTGAGGCCGGGTTCGCTGCGCCAGGCGCAATGGCATGCGCACGTGAATGCCGTCAATGCGCCGCCCGCCTTGCGTCACTGGCTCACGGGCGGCGGTTCGCTGACGGCCAAGCTGAAAGCGCATAGTCAGGCATTTCGCGTGCAATGTTTGCATCAGGAAACGGCACGTTGTCTGAACGATGAGGCTGCCATCATTGGTTTACACCGCGCGGGCCGGGTATGGGAACGCGAAGTGCTGTTGCGTTGTGATAACAAACCGGCCGTGTTTGGCCATACCGTCGTGCCCATGCAGGCGACGGCCACGGACTGGCCCCTGTTTTCCGCGCTGGGCGAGCGCTCGCTGGGCACGACCCTGTTCGGTGACCGCATGGTACGGCGCGGCGCACTGGAATTTGCGCGCTTGCGCGCCGGCCACCCGCTGGTGCAGCGGGCGCAGGCGGCGCTGGCAAGGGAAGGGCGGCGCGTCGACGAACAGGCGCTGTTTTTTGCCCGCCGCTGCCTGTATCAGCGTCACCAGGGCTTGCTGCTGGTAACCGAAGTATTTTTGCCGGCGGTGCTGGAGTTGACGTCCCTCACTCGCACCGTTACAACCGACACATTAATAAACAAAGCATAACAATGAATCTATTTTTTGAAGAATCCGGCGATTTCAAGGTCGGCACGGTCCTGTCGCAAGCGGGTGAAGCGTATCAAGTGGAAATGGCCAGCGGCAAGCGCACCAAGGTCAAGGTCAAGGATGTGCTGTTGCAGTATGAAAAGCCGGCCCCGGCCGAACTGCTGGAACAGGCCAAGAGCATTGCCGCCGAGATCGACCTCGATTTCCTGTGGGAAGTGGCGGGCGAAGACGAGTTCGGCTTTGCCGAGCTGGGCGCCGAATATTTCGGCCACGCACCGCTGCCGCCGGAAGCGGCCGGCCTGATCCTGGCCTTGCATTCGGCACCCGTGTATTTCTACAAGAAGGGCCGTGGCCGCTACAAGGCGGCGCCGGAAGCGTCGCTGAAGGCGGCCCTGGCCGGCATCGAAAAGAAAAAGCAGCAGGCGCTGGTGCAGGCAAGCTATGTGGAAGAGCTGAAACAGAACCGCTTGCCCGCCTCGATGCAGCCGATGGTGTTGCAACTGCTGTTCAAGCCGGACAAGAACACGATTGAATACAAGGCGCTGGAAGCGGCGTGCACGGAATTGCACACGACGCCACCGCGTTTGATGCTGGCTGTCGGCGGTATTGCTTCGCCGAAAGACCTGCACCTGTCGAAATTTCTTTTCGAGAATTTCCCGAAAGGCGCCGGTTTCCCCAGCGTGCCCGTGCCCGCCGTGACGGCCAAGCTGCCGCTGGCCGATGTGGCCGCCTTCTCGATCGACGACGTGACCACCACCGAGATCGACGATGCCTTCTCGGTGCAGCCGCTGCCCGATGGCACCGTGAAAGTGGGTATACACATCGCCGCGCCGGGCCTGGGCATCCGCCCGGAAGACGTGATCGACAAGATGGCGCGCCAGCGCATGTCGACCGTCTACATGCCGGGCGACAAGATCACCATGTTGCCGGACGAAATCGTCAATGCTTTCACTCTGGCGGAAGGCACGACGTGCCCGGCCCTGTCGCTGTACGCCACCCTGGACCCGAAAGCCGACTGGGCGGTCATCAGCACGCAGACGCGCGCCGAGCTGGTGCCGATCGCCAGCAATTTGCGCCACAACCAGCTCGACGACCTGGTCAACGAGGAAACCCTGGCCAGCGGCGAAGGCGAGTACCCGCACAAGGCCGATTTTGCCGTGCTGTGGCAATGGGCGCAGCAGCTGGAACAGGGCCGCATGAAGAAGCGCGAAGCGTTCGGCCTGAAGCCGGAACAGAATAACCGCGTCGATTTCAACTTTTATGTGGAAAACGATATCGTCACCGTGGCGCGCCGCAAGCGTGGCGCGCCGCTGGACAAGATCGTCGCTGAATTGATGATTTTCGCCAACAGTACCTGGGGCAAGATGCTGCACGACCATGGCGTGCCCGGTATCTACCGCAGCCAGGGCGGCGGCAGCGGCAATAGCTGGGCGGCAAAGATGCAGGTGCGCATGGTCACCCATGCGGCGCCGCACCAGGGCTTGGGCGTGGATCAATACGCATGGAGCACCTCGCCGTTGCGCCGCTACACGGACCTGGTGAACCAGTGGCAAATCATCGCCTGCGCCGAGCATGGCGTGACGGCGCCGCTGGTGGCCCCGTTCAAGCCCCGTGATGCGAATTTGTTCGCCATCGTTTCGGCATTCGACGCCGCGTATGCCGCGTATGGCGATTTCCAGTCGAACATGGAACGCTACTGGTGCTTGCGCTGGCTGCACCAGGAAAACGCGCGTCAGGTCGATGCCGTCGTCCTGAAAGACGAGATTTTGCGCCTGGTCGACATTCCGCTGGTCATCAAGCTGCCGGGCATGCCATCGGTGGCGCGCGGCGCCCAGGTGAAACTGGACTTGCTGCGCTGGGATGAAGTCGACCTGAGCATTGAAGCGCGCCTGCTGGAAATCGCCGCCGTGCCCGATGCGGCGGCTAACGCCGAGCTCGACTACGAGGAAGAATCGGGCGACGACGGCGCGGAGGAAGTAGCGCCGGAAGCGGCGAACCAGGTCAGCGACGCCGAGGCGGAAGTGGCGGAACTGGTCAGCGAAGACGTGGTCAGCGAGCCCGAGGTCAAGTAAGGCCTCGGTGCGGCCATCAAGGCGGTGCTGAAAACTGTTGCCGGCATCGCCCTTTGACGTAGAATTCAGCCATCTTGTATCTTGTGTTGTAAGGAACTGGGTTGCGCGTGAAGTCTTTCCGAGAGAATCGTTTCCTGATGATTGCCGTGGCGGTATCGCTGCTGGCGCATGGCGCCTTGCTGGCGATGCATTTTGTCGCCCCGGCGCCGCAGCGGGCCGTCGCCACCGACCCCGGCCTGGAAGTGATCCTGGTCAACGCCAAGCATGCGAACAAACCGCTGAAGGCCGATGCTCTGGCGCAAGCCAACCTCGATGGCGGTGGCCAGGCCGACAAGGGCCGCGCCAAGTCGCCCTTGCCCGACATGCGCAAAGTGGAAGAGGGCGACAGCGTCAAGGCCAGCGCCCGGCGCATTGCCGAACTGGAACAAAAACAGCAGGAATTGCTGACACAGGCGGCCAAGCCGACGCCCTACAGCGCCGCGCCCGTCACGGAAAAGGACAAACCGAATCCGCTGGCGTCCGGTTCGGACTTGATGGAAAGCAGCAAGGCCATCGCGCGCATGGCGGCCGAGATCAGCCAGACCGTGGAAGACCAGAATAAACGTCCGCGCAAGACTTTCATTACGCCCAGCACGCAGGAGGTCGGCTATGCCATGTATTACAAGACCCTGCAAAAGCGCATCGAGGAAATCGGCACCCTGAATTTCCCGCAAAAGAATGGCCGCAAGATATATGGCGAACTGGTCGTCTACATCCCCATCTTCCAGGACGGCACGATTTACCAGAAGGAAGGCGGCGCCCGCGTGGAAAAAAGCTCGGGCAACCCAGAGCTGGACGCGGCTGCCCTGGCCATCGTGCGCCGCGCGGCACCGTTCGGCCGTTTCCCACCGAATATGTTGTCAAGTGATAAAGATGACCTGTGGGTCGTCATCACCCGTTTCAAATTTACGCGCGAAGAAAAAATGGAAGCTAACCTGACTGGCGGCAGCAATTGAACAAGCAAGAAATGAATCCCGATCAATATTGCGTCTTCGGCAATCCCATCGCCCACAGCAAGTCCCCCCTGATCCACGCCGCGTTTGCCCTGCAGACAGGACAAGCCATGGCTTACGATCGCCGGCTGGCGCCGCGCGATGGCTTTGCCCTGGCGGCCCGCACGTTTGCCGCCGAGGGCGGCAAGGGCGCGAACGTGACGGTGCCCTTCAAACTCGATGCGTGCGCGCTGGCCACCGTGCTGACGCCGCGCGCGCAAGCGGCCGGCGCCGTCAATACCCTGCGTTTCGATGGCGCCACCATTCTTGGCGACAATACCGATGGCGCGGGCCTGGTGGCCGACATCATGCGCAACGCGGGCATGGCCATCGCCGGCAAGCGCATCCTGCTGCTGGGCGCGGGCGGTGCGGCGCGCGGCGTGGTGCTGCCCTTGCTGGAACAGGGACCGCAGGAAATTTTTATTGCCAACCGCACCGTGGCCACGGCCGAGGCGCTGGTGGCGCAGTTTGCGGACGCGGCGAGTCACGCTGCCCAGCTGCGCGCCGGCGGCTACACGCAGCCCGACGGCGTATTCGATATCGTCATCAATGCCACCTCGGCCAGCCTGGCGGGCGACTTGCCGCCCGTGCCAGCGGGTATCTTCGGCAGCCACACGCTGGCGCTGGACATGATGTATGGCGCCCAGCCCACCGTCTTCATGGACTTTGCCGCCCAGCATGGCGCGCAGGTGCGCGACGGCCTGGGCATGCTGGTGGAGCAGGCGGCCGAAGCGTTTCACGTGTGGCGCGGCGTGCGGCCGCAGACGCAGGACTTGCTGACGCAACTGCGGGGCAGCTTGTGAGCGGCGGCAAGAAGGGCGCGCGCAAAGGTGGTGGCGGCCGCCGCTACGGCTGGATCAAGTGGCTGTTCATCGTGCCCGTGCTGGCCTTTATCGTCGTGCAACTGTATTTCTTCCTGCAAATCTGGTGGTGGGTCGACCACAACCCGTCCAGCACGGCTTTCATGCGCGAACAGTTGTCCGTCTTGCAGGACAAGAATCCGAATGCGACCATCCAGCAGACGTGGGTGCCATACAACCGCATCTCGAACAATCTGAAACGGGCCATCATCGCCTCGGAAGACGCGAATTTTTCCGAGCACGAAGGCGTGGACTGGGAAGCCTTGCAAAAGGCTTATGAGAAAAATAGCAAAAAACAAAAGGTCGTGGCGGGCGGTTCGACGATCACGCAGCAACTGGCGAAGAATCTGTTCCTGTCCGGTTCGCGCAGCTATGTGCGCAAGGGCCAGGAACTGATCATCACATACATGCTGGAAAGCCTGATGGAGAAGCAGCGCATCTTTGAAATCTATTTGAACGTGGTGGAATTTGGCACGGGCATCTTCGGCGCCGAAGCGGCCGCGCGCCACTATTACCATGTCAGCGCGGCCGGCTTGAGCGCGGCGCAGGCGGCGAAACTGGCCGTGATGCTGCCAAATCCCCGCTTTTATGACCGTCACCGCGATACGGGCTATCTGAACCGGCGCACCAGTGTCATCCTGCGCCGCATGGGGGCGGCGGAATTGCCTTGATGGCAGCCGGCTTTATTTGCATAAAATCAAAGCTGCCTGATTGGCACTATTGCGGCGCAGCATCTTAATCGTCTCCCTTGGTGCAACGCCGTACTTTTTCCGTGAAAAAGCGGTGCCGGGGGTGGTCGTGAAAAGGCCTTTGCGGGTACACTTGCGCTGTTTTCATTTTTGGCGCCAGCGCCAGCACATCACGATAACCCAACATCCGGCTGAGAGCGCGCATGATCAATGTCTTTGTATTACAGAATGGCCGGCTCAACCAGGTGCCGATCGACAGCCGCGCAGACCTCGAAAATGCCGAACCGGTGTGGGTCGACCTGACCGACCCCACCGATGATGAACGGGCCTGGGTCAAGGCCATCTACAACGTCACGCTGCCGGGCGAGGACGAAGTCAAGGATATTGAAGCGTCGGCCCGCTATTACGAAGCGGAAAACGGCGACTTGCATCTGCGCACCGACTTCCTGCGTGAAGAAGACGACGGTCCTTCGCGCGTCATCACCGTGGCCTTCATCCTGGCGCGCAAGATCCTGTTTTCCATGCATACGGACGACCTGCCCGTGTTCCGCCTGGTGCGCATGCGCGCCCGCTCGCGGCCAGGCTCGATCGCCGACTACATGGACGTGCTGCTCGACCTGTACGCCACCGATGCCGAATATTCGGCCGACGTGCTCGAAGGCATCTACCAGAACCTGGAAGAAGTCAGCACGCGCGTGCTGCAAAAGGAATTTACCGATGCGCACGCGGCCGAAGCGCTGAACGCGATTGCCCACGAAGAAGATTTGAATGGCCGTATCCGCCGCAACATGATGGATACGCGCCGCGCCGTGAGCTTTTTGATGCGCGGCCGCTTGCTCAATTCCGAGCAGTTCGAGGAAGCGCGGCAGATTTTGCGCGACATCGAATCGCTGGACGGCCATACCTCTTTCCTGTTCGACAAGATCAACTTCCTGATGGATGCCACCGTCGGTTTCATCAACATCAACCAGAACAAGATCATCAAGATCTTCTCGGTGGCCAGCGTGGCCTTCCTGCCGCCGACGCTGATCGCCAGCGTGTACGGCATGAACTTCAAGCTGATGCCGGAACTGGAATGGTCGTTCGGTTATCCTTGGGCCTGGGGCTTGATGATCACCAGCGCCATCGCACCGTTCCTGTACTTCCGCCACCGTGGCTGGCTGAAGTAAACCGCATCGCCGGGGCGCGTCCGCGTCCCGGTTTCAAGGCAAGCGCAGCAATTTCAAAAATCAGCGATAATCATTGGTATTGCGTGGTATTGAATTGGTATCTACGTTGTCTGTGTTAAGCCAGTCTTTCCCCCGTAGTCTGCCTTTTGCAGAAAAGTATCGTCATTCAGACGTTTTCTGCGTGGCAGCGTCCGCCTGTTCCACCTATGATCGTTGCGAAGCCGGCCTTGTTGGCCAGCTGCCGCATTTCCCGTCACCGTTGTCTTCTGGAGAGTCCATGCCTGATACCGCCACCACCCCACCGCGCTTTACCCATCTGATCAGCGACTGCGATGGCGTGCTGATCGACAGCGAAGCCGTGGCCCTGCAAGCGCTGCTGGAATTGCTGGCACCGCGCCTGCCGAACCTGCCCCAGGGCGTTACCCTGCAAGGCTTGATCGAGCCGCGCCTGGGCCAGCGCCTGGTGCCGCTGATGCAGGATATCTACAAGGAACTGGGACTGCCGCAATTGCCGGCCGACGAGATCATGGCCATCGGCAACGCCGTCGATGCGGCCTGCGATGCGCAATTGCGCGCCGTGCCGGGCGTGGCGCAGGCGCTGGCCGCCATTGCGCTGCCCAAGGCCGTGGCCTCGAACAGCGTCAGCGCGCGCGTGCTGTCGGCGCTTGAGCGCACTGGCATGGCGCCGCTGTTCGACAAGCGCGTGTTTACGCCCGACTTGGTCGGCCATGCCAAGCCGCATCCGGGCGTGTACCTGGCGGCCGCGGCCGCGTTTGGCGTGCCGCCGGGCCAGTGCCTGGTGCTGGAAGACAGCGTCACGGGCGTGACGGCCGCCGTGGCGGCGGGAATGACGGTATTGGGATTCATCGGCGGCGGGCATATCGCCGCCGGCCAGGAAGCGCGCCTGAAGGCGGCCGGCGCGCATGTCGTGTTCAGCGACATGGCCAGCCTGCCGGCGCTGGTGGCGGAACTGCTACAAGGCGCTACAGTGTAACGACACCTGACAAAACCGTAGCGAGCGGCAGTGATTTGTGGCCGAGAAGCGCAACCGTACTTTAGTACGGTGAGCATCGCCGGCCGCAAAGCGCGACGCGCAGTAGGTTTTGTCAGGTGTGTACCTTACGCCAGGGTGGCAAACACCTTGCGCGCGGCGTCGATGGTGGCGTCGATGACGGCATCATCGTGCTGTGCCGAGACGAAGCCCGCCTCGAAGGCGGCGGGCGCGAAGTACACGCCTTCGTCCAGCATGGCGTGGAAGAAGGCGTTGAACTTGCTGCGGTCGCCCGCCATCATTTCCGCGTAGCTGGTCGGTGGGGTGGCGCTGAAATAGATGCCGAACATGCCGCCGATGTAGTCGGCGCAGAAGACCACGCCCGCGTCCTTCGCCGCGCTTGTCAAGCCTTCGGCCAGGCGCTTGGCCGTGGCGCCCAGCTGCTCGTAGAAGCCCGGTTGCTGGATCAGTTTCAGGGTGGCCATGCCGGCCGCCACGGCGACCGGGTTGCCGGACAAGGTGCCGGCCTGGTAGACGGCGCCCAGCGGCGCCATGTGATGCATCAGCGCCGCGCTGCCGCCGAAGGCCGCCACCGGCATGCCGCCGCCGATCACCTTGCCCAGCGCGGTGAGGTCGGGCTTGATGCCGTACAGCGCTTGTGCGCCGCCCAGGGCCACGCGCAAACCGCACATGACTTCATCGAAAATGAGCAGGGCGCCGTGCTGCGTGCACAGCTCGCGCATCGCCTGCAGGAATTGCGGCGTGGCTTTCACCAGGTTCATGTTGCCGGCCACCGGTTCGACGATGACGCAGGCGATTTCCGCGCCGAAGCTGTCGAAGGCGTCCTTCAGCTGTTCCACGTTGTTATAGTCGAGTACCAGGGTGTGCTTGACGAAATCTTCCGGCACGCCGGCCGAGGTCGGGTTGCCGAAGGTGAGCAGGCCGCTGCCCGCTTTCACCAGCAGCGAGTCGGCGTGGCCGTGGTAGCAGCCTTCGAACTTGACGATCTTGTCGCGTCCCGTGGCGCCGCGCGCCAGGCGCAGGGCGCTCATGGTCGCTTCCGTGCCCGACGACACCAGGCGTACCTGCTCGATTGATGGCACCAGACGCGTGATTTCCTCGGCCATCAGCACTTCGCCTTCGGTCGGCGCACCGAACGACAGGCCCAGCGCGGCCGCATCCTGCACCGCTTTCACCACTTCCGGGTGGGCGTGGCCGACGATGGCCGGGCCCCAGGAACCGATGTAGTCGATATAGCGTTTGCCGTCCGCGTCCCAGAAGTACGGGCCTTCGGCGCGCGTGATGAAGCGCGGCGTGCCACCGACGGAGCGGAAGGCGCGCACGGGCGAATTGACGCCGCCTGGCGTGGTTTTTTGTGCGCGGGCAAACAGGATGTCGTTCTGTGAAGTCGTCGTCATGATAATCGTGCCTTGAGAGTGGATCGTTGTCTGTGTCGTCTGTGTTTGTCTGGACGGGATTATTGGGCGCCGCGCTGGCGCTGCTGCCGGAACAGCCGGTTCGGCACCAGCTTGCCCATGCCGTGGCGCTGCGCGTGGGCCAGCGCGCCGGTGGTAAATTCCTGCGCCGCCACGACCACCTGCGGCACATCGTCTTCGTTTTCCGCCAGGGCCAGCAGGGCGGTGGCGGCCGCCGACAGGGTGCTGCCGGCGCCGTTGAAGATGCCTGGCAGGTGCTGCCATTCGTCGTGGCGCACCACGCCGTCCTCGCCGAACAGGGTATTGGCGCGCAACTTGCCTTCGCCCGTGCCGGACTTGCTGGCGTCGGCCGGCATGCCTGTGACGAGCACGTATTCGCAGCCCAGGGCCACCAGGTAATCGACGTCGTTTTGCAGGGTGTCGTCCGGATCGGCGTCGCGCCAGGTCTCGGCCAGGCGCTCCAGCTCCACCGGCGAGAGCACCAGCAAGGTCGTTTGCGGGATCAGCAGCTGGCGCACGGCGGTGAGGATGTCTTCGTCGTCCATGCCCTGTTCCGGCAGCGCCGAAATGAAGGGATCGAGGATCAGCGGCACGTTCGGATAGTCGGAGACGATTTCGGCGATGGCCGTGACGTTTTCCACGCTGCCCAGCGCTCCGATCTTGATGGCCGAGACGGACATGTCTTCCAGCAGCACGCGCGCCTGGTCGGAAACCCAGTCCGGGTCGACCGCCTGCACGTCTTCCACGCGCGCCGTATCGCTGATCAGCAGGCCCGTGGTGACCGACAGGCCATGGCAGCCGAAGGCTGAAAATGTGGCCAGGTCGGCCTGGATGCCGATCGCACCGACCGGATCGGACACGCCGAAGCTTAATATGAGGGGAGAAGTTTGGTTTTGCACGGCGGGTAGATTAAGATACCTAATTCAGCATTTTACTTGATTGAAGGGTGGCAGAACGTGAGTAGCAACGAAACAACGCAGCAATTCCAAACGTGGATGTGTCTCATTTGCGGCTGGGTTTATGATGAAGCGGCCGGTCTGCCCGACGAAGACATCGCTCCCGGCACGCGTTGGGCCGATGTTCCGATGAACTGGACCTGTCCTGAATGCGGTGCGCGCAAGGATGATTTCGAGATGGTGGCACTGTAATTCATCGAGCTCCCCGGGATGGTGCTGCCGCACGCAGTATCGCGGCAGCCTGTGCTATGGTATGAAAGATTGTCGAATAATCACATGACGCGTCCCTTTTTGCCCGAGATGCCGTCCGAGGCCGCGTGCGCCAGTGCCACGATCCTCGTCATCGACGACAGCGCGACGATACGCAGCGCGGCCGCGAACATCCTGGGCGAGGCCGGTTATCGCGTGGTGGTGGCGGAAAACGGCTTCGAGGCCCTGGCCAAGATCGCCGATTGCCAGCCGGCGCTGATCGTGTGCGACATCGTGATGCCGCGCCTGGACGGCTACCGCACCTGTGCGCTGATCAAGGCCAGCGCGGCGCATCACGCCACGCCGGTGCTGATGCTGTCGTCGAAGGAGGGCTTGTTCGACCGCGCGCGCGGCGCCATGGCAGGCGCCAGCGCCTGCCTGGTCAAGCCGCTGGCGCGCGAGGCGCTGCTGGAGGCCGTGCGGCTGCACCTGGCCAGGCATTTTGAGTAAGAGCCTATTCTAAGTGGTTTATTGATTGACAACGCAGCAAGGAAGCAGATGGCCATACACACAATTCTGATCGTCGATGACTCGCCGACAGAACGCTACTACCTGAGCGAGATGCTGGTGCGTGCCGGTTATGCCGTCTTTACGGCGCAGGACGGCGCCGACGCGCTGGCGCAACTGAAGCAGGCCAGGCCCGACCTGATCCTGATGGATGTGGTGATGCCCGGTGCGAATGGCTTCCAGATCACGCGCGCGATTGCGCGCGATCCCGAACTGCAGGACGTGCCGGTGATTATCTGCTCCAGCAAGAGCCAGGAAACGGACCGCATCTGGGGCTTGCGCCAGGGCGCGCGCGATTATCTGGTCAAGCCGGTGGTCGAAGCCGAGCTGCTGGCCAAGATCGCCGCGCTTTCCTGAGAATGCACACGATGTCAGGGAACGGCGAGTCCACCGCGGCCTTTTCGCCTGCCGCTGCCGCCATGCCATCCTTCGAGACGGGCGCGCGGCAGGGGCGCTTGCGCCAGTATCAGCTGCAATTGATCGAGCGGATACAGGCCGCGCGCAGCGGCGCGCTGGCAGCGCGCAAGGAATTGGGCGTGATGCTCGGTGGCCGGCCGTGCCTGCTCGACCTGACGCAGCTCGGTGAAATCGTCATCGCCGCCGGGGTGCAGATCCAGGGCGTGCCGCTGGCGCAGGACTGGTACCTGGGCCTGGCGGCCATGCGCGGACGCCTGACGGGGGTCGTCGACCTGGCCCGCTACATGGGCGAGCCGGCCTGCACGCCTGGCAATCACTGCCGCATCATCACGTTTTCTCCCCGCCTGGGTCTCAATTGCGCTGTGCTGGTCGAACGCGTGCTGGGCTTGCGCCAGCTGCGCACGATGCAGCCCGTCTCCGTGCCGGATGCGCCGCCGTCCTGGGCGGCGCAGGCGCTGCGCGACAGCGAAGGGCAGCAGTGGCTGCGCCTGGACCTGGCGCAGCTGGCGCAGGCGGAGCGCTTCCTCGACGCCGGCTTTGGCGGGCTATTCGACCACAAGGATATTTGCTGATGGGTGCCAATTCTCCTATCCTGGCGGCCGGCATGCCCGAAGCGGAGCATGCTGCCGGCGAGCCGGCAGCGGCGGCCGACCTGCCGCTGCGCCTGCGCGACGCGCTGGGGCGGCGCAAGTCGCTGGCCAAGGCACCCGTCAGCGACTTGAAGCTGCCGCTGATCGGCCATTTGCCGCTGCAAAAGCAGCTGAGCATCCTCTCGACGGTGATGGCCCTGAGCCTGGCCGCCAGCCTGCTGTTCGTCGGCCTCAACACGCGCAGCGGCAATATCGCCTCGGCGCAGACGCAGCTGGCCAGCGACGCGCTGATGCATTCGCAGCGCATCGGCAAGGCCGCGCCGAACGCCGTGCAAGGCAATCCGGAAGCCTTCCGCCAGCTCGAGGAAAGCCGCAATGAACTGAACCAGGATTTCCGCCTGATGCTGCGCGGCGGGACGTATCACGGCCGCGATATCGGCGAGTCGCGTTCCGGCCTGCTGGCGGCGGTGGCCGACGCGCGCAAGAAGTGGGCCAGCAGCGACCGCGCGGCCAGTACCATCTTGCGCCTGAAAACGGAGCTGGGCGAATTCGACAAGACCTTGCAGCAATTGAACGCGCTGTCGCCGGCGCTGCTGGCGCAAACGGAGGAAGTCGCGGCACTCAAGGTGCAGCGCGGCGGCAACGCGCGCGACCTGGCCGTCATCGGCCGCCTGATGATGCTGAGCCAGCGCATGAGCCGCAGTGCCAGCGAGTTCCTGTCGTCGGGCAGCATCAGCTCGGAAACGGCATTTTCGCTGGGGCGCGACACGACGTATTTCCGCACCGCCGTCGAAGGCCTGCTCAATGGCAGCATGTCGCTGCAATTGGCGCCCACGCGCGACGCCGAACTGCGCGACCGGCTGGTGGCGCTGAAGGCCAGTTTCGATAATTACCAGAAGCTGGTGTCGTCGATACTCGACCGCCTGGATAAATTCAGTGCGGCGAAAAGCGCCGAACAGCTGATCTTCAACGAGAACGAAGACCTGCGCCAGCGCTTGACCCTGCTGCAGCAGATGTACCACGTGAACCAGGAAACGCTGGGCATGGCTTTCTGGATGATGGTCGGCGGCGTGTTGCTGACCCTGATCGCGGCGGCCGGTATCGGCCGCGTGCTGCTGCAGGACTCCGTCAACCGCACGCGCGACGCCGAGCGGCGGCGCCAGGAAGCGGAAATCCTGCGCCTGCTGTCGCAGGGAAAAGAGGAAGAGGCGAAGGCCAGGAATGAGCAGAACCAGGCGGCCATCCTGCGCCTGATGAACGAATTGCAGAAGGTCGCCGATGGCGACCTGACGGTACAGGCTACCGTGTCGGAAGACATCACGGGCGCCATCGCCGATTCCGTCAACTACACGGTCGAGGAATTGCGCGGCCTGGTGGGGAGGGTGACGGCGACCGCCGAACAGGTCAACCGCGCCTCGACGCAGGCGCAAAGCATCTCCAGCAAGCTGCTGATCGCGTCGCAGCAGCAGTCGCGCGAAATCCAGGGCGTCAGCGCCACCGTGGTCAAGATGGCCAATGCGATTACCGACGTGTCGAAGTCGGCCAGCGTCTCGGCCGACGTGGCGCGCCAGTCGGTGGCGGCGGCGCAGCAGGGTTCGACGGCGGTGGAAAACGCCATCAAGGGCATGCATGAAATCCGCGAGCAGATCCAGGATACCTCCAAGCGCATCAAGCGCCTGGGCGAATCGTCGCAGGAAATCGGCGAAATCACCGAGCTCATTTCCGACATCACCGAGCAGACCAACGTGCTGGCGCTGAACGCCGCCATCCAGGCCGCGTCGGCCGGCGAAGCGGGGCGCGGCTTTTCCGTCGTCGCCGAGGAAGTGCAGCGCCTGGCCGAACGCTCGGCCGCCGCCGCCAAGCAGATCGGCGCGCTGGTGCGCACCATCCAGGCCGATACCCAGGACGCCACCCGCGCGATGGAAAAATCCACGCACGGCGTGGTCGAGGGCGCACGCCTGTCCGACGCGGCCGGCGCGGCCTTGAACGACATCAGCCAGGTGTCGAAACACCTGGCCGAACTGATTCAGGGCATCTCGTTTGCCACCGGCACGCAGGCCGGTTCGGCCAGCGGCGTGGCCTTGAATATCCAGCATATCCTGAGCGTGACGGAGCAGACCCAGGATGGCACGCAGCAAACGGCGCAGTCGATCCACAAGTTGTCGATGCTGGCGCAGGAACTGAAAAACTCGGTGTCGCGCTTCCGCGTCGCCGCCTGAACGCCGCGCCAGTCCAGGCGATTTCCTTACCGAGGCATGCATGAGCACACCTGATAGTCCGCAGCAGTCCAAGCCGTTCGACAGCGAACCTTTGTCGTGGGTGATGGTGGAAATCCGCGAAGCGCTGGGCCGCTCGAAAACGGCGCTGTTCGAGGCGGGCGGCCGCGAGCGCGAGGAACGCGCCACGGCCCTGCAGCATGCGCGCTCGCATCTGCACCAGGCGCATGGCGCGCTGGTGATGGTGGACGTGGCCGGCGCCAGCCTGCTGACGGATGGCGCGGAACAGGCGCTGGCGCGCTTGCGCGACGGCAGCCTCGAATATACGCTCGACCATGCGCAGATCGTCGCCGCACTGTATCAGGCCCTGACCGAATACCTGGAAGACCTGGTGGCCGGCACGCCGCCGCAGCCGACGCGTTTGTTCCCCTACTACCGCGACCTGCAAACCATGCTGGGCGCCGAGCGCATCCACCCGGCCGACCTGTTTTTTCCGCCTGCATCGATACTGGAAGGGCATGCCATCGCGCTGGCGGAGGCGCCGCCGGCAGCCGATTACCCTGCCTGGCGCGGGCGCTTTGAAAAGTCTTTGCTGCCCTTTCTGAAAGCGCAGGATGATGCGGCGCGGCGCCAGCACGCCAGCGACTTGCATGCCACCTTGACCCTGGTGGCCGACGCGCAGCAGGAAGCGCCGGCGCGTGCCTTCTGGTTCGCCATGCAGGCGTTTGCGGGACTGGCGGCCAGCGGCGAGGGCATGGGCACGCTCAACGTCAAACAGTTGTTCGGCCTGATCAACCTGCAGTTGCGCCGTCTGGCGCAGGGCACGGCCAGCCTGCCCGAAGCGATGTTGCGCGACGCCCTGTTCTTCATCGCCGCGGCACCCGAGCCCACATCTGAGGCACGCCAGCTGCGCGCCGCCTTCGCGCTGGAAGGCATGGTGCCCGCCGACCTGGAAACGCGGCGTTACGGCCAGGTCGACCAGGAAGCCTTGCAAGGCGCACGCGCGGCTCTGGCGCAGGCGCGCGCCAGCTGGAGTCGTCTGGCGCAAGCCGACCTCGATCCTGCCCTGGGCACGGATTTTGACGCGTCGCTTCAAGAGGTGGCCGCACATGTGGAGACCCTGAAGCAGCCGGCCCTGGCCAGCCTGCTGCGCGAATGCGCGGCCGTGGCGCGGCTAGCCGTGACCAGCGGGCGCAGCGCGGCGCTGGAAAATGAAATCGGCATGGCGCTGCTGTTTGCCGACACGGGGCTGGAGCAGGTGCGCCGCCTGCCCGACGATTTTGCCGGCAATGCGGAAACCATCGCCGCGCGCCTGCAGGCGCTGTTGGCTGGTGAAGCGCCGCCACCCGTCACGGCGGGCGAGCTGTCGCGCCAGATCGAGCAGGGCCAGACGGTGGCCGCGCTGGCCGAGGACATGAAGACGGGTCTGCGCCAGGTGGAAAAGGCGCTCAATGCGTATTACGCGGATGCCTCGCGGGAAGCGGCACTCGACGGCGTCGCCCCCGTGCTGGAACAGTTGCAGCAGCAGCTGGCCGGGCTGGGACAGGAAGACGCGCGCGCCGCCGTGCTGCAGGTCGATGCGGCCGTGCGGCAGCTGGCCGCTGGCGACGCCAATGCGGACGCCAAGGCGGAGGCCCACGCCGGGGCGCTCGACGAGATCGCGCAAAATGTCAGCGCGCTGGGATTTTTTGTCGATATGCTGGGCCGCAACGCGCAAGCGGCCAGCGGGCGTTTCCATTTCGATGCCGCCGCCGGCACCTTCCGCGCGCTGCCATTTGAAAAAGTCGCCGCCGCCGGTGCCGTACCGGTGCCCTTGCTCGACCAGGCCCTGGCGCCCGCCGCGCCCGCCGGCATGGATGCCGCGCCGGCAGTGACCGATGTCGATGCGGAGATGCTCGACATCTTCATCGCCGAAGCGCGCGAAGTGCTGGCCTTTGTCGACACCACCCTGGCCCTGCCGCGCGAGCAGGCCGCCAGCGGCGAGCACCTGGCCATGCTGCGCCGCTCGTTCCACACCTTGAAAGGCAGCAGCCGCATGATCGGCCTGGCGCAGTTCGCCGAGGCGGCCGGCGCCATCGAACGCGTGATGAATACCTGGCTGGCCGAAGCGCGCCCTGTCAGCGATGATCTGTTCACCCTGCTCAATTACGGCTGGTACCAGCTCAGCGAATGGGTGGCGGAACTGGAAGGCGGCGCGGGGCGCGAGCGCGAGGCCGGCATGCTGCTGGCGGCGGCCGAGCGCGTGCGCGAAGGCGGTCCGTTCGAACTGCGCAAGCCTCGCCCGGCATCGGCCGCACCGCTGGCCGGCAACGGCAATGTGATCGGCTTTCCGTCCGCCACGGCGCCCGCCGCCCACGAAGCGCCTGACGATAACCTCAAGCACGTCGGTGAACTGCGCGTCAGCCTCCCCTTGTACAACATTTACCTGGCCGAGACGGATGAATTGCTGCGCGTGCTCACGCGCGACTTTGGCGAATGGCGCCATGAACAGCGTGCCGTCAGCGCGGACGCGCTGCAAGCCGTGCATACCTTGGCGGGAACGTCGGGCACGGTGGGTTTCCAGTCCCTGCGCGACATGGCGCACGCGCTGGAAACGGTGATCGAGACGGTGGTGCCGCCGCTGGCCGGCCTGCGCGCCGAACAGCACGACGTGCTGGAACAGGCCACGCAGCGCATCGCGCAAATGCTGCAGGCGTTCGCGCTGGGCGACCTGGCGCCAACGCAGCCGGACATGATCGAAGCGCTCAATACCCTGTGGCGTGCCCTGACGGCGCCGCCCGGCGAGAGCCAGGAAGCGCGGCTCGACGCCCTGTTTGCCGCCGCCTACGCCAGCATCGTCGGCGCGCCGGCGCAAGCTGCCGAGCCACTCGCCGAAGTCCCTCTGCCGCAGCTCGAGACCTTGTTCGAGGCGGCGTATGCGAGCATCGTCGCCGACGCGCTGCAACCCGTTGCGGCTGAAGTGCCGGCGCCCATGCAGGACAGCGGCGCCAGCGACGACCTGTTCGACGCCGGCTTCGAGCACGCGCCGCCGTTGGAGCACGCGGCGCCGGAAGCGCCGGCGCCCGCCATCATGCCGGCCGATGCGGCCGCGCTGCTGGCGGCGAGCGCCGGCATCAGCGATGAACTCGACCTCGATTTATTGTCCGTCTTCCTGGAAGAGGGTGCCGACCTGCTGCCGCAGATCGGCGAGGCGCTGCGCAGCTGGCAGCAGCAGCCGCACGACAGCGGCCAGGCGCAGATGCTGCTGCGCACCCTGCATACGGTCAAGGGCAGCGCGCGCATGGCCGGCGCCATGCGCCTGGGCCAGCATGCGCATGAAATCGAGACGCATATCGAAAACATGCTGCACGCGGGCACCGCCACGCCGCAGGCCTTCGAGGAATTGCTGGCCCATTACGACCATGCGCTGCACCTGTTCGAACAGCTGCAGCAACCCTTGCTGCCCTTGCCGGGCATGGAAGACACGCCGACCGCCGAACCGAAGGCGGCGCTGGTGCGCGTGCGCGCCGATATTCTCGACCGCCTGGTGAACCAGGCCGGCGAAGTGTCGATCACGCGTTCTAAAATGGAAAATGAAGTCGGCGTGCTGGGCGCTTCGCTATCCGAATTTTCCGACAACCTGGCGCGCCTGCGGCGCCAGCTGCGCGAAGTGGAAATGCAGGCCGAATCGCAGATTGCCTCGCGCATGGCCGTCGGCAGCGAGCGCGAATTCGACCCGCTCGAATTCGATCGCTTTACGCGCCTGCAGGAACTCACGCGCATGATGGCCGAAAGCGTCAACGACGTGGCCTCGTTCCATGAAAACCTCAGCCTCAGTGTCGACGCGGTGACGGACGACCTGGTGCTGCAGGCGCGGCTGACGCGCGAGCTGCAGCGCGACCTGATGCAGATCCGCATGGTGCCGTTTGCCAGCATCGCCGAACGGCTGTTCCGCGTGGCGCGGCAAAGCGCCAAGGAAGTCGACAAGCGCGTCAACCTCGACATCCGCGGCGGCGGCGTGGAAATCGACCGCAGCGTGCTCGAACGCATGGCGGCACCGTTCGAGCACCTGCTGCGCAACGCCATCGTGCACGGCGTCGAGCCGCGCGCCGCGCGCCTGGAAGCAGGCAAGAGCGAGACGGGCGAGCTGCTGGTGCAGGTCAGCCAGCAGGGCAATGAAGTGGCGATCGCCTTTTCCGACGACGGCGCGGGGCTGGACCTGGAACGCATCCGCGCCAAGGCGCACGGCGCCGGCCTGGTGGCGACGGACGCGCCTTTGAGCGACGCGCAGGCGGCCGAACTGATTTTTACACCCGGTTTTTCCACCGCCGACAGCCTGACGGAACTGGCAGGGCGCGGTTTTGGCATGGACATCGTGCGCTCCGAAGCGCTGGCCCTGGGCGGGCGCGTGGAAACGCAGACGCAGGCGGGCCTGGGCATGCGCTTCACCATCCACCTGCCGCTGACCCTGGCCGTCACGCAAGTGGTGCTGCTGGCGGCGAACGGCAAGACGTATGCCTTGCCATCGGTACTGGTGGAGCAGGTGCTGCACCTGAAAGGCGAGCAGCTGGAGCAGGTGCGGGCGGCCGGGCGCATCGAGTCGCACGGGCAGTCGCTGGCGCTGCACCACCTGTCGGCCATGTTGGGCGAGACGCCAGCGGCGCAGGCCACGCAGCGCCATGCGCCCGTGCTGCTGCTGAGGAATGGCAATGACAGGCTGGCCTTGCAGGTTGATGACGTGGTGGGCAACCGCGAGGTCGTGGTCAAGCATGTGGGCCCGCAACTGGCGCGCATGCCGGGCATCGCCGGCGCCACGGTGCTGGGCACGGGCGACATCGTGCTGATTCTCAATCCGGTGGCGCTGGCGCAGCACCTCGAGCATCACCCGGAACTGCTGTCGCAGTATGCGCTGGCCAGCAGCGAACAGCACGCCGCCTCCAGCGCACTGGCTGTGCCGGCCGTGCGCGTGATGGTGGTCGACGATTCGCTGACGGTGCGCCGCGTGATGCAGCGTTTGTTCGAGCGCGAAGGCTATCAGGTGCTGCTGGCCAAGGATGGCCTCGATGCGCTGGAGCAGTTGCATGCGCTGGAACCGGCTGCCATGCCGGCCGTGCTGCTGGTCGACGTGGAAATGCCGCGCATGGACGGTTTCGACCTGACGCGCAATGTGCGCAGCGATGACAAGACACGTGCCATCCCCATCATCATGGTCACCTCGCGCAGCGCCGACAAGCACCGCGCGCACGCGTTCGAGCTGGGCGTGAATGCGTATTTCGGCAAGCCGTTCCAGGAAGAGGAATTGCTGGCGGAAGTGGGGCGCTTGCTGGGCGGTGACGTGGCGTAATCGACGCCAACGCTAACGCCAACCATGTTGTCGGATTACGCGGGGCCTTGCCCCGCTAATCCGACCTACGCTCTTGCACGACGGCGCATGTCGGGTAGGTCGGGTTAGCGCGCAGCGCGTAACCCGACATCACCGCAATGCCAATCAATTACCTGCTTACCCCGCCACCTTCACCACCGCATAGCGCTCCAGCGTCTCCTTGCGCGCCTCGTCGTGCTGCACGATGGGTTCAGGATAGTCGCGTCCCAGCACGATGTTTTTTTGCTCGAGCAGCATGCGTGGCACCAGCCAGGGCGCGTGGATTTCCTTGTCGCCCAGCGCCTTCAGCTGCGGCAGGTAGCGGCGGATGAAGCGCCCGTTCGCATCGAATTTTTCCGACTGCGTGATGGGATTGAAGATGCGGAAGTAGGGCTGCGCATCGCAGCCGGACGACGAAGCCCATTGCCAGCCGCCGTTGTTCGACGCCAGGTCGAAGTCATTCAGGTGCAGCGCGAAATATGCTTCGCCGCGGCGCCAGTCGATGCCCAGATCCTTGATCAAAAAGCAGGCCGTGACCATGCGCAGCCGGTTGTGCATATAGCCGGTCTGGTTCAGCTGTGCCATGGCCGCGTCCACCAGCGGATAGCCGGTGCGTCCCTCGCACCAGGCCGCAAAGGCGGCATCGGCTTCGGGGCCGCTTTCCCAGGCGATCGCATCGTAGGCCGGCTTGAAGGCGCCGCCTTCCACATGCGGGTTCTGGTACAAAATCATGGCGTAGAAATCGCGCCAGATCAGTTCGGCCAGCCACACGGGCGCGCCGTCGCCGCCACCGCCCCGGTCCATCAGGTCGACCACGCTGCGCACCAGGTAGCGCAGCGACACGGTGCCGAAGCGCAGATGCATGGACAAATACGACGGCCCCTTCAGGGCAGGAAAATCGCGCGCCACGTCATAGCGGGCCAGGCGTGGCAGGAAATCCTCGAACAGCGTGCTGGCGCCCGCCATGCCGGTGGGAATGGCCAGTTCGGCCAGGTTGCTGGCCTCGAAACCCAGCTCCCCCAAGGTGGGCAGCGGGGCCGGCGTGCCGCTGCGCGGCGGCGCCAAGCTGGCCGCATGCGGTTCGATAGCGAACGGCGCCAGGCAGCCGGGTTCGGCGCGCATTTTCTTCAGCCAGGCATTTTTATACGGCGTGTAGACGGTGTAGGGTTTGGCCGAGAGCGTCAATACCTCGTCTTTTTCAAAGATCACCTGGTCCTTGAAACTGAACCACAGGCGCGTCTCGTGCGTGAGCGCGGCCGCTACCCTGCGGTCGCGGGCGATCGCTTGCGGTTCGTAGTCGTGGTTGGCAAACACGGCGTCGGCGTTCAGCTCGGCGGCCAGGCGCGGGATGGCTTCGGCGGCGTCCGCGTGCAGCACGATCAGGTCGCCGCCCAGCTGGCGCAGCTCGTCGGCCAGTTCGGCCACGCTGGCATGGATGAAATCGACCCGCCGGTCGCGGCGCGGCAGCGCTGCCAGGATGGCGGTGTCGTATACGAAGACACAATGCACGGCCTGGCTCTGGCGCAGGGCGTGATGCAATGCAGCATGGTCAAATGCGCGCAGATCGCGCCGGAACCACACCAGGGAAGTCTTAATTGTCATTATTTTGCGTGTTCAGGGTCAAAGATAGGCCATTTTTTGCCGCCAACAGGGCTTTATGGCCGCGCGCGTCGTGCCTTTGGCGTCGCTGCGGCGGCAATTCAGTGTAAACTAGCGGGTATGTTCGTGGTGGTTTATGTGCGACAGCGATTGTGCAGTCAATTTTACAATTGGCATTGAAATGCGTCGGCAGGCAAAGCGAATTGACCATTAATTTACAACATAACAAGAATAGCGCCTGGCAACACGGTGCGCGCCGCCCAGCATTCGCGGCCGCTTGCGCCAGGCGTACGATAGCGGGGTAAGCGAGACTTGCCAGCAAGCCCACAGAGAGAGCATCGCGTATGAAAAAGAGTAAAATCGACCAGACTCTACCAGGGCATCGTTTGATGCAGGGTGTGGGAGAGCCGGCCGCGACAGGTTCCTCCACCTTGAATCTGGCCAACCATTTCCTGATTGCGATGCCGGCCATGCAAGATCCGATCTTCGGCGGCACGGTCGTGTACGTTTGTGAACATAATGAAAACGGCGTGCTGGGCGTCGTCATCAACAAACCCACCGACATGACCATGGAAGTGCTGTTCGACCGCATCGACCTGAAACTGGCGGCCGGCAGCGACACTCCCATCATCAATGAACCGATCATGTTCGGCGGCCCCGTGCAGGACGACCGCGGCTTCGTGCTGCATACGCCAGGCGCGCACTATTCCTCGTCGCTGACGGTGACCGATGAAATCGCGTTTACCACCTCGATCGACGTGCTCGAAGCCGTCGCCAAGGGCGATGGTCCCGAGCGCCTGCTCGTCTCGATCGGCTATTCGGGCTGGAGCCCGGGCCAGCTGGAAGACGAGATCGGCCGCAATGGCTGGCTGACGGTGGGTGCCTCGGCCGACATCCTGTTTGACTTCCCCATCGAGCAGCGTTACGTGGCGGCCATCAAATTGCTGGGCATCGACCCGCTCATGCTGGCATCGGAAGCCGGACACGCATGAGCGGTGACGCCATCGACACCATCCTCGCCTTCGATTTCGGCTTGAAACGCATCGGCGTGGCCATCGGCAATAGCATGATTTGCCAGGCCAAGCCGCTCAGCGTGATCACGGCCACGGCGAATGAGCCGAAGTTTGCCGCCATCGATAGCCTGATCAGGGAGTGGGGCGCCAGCCGCATCGTGGTGGGCCTGCCCAGCCATCCCGATGGCACGGAACACGAGATGAGCGCGCGTTGCCGCCGTTTCGCCAACCAGGTGCATGGCCGCTTCAACCTGCCGGTGGAACTGGTCGACGAGCGCTATTCCTCGGCCGTCATCGCCGCCAAGCGCGGCGAAGTCATCGACGACCGCGCCGCCGCCATCATCCTGCAACAGTATTTCGACGCGAATTATTAATCTGACCTTAGCCTCCAATCCTGAATGATTAAGAACTCTATGCCGCATCCTACGAATCCTTCCCAACTCGACGCCGAGGCCCTGTACGCGGTCTTGCTGCAGCAGGTGCAGAGCGGCCTGGCGGGCATCCCCAACGTGGCCATCGTCGGCATCCATTCGGGCGGCGCCTGGCTGGCCGAGCGCCTGGCGCGCGACCTGAACCTGATCGACCGCCTGGGCGTGCTCGACGTGTCGTTCTACCGCGACGACTTCGCCCAGAAAGGCCTGCATGCCGACGTCAAGCCGACGCAAATCAGCTTCGACGTGGCCGGTGCCACCATCCTGCTGGTCGACGACGTGCTGTACACGGGCCGCACCACGCGCGCGGCCATCAATGAATTGTTCGACTATGGCCGTCCGGCCAAGATCATGCTGGCCGCCCTGGTCGACCGCGGCGAGCGCCAACTGCCGGTGGCCGCCGATTTCGTGGCTGCCTTCACTGCCGTGCCGGCGGGCCAGGCCCTGGTCCTGAAGCAATCCGACGATGGAAAATTCACGCTCACCCTAGATACCCACCATGCTTAATCCGCAACTGAATAAACACGGCGAACTGCAACATCTGCTGACGATTGAAGGCCTGCCGAAGTCTATCGTCAACCACATCCTCGATACCGCTTCCTCGTTCGTCGGCATTTCCGACCGCGATGTGAAAAAGGTGCCGCTGATGCGCGGCAAGAGCGTTTTCAATCTGTTCTTTGAAAACTCCACGCGCACCCGCACCACCTTCGAGATCGCCTCGAAGCGCCTGTCGGCCGATGTCATCAACCTCAATATCCAGGCCTCGTCGGCCAGCAAGGGCGAGTCCCTGCTCGACACCATCGACAACCTGTCGGCCATGCATGCCGACATGTTCGTCGTGCGCCATGCGCAGTCGGGCGCGCCCTACCTGATCGCCAAGCACCTGATCGACACGAAGCAGCCGCACGTCCACGTCGTCAACGCGGGCGACGGACGCCACGCGCACCCGACCCAGGGCTTGCTCGACATGTACACGATCCGCCACTACAAGAAGGATTTCACCAACCTGACGGTGGCCATCGTGGGCGACATCCTGCACAGCCGCGTGGCGCGCTCCGACATCCATGCGCTGACCACGCTGGGCGTGCCGGAAGTGCGCGCCATCGGCCCGCACACTTTGCTGCCGGGCGGCCTGGAGCAAATGGGCGTGCGCACCTTCACCAACATGGATGAAGGTCTCAAGGGCGTGGACGTGATCATCATGCTGCGCCTGCAGAACGAACGCATGAGCGGCGCGCTGCTGCCCTCGGCGCAGGAGTATTTCAAGAGCTATGGCCTGACGCCCGAACGCCTGGCGCTGGCGAAACCGGACGCCATCGTCATGCATCCGGGGCCGATGAACCGCGGCGTGGAAATCGATTCGGCCGTGGCCGACGGTCCGCAGGCGGTGATCCTGCCGCAGGTGACGTTCGGTATCGCCGTGCGCATGGCGGTGATGAGTATTTTGGCTGGTAATCAGGGCTGATAGCCCAAGGACGAGTAAGCGAGCATGACGACACTACATATCAAGAACGGCCACCTGATCGACCCTGCCAACGGCATCGATGGCTTGCAAGACCTGTTTATCGCCGACGGCAAAGTGCTGGCCGTGGGCAGCGCCCCGGCCGGCTTTACCGCCGCTACCACCTTTGACGCGGCCGGCCTGGTGGTGTCCCCCGGCCTGGTCGACCTGTCCGCGCGCCTGCGCGAGCCGGGCTACGAATACAAGGCAACGCTGGAATCGGAATTGCAGGCGGCCCTGCAGGGCGGCGTGACGAGCCTGGTGTGCCCGCCCGATACCGACCCGGTGTTAGATGAGCCGGGCTTGGTGGAGATGCTGAAATACCGCGCCAAGACGCAGAACAAGGCCCACGTGCACCCGCTGGGCGCGCTGACCATGGGCTTGAAAGGCAAGTCGCTGACGGAAATGGCGGAACTGACGGAAGCGGGCTGCATCGGCTTCGCGCAGGCGGAAGAGCCGATCGAAGACACCACCGTGCTGCTGCGCGCCATGCAGTACGCGAACACCTTCGGCTACACCGTCTGGCTGCGCCCGCAGGATCCGCACATCGGCCGTGGCGGCATCGCCCACAGCGGCCCGCTGGCCTCGCGCCTGGGCTTGTCCGGCGTGCCCGTGATGTCCGAAACCATCGCCCTGCACACGATCTTTGAATTGATGCGCGCCAGCCGCGCGCGCGTGCACCTGTGCCGCATCTCGTCGGCGGCGGGCCTGGAGCTGATCCGCGCCGCCAAGGCCGAAGGCTTGCCCGTCACCTGCGACGTGGGCGTGCACCACGTGCATCTGACGGACGCCGATATCGGCTTTTTCGATTCGAACGCGCGCGTCACGCCGCCGTTCCGCAGCCAGCGCGACCGCGATGCGATCCGCGCCGGTCTGTTGGACGGCACGGTGGACGCCATGTGCTCGGACCACACGCCCGTCGACGACGATGAAAAGCTGCTGCCGTTCGGCGAAGCGTCGCCCGGCGCCACGGGCCTGGAGCTGCTGCTGTCGCTGGCCCTGAAATGGGCCGACGACTATGCCTTGAACCAGCCGCAAGCCGGTGCCCGTCCACTGGCGCGCGCCGTGGCCAAGGTCACGTCCGACGCGGCCCGTGTCGCCGGCATCCCTGCCGGCAGCCTGGCCGTGGGCGAAGCGGCCGACATCTGCGTCTTCGATCCCGCCGCGCGCTGGACCGTGTCGTCGACGTCGCTGGCCAGCCAGGGCAAGCACACGCCTTTCCTCGGCTATGAGCTGAGCGGCATCGTCAAGGCGACCATCGTGGCCGGACGGGTGGCGTTTCAGCGTTAATTATTTGTATCGGAGCCGTAGGTCGGATTAGCGGTACGCGTAATCCGACAAGTCCATGGCGGCTCCTGTCGGCTTACGCAGCGCCTTACCGGCGCAGCTAAGCCGACCTACGCGGCTGTATGGATTTGCTTCCAACCTTGGTGTCATTTGAAACTTCTGCTTACCTACCGCCTCGCGCGCATCGCCATTCACCTGAGCTGCGGCATGGCCAAGAGCGCGGTGCTGTTCCCCTGGCTGGACCTGGAGGGGCGCAACCGGCGCATCCGCCGCTGGTCGACGCAGTTGCTCGACATCTGCGGCGTGCACGTGGCGCTGCCGGCCGACAGCGTGCCGGCACTCGACCATGCGATGGTGGTGGCGAACCACGTCTCGTGGCTCGACATCTTCGTCATCAATGCCATCCACCCTTGCCGTTTCGTCGCCAAGGCGGAAATCCGCGCCTGGCCGATCCTCGGCTGGCTGGCGGGGCGCGCCGGCACCATCTTCATTTCGCGCGGCAGCAAGCGTGACCTGCGCCTGATCTTCCAGGGCCTGGTGGATAAGTTGACGGCGGGCGAGCGCATTGCGTTCTTCCCCGAAGGCACCACCGCCGCGCAAGGACAGATCCTGCCGTTTCACGCGAATCTGTTCGAGGCGGCCATCGACGCGCAAGTGCCGGTGCAGCCGTTCGCGCTCGTGTATGTGGATGACAAGGGGGCCTTGCATCACGCCGTCGACTTCATCGGCGACATGAGCTTTGCGCAAAGCATGGTGGCGATCCTGAGCGGTCCGCCGATCACGGCGCGCCTGACCTGCCTGGCTTCCGTCGGTACGGCCGACGCGCACCGGCGTGAGCTGGCGGCGGCAACGCAGGCGGCGGTGGCCGCTGCGCTGCCGCTGGAAAAAGCCGCTTAGTTCTTCACGTGCAGCCAGCGCGCGTGCGCGGCGCGGGCCAGGTAGTCGAGCATAAACCCTAAAATCCCGATCAGCACGATGGCGGCCATCAGTTCCGAGTACGCCAGGCGGTCGCGCGTATCGAGGATGAAGTAGCCGAGGCCGGCCGACACGCCGAGCATTTCGGCCGGTACCAGCACGATCCAGATGATGCCGATGGCCAGGCGCACGCCCGTCAGAATATCGGCCGTAATGCCCGGCAAAATCACCTTGAAGACGATCTCGCTGCGCGTGGCCGACAGGCTGCGCGCCAGCAGCAGCCAGTTCGGATCGAGCCGCGCCACGCCGGCCGCCGTATTGAGCAGGATAGGCCAGACGGCCGCAAACGCCAGCAGGAAGTACACGGGCGCGTCGCCGACACCCAGCACCATCACGGCAATCGGCATCCACGACAGCGGCGAAATCATGCGCAGCAGCTGGAACAGCGGCATGGCCGCGCCGGAAAAAATTTTCGACATGGCCACCAGCACGCCCAGCGGCACGCCGATGATGATCGCCAGCCCCAGGCCGACAGCTACCCTTTGCAGGCTCAGTACCACGTGCAGCCAGATATCCGAACCACTCAGCATTTCCCGGAACGCCAGCGCCGTGGGCAGCGGCGCAAAGGCGGTGGCGATCGGCGTGGATTTCTCCAGCGCCGTCACGCCCATGGACCACAACAGCAAGGCACAGGCCAGCCCCACCAGGGGCAGGCCGAACTTCGTGAACAACTTCTTTGCCATCGTCAGACCGCCACGGTTTCGCTGCGCAGCAGGTTGGCCGGCAAGCCGAAGGCGGCCGGGCCACCGACTGCCGTGATGGCCTTGCGCACGAAGCGGTCATCGACCAGGTCGCGCGCGGCGAATTTCGGATCGAGATTGGCCAGGAAGCGCGTATCGCCTTCGACCTTGGTGCGGCCGATGGCACGCACCAGTTCTTCCGTGTACGAGGCGAATGGATAGGGCTGGAAGTCGATGCGGCGCTGCTGCCAGTTCTTGTGCACGATCAGGCCCTGCTTTTCATAGCTCGCGTAATCGGTGGTGGCCAGCACCTTGGTCAGCACCTGCAGCGGATGCGGCGTGTAGCGGTGCTCGCCCACGTTCGACAGCAGCTTGGCCGTATCGACTTGGTTCGAGCGCGTCCACAGCTGCGCCTTGACGATGGCGTTGGTGACCTTCTGCGCCCATTCGGGACGCGTGTTGATGTCGCGCTCGGACAGGAACGTGACGCAGCACGCATGGTTTTTCCACACGTCGCCCGAGAAGCGCAGGATCTTGCCGATGCCGGCGTTTTCCGCCGCCGCATTGAACGGTTCGGCCACGATGTAGCCGGCAATCGACTTGCTGGCCAGGGCGGAAACCATTTCAGCCGGTGCCAGCACGATCAGGTTGACTTCATTCGATTTGATGGTGGCATTGCGCGCGCGCGTGACCGGGGTCAGGCCGTTGGAGGACAGGATTTGCTGCAGCAGGATGTTGTGGATCGAGTACCAGAATGGAATCGCGACCGTGCGTCCGCCCAGCTCGGAGACCTTGTTGATCTCGTTGGCCACCGTCAGCGCGGAGCCGTTGACGTGGTTCCAGGCGACGACCTTGGCCGGGAACTTGGCGCCGTAGCGCACCCACAGTGTGGCCGGCGACAGCAGATGGATGACGTTGACCTGGCCGGCGACGAAGGCTTCGATGATCTGTGCCCAGCTGCGGAACAGGCGCGGCGTTTCCGCCTGCAAGCCTTCCGCCTCGAACAGCTTGCGGGCGTGGGCGACGAGCAGCGGGGTGGCGTCGGTGATCGGCAGGTAGCCGATCTTCACCGGCTGGTCGTCGCCTTTCGGACCTTGCTGGGCCATGGCGTCGCCGGCGAACAGCAGCGGCGAGGCGACGCTGGCCGTGGCCAGGGCCGACATGCGCAGGAAGTCGCGCCGCGTCAGGCCGCAGTCGCAATCGGAGGAGGCACAGATGTGCAGGGGTTTGTTATCTGCTTGCAGTGACATGAGAGTGTTCCGGTCAATTAAAGGGGAGCGAGCGATGCTTGCTGGTCCTGCGTTTGCAGTTTTTGCAGGGCGTCGAGGATGTCCATCTTGAGGGCGATCACGTCGGCGCTGTGGCCGATGCGCGGCTGGGTGATGGCCACGGGCCATTCGCGCACGATGTTGCCCGGCTTGCCGCCCATCAGCAAGATGCGGTCGGCCACGAGGATCGCTTCATCGATATCGTGCGTGACGAGCAGCACGGCCGTATGCCAGCGGTGCACCACGTCGACCAGCAGCGACTGCATCTCGGCGCGCGTGATGGCGTCGAGCGCGGAAAACGGTTCGTCGGCGAACAGCAGTTCCGGTTCGCGCGCCAGCGCGCGGGCCAGGGCCACGCGCTGCGCCATGCCGCCCGACAGCGCGGACGGATACAGCTTTTCGCGGCCCTTCAGGCCGACCGCTTCGATGGCTTGCGCCACGCGCGCCTGGTGCGCTGCGCGCGTGAGCTGCGGCTGGTGCTTGAAGTCCAGGCCGAAACCGGCATTGCCCGTGACGTTCAGCCAGGGGAGCAAACTGGCTTGCTGGAAGACGAGGGCGCTGCGCGGGTCCGGTTCGCGCATGGGAGAGTCGAGAAACTGGATCGCGCCCGTGGATGGCGGCTGCAAGCCGGCCAGCACGCGCAGCAGGCTCGATTTGCCGCAGCCGCTGCCGCCCAGCAGGCAGACGATTTCGCGCTTGCGCACGCCCAGCGAGACGTGCTGGAACACGGGTGCCGTGCCAGGATAGGCGTAGCTCAGGTCCTGCGCCTGCAAGGCCCAATCAGCAACGCTCATGCCGACGCTCCCGCTGCCGCCTGCTGGCTGTCGAACAGCTGCAAGGCCGCCTGCAATTGCGTCAGGCTGGGAGTGACGATGGGGATGAACGACGATTCGCGCCAGCGGCGGGCAAAGCCCTGCTGTTCCGCGTTCAGGTAGGCGCGCCCGCCCATCGCCTGCAGTTCCAGCATCAGCGCTTGTTGCAGCACGTCGGCCAGCTGTATGCGCAGGCGGAACATGGTCGGCGCCTGCGTCTTGAAGCGGCCATCGTGCACGCCGGCCAGCAAGGTGGCAACAGCCGCCTCCAGGGTCGCTTGCAGCGCTTCGATGCGCGGCGTGAGCGCGTTGCGCGAGCCGGCCGAGATCTGCGCCGCCTTTGCCAGGCTGGCGCGCGCCAGGCCGATCGACAGGCCGCACTGCATACCGAGGAACGAGGGGCGTACCTGCGGCAGCCAGGCTGGCGCATTGTCGCTGATGATGTCCGCGGCGGGGATGTGCACCTGCGTCAGCTTGACGGAGGCCGTATTGCTGCCGCGCAGGGCGATCAGGTCCAGGTCGTCGCCGCGCTGCACGCCTGGCGTGCCGCTGTCGAAGGCGACGATGGCCGGTGGCGCGCCGTCGTTCGGCGCCACGGCGGCCGCCGCGACAAATCCCGCCTTGCGCAAGTTCGTCACCCAGGCCAGGCCGCCGTCGACCAGCAAGCCGTCATCCTGGCGCACGCCCGTGATTTGCAGCTGCTCGATGCCGGACAAGAATTTCATGGCGTTCGACAGGCCGCTGGCGCCCGCCTGCGTGCCAGCCAGCAGGCCGGGCAAGCGGCGCTCGGCCAGCGCGCGGTTCTCGCTTTGCAGCAGGAATTCGATGAAGCAGCGCTGGCCCCAGAAGACAAAGGCCGCCGTTACCGATTGCTCGGCGACGTTGGCGATGGCGTTGATGGCGTCGCGCACGTCGCCGCCCGCGCCGCCGTGCTCCTGCGGCACGCCGATGGCCAGCAGCTGGTCGCCGGCGAGGGCCGGCAAAACGGTTTCAGCCAGTGCCGACGATTGGTCGAGCTGGTCGGCATGCATGTGCAGCCAGTGATGGAGGTGGCCCATGTCAGACGGCGCCAGGCAGGTAGGGCGTCAATTGCGGATTGACGGGCGTGCCGGCCAGGCTGTTGGAGAAATTGCACAGGGTGGCGAGGCTGATGCCCAGCACGACTTCCAGCGCCTGCTGCTCGTTGTAGCCGGCTGCCAGGAAGGCTTGATATTCGGCGTCGCTAACGGCGCCGCGCGTGGCGATGACGGCCGTGGCGAAGGCGGCGACGGCGTCGAGTTTGGCGTCGCCCGTCGGCTGGCCATGCTGCAGGGCGCGCACGATGTCGGGCGTCTGGCCCGCTTTTTTCAGCGAAATGGCGCTATGGCCGGCGATGCAGAAATCGCAGCCATGGATGCGCGCGGCCGTGATTTGCACCACTTCGCGTTCCATCAACGTCAGGCTGGCGCGCGCATTGATGCCGGAGACGGTCAGATAGGTTTCCAGCGCCAGCGGGGCATTGGCCAGCACGCCGATCAGGTTGGGCAGGAAGCCGTTGTTGGCGATGGCCTTTTCCACGAAGGGGCGGCTATCGGCCGGGGCGGTATCGAGAGTGTGCAGCGTCAGACGGGACATGGGGTACCTTGCTAAGTTGGTAAGTCACCCGGGCATTATATCGGCCATATCGCGCACGCAACAGACGTCAGCGTCGTCCTTTTGTGCTCGTTCGTCTTTGATTGCGCAAACCTTGATGTCAGCTGGCCAGCTGGCGCAATCTCTGGTCGCGCCGGTAGGCACCCGGTTGCTCGCCCGTGACCCGCTTGAAGGCGCGCGTAAAGGCGGCGTGCGAGCGGTAACCCACCAGTTCGGCCGCGCGTTCGACGGAGACGCCGTCGTGCAGCCGGCGCGCGGCGATCTTCATGCGCAGCAGGAGCAGGAACTGGGCCGGCGAGTGGCCGCTGGCGCTGGCGAAATGCTTGCAGAAGCTGGCGCGCGACATGCACGCCGCCTTGGCCATGTTCTCGATCGACCAGTCGGCGGCTGGGGCGTCGAGCATGCGTTCGAGCAGCGGCGAAAATGCGGGCTGGTGCAGCAGCGACAGCAGGCCGGCCGCCACCTGCTCGCCCTGCGCCACATGGCGGATCAGGTAAAAGAACAGCAGTTCGACCAGGCGCGCGATGAGCGGCGACGGTTGCTGCGGATCGCCACCCGCTTCAAGCAGGATCAGGTCGAACAGCGCTGCGGCGGCGCTGAAGGCGGGCGCGTCGCCGCGTATCAGCAGATACGGCGGGAACGAGTCGACGATCAGCGCGGAAAGGGCGCCGCGAAATTGAAAGAAGCCGCAGGCCAGCGCCGTCGCCGGCTGGTCCGTGGACGCTTGCAGCGGCAGCATGGCTTGCGCGCTCACCGCCTGCAGCGGGTCGCTGTGGGGGCTGAGGAAGTGCGGCAAGTCGCGCAGCAGGAAGACGCCATCGCGCGGGCCGAGCGCAATCGGCGCCGCCCCATCGAGGTGCAAATAGCAGTGGCCATCGAGCACCAGGTGAAAGCTGCCCAGTTCCCGGCCCGCCGTGGAAGCGCGCCAGCGGCCGCAGTACTGGCCCACATGCAGGACGGCGGTGTCGAGTTCCAGGCTGCCGAGCAGCCAGCGCGCCAGTCTGTCGGTATCAGGATGCATGGGATGGCACAGGCAAAAGCTGCATCATACGGCGCAGGCGCGCCAGGGCCAACGACCGATTTCGACTAAGCATATGCGCGCGGTACTGCTTACTGCTTGCCACTGTGCTGCTGAAAGGCGGGACAGTCGACTTGCAGCAGCGAGCGGTCTTCCAGGCACACGGCCGACAGTTTTCCACCCCAGACGCAGCCGCTATCGAGGCCGATCAGGTGTTCCCGCAACTGCAGTCCCAGCGCCGACCAGTGGCCGAAGACGATGGTGTCGCCGGCGCTGCGCCGTCCCGGCACGTTGAACCACGGCAGCAGACCGGAGCCCGGCGGCGGGCTGCCGCTCTCCTTCATCTTGAAGTCCATCACGCCGTCCGGCGTGCAAAAGCGCAGCCGCGTCATGGCGTTGACGATACAGCGCAGCCGGTCGGCGCCCCGCAGGTCGTCGCGCCAGGCGGCCGGCTCGTTGCCGTACATGCTGCGCAGGAACGCCACCCAGCCATCGCTGCGCAGCATGCTCGACACTTCCTCGCCCAGGGACAAAGCCTGGGTCGCGCTCCATTGCGGCAGCAAGCCCGCGTGCACGAGCACATGCCCCTGGTGCCGCAAGGCGAGCGGACGCTGGCGCAGCCAGGCCAGCAGTTCTTCGCGGTCGGGCGCATCGAGGATTTCTGCGAGGGTGTCGGACGCATGCTCGGGCCGGATGCCGTTGGCCACGGCCAGCAAATGCAAGTCATGGTTGCCCAGGACACTGTCGGCCAGGCCCTGCTGCGCCAGCGCATGCACGTGGCGCAGGGTGGCCAGCGAGGCCGGGCCGCGGTTGATCAAGTCGCCCGCGAACAGCAGGCGGTACGGGCCATCCGCCGCCGCCTGGATCCGTTCGATCAGTTCGACGGTTTGGGCATGGCAGCCTTGCAGATCGCCGATAAAATAAGTTTTCATATGTGCCAGGGTGAAGTGAACTACGCGCATGCATTATAAGCATGGCTGCCCTTGGAGCATATCCCGGTAGTGAGCGTCTTCTTAATTTCCTGAGGATTACTTAGCTGAATAATTCGGTGTTTTATAGCGATAATCATTCCCTGCCATACTTGCTGGAATCGGTGACCGTGCCATACCAGCCAGAATGTCATTTTATTCATGTTTATTCATGTTTCCGCGCGTGGTTTCGACATATTCTTCATTTAATCTTAATGTTGAACCGGTAAATAAATCGAGCTCTTTCATTCAAGCGACGAGCGATTACGCTACGGTGCGCGCATTTTTATGCAATGTAGTATATTCCACGTGATTTTATTATTTAATTGAATGTAAAGGATATACGGGATGGATCTGTCAATGATGACGATGCTGGAATTGCGCAAGCTGGAAGATAATGTGAAGCAGGAATTAAACAGCCGCGAGCGTGAGGATTTGAACAAGGCGCGCGAACAGATCATGGCCATCGCGCAGCAAGCGGGCATTCCGCTGAAACAGCTGATACTCGACGGCTTGCAGCCGCGCACGGGCAAAGTCGCGGTACGTTACCGCCATCCTGACAATGCTACTCAACAATGGACAGGCCGTGGTCGCCAGCCGCTGTGGGTCAAGCAATGGGTGGAATCGGGCAAGTCCATCGATCTGCTGCGCGTATAATTCGGTATACTCTTGGCGCAGTGGCAAGCTGCCAGCCACGCGCTGTACCTTGCCAGGCACCTTATCGATACCCTTACTTATACTTATACCGCCCATACCATGCTTCCATTGTCCAGAACGATTTTCAAGGCCTACGATATTCGCGGCATCATTGCTAAAACCCTCGATGCCAGCGTGGCCTACAAGATCGGTCAGGCATTTGGCCAGGCGGCCCTGGCCAAGGGTGAGCAGCGGGTCGTGATCGGCCGCGATGGCCGGCTGTCGGGGCCTGAACTGACGGCGGCGCTGGCGCAGGGCTTGCAGGCCGCAGGCATCGACGTGATCGACCTGGGCGTGGTGGCCACGCCGATGGTGTACTTCGGCACGAATGTGCTCGATACGCGCTCCGGCATCATGGTCACGGGCAGTCACAATCCGCCTGACTACAATGGTTTCAAGATGGTGCTGGCGGGCGAAGCGATCCACGGCGAAGCGATCCAGGCGCTGTACCACAGCATCGTCGCTCACGACGGCAGCGCCAGCGCCACGCCGGGAGCCTATGCGACCCACGATATCCGCGCCGCCTACCTGCAGCGTATCCTGGGCGACGTCAAGCTGGCGCGCCCGATCAAGATCGCCGTCGATTGCGGCAATGGCGTGGCCGGCGCGTTCGCGGGCGACCTGTTCCGCGGCATGGGCTGCGAGGTCATCGAACTGTTCTGCGAAGTCGATGGCAATTTCCCCAATCACCACCCCGATCCTGCACATCCGGAAAACCTGCAAGACCTGATCCGCTGCCTGGCCGAGACGGATGCCGAAATCGGCATCGCCTTCGATGGCGATGGCGACCGCCTGGGCGTGGTCACCAAGGATGGCCAGATCATCTACCCTGATCGCCAGATGATGCTGTTCGCCGCCGACGTGCTGACGCGCCATCCGGGCGCGCAAATCCTGTACGACGTGAAATGCACGCGCCACCTGGCGCCGTGGATCAGCAAGCATGGCGGCGTGCCGCTGATGTACAAGACCGGCCACTCGCTGGTAAAAGCCAAGCTGCGCGAAACGGGCGCGCCGCTGGGCGGCGAAATGAGCGGCCATATCTTCTTCAAGGACCGCTGGTACGGTTTCGACGACGGCATGTATTCGGCCGCGCGCCTGTTGGAAATCCTGACGCGCGAGGCCGATCCCTCAAGCCTGCTCAATTCCCTGCCGCAGTCCGACAGCACGCCGGAACTGCATCTGGAACTGCAGGAAGGCGAGAACGTCGCGCTGATGGACATGCTGCGCCGCGACGCCGTCTTTCCCGGCAATGAACAGATCATCACCATCGACGGCCTGCGCGTGGAATACGCGGACGGCTTCGGCCTGGCCCGTTCGTCGAACACCACGCCGGTGATCGTGATGCGCTTCGAGGCGGAAACGCCGGAAGCCCTGGCGCGTATCCAGGGCCAGTTCAAGAGCGTGATCCTGGCCGCCAAGCCTGACGCCGTTCTGCCGTTCTGACAGCATGGCCGGTCAACCTGGCGCACAGGCGCCCTTGAAAATCCTGCTGGTGCGGGTATCGTCACTGGGCGACGTGCTGCATAACTTGCCGATGGTGGCGGACATCGCCCGCCATTATCCTGATGCGACCATCGACTGGGTGGTTGAAGAGGGTTACACCAGCCTGGTGCGCCTGAATCCGCGCGTGGGCGCCATCTTCCCGTTCGCGCTGCGGCGCTGGCGCAAGAGCCTGGGCAAGAAGGAGACGCGCGCGGAAATCGCCGCCTTTTTCCGCAGCCTGCGCCAGACGCGCTACGATTATGTGTTCGATACCCAGGGTTTGCTCAAGACGGGCATCATCATGGGCGCCGCGCGGCTGGCGCCGGGCGGACAGAAGGTCGGCCTGGCCAATGGCAGCGAAGGCTCGGGCTACGAAGCTATCTCGCGCATCTTTCACACGAAAAGCATTCCGCTCGATCCACGCACGCATGCGGTAGCGCGCGGCCGCATGGTGGCCGCCGCGGCACTCGGCTACACGCTCGATACGCCGGCCGATTTCGGCTTGCCGGAAGTGTCAGGCAGCGAGCCGCGCCCGGACTGGATGGGCGAGGCGCCATACTGCGTGTATTTCCACGGCACGGCGCGCGACGCCAAGAAATGGGCGCCGGAAAACTGGATCGCCCTGGGCCATGCGCTCGCGCCCATGCCGATTTTGCTGCCCTGGGGCTCGCCCAAGGAAAAGGCGGAAGCGGAAGTGCTGGCGGCCGGCCTGCCGAATGCGCGCGTGCTGCCGAAGCTGTCGATGGGCGATGCCACGCTGCTGGCGCGCCACGCGGCGCTGGTGATCGGCGTCGATACGGGCCTGACGCATATCGCCGCCGCCTTCGTGCGTCCGACGGTGGAAATCTATGCCGATTCGCCGCTGTGGAAAACGGAAGGCAACTGGTCGCCGAAAATCATCAACCTGGGCGACAAGGGCGCGCCGCCCGGCGTGCCGGAAGTGCTGGCCGCGGCACAGCGCCTGCTGGCCGACTATCCTCCCGCCTGACGTCACGTTAAACAATCATGCGACTTCTTTATACCCTTGCCTGGTGGCTGGCCTTGCCCCTGGTACTGGCGCGGTTGTGGTTGCGCGGACGCCAGGAACCGGGCTACCGCCAGCACTGGGGCGAGCGCCTGGGCTGGTACGGACGCCAGGCCGACACTGCTCCTGACACGCTCTGGCTGCACGCCGTCTCGGTTGGCGAGACGCGCGCGGCCGAACCGCTGATCGATGCGTTGCTGGCCGCATGGCCCGCTTGCCGCATCGTCCTCACGCACATGACGCCCACGGGACGCGCGACCGGTAAAACCCTGTTCGCCAAACATGGTGCGCGTCTGGTGCAAAGCTATCTGCCGTACGACACGGGTGCCATGCCGGCCCGTTTCATCCGCCATTTCGCGCCACGCATCTGCATCCTGATGGAGACGGAAGTGTGGCCGAATCTGATCCACCAATGCAATCGCTACAAAGTGCCGGTGGTGCTGGCCAACGCGCGCCTGTCACAGCGTTCGCTGGGCAAGGCGCAGCGCCTGGGTAAGCTCATCACCGATGCGGCGCGCGGCATCACCCTGGTGGCGGCGCAGACGCAGGATGACGCCGAGCGCGTGCGCCTGCTGGGCGTGCGGGACGTGGTCGTCACGGGCAGCATCAAGTTCGATGTCGTCGTGCCCGCGGCGGCGCTGGCGACAGGGGCGGCGCTGCGCGCCGCCATCGGTGCGCGTCCCGTGCTGCTGTGTGCCAGTACGCGCGAAGGCGAGGAGCAGCTGCTCCTCGATGCCTATACCCGCGCCAGCTTGCCCGATGGTGTTCTGCTGCTGATCGTGCCACGCCATCCACAGCGCTTCGACGAGGTGGAAAAACTGGTGCTGACGCACGGCCTGACCGTGCAGCGCAGGTCCGGCCTGGCGCAGGACGATGTTGTGGCGGCGGGCACGCAGGTGCTGCTGGGCGACTCGATGGGCGAGATGTTTGCGTATTACACGGCCTGCGATTGCGCCTTTGTCGGCGGCAGCCTGCTGCCACTGGGCGGGCAAAACCTGATCGAGCCGGCGGCCCTGGGTAAGCCCGTGCTGATCGGCCCGCACACCTTCAATTTCGCGCTGGTGACCGAACAGGCGATTGCCGCCGGCGGCGCCGCGCGGGTGGCGGACGCCGACGCGCTGATGGCGCAAGCGTCGGCGCTGCTGCAGGATTCGGCGCGTTTATCGTCGATGGGACAAAAGGCGCTGGCTTTCGCCAGCCAACACCGGGGCGCCACGCCGCGGACCATCGCGGAGATTCAACCGTTGCTGCGGTGACGGCAGCGCCGCCAACAATATTGTTTACGCGAACAACACCGGCAGCTCCTGCGAGCGTTTTCTCAGCGCCTGCTTGGCGCCATCGTAATCGGGATAGATCGATTCCACGGTGGCCCAGAAGCGGGGGCTGTGGTTCATTTCCAGCAGGTGTGACAGCTCGTGCGCCACCACGTAGTCGATCAGCGGCAGGGCGAAGTGGATCAGGCGCCAGTTCAGGCGGATCTTGCGCTCGATGGTGCAGCTGCCCCAGCGCGTGCCGGCCGACGACAGCGACAGCGAATCGTAGCTTACGCCCAGCTTTTGCGCATACAAGTCCAGGCGCGCTTCGAACAGCTGGCGCGCCTCGTGCTGGAACCAGCCCTTCACTTTGTCCTTCAACTGCTGTTCGCTGCCCGTGGGCGTGACCCATACGTGCAGCTCATTCGTCTCGTGCTGGAAGCTGGCGCGGTGGCGCGGCGCCTGGTGCAGGCGCAGGGTGATTTCGCCACCGAGGTAGGGCAGCGCGGCGCCATCGACCCATGCCACGGGCGGGCGCTGCTGGCGCTGCACCTTGCGCTCGCCCCGTTCCAGCAGCTTCGAGACGATCCAGCCTTGCTTGGCGCGGATGGCGTTGTCGATCTCGGCCAGGGTGACGCGCTTGGGCGCGGTCACGCGCAAGCCGTTATCGTCGATCATGAAGCCGATGGAACGGCGCGTGGAGCGGCGCAGGGCGAATTCGACCAGGTGGCTGCCCAGCTGCAGCTGGCGCAGCGGCGGGCCATCGGCAGGGCGCGGCGGGGACGGCAGGGGCGATGGGACAGGGCGAACGATGGGGGGCGCGGGTGTCACTGGCGGTGGCGCCACGGGCGGCGCTGGCGGTGCCGTGGGGCGCACCGCCGGGGAGGTGCTGGTCGAGACGTCATGCGCGAACAAATCCAGTTGCTGGTCGCCGACCTTGATGGTCTTCATCTGCTGGCGCAGGGTCGGCTCCTGGATGACCGCGCTGATGCCGTCTAGCCAGCGTTGTAGGCGTGAGGCGAAATGACGCGCATTTCTGATTCTATCCAATTTTCCACCTGTTGCATCATGCTGTCCGGGGTGTGCCCTTCCGGCGAAATCGGTTTGCCTATCGAGACGGTGATCAGTCCCGGGCGTTTGAGGAATGACTGCTTGGGCCAGCATTCGCCTGAATTATGCGCAATCGGCACCACCATGGCGCCCGTGGCAATGGCCAGGCGCGTGCCACCGCTCTTGTACTTGCCTGCCTGGCCCACCGGGATGCGGGTACCTTCCGGGAACATGATAATCCATTGGCCGTCGGCCAGGCGGCGTTTGCCATGCGCGACCACGCTCTTGAACGCGTGCTTGCCCTGCTTGCGGTCGATGGGAATCATGCGCAGCAGCGCCATGGCCCAGCCAAAGAACGGGATATACAGGATCTCCTTCTTGAACACATACACCAGCGGACGGGGAAGGCTGGGCAGCAGAAAGATGGTTTCCCATGCCGACTGGTGCTTCGACAGCACGATGGCCGGCGCGTCGGGGAAATTCTCGGCGCCCTTGACTTCATAGCGGATGCCGCAAATGACCTTGGCACACCACAGGATAAACACGTTCCAGCGCGAGGTGACCCAATAGCGCTTGTTGTAGCTCAATGGCGCGGCAAAAAAGCACACGCAGGCCCAGACGATGGTGGCCACGATCATGATGGTCATGAACAGCAGGGATCGCAGGAACAGGGAAATATTACGCAATGCGGTTCTCCGAAAATTAGATACTGAATGCCACGGTGGGCGCTGGCGCCGCTGGCGCCTTGAGCAGGTGGCTGACCACGGCGGCCAGGTCGGGGAAGACCTGGGTGCCGGGTGGCAGGCCACCCGTTTCATTGGTTTTTTCGCCCTTGCCCGTCAAGACCAGGTAGGGCACGCAGCCGCTGATGAAACCTGCCTGCAGGTCGCGCAGCGAATCGCCAACGGTGGGCACGCCTTTCAGGCTGGTGTTGTAGCGCTTCGAGATTTCATGGAACATGCCCGGTTTCGGCTTGCGGCAGTCGCAATTGTCCGCGCCCGCGTGCGGGCAGAAGAAGATGGCGTCGATGTCGGCGCCCACCTGCTGCGCCAGGGTATGCATCTTCTGGTGGATCGCGTTGAGCACCGTCATGTCGAAGTATTCGCGCGCGATGCCCGACTGGTTCGAGGCGACGACGACGCGATAGCCGGCCTGGTTCAGGCGGGCGATCGCTTCGAGCGAGCCGGGGATCGGCAGCCATTCGGCCGGCGACTTGATGAAATCCGGCGAGTCATGATTAATGACGCCGTCGCGGTCGAGAATAATCAGTTTCAGCGCCGGAGTGCCCATTATGCCGCCAGCTTGGAAATGTCGGCCACGCGGTTCATCATGCCGTGCAGCGACGACAGCAAGGCCAGGCGGTTGTTGCGCAGGGCGACATCCTCGGCCATCACCATCACGTCGTTGAAGAAGCCGTCGACGTCGTCGCGCAGCTGCGCCAGGGTTTGCAGGGTGCTGGTGAAGTCGCCCTTGGCGAAGGCCGCATCGACTTCCGGCTGCACGCGCGAGACGGCGGCGGCGAGTTTTTTCTCCGCTTCGTCCTGCAGCAGCGCCACGTTGACGCCGCCGGCGGCGACCAGGCTGACCGCTTCCTCGTTCTTTTTCAGGATGTTGGTGATGCGCTTGTTGGCGGCGGCCAGCGAGGCGCTTTCCGGCAGGGCGGCAAACGCCTGCACGGCTTCCAGGCGCTGCACGATGTCGTCCAGGCGGTCGGGATTTTGCGCCACAACGGCTTCGATTTCATTCGGCGAGAAACCGCGCTCGCGCAGGATGCCGCGCAGGCGGTCGAGCATGAAGGTGGTCACATCCGCGACGGGGTCCTTGAAGCCGGGCACCGACGCGAACTGCGCGGCGGCGTCCGCCAGCAAGCCCCGGATCGACAATGGCAGGCGTTTTTCCAGCAGCATGCGCAGCACGCCCAGCGCGTGGCGGCGCAGCGCGAACGGGTCCTTGTCGCCCGTGGGCGCCAGGCCAATGGCCCAGATGCCGACCAGCGTTTCCAGCTTGTCGGCCAGGGCCACGGCGGTGCCGGTGGCGGTCGACGGCAGGCTGTCGCCGGCAAAACGCGGCTGGTAGTGTTCGGAAGCGGCCAGCGCCACTTCTTCCGGCTCGCCGTCATGGCGCGCGTAATACGTGCCCATGATGCCTTGCAGCTCGGGGAATTCGCCCACCATGTCGGTCAGCAGGTCGGCCTTGGCCAGCAGGGCGCCACGTTCGGCCAGAGCGACGTCATATTGCAGCTTGGCGGCGATGGCGCCGGCCAGCGACTTGACGCGCTCCGTACGGGCCGCTTGCGTGCCCAGCTTGTTGTGATACACGACGTTGGCCAGCAGCGGCAAGCGCGATGCCAGCGTCTTCTTCTTGTCTTGCTCGAAGAAGAACTTGGCGTCGGACAGGCGCGGGCGCACGACGCGCTCGTTGCCGCCGATGATGTGTTCTGGCGTGTCCGTCTCGATGTTCGAGACGATCAGGAAGCGCGAGCGCAGCTTGCCTTCGCTGTCGGTCAGGGCGAAGTATTTTTGATTTGTCTGCATGGTGAGGATCAGGCATTCCTGCGGCACGGCCAGGAATTCTTCCTCGAAGTGGCATTCATACACGACCGGCCATTCGACCAGGGCCGTCACTTCATCGAGCAGCGCTTCGGGCATCAGCACCTGGTCGGCGCCGGCCTTGTCCAGCAGCTGGGCGCGGATGCGCTCCTTGCGTTCCTCGTTGCTGGCGATGACGCTGGCGTTGAGGATCAGCGACGGCGCATAGTTTTCCGCGTGCGCGATGGTGATCGGCGTACCGTCGGTGAGGAAGCGGTGGCCCAGGGTCGTGCGGCCGGCCGTCAAGCCCAGCAGGGTTAGAGGCAGGATATTGATGCCATGCAGCGCGAGCAGGCTGTGGGCGGGGCGCACGAATTGCACGGTGGTGCCGTCCGGGCGCTGATAGCTCATCAGTTTTGGAATCGGCAGCTTGGCGGCCGATTCCGTCAATGCCGCCTGCGCGCCGCTGGCGAGCTGGCTGCCCGGTGCCGTGTAAGTGTAGAAGAAGCTTTCAGCCTTGCCGTCGACGGCGCGTTCCAGTTCGGCCAGCGTCAGGTCGGGGAAGCCCAGCGCGGCCAGTTTCTTGGCCAGCGGCGGTGTGCCGTTGCCGTTCGCGTCCAGCGCCACGGAGACGGGCAAGACTTTTTCGCGGATCGATTTATCGGGCGAGACTTCGCGCACATTGGTGATGGAGACGGCCAGGCGGCGCGGCGAGGCGTAGCTGGTGGCGACGCTGTCGGCTTCCAGGAAGTCGCGCGCTTTCAGGCCATTGACGATGCCGGCCGTGAAGGCGGCGCCCAGTTTGGCCAGCGCTTTCGGCGGCAGTTCTTCGGTCAGCAGTTCGATGAGCAGTGTTTGGTTCATGGTGTTCTTGTCTGGTACGGCGGTGTGTGAGCTAGGCGATCAAGCGGCGGCGGGTTGGTCTGCGGCGGGCAGCATCGGGAAACCGAGGCGCTCGCGCGAGTCGTAATACGCTTGCGCCACCAGGCGCGACAGGGTGCGCACGCGGCCGATGTAGGCGGCGCGTTCCGTCACCGAGATGGCGCCACGCGCATCTAACATGTTGAAGCTGTGCGAAGCCTTCATGATTTTCTCGTAGGCGGGCAGGGTCAGTTGCAGCTCGATCAAACGCTTCGCTTCCGCTTCGTAGTTGCCGAACTGTTCGAACAGCAGGTCCGTATTCGCATGCTCGAAGTTGTAGGTCGATTGCTCCACTTCGTTCTGGTGGAAGACGTCGCCGTAGGTCAGTTTTTTCGTGACTCCATTCTCTTCCCACTCGGTCCACACCAGGTCATACACGTTTTCCACGCCTTGCAAATACATGGCCAGGCGTTCGATGCCGTAGGTGATTTCGCCCAGCACGGGCTTGCAATCGAGGCCGCCCACTTGCTGGAAGTAGGTAAATTGGGTCACTTCCATGCCGTTCAGCCAGACTTCCCAGCCCAGGCCCCAGGCGCCCAGGGTCGGGCTTTCCCAGTCGTCTTCGACGAAGCGCACGTCATTCTGCTGCAAGTCCAGGCCCAGGGCGGCCAGCGAACCCAGATACAGGTCGAGGATGTTTTCCGGCGCCGGCTTCAAGACCACCTGGTATTGGTAGTAGTGCTGCATGCGGTTCGGATTTTCGCCATAGCGGCCATCCTTCGGACGGCGCGACGGCTGCACATACGCGGCGCGCCAGGGTTCCGGGCCGATCGCGCGCAGGAAGGTGCCGGTGTGGAAAGTGCCGGCGCCGACTTCCATGTCGTAAGGCTGGAGCAGGGCGCAACCTTGCTTGTCCCAATAGGTTTGCAAGGTCAGGATAATTTGTTGAAATGTGAGCATCGTATGAGTTCGCCGCGCGGGAGGCTGCGCTTTGTTAAGGTTTGCTTGAAGCCCGCACGCTGCCAACAAGTGCGTCCGGGCCGGGATTTTGCTAATTTTAGCGGTTTTTACGGGCCCACTGTGACTCTTCGGGCAATATCGGCCGCTTATTGCTGCACGGCGCGGCCACGGCGCGCGGCGCGCGACAGCAGGAAAGCCGTCAGCAAGGCCAGCGCGGCCAGGGCCAGCACCAGTTTATTGCCATACAGAATGTACGGCGTCATGCCGCCCATGCCTTGCACCTTGGCCGCCAGCGTGGCTTGCTGTTCCGGCGGCAGCAGGCTTTGCACCACGCCTTTGCCGTCGATGACGGCGGTGGCGCCCGTATTCGTCGAGCGCAGCATGGGGCGGCCCGTTTCCAGGCTGCGCATCTGCGAAATCTGCAGATGCTGCGGGATGGCGATCGAGTCGCCAAACCAGGCCAGGTTCGAGATATTGAGCAGCACCGAGGCCGACTGCTTGCCATGGCGGTGGGCGCTGGCCAGTTGGCCCGCGATTTCTTCGCCAAACAAATCTTCGTAGCAGATATTCGGCAGCACCAGTTGGTCGCGCACGGGCAAAGGCGCTTGTACTTCCGCGCCGCGGCCCATGTCGCCCAGCGGGATGGCCATCATGGCGACAAACCAGTGCAGCCCGGGCGGCACGAATTCGCCGAACGGCACCAGATGGTGCTTGCGGTACTGGTAGTACGGTCCCGGCGTGCCGTTGGGCGTGATGCCCACGGCCGCATTGTAGAAGCGCTGTTGTTCGTCGAGCACGGGCATGCCGAGCAAAATCGTGCTGCCCGTCTGCTGCGCATACGTGCCCAGGCTATCCAGATAGCCGTGCGGCAGCTGGTGCGGCAGCACGGTGACGGCCGTTTCCGGCGTGGCGATCAGGTCGGCCGGCGCGCTGGTGATGGCGCTCTGGTACATCTGCAGGGCGCCCAGCACGAAGCCGGGGTCGAATTTCTGCTGTTGCGGCACATTGCCCTGCAACAGGCGCACGGTGATGGGGCGCCCGACCGGATGGGTCCAGTTCACATACTGCAAGCCGATGCCGGCCGCGTACAGCGCGATGACGCCGCCCAGCGCAAACCAGCGCGTGCGGTGCAGGGGGTGGACTAGCAAGAGCAGGGCGCCGGCCGACAGCGCCGCCAGCCAGCCCACGCCATACGAACCGACGATGGGGGCAAAGCCGCCCAGCGGGCTGGCATTGTGGGCGTAACCGGTGGCCAGCCACGGGAAACCCGTAAACAGCCAGCCGCGCGTCCATTCGAACAGCGTCCAGGTGGCGGGCAGCACCAGCAGGGTCATGGCGGGCAGGGACAGCACCCAGCGCTGGCGCAGCCAGGCCGCCGCGCCCATGGCCAGGGCCACGTAAATGGCCATCAAGAGGGCCAGCAAGGCCACGGCGATGGCGGCGATCGGCGCGGCCATGTCGCCATAGCGGTGCATCGAGATGTACAGCCAGTGCGTGCCGGCCGCGCACCAGCCGAAGCCGTAGGCCCAGCCGATCAGCGCGCCGGCCTTGACGTTCGCCGCGCGCAGCACCTGGTAGAACAGCACGCCCAGGCTGAGGATTTGCAGCGGCCAGTAGCCGAAAGGGGCGAACGCCAGCACCGCGACGGCGCCGGCGATGGCGGCAGTCAGCATGCGCGCCCACGTGCTGCGGGGCGGTTTGGCGGGGGCGTTGGGGTCGGCGCGTCTGAAACGCATCTACAGCACGCGCATGTCAGAGTTCCAGTTCCGGCACGTTGGGCAGGCGCTCGACGAGCAGCACGTGCACCTGGCGCGCATCGGCGCGCAGCACCTCGAAGCGCAGATTGCCCAGGTCGAAAATATCGCCCTTGTGCGCCATGCGGCCCAGGTACTTCGAGACCAGGCCGCCGATGGTGTCGACGTCGTCGTCCACCAGGTGGCTGCCCACTTCCTCGTTGAACTGTTCGATCTCGGTCAGCGCCTTGACGCGCCAGCGGGGGCCGAACTGGCCTTCCTTGAGCGAGAGGATGTTGTCCTCGGCTTCGTCGAAGTCGTATTCGTCCTCGATATCGCCGACGATCTGTTCCAGCACGTCTTCGATGGTGATCAAGCCGGCGACGCCGCTGTATTCATCGACGACGATGGCCATGTGATTGTGGTTGGCGCGGAAATCGCGCAGCAGCACATTCAGGCGTTTCGATTCGGGGATGAAGATGGCGGGGCGCAGCATGTCGCGCACGTCGAAAGTCTCTTCTGCGTAATAACGCAGCAAGTCTTTCGCCAGCAGGATGCCGATGACCTTGTCGCGCTCGCCTTCGATCGCGGGGAAGCGCGAGTGGGCGGTGGACAGGACTTCCGGCATCCATTCCTCGATCGGCTTGCTGATGTCGATGACATCCATTTGCGAACGGGGAATCATGATGTCGCGCGCACAGAGATCCGATACCTGAAACACGCCTTCGATCATCGACAGGGCGTCGGCGTCGATCAGCTTGCGTTCATGCGCATCGTGTAGAACTTCGAGCAATTCTGCACGGTTCTCTGGCTCGGGGGATATGAGTGCGGTCAGGCGTTCAAACAGTGACCGGTGGGGCTTGACGTCAGTTCTGACGCCACTAGGATGCTCGGGCATAGGAGGCGTGAGCCGTTGTTGCGAAGGGATATAGGATACACCAAAAGTGGGGCAATACCGGAATTCCCCGCTTTTGATGCAAATTTAATACGTTGAAGTGCGCCGTTGCCCGACGTTTCAGGCGTCCTGGCCCAGCACGCGCGCGCGCAAGGCCGCCACGTCCGCCTGCCAGTCCGTAAAATGCTCGCTGTCTTGCCACAGCTGGCGCAGTTCCGACGACTCCGTCATGATGCGGTCGAAGGCCAGGCGCGCCTTTTCCAGCAGCGGCGGCGTGACTTTCTTCTTGCAGGCGGCCACCCATTCGTCCACTTCCGCCGTGGCCGGGTCGTCCTCGCCCGGCTTGCCTTGCAGGCGCGCGATCACTTCCAGCGCGGCCAGCGCCTCGGCGGCGAACGGCGCTTCCAGCTCCGTTTCCTGGCTGTCGATGACGTTGTCGAGCGTCGTCTCGACCAGTTCCAGGGTTTTATATTCGTGCAAGTCCTGCGCCCAATCCATGGCGTAGTCGTTGCCGAAGGCGTCAGTGGCCCAAGTGCCCATAATGTGTCCTTGTTACGTGTGTGGTTGATGGCGCTATTGTGGCATGTGGGGTATTGTCGGGTTACGGCGTATCGCCTAACCCGACCTACGACTCCGCTTACGTTGTTGGGTGTTGTCGGGTTACGCCCTGCGGGCTAACCCGAGCTACCCCGACCTACCCGATCTGCGCGGTTTATTTGGGGTCCGCGTACGGGTCGGTAATGCCGAGTTTTGCGAGGATCTCCGTTTCCAGGCCCTCCATCTCGGTGGCTTCCTCGTCATCCATGTGGTCGTAGCCCTGCGCATGCAGCACGCCGTGCACGATCAGGTGGGCCGTGTGCTCTTCCACGCTTTTCTTTTGCTCCGCCGCTTCCTTTTCCAGCACGTCCGTGCACAGGATGATGTCGGCGCGCGTCGGCTCGTCCTCAGCCAACTCTTCGCCTTCGTTGTAGGCAAAGGTCAGCACGTTGGTGGCGTAGTCCTTTTCGCGGTAGTCGCGGTTCAAGGTACGGCCTTCCTCCGCGTCGACGAAGCGGATGGTCAATTCGGCGGGCGCGAACAGGGCCGCCTTGACCCAGCGGCGCACTTTGGGGCGCGTGATCAGGCTTTCCAGGCGGGCGTCCGGATATTGCACGGACAAGGACAGTTTATTTTTTTCGGACATTTTTGGCGGCAGCTGGTGTGATCAGGGGGAGTAACTGGGCGGCGTTGGCGCCGGCCGCCTGCGCCGTTTCATAGGCATCGACGATGCGCGCGACGAGCGGATGGCGCACCACGTCGGTGCTGTTAAATTGCGTAAAGCCGATGCCGCGCACGTCTTTCAGCACGTGCACGGCGTCGATCAGGCCGCTCGTCTGGCTCTTGTGCAGGTCGACTTGCGTCACGTCGCCCGTCACCACGGCCTTGCTGCCGAAGCCGATGCGCGTCAAAAACATCTTCATCTGTTCGACGGTGGTGTTTTGCGCCTCGTCGAGGATGACGAAGGCGTGGTTCAGGGTGCGTCCGCGCATGTAGGCCAGCGGGGCGATCTCGATCACCTGTTTTTCAAACAGCTTTTGCGTGCGGTCAAAGCCCAGCAAATCGTACAGCGCATCGTACAGGGGACGCAAATACGGGTCGACCTTTTGCGCCAGGTCGCCGGGCAAAAAGCCCAGGCGCTCGCCCGCTTCGACGGCGGGGCGCGTCAAAATGATGCGCTTGACGGCATCGCGTTCGAGCGCGTCGACGGCGCAGGCGACGGCGAGATACGTCTTGCCGGTGCCGGCCGGACCCACGCCGAAGCTGATGTCGTGTTCGAGGATGTCGCGCAGGTAGGCGATCTGGTGCGGCGTGCGCCCGCGCAGGTCGCTGCGCCGCGTTTTCAGCACGGGGCTGGCGATGTCCGGTTCGACGAAGGTGCTGGCAGGCGCGTTGACGTGGTGTTCCGAGGCGGCGGACAGTCCCGCGCGCTGCTCCACCAGGGCCAGCTGCACTTCTTCCAGCGGCACGACCTTGTTGGCGATGGCGTAGAACTGGTCGAGGATTTCCACGGCCCGTTCGGCATTGCTGCCGCCGACGATGAATTTCTCGCCGCGGCGGAAGATCGTCACGTCGAGGGCGGCGGAAATCTGGCGCAGGTTTTCATCGAGCGGCCCGCACAGATGCGCCAGGCGCGTGTTGTCCAGCGGCTCGGGGATGAAGTAATGCGGCTGTATCGGGGCTTTGGTTTTCAACTGGCTCTTTTCAATGCGGAAGCGCCGGCAACGAGTTCGCCGCGCAGGGTGTAGGAATGGCTTTCGGTGATGCGCACGTCGACCAGCTGGCCGATCAGGTGCAAGCCGTCCGGGCCGGCGTCGAAATTGACGACGCGGTTGTTTTCCGTGCGGCCTTGCAGTTCACTGTCATCGGTGTCCTTCTTCGAACGGCCTTCGACGAGGATGGTTTGCACGCTGCCCACCATGGCCAGGCTGTATTTGCGCGTGTTGGCGTCGATGGCCGCCTGCAACTGCTGCAGCCGGGCCAGTTTCACTTCATGCGGCGTATCGTCCGCCAGGCTGGCGGCCGGCGTGCCGGGGCGCTTGCTGAAGATGAAGCTGTAGCTGTTGTCAAATCCCACGTCGGCGATCAGCTTCATCATGGCGTCGAAGTCGGCTTGCGTCTCGCCGGGGAAGCCCACGATGAAGTCGGACGAAATGGCCATGTTCGGGCGCACGGCACGGATGCGGCGGATGATGGACTTGTATTCGAGGCCTGTGTAGCCGCGCTTCATGGCGCCCAGGATCTTGTCGGAACCGTGCTGCGCCGGCAGGTACAAATGGTCGACCAGCTGCGGGATCTTCGCATAGGCGTCGATCAGGCGCTGCGTGAATTCCTTCGGGTGGCTGGTGACGAAGCGCATGCGCGCGATGCCGGGAATGTCGGCCACGTATTCGAGCAGCAGGGCGAAGTCGGCAATGTCTCCGCCTTCCATCACGCCACGGTAGGCGTTCACGTTCTGCCCCAGCAGCGTGATTTCCTTGACGCCCTGGGCGGCCAGGCCAGCCACTTCCGTCAGTACGTCTTCGAAGCGGCGCGACACTTCCTCGCCGCGCGTGTAGGGCACGACGCAATAGCTGCAATATTTGCTGCAGCCTTCCATGATGGAAACGAACGCCGAGGCGCCGTCCACCTTGGCCGGCGGCATGTGGTCGAACTTTTCGATTTCCGGGAAGCTGATGTCCACCTGCGAGGCGCCGCTGGAGCGGCGCAACTCGATCATCTGCGGCAGGCGGTGCAGGGTTTGCGGGCCGAACACCATGTCGACATACGGCGCGCGCTTGACGATGGCGTCGCCTTCCTGCGAGGCCACGCAGCCGCCCACGCCGATCAAGAGGTGCGGCTTGGCCAGTTTCAGCTCGCGCAGACGGCCCAGGTCGGAAAACACTTTTTCCTGCGCCTTTTCGCGCACGGAGCAAGTGTTGAGCAGGATCACATCGGCATCTTCCGGCGTGTCGGTGCGCACCAGGCCGTCGGAAGCGCCCAGCACGTCGGCCATCTTGTCCGAGTCGTACTCGTTCATCTGGCAGCCGAAGGTTTTAATGAATACTTTTTTCTGCATGGAGTCGGATGCTTATCGGTAAATGTGGCGGCAAACAAGTGTGGCGGCAAATAAGCCGGGCAGGGCTTGCGCCGTGCGCCGCCCGGGGCGGGAGGCGGTGGATCACCGACCGGGCGCCTCTGGCTGCCCGGTGGCAGGTTCGCTGCAAGTTCAGGCCATAGTTTAGCGTAAATCGCCGGGACGGGCCATGTTGTGCCGAGCATGCCGGCAAGATTGCAGCGTGAATACGGCACCCGGCATGGAGATGCCGCAGAGCATTTATTGCCGTGCGACACCATTGATTTGTAACAAGTTGCTGCAAAGCCTTGTGTGCGGCCGCTGGCATCCTAATGTGTTGAAATAGCATCGTTGGCAAGCCAACTAGCAGCTTGATTGATATTTAACAATCAGGAAGTTTGCGCGAGGCGCAGATGCGGCCTGTTTGGACTAGTATATTGTTTTATATGCAATTCATTTCGATGGGTTGCAGTGCTTTTACTCACGCGGCAAGCTGCGCACGTTGCTTGTGCGAGTCCTGTGCAGGCAGTGCGACAAGGAGGGAAGGCGGAGGGGGGCTGAATCCGATGGAAAGACGTTTATTTAAACACTCTAAGCCAGCCTTAAGTTCGTATCGGCATTCTTTCAACATTCACTAGACGAGGAAAAATCATGGCACATCATGCATTAGCATCGCAAGAGAGTTACAACCCGAATCACCTGCTGGATATTCTGCTGAGCAAGATGCAGCTGAAAAACGACGCAGCCCTGTCGCGCTTGCTCGAAGTGGCGCCGCCCGTCATCAGCAAGATCCGCCATCACCGCTTGCCGGTCGGCGCCTCGCTGCTGATCCGCATGCACGAAGTGACGGGCATGAGCATCCGTGACCTGCGCGATTTGATGGGCGACCGCCGCACCAAATATCGTCTGTCCGACGCCCAGGGCCGTCCAAAAGCGGAAGACCGCGGCGATGCGCAAGAATCGAATTACGCGCACTGATGTGGCGGTTGCACGCTGACTGTGCCGCTTGCGTCACTGCTGGCGGCAACAGGCTGGTGTGGACCGGGCGGCATGGATACACCGCAGTACCCATAACGGCTTTCGCTTCGCGGCGAGAGCCGTTGGCATTTGGCGCGGCGTTTAGCTCAGCAGTGCCGAGGTGATTTCATCGTAGCGCAACTCCGTTTCGCGGAACAGTTGCAGATACGTTTCTTCGCTCAGGCCCAGCGCATCCCAGGCCACCGGCGAGACGCGCGGCACCATGTCGTCGCCCGCCTGCGCCAGGTCGAGCGCACAGACGATGGCATTGGCCACATGGATCAGTGCCGCCAGGAAACCGGCTCCCGGCGTTTCCGGCTGCAAGTAATTGCCCAGCGCCAGACGCATGGTGTCGGAAAAATTCCAGTGCTCGGCCAGTGCCACGCCTGCTTGCACGTGGTCCACGCCCAGCACGGCCTGTTCCGCTTCGAGCAGGCTGCAATCGTGCGCCGCCTGGTGCGCGATGACTTGCGCATACTGCGCGGGAAAGCTGCTGACCAGCACCAGGCGGCCGATGTTATGCAGCAAGCCGGCCGTGAAGGCGTAATCCTGGTTGAAGCGGATCTGCCGCGCCAGCACCTTGGCGCAGGCGGCAGTCGCTACCGAATGGCGCCAGAAGGCCTTGTCGTCGAAACCGGGGCAGCGACCTTCCGGGAAGCAGCCCGTGATGGCGGCCGAGGTGATCAGGCTGCGCGTGGTCTGGAAACCCAGATAGGTGATCGCCTGCTGGATGGTGGTGGCCTTCACTTGCAAGCCATATTGCGAGGAGTTGGCCAGGCGCAGGGTTTTCGCCGTCAGCGCCTGGTCGTATGAGACTTTTTTCGCCAGCACGGAAATATCGACGTCTTCCTGGTCTATGCTGTTGAGCAGCTCCATGACGACGGCGGGCAGCGAAGGCAGGTCATCGAGGTGGGCGACGATATCGTCGAGCGTCAGCTGGGTGCTCATGCTGGCTCTCCCGTGCCCAGGCGATAAGCCGTGACATAGCTGCGCAGCAAGGTGGTGGCCGCATCTTCGGGATCGTCCGGATCATGCTTGCGGAACAGGTAATCGAGCCGTTCGCTATCGGCCGCCTGCTGCGCGGCCACTACCTCTGGCGAAGGGGGCGGCGCCTGGATCGGCAGCATGGTGATGCCGTGGCGCGGCATCAGGGACAGCATGTTTTCCGTCAGTACCGCACCTTGCGGCAACAGCACTTGTCCATGCGCGTCGAGCAAGACATCCGACAAGACCATGCCAGGACGCACTTGTTCCAGGGGTAGATGTTGATGTATGACCGCCATGACGACTCCTTAGATGATTGCGGGATATTACCATTGCCATGACGCAATGTCTCAACCTGTATCAAGGCCCCTGTCGAAAACGGGGGCGCTGTAAATCTTGCCAATAAGCATGTCATACCGTACATTTGCTTCAGGCTGTTGCATTGCTGACGTATCTGTGCCCGCGCCGCGGGCCGGCGGCTGGCCTGGCCCGGGGAGTGTTGATCGATGGTGAGTATCCAAGTCCGGCTGACCCTGCTTTTTGTCGTGATCGTCACCTTGGTGCTGGGCATTTCTGGCAGCTATACCCAATATACACTGAGCCAGGAACTTGAATCGGGCAGCGCGCGCCTGCGCAGCGGCGTGCTCACGCGCTTGCAGACCAGCTTGCCTTCGGCCCTGTGGGATCTCGACAAATCCAAGGTCGACAGCATTGTCGCGGCCGAAATGCTGCCGCCGGAACTGGTCGGCATCCGCGTCTACGACGCTTCCGTGGGTCTGTTCGCCGGCGAAGTGCGCGACGCGGCCGGCACCTTGGTGCCTTTGACCTCCGACGTGGCCATGGGCGGCACGCCCGTCGAGGCGCCGCTCGTGTTCCGCGACGCCGTGGCGGCGGCCACGGGCGGCAAGCCGGTGATCGTCGGCAAGGTCATCGTCAATTTCAGCCGCGCGCAGATCGATGCGGCCCTGCGCGGCGAAGTGCGGCGCAAGGTGCTGGAAGTATTACTGCTTGACATCATCCTGGTGGGTGCCCTGGCGCTGAGCCTGCGCATCGTCTTCGGGCCCTTGAAACAGTTGCGCGACGGCTTGATCGACCTGGCCACGCGCGGCAGCGACGAGGTCGAAGAACTGCCGGAAAACCGGCGCGACGAACTGGGCGACGTGATCCGCGGCTTCAATGCCGTGCAGCGCAAGCTCAAGTCCATCATCGAGGGCAGCCGCGAGGCGGAAGACATGGCGCGCCGCTCGCAGCAGGAGACGGCGCAGGCGATGGACGAGCTGCGCCGCGCGCAGGAATCGTTGCTGCAGTCGGAACGCCTGGCCTCGCTGGGCAGCCTGGTGGCCGGCGTGGCGCATGAAATCAACACCCCGGTCGGCATCGCGCTGACCAGCGCCTCGGTGCTGAAGGAAGCCACCGATCACATCAGCGCGGCGGTGGCCGGCGGCAGCGTGAAGAAAACCGATATCGTGCGCTACCTGGAAACGGCCGGCGAGAGCGCGCGGCTGATCATGAACAATGCCTATCGCGCCGCGCACCTGATCCACAGCTTCAAGCAGATCGCCGTCGATCAGGTCAGCGAGGCGCGCCGTTTGTTCGAATTGCGCGACTATATCGGGGAAGTCATATCGAGCCTGCAGCCGACCCTGAAAAAGACGCGCATCAGCATCGATATCGATTGCCCGCCTGACATCATGCTCGACAGCTATCCGGGTGCGCTGGCGCAGGTGCTGACCAACCTGGTGTTGAACTGTGTCGAGCACGCCTTCGATGCGGACACGGTCGGCAACATCCATATTGGCGTGCGTCGCGACGGCGAGTGGATCGCCATGCAGGTGCGCGATAACGGCCGCGGCATCGCGCCCGACATGCTCGACCGCGTGTTTGACCCGTTTGTCACCACGCGGCGGGGACAGGGCGGCACGGGCCTGGGCTTGAATATCGTGTTCAACTTGATTGCCAAGCAGTTTGGCGGCACCATCACGGTCAGCAGCACCTTGGGACAGGGCGCGACATTCCTGCTGCGCCTGCCCACGGTGACGCCGTTGCCGGACAGCACCAGCAGCCCGGCATAGGCAAGGAGAAGAGACATGACACAGCTAGAAAACAGTCAGCAAGTGGCGCTTTTGCGCGGGATCAATGTGGGCCGCGCCAAGCGCGTGGCCATGGCCGATCTGCGCAAGCTGCTGGGCGACCTGGGTTTTGCGCAGGTACGCACGGTACTCAACAGCGGCAACGTCGTGTATGACGGGGGCGCGGTGGCGCCGGCCGAAGCCGCTGCCCGCATCGAGGAAGCGCTGGTGCTGAAACTGGGCGTAGCGGCCCGGGTGACGGTGCTGTCGGCCAGCCAGTTTGCCCAGGTGATCGAACAAAACACCCTGGCGCCGGCGGCCGATGCGGCCCGTCTGCTGACCCTGGTGCTGAACAATCCGGCCGATGTCCAGCGCCTGGCGCCGCTGTTGCAGCGGCCGTGGCAGCCGGAAGCGCTGGCGCTGGGGCAATGGGCCGCGTATGCCTGGTGTCCCGATGGCGTGCTGGCCAGCAAGGTGGTGGCGTCACTGGGTGTACTGCTGGGTGATGGCGTCACCTCGCGCAACTGGGCCACCATGCAAAAATTACAGGCACTGCTGAGCGGGCCCGAGGCGGCAGCCACATCGGCCAAGGAGCACTGATGCCTGCCATCGAGACGCCATGAACTGGGATATCGTCAAGGGCGTGCTGATCCTGCTGCTCGCCGTCGGCGCCCTGGGCACGGCCTTCGTGCTCATGTCCGCCTCGGGCCCTGACAAGGCGGGCTGCATCGCGCGCGCCCTGAAGTCGGGTATTCCGGTGGGCAATATCGAAAGGGTGTGCCGTTTGCTGGACAAGTAAAAAAATTCCGCGCAAGGCGGAATTTTTTTTTATGCAACGGCATCGGCCGCCGAAGTAAGGTCAGCTATCGAATTTTTCCTGTTTTTCACCATGCATGCTCACGACCAGCAAACCCAGTCCGACCAGCAGCATCGAGACCATGCTCGCTTCGGGCACGGGCGGCGGCACGTTCACCAGCTGTACCGCAGGGGCGGTGGCGGCTGCGGGCAGTGCGCCGTGGCGCACACCGGCGCTGCGCCAGCGCGGGGCCGCATTGAGTGTCGAGGCCTGCGTCAGCAGGCGTGCATACGGCAAGTCCGGTGTTTCCCAGCCGAGATTGTCGCTGGTGCTGGTGAAACCGAGACTGTCGTCGCTCACGACAGGCGCGCTGGCGGCCACATTGCCGGCATACGCCGACAGCGCCAGCACGGCCACACATAGCGGCTGAAAGATCTTCATCGTTGACTCCCTGGTTCACCGTGCGGCGTGGCCGAAACCGGCCTGCGCCTGGACGGATAATGCGCCTGTACGGGGGCGTATCACAATTTTTCTGATGAGGTCTTATTACAGCACAAATCGTGGCAATTTTGCTACGTATATTTGCTTTAAATTACGAATATTTATCATTTTGATAGCATGAAGGCTATCGCTGCCGCACACTTGGCATGAGCACGCTATCGCTGAAAAATACTGTTGTTTTTTGGTGCGAATCGCCAGCAGGAAAACAATATATTGATTAGTATATTGTTTATCGCATGATGATCAATATGACCGCCTGTGGGAGGGCAAGATGGAGACAGTTGCAACACAACACGCCGAATACAACCTCGACGCCATGCGTGGCTCGGCCTACAAGGCCAGCTCGCTGCTCAAGGCCATGGGCAATGCCGACCGTTTGATGCTGCTGTGCCAGCTATCGCAGGGCGAGCATTGCGTCAGCGACCTCGAACAAAAAGTGGGCATCGGCCAGCCGACCCTGTCGCAGCAGCTGGGTGTGCTGCGCGAAGAGATGCTGGTGGCCACGCGGCGCGATGGCAAGCAGATTTATTATCGCGTCGCCAGCGCGCCCGTGCTGGCCGTGCTGCAAGTGCTGTACGCGCAGTTCTGCGCGCCGCGTCTGCCGTTCAACGACGAAGCGGACTGAGGCCGACCATGACGATTGCTTGGCAGCACTTCACGCCGTGGGCCTCGCTGGCGGGCGGCATGCTGATCGGCCTGGCTGCTGCGTTGCTGATTTTGTTCAATGGCCGGATCGCCGGCATCAGCGGCATTGTCGGCGGCTTGCTGCGCCCGCGCCAGGGCGACCTGGGCTGGCGCATCGCCTTTCTTGCCGGCCTGATCGGCACGCCCCTGCTGTGGCAGTTGTGGCAAGTCTTGCCACCCGTGCAGATCGAGGCGGGCACGTTGGCCCTGATCGTGGCGGGCTTGCTGGTGGGCGTGGGCGTGCGCTATGGCGCCGGCTGCACCAGCGGCCACGGCGTGTGCGGCCTGTCGCGCCTGTCACCGCGTTCGCTGGCGGCCACGTGTGCCTTCATGGCGGCCGGTTTCCTCACCGTGTATCTGTTGCGCCACCTCTCATGAAAATCCTGTTTTCCCTGTTGAGCGGCCTCGTCTTTGGCCTGGGCCTGATCGTTTCCGGCATGAGCAACCCGGCCAAGGTGCTCGGTTTCCTCGACCTGGCCGGCGCCTGGGATCCGTCGCTGGCACTGGTGATGGGCGGCGCCATCGGCGTGGCCATGCCCGCCTTCTGGCTGGCGCGCCGGCGCGGCACGGCGCTGCTGGGCGAGCCCATGCAATTGCCCACGTCGCGGCGCATCGACCGGCGCTTGCTGCTGGGCAGCCTGGCCTTTGGCGCGGGCTGGGGCATCGCCGGTTTCTGCCCCGGCCCGGCCCTCGTCTCGCTGCTGGCGGGCCAGCCGAAGGCGTGGCTGTTTGTCGGCGCCATGCTGGCCGGCATGCTTCTGTTTGAAGTGCTGGAGCGCCGCAAGCTGCCCGCGCCGGCCTGAGACGGTACAATCTGGCGCATCGCCACTTTGGATACTGCTTACATGAAGACTGTGATTTTCCGCGCCGGCGCGCGCGCCGCCCTGCTGTGCAGCGTGCTGGCCTTGGCCGCCTGCGGCGGCTTGCTGAAGAAGGAAGCACCGCCCCCTCCCGCGCCCGTGGCCGACGCCTTGCCCAATCCGCAAGTATTACTGCTCGGTGAAGTGCATGACAATGCGCAAGGTCAGCGCCTGCGCGTCGAGGAATTGCGCCGCCGCCTGGCGGCCGGCTGGCGTCCCGTGATTGTCATGGAACAGTTCGACCGCGAAAACCAGGCCTTGCTGACGCGCGCCGCGCGCGATTGCGCCGACCCCGATTGCATCATCCGCGTGATGGAACAGCCGCGCTGGGACTGGAGCTTGTACCGGCCCGTGCTGGACCTCGTCATCAGCTATCAATTGACCTTGATTGCCGGCAACCTGTCACCGGCCGATGCGTCGCGCGTCGTGCGCGACGGCATCCAATGGGCGATGCCGCCCGCCATGGTCGCCACTTACCTGGCCGCGCCCGTGCCGGCCGACATTCTGGAAGGGCAACAGAAGGAAGTGCAGGCGGTCCGCTGCAATATGCTGCCCGACATGATGGTGAGCGGTGTCGTCAATGCCCAGGTGGCGCGCGATATCTGGATGGCCAAGCTGATCCGCGACCAGGCGCCGCGCGACGTGGTGCTGATCGCCGGCAATGACCATGTACGCAAGGATATCGGCGTGCCCCGCTGGCTGAAGCTGGCTGACCCGCAACTGAATGTGCGCAGCATCGGCTACCTGGAGCAGGGCGGCAGCGGCTACCAGGGTACGTTCGACCTGACGCAAACGATGCCGGCGCAGCCGCGCCCGGACCCGTGCTTAAAATTTAAAAAATAAGGTTTAAAAAATAAGGTTTAAAAAGTAAAACGCTACTGCTGCACCCGCACCAGGGCGCTGACCCGGCCGGCCGTATCGAGCAGTTTCGGCAGGCTGTGTTCCAGCAGATGGGCCACGGACGGCCCCGCCGTCTGGCCGCTGACATTGATCGCCGCCACCACCTTGCCCGCCCGGTCGAACACGGGCGCGGCCAGGGCGATCAAGCCCTGTTCCAGCTCTTCCTGCACCAGGCACCAGCCCTGGCGCCGCACTTGCGCAATCTCTTCCATCAAGACCTCGATATCGACCTTGGTCGCCGGCGTGATTTTCAGCAATGCCATCTTCGACAGCCGCTCGCGCAGCGCCTCGGGCGCCAGGCCCGACAGCAAGACACGTCCCATCGAGGTGCAATAGGCGGGCAGGCGGCTGCCGATGCCCAGGTTGATCGACATGGTGCGGTGCGCGGACAGGCGCACGACGTAGACGATGTCGTCGCCATCGAGCACGGTGGCCGAGCACGACTGGCGCAAGGTCTGCATCAATTCTTCCAGCAGCGGTTGCGCCTGCGTCCACACGGGCAAGGACGATAAATACGCGTAGCCCAGGTCGAGCACCTTGGGCGTCAAACGGAACAAGCGCCCGTCCGCTTCCACATAACCGAGATGCAGCAGGGTGAGCAGGATGCGCCGCGCGCCCGCGCGCGTCAGCTGCGCCCGTTCCGCCACGTCGCTCAAGGTCTGTTGCGGCGCCTCCGCGCCAAAGCTGCGCAGCACGGCCAGGCCCCGCGCGAACGATTGCACATAGCTGTCGCCGGGACGGGGCGCGCCATCGGCATCAGGGGGTTCTTCGGCGGAAACGGGCGTGCTGCTGCGGTCGGTCATGGTGATTCCAATGGGTCAAGGTGGCAATTATAGCCATGGCGCTGGTGAAAACGGCAAATTGACAAGCGCCCCGATCAGGCATATTCTCACGAATAAGTTCTAAGTACGAATATTTGTTCTACATACGAACAAATGGCTGATGAATTTGATTGGGAGGAGACAGCAATGATCGACAAACTGCGTTCCAGCGTGCTTGATGCGCTGGCCGATATCCACGATGGCGCCACCGTCATGATTGGCGGCTTCGGCGGCGCGGGCCAGCCGGCCGAGCTGATCGACGGCTTGATCGCCCAGGGCGCGCGCGACCTCGTCATCGTCAACAACAATGCGGGCAATGGCGATACGGGCCTGGCCGCCCTGCTGAAAAACGGGCAAGTGCGCAAGATCATCTGCTCGTTTCCGCGCCAGGCCGATTCCCACGTCTTCGACGCGCTGTACCGCGCGGGCAAGCTGGAGCTGGAACTGGTGCCGCAGGGCAACCTGGCCGAGCGCATCCGCGCCGCCGGCGCCGGCATCGGCGGCTTTTTCACGCCCACGGGCTATGGCACGGACTTGGCCAAGGGCAAGGAAACACGCGAGATCGACGGCCGCATGTATGTCTTCGAGTCGCCGATCCACGCCGATTTCGCGCTGATCAAGGCGGAGCAGGGCGACCGCTGGGGCAACCTGACCTACCGCAAGACGGCGCGCAACTTCGGTCCCATCATGGCCATGGCCGCGAAAGTCAGCATTGCTTCCGTGCATGAAGTTGCTGAGCTGGGCAGCATCGACCCTGAACACGTCATCACGCCGGGCCTGTTCGTGCAGCGCATCGTGCAAGTGCCGCGCACGGCCACCGGCCCCGCCGGCTTCAAAGTTGCCTGAGGAGTATCAAGTGAACAAATGGAATCGAGATCAAATGGCGGCCAAGGTGGCGGCCGACATTCATGAAGGCGCTGTCGTGAACCTGGGCATCGGCTTGCCGACCCTGGTGGCGAATCACTTGCCGGCCGGCGCGGAGATCATCCTGCACAGCGAGAACGGCGTCATCGGCATGGGCCCCGCACCGGCGCCAGGCGAGGAAGACTACGACCTGATCAACGCGGGCAAGCAGCCCGTCACCTTGCTGCCCGGCGGCAGCTATTTTCACCACGCCGACAGCTTCGCCATGATGCGCGGCGGCCACCTGGACATCTGCGTGCTGGGCGCGTTTCAAGTGTCCGCCACGGGCGACCTGGCCAACTGGCACACGGGCGCCCCGGACGCCATTCCCGCCGTGGGCGGGGCCATGGACCTGGCCATCGGCGCGAAAAAAACCTGGGTCATGATGGAATTGCTGACCAAGACGGGTGAAAGCAAGCTGGTGCAGGCCTGCACGTATCCGCTGACGGGCATCGGGTGCGTCAGCCGCATCTACAGCGACCTGGCCGTGCTCGACCTGGGACCGGCTGGCGCTACCGTCGTCGAGCTGGCCGATGGCTTGAGTTTTGCGCAGCTGCAAGCGTTGACGCCGGTTTCACTGCTGGACGGACGTTAGCAAGCCAGCAATGTTCACATAAATATTTCTTGGAGGAAAACAATATGACTGCAGCGTTTATCTGCGACGCCCAGCGTACGCCCTTTGGCCGCTACGGCGGCAGCCTGTCCGGCGTGCGCGCCGACGACCTGGGCGCCGTGCCCATCCGTGCCTTGATGGCGCGCAACCCGCACGTCGACTGGACTTTTGTTACGGACGTGTTGTACGGCTGCGCCAACCAGGCGGGCGAGGACAACCGCAACGTGGCGCGCATGGCCGCCTTGCTGGCCGGATTGCCCGACAGCGTGCCGGGCGCCACCCTGAACCGTTTGTGCGGCTCGGGCCTGGACGCCATCGGCAGCGCCGCGCGCTTCATCAAGAGCGGCGAGGCGGGCTTGCTGATCGCCGGCGGCGTGGAAAGCATGAGCCGTGCACCGTTTGTCATGGGCAAGGCCGACAGCGCCTTTGCGCGCGGCATGAAAATGGAAGACACGACCATCGGCTGGCGCTTCATCAACCCCTTGATGAAGGCGCAGTACGGCGTCGACTCGATGCCGGAAACGGCGGAAAACGTGGCCAGCGATTTTGGCATCAGCCGCGCTGACCAGGATGCGTTCGCCCTGGCCAGCCAGGTAAAAGCCCTGGCGGCGCAGCAGGCGGGCGTGTTCGACAGCGAAATCTGCCCCGTCACTATCGCGCAGAAGAAGGGCGATCCCATGATCGTTGCCCGCGACGAGCATCCGCGCGCCACCACCCTCGACACTTTGGCCAAATTGAAACCCGTCGTGCGCGCCGATGGCACGATCACGGCCGGCAACGCGTCCGGCGTCAACGATGGCGCGGCGGCCCTGCTGCTGGCCGACGAGGCGAACGCGGCCCGCTTTGGCCTGACGCCGCGCGCCCGCGTGGTGGCCATGGCGACGGCCGGCGTGGCGCCGCGCATCATGGGCATCGGCCCCGCGCCCGCCACCCTGAAGGTGCTGGCCATGACGGGTTTGAGCCTGGCCGACTTCGACGTCATCGAACTGAACGAAGCGTTTGCCGCACAGGGCCTGGCCGTGCTGCGCCAGCTGGGCTTGCGCGACGACGATGCGCGCGTCAACCCGAACGGCGGCGCCATCGCCCTCGGTCATCCGCTGGGTGCCTCGGGTGCGCGCCTGGCCATGACGGCCGTCAACCAGCTGCACCGCACGGGCGGGCGCTATGCGCTCTGCACCATGTGCATCGGCGTGGGGCAGGGCATCGCGCTGGTGCTGGAACGCGTCTGACCCTGCTGAAATAAAGTTACCGTAAAATGGGGGACACTGCGGTGTCCCCTTTTTCATCACCGCCTTTTTATCGTGCCGATCAGGAGTCTTCATGTCGTATGTCATTCCCGCAGCCATCCAGCCCAGCGTTCCCGTCACCGGCAGCGTTGATACTTTCCCGGTCCACCGTATCTATTGCGTGGGCCGCAACTATGTCGACCACGCCAAGGAAATGGGCCACTCGGGCCGCGAGGCGCCGTTTTTCTTCATGAAGCCAAACGACGCCGTGCTGCCCGTGCCAGCCGGCACGACGGGCGAGTTGCCGTATCCGGCGCAAACGCAGGATTTCCAGCACGAGATGGAACTGGTGGTGGCCATCGGCAAGGGTGGCAGCGATATCGGCGTGGCCGATGCGCTGAGCCACGTGTGGGGTTATGCGATCGGCCTGGACATGACGCGCCGCGATGTGCAGGGCGCGGCGAAAAAGCAGGGCCGCCCGTGGGAAACGGGCAAGGCGTTCGAGTACTCGGCGCCCATCGGCCCCATCACCCCGGCCGCGCTGGCAGGCGACGTCAGCCATGCCGCCATCACCCTGCACGTGAACGGTGCGCTGCGTCAAGGCAGCAGCGTCGACATGCTGATCTGGAACGTGGCCGAAACCATCGCCGACCTGTCGACCTATTTCACCTTGCAGCCAGGCGACCTGATCTACACGGGCACGCCGGCCGGCGTGGCGGCCGTGCAGCGCGGCGACGAGCTGCTGGGAGCCATCGATGGCCTGGGCACCTTGCGCGTGAAAGTGGTCTGAGCTGACAAGGAAACTGGCATGATGAGCGATACTTATGCTGTAGCGCAACCCACGCGCGCCGAGATCGACGCCCTGGCGGGACCGGCCCTGCTGGAATTCGGCACGAGCTGGTGCGGCCATTGCCGCGCCACCGAGGCGCCGCTGGCCGCCGCGCAGGTGCGGCACCCCGGGGTGCCGCACCTGCGCGTGGAAGACGGCCCCGGCCGTGCCCTGGGACGCGCGTTCCGCGTGAAGCTGTGGCCGACCCTGATCTTTTTGAAAGATGGCCAGGAAGTGGCGCGCCTCGTGCGCCCGCTCGATAGTCGCGAGATCGAGCAGACTTTTGCATTGATTGATGCGTAGATCGGCGTAGGTCGGCTTAGCGCAGCGTAAGCCGACACCACCGCAAGGCATGCACCATCACAACTTCTTGCCGCACAGCACCACTGCGCGTATGATAAGCCGCTTACAGCAAGATCAACCGCATCCTTCGTGATGCAGCGCGATCATCGCCGGCCCGCTCCACCCGGAGGGGCCGCAGGCAAGGATTCACCACAAATGACCGATGCCGCGATGCCGGCGCGCGGGTCTGGTACGGAATGCCTGGCGATACGCCGGGCCTGATACACGTCGCCCATCCCCTGACGCCTTTCCTGCCGTGCCCCGGGTAACCGGATGGCGCACGACCGTTGTTTCTCTAAATCAGCACCGATCACGGCGTGTTAGCGCGCGTTGCCGGCAGTTCGCTACGGCAACAAAAACCGTTGTTTTTTGTTTGTAAATTTAATAGCAAATGCGCGGCAAATGCCCTCGCGCACGGCTATGATATGCGAACGACACGGAGACAACGTGCTGTGCTGCTGCCTGAAAAAACATCCAGAGAATGGCCTTTAGACACCCTCCCCAAGGAGCGCAGTAAATGAGCACCCCCCCCAAGAAAAATTCCCCCGGCACGGTGCTGTTCGCCAGCCTGATCGGCACCACCATCGAGTTCTTTGACTTTTATATTTACGCCACCGCCGCCGTGCTGGTGTTCCCTAAACTGTTCTTCCCCGCCGGCGACCCGTCGGCCGCCGTGCTGCAGTCGCTGGCCACGTTCGCCATCGCTTTCTTCGCCCGCCCCATCGGTTCGGCCGTGTTCGGCCACTTCGGCGACCGCATCGGCCGCAAGGCCACCCTCGTGGCGGCCTTGCTGACCATGGGTATCTCAACCGTCATCATCGGCTTGCTGCCGACCTATGCCGCCATCGGCACCCTGGCGCCGCTGCTGCTGGCGCTGTGCCGTTTCGGCCAAGGCCTGGGCCTGGGCGGCGAATGGGGCGGCGCGGTGCTGCTGGCCACGGAAAATGCGCCACCGGGCAAACGCGCCTGGTACGGCATGTTCCCGCAACTGGGGGCGCCGATCGGCTTCTTCCTGTCGGGCGGCATCTTCCTGCTGCTCAGCGAAACCCTGACCGATGAGCAATTCTTCAGCTACGGCTGGCGCATCCCCTTCCTGGCCAGCGCGCTGCTGGTCATCGTCGGCCTGTATGTGCGCCTGAAGATCACGGAAACGCCGGACTTCCAGAAAGTCATCGACAAGAACGAAGTCGTCAAACTGCCCGTCGCCACCGTGTTCCGCCAGCATGGCCGCATGCTGTTCCTGGGCACCATCATCGCCCTGGCCACCTTCGTGCTGTTCTACCTGATGACGGTGTTTGCCTTGAGCTGGGGTACGACCAAGCTGGGCTTCACGCGCAAGGAATTCCTCGTCGTGCAGCTGTTCGCCGTGCTGTTCTTCGCGCTGACGATTCCGTTTTCGGCCGTGCTGGCCGACCGCCGCGGCCGCCGCGCCACCATGATCTGGGTCTCCGTCGCCATCGCCGTCTTCGGCCTGGTGCTCGCGCCCATGTTCGGCTCGGGCGTGACGTGGGAAGTAACGCTCTTCATGGCTGTCGGCCTGGGCCTGATGGGCATGACCTACGGACCGCTGGGCACCATGCTGTCCGAGCTGTTCCCGCCCGAAGTGCGTTACACGGGCGCCTCGCTGACGTTCAACCTGGCGGGTATTCTGGGCGCCTCGCTGGCGCCGTACATCGCCACCTGGCTGGCCACCAACCATGGCTTGCAATACGTGGGCTATTACCTGTCGCTGGCGGCCGTGCTGACCCTGGGCGCGCTGCTGATGGTGGGCAAGCCACGCGCAGGCAAGGAAGCCTGGGAATAAACGAGTCAACGCGCACGCACCATCTGAGTGCCCCACAAGCCGCCAGCTGCCCAGCTGGCGGCTTTTTTTATTGCGCCGCCGCGTGGCCGTAGCAGGCCTTGAGCCCCGTGTAGTCGTAGAAGACGCTGCCCGGCGCGATGCGGGCGCTGTTGCACGATGGCTGGAACGGTGTTTCCTTTTCGTTGTACAGCAGGCGCACGATGAGCTGAGCATCGCCGTTGCGGTACACGTCCCACTGCATGTTGGCCGCCAGCGGCGAGACGCTCTCGCCACGCCATGGATTAGTGTCATAACTATAGCTGGCCGAAGCCGGCAGCGGCTGCTGCAAGCCCATGGCCGAAGCGAGCGGGATGATCATCTCGGCGTGCGTGAAGCGCAGCTTGGCCGCGTGGCGCAGGTCACCAGCCGCCAGCGCATCGACTTCATTGAAAAAATCCTCGCGCAAGGCCAGCGCGAAGCGCCAGGTCACGCCGCTGCTTTCCGTGGTGGCCGGTCCCTTCTGGTAAAAATCCTCGTGGTCGGCGACAGACGCGTAATAGCGCGCATCCTCGGCCGGCATGTAGCGGCTGAAATCGGCCGGCACCTCATGCCGCATGCCGGCGGCGATCGCGTAAAGCTCATACAATTTCGTCGCGGCGGCATTCGGGCTGCGGATGACGGTCTTGCCGCTGCCCGTGATGGTGCGCGTGAGTTTGCCGTCCGCGCTGGTGAAGGTATGGCTGCCCGTGTCCGCGTAGCTGGTGGCGCCGCCGTTAAACTGCGCCAGGAAGGCCGGTGTGAACAGCCGTTCCAGTACATGGCGCGCATGCGCGGCCGCTGCCGGTTCCCTGGCCGGGGCGTCCATCAGCGCATGCAGCTGTTTGGTCCGTTCGTAGCGCTGGTAAGCCTGGCTGGCGGCATAGGTGGTGAAATACGGGTTGGCGCGATCGGCGACCAGATCCGTCCGCGGCGCCAGCTTGTGCGCGTACAGCAGGAAACGGTTGACGCCATCCGCTTGTAATATCGGCTGTACTGCGGGCGTGCGTCCCTGCGGGTACGGCGCCGGCGCGGGAGGCAGGGTCAGCAAGGGTGCCAGCGCGGGCGCGTGTTCGAGCAGCGATTGCGTGAAGAAGCGCGCACTGTCGCGTGCGCGGTCCACGCCGGAATGGATGGTGACGAGCTGGCGCGGCGCCGTGGACGCGTCCTGTCCCACTTGCGCGAACAGGGTGGGCAGGCGCGCCAGCAGGCGCGCGGCCAGTTGCCGGTGCTCGTCGATGCCCGTCTGCGTCAGGTTGCCATAGCCTGGTTTGTCGATGCCGGCCACGCCATGGCCGAGCAGTGCGTTGGCCCGCATCAGGGCCAGGATATCAGGCCCCAGTTCGCGTCCCAGCGGCGTCAGGGCATCCTGCGCGGCCGCCTGCCGCCACATCGCGTACAGGGCCGCGTCGCCCTTCATGCCGGTCAGTCCGCGCGCACCGTGGCGCGCCACCAGCTGCGTGAAGATGGGCTGGAAGCCGGCCGGCGGCGCGGCATACGTGGCCGGGTCCTGCTGCGGCGCGTACGGCGTCTTGGTTTGATAGTCGCCGTCGAAGGCGAGGGCAGGACTGGCGCAGCAGGCCAGGGCCAGCAGCATGCGGGACAGGGGAAACGGTGGCGACATGGTTTTTTCTCGGTAGATAATTTCTCGAATGCAAGCCTAGCACTGAACGAAAAAAAAGGCGGGCACGGCTGAATGCCGGCCCGCCTGTGCTGTCAGCGCAGCGCGTCAGCCTACCACTTCGGCGTGTACTTCAAGGTGAACTGCACGTTGCGCGGGTCGCCATAGTAATTGTTCGAACCGGTGGTGTTGTAGGCCGGGATGATATAGCGCTTGTCGAGCACATTGTTGACGTTGACCGACAGGGCCATTTGCGGCGTGGCTTGCCAGGCCAGGCGCGCGTTCCAGAGCGAGAAGCCGGCAACCTTGAATTTGTACGCGGTATCGAGCGTATGGCTTTGCGTATTGACGCCGGCGCCCACGCTGAACTTGTCCCAGGTGCCGGGCAACGTGTAGCTGGACCACACGCGCAGCATGTGTTTCGGCGTCCAGGTGGAAAAGACCTTGCCCTGATTGTCCGGGTCGTTCAGATACGTCGTCGTCGTGTAGGCGTAGCCGGCCGACAGCTGCAGGCCGCGCGCCACTTCGCCGGACACTTCCGCTTCCAGGCCCTGGCTGCGCACCTTGCCCGAGGCGCGCGAGCAGTACCCGTCGGGGCACACCATGCCCGCCTCATAGTCGGTGACGGCACGGTTCTTGTGGTCGTAGCGGAACACGGCCAGCGAGGTGTTCACCTTGCCATCCATCAGCTCACCCTTGATGCCCGCCTCGTAGTTTGTACCCGTGACGGGTTTGAGGACCTTGTCTTGCGCATCGCGGATGCTTTGCGGCGTGAAGATGTCGGCATAGCTGGCGTAGGCCGACCATTGCGGATCGAGCGCGTAGATCAGTGCCGCCGATGGCGTGAACCTGGCGCTGGCGTTGAGCTGCTCTTCGGGACCTGTGGGCGTCGCGTACACGAAGTCATACCAGCTGAAACGTCCGCCCAGCACGGCTTTCAGCTTGCCGGTCAACTGGCCGTTCCAGCTGCCATACAGACCCTTCTGGCGTATTTCGTAGGTGCTGACGGGCCGCACGCCGCGCGCGGCGATGCTGTCGATATCTTGCCATGGGCGGTTATGCCTGATGTTGAAGACGTCCGCACCGGATTCCCAGGCGCGGGCATAGACGTCGTCCGACGCCAGCGTGACATAGCTGGCGCCCACGAGGACTTCCTGCGCCATGCCCAGGCCGTCGAATTTGCCGCGCACGTAGGCATCGATGCCGCGCTTGCGGTTGTCGAAATCCATGCCAAAGTCGCCATAGCGCGCGCCGCTGCCGTCGGGATTGATGGGCATGGCCACGCGCTGGTGCACGGAGCTGGTGTTTTCTTTCATGCTCACGGCCGATGCCTTCAGGCTCCACTGGCTGTTGAGATGGTGTTCCAGGTCGAGATACACGTTGGTTTGCCTGGCTTCGCTGCGGTTCCAGTCGGCGCCCGTGAAGGTGGAGCGGGGCAGGTTCAGCGCGCTGCCGTCCGCGTAGCGGGGCAGGCCGATGAAGGTGGGGCGGCCGTGGTCGTTGACGTTGCTGACGGCCAGGCCCAGGGTGGTGGCCGGTCCCAGGTCATAGTCGAGCGCCGCGTACAGGGTGCGGTTCTTGCTCCACACCCGGTCGACGAAGGAGTGGGTATCGTCTTCATCGACAATCACGCGTCCGCGCAGGCTGGCGTCCGCGTTCAAGGGGCTGCTGACGTCGAGCTGGGCGCCAACATGGTCCCACGAGCCGGCGCGCGCCGTCATGCTGACACTGCGCGTGGCGGTCGGGCGCTTGCGCACCAGGCTGACGGAACCGCCGGGGCTACCCGTGCCGACCAGCATGCCGGAGGCGCCGCGCAGCACTTCCAGGCGGTCGTAGATGACCATGTTTTCCTGGCCCCAGTTACCCAGCGCATAGGTGTTGCGGTCGATCGGCACGCCGTCGTACTGCCATTGATCGATCTGGAAGCCGCGCGCCGTGATCACCACGCCCGGGCCCACGCCATGCACGCCCACCACGCCGGTGACGTTGTTGACGGCGACACGCAAGTCCGTGATGCCCTGGTCGTCCAGGCGCTGGCGCGTCAGCACGCTGACCGATTGCGGAATGTCCTTCATCGCTTGCTCGCCCTTGCCGATGCTGATCTTGCGCGCCGTGTAGGAACCGCTGCCTTCCGTGGCGGCGCCTTGCTCGGCCTGGCCGACGATGGTAATCGAGGGCATGGTGCGCTCGGATGCCGAGGCGGCACTGGCCGCCGCCGTGGGCGTGGACGCCGGCGCGGCCACCAGCACATAGCCGGTGGACGTCTTGCCGATGGCGTAGCCGCTGCCGCGCAGCAGCGCGGCGAAACCGTCATCGATGGCGTAGCTGCCCTGCAGGCCGGCACTGGTCAAATCCTGCACCTTGGCAGCGTCGATGGCGATGGAGACGCCCGCCTGCTGGGCATAGCGGTTCAGGGCGCCGGCCAGCGGACCGGCGGGGATGGCGTAGCTGGCGACGCCCGGTGCAGCCTGGGCGGTAGCCTGGACCTGCAGGCCGGCGCCGGCCAGCAGCATGGCCGCCAGGGCCAGCGGGCGCAGCCGCGTGCGCACGGTGTTCGGGGATGAAACGGCAAGGACTTGAACGGACATGGTGACAGCCTTTTTTGAATGATCTCAGCTGCCTTGACGCATGAGATGCGCAAAGTGGAACCGCGCACGCAAAATAATTCGCACTATGTTCTGGCCGGAGCGTCCACCATCACCAGATAGCGCGTCAGCATGCGGATGCGCAGCTGCGGGAAATTGTCGATGAGTAGCTGCAGCGCCTTGTCCGTGTCGTCCAGCGGCAGCACGGCGGCCACGCGGATGCCCGCGATCTGCGCGCGGTCGTAATGCAGCTGGCCGGGGCGGTGGCGCGCCAGCTCGTCGAGCACCTCGGCCAGCGGCAAGTCGTCGACCACCAGCTGGCGCGCGCGCCACGCATCCCGCACGCTGGCCGCATCGATGCTTGTTAGCGGTCCGACGCCATCGTCCGTGATGCGCGCGCGCTGGCCCGCCTGCACCACGACGGCCGGATGTTGCGGCACCTGCGCCAGCACTTTGGATTCCAGCATGCTCAGGATGGTGGTGCCATCGTCCCTGCGCACGGTAAAACGCGTGCCCAGCGCGCGGATCGCCGCCTGGCCGCTGTCGACGATGAAGGGGCGCTGCGCATCCTTGGCCACGTCGACGAGGATGTCGCCACGCACCAGCTCCACATGCCGCTCGCCCGCATTGAAATGCACATTGACGGCGCTGTCGCCGGCCAGGGTAATCCGGCTGCCATCGGCCAGGGTGTGTGACTGCCATTGCCCCGTGGGGCTGCGCAGGTCGGCCAGCAGGTAGGCGGGGCGTTCGCTGACCAGCATGGCAGTTGTCAGCACCAGCACGGCCACGGCGCTGGCCGCGGCCAGCTGGCGCAGGCGGGGACGCTTGGGGGCGATGGCGGCCAGGGCGGCGCGCGCGGGCCGATGGTCGCCGCCGGCCGGCTCGCGCACGGCGTGCAATTGACGCAGCAGGTTTTCCATGCCGGCGGCCGCGCTCGCGTGCAGCGGGTCGGCCGCTTTCCACGCGGCGAAGCCGGCCTGCGCGGTGTCGCGCTCGGCCGGGTCGTCGGCGCTCAGGCGCACGATCCAGTGCGCGGCCTGCTCGGCGGCGATATCGGTGCGGGGGCGATTCATGCCGCCATGGCCGGACAGGCGTGGCGGCAGGCCAGCAGGGCTTGCACCAGGTATTTTTGCACCATGCGCGTGGAGACGTTCAGTCGCACGGCGACGGCGGCCTGCGGCTGCTCGTCCAGGTAGTGCAGCAAAAAGGCGTCGCGTGCCTTGGCGGACAAGCCGGCCAGCGCCATGGCGATTTGATCGAGCGCCTGCACGGCCATCAGGATCTCGTCCGGCGACGGCGCGCCGGGCAGGCTGTCGGCCAGCAGGGCCAGTTCCGCCAGGTAGCTGCGTTCGAGTAGTTGCCGGCGCGCGCGGTCGAGCAGCAAGCGCTTCGCCGTGGTGGACAGATAGGCGCGCGGCTCGCGCATGCCGAACAGCGCGTCGCGCGAGGCGATGATGCGCACGAACGTGTCTTGCGCCACGTCGGCCGCGCCATGCGGGCAGCTGAGTTTCTTGCGCAGCCAGCCGACCAGCCAGCCGTGATGCTCGCTGTAGAGCGACTGCACTTGCTGTTGCAGGCTGGGCTGGATGATGGACATGGGTGATGAATAATATAAATGAGAATTATTCTCATTGTAAGCGCCAGCACCGTTGGACGACAATCCCCAATGCTTGCGGATGGGGCGGGTGTTGCGCGCAGGCCGCATGCACGGCGGTGACGGAAATGAAAAAACCCGCCGCTGCACGGGGCAGGGCGGGTTTTTCGGTGCTGCTAATTCTTGGTGGTGATAGGTGGACTTGAACCACCGACCCCAGCATTATGAATGCT